>CAWKEC010000001.1:0-267226 GCA_963848625.1 uncultured Alphaproteobacteria bacterium
GATCTATGCACCTGCTTCTCGTCGACGGCTCGACCTAATTTTCCGCGCCTTTCACGCGCTGCCCCCGCTGACCCGCAAGTCGGACGGCCTGCCGGTCGGGCTGCGTGTCGGGCTTCTGCAACATGCTCTACAAGCTCATGGAAGACCTCAAGGGCGACGACGCGCCGACCCACATGGCGGTGATCTTCGACCATAAGGGCAAGACCTTCCGCGACGGGCTCTATCCCGAATACAAGGCGCACCGGCCGCCGCCGCCCGAAGAGCTGGTGCCGCAGTTCCCGCTGACCCGCGCCGCGACGAAAGCCTTCGATATCCCTCGATCGAGATGGAGGGCTGGGAGGCCGACGACATCATCGCGACCTATGCCTGCATGGCCCGCGACGCCGGCGGCAAGGTGACGATCGTCTCGTCGACAAGGATCTGATGCAGCTGGTCGAGCCCGAGGGCTCGATCCGCCTGCTCGACACCATCGCCGCGCGCCGGCCAGCCGCCGCTGCGCTGGATCGGCGCCGACGAGGTGTTCGAGAAATTCGGCGTCACCCCCGACAAGGTGATCGAGGTGCAGGCGCTCTGCGGCGACGCCGTCGACAACGTGCCGGGCGTCCCCGGCATCGGCGTCAAGACCGCCGCCGAGCTGATCAATACCTATCGGCGACGTCGAAACGCTGCTGCCCGCGCCGGCGAGATCAAGCAGCAGAAGCGCCGGGAGAACTCATCGAGCACGCCGAGAGCGCGCGCATTTCGCGAAGCTGGTGACGCTGAGCCGCGAGGTGCCGGTGCCGCTGCCGCTCGATGCGCTGGCGCGCGAGCCGATCGTGCCGGGAAAGCTCTTCCCGTTCCTCAAGGCGATGGAGTTCGTCGCCATCCTCAAGCGCCTCGGCGCGCGTCCTCGACGCCGACCCCGACGACTTCGAGGCCGACCCCGAGCTTGCGCGTCAAGCCGCTCGAGCCGGTCGGCTTCGACAACGCCGCAAGGCCGAGGCGCGCGAGGCGCGCATCGCCGCCGAGGGCCGCGGCCGAGAAGCCGCCGTGCACGCGGCCGAGCGCGCACGACAGCATCAAGGCGATCCCGTTCGCGCCCGACGGCTACGAGACGATCCGCGACCGCGCCGCCCTGGAGCGCTGGCTCACCGCGTCTATGCGCTGGGCAGTGGCGGTCGACACCGAGACCACCGGGCTCGACAACCAGACCGCCGACCTCGTCGGCATCTCGCTGGCGCTGGCGCCGGGCAAGGGCGCCTACATCCCCGTCGGCCACACCACGGGCCAGCGACCTGCTCGGCGAGCGGCTCGCCGAGGGCCAGCTCCGATCCGCGAGATGCTCGGGGCGCTGAAACCGATGCTCGAGGACGCGCTCGATCCTCAAGATCGGCCACCACATCAAGTACGATCTCGGCCTCTGCCCGCTACGGCATCGCGCTCGCGCCCATCGACGACACGATCCTCCTGTCCTATGCGCTCGATGGCGCGCGCTTCAACACGCTGAGCGACTTGCCGCGCCACTGGCTCGGCCACGCCGGCATCGACATCAAGGAGCTCATCGGCACCGGCAAGAACCCAGAAGACCTTTGCCGAAGTGCCGAATCGCCGCCGCCACCCGCTACGCCGCCGAGGACGCCGATCTCACCCTCCGCCTCTGGATGCTGCTGAAGCCGCGCCTCGCCGCCGAGAACATGACCGCGCTTTACGAGACGCTGGAGCGCCCGCTCGCCCCGGTGCTGGCCCGCATGGAGGGCCGCGGCATCTCCGTCGACCGCCACATCCTCTCCCGCCTCTCCGGCGATTTCGCCCAGCGCGCCGCCGGCCTCGAGGCCGAGGCGCACGAGCTGGCCGGCGAAAAGTTCAACCTCGGCTCGCCCAAGCAGCTCGGCGATATCCTGTTCGGCAAGATGGGGCTGCCGGGCGGCACCAAGACCAAGACCGGCCAGTGGTCGACCACGGCCGGCGCGCTCGAAGACCTCGCCGAGCACGAGGGCGTGCCGCTGGCCAAGGTCATCGTCGACTGGCGCCAGCTCACCAAGCTCATCGGCACCTATACCGATGCGCTGCCCGACCTACATCAACCCGCACCGGCCGCGTCCACACCACCTACTCCCAGCATTCGGTGCTGACCGGGCGGCTCTCCTCGAACGATCCGAACCTGCAGAACATCCCGATCCGCACCGAGGACGGCCGCAAGATCCGCACCGCCTTCGTCGCCGCGCCCGGGCAAGAAGCTGATCTCGGCCGACTACAGCCAGATCGAGCTGCGCGTCCTCGCCCACATCGCCGACATCCAGGCGCTGAAGGATGCGTTCGAGGAGGGCCTCGACATCCACGCCATGACCGCGTCCGAGATGTTCGGCGTGCCCGTCGAAGGCATGCCGACCGAGGTCCGGCGCCGCGCCAAGGCCATCAATTTCGGCATCATCTACGGCATCTCGGCCTTTGGCCTCGCCAACCAGCTCGGCATCGAGCGCGGCGAGGCGGGCGACTACATCAAGACCTATTTCCAGCGCTTCCCCGGCATCCAGGATTACATGGCCGAGCAGCGCCGCAAGGTGAAAGCGGACGGCTACGTCGAGACCATTTTCGGCCGCAAGGTGCCGTTCCCCAACGCCAACTCCGCCCACCCGGCCGAGCGCAGCTTTGTCGAGCGCGCCTCGATCAACGCCCCGATCCAGGGCTGCGCCGCCGACATCATCCGCCGCGCCATGATCCGCATGGAGCCGGCGCTGACGCGGGCCAGGATCGAGGCCGACATGCTGCTGCAGGTCCACGACGAGCTGATCTTCGAGATCGGACGAGGGCGTCGAGATGCCGCGATGCCGGTCATCGTCTAGACCATGGAAGGCGCCGCCGAACCCGCCGTGCAGCTCTCCGTGCCGATCAAGGTCGATGCCCACGCGGCGCACGATTGGGACGGGGCGCATTAAGGCTGTTCTTAGACGTCCTTCAGTGACGAGGTGGTAGGGAACTTGTCTCGAAGATTGCGCTTTGCGGGGCGAGACTTAAAATGGGTAGTGGTCTGTCCGTCGCGGCAGGCGGGACGGCTCGATGAGACGTTCGCTGCCTACTACGCCAGGTATCTGGCGAACGGCGGTTTCACGACGACGACGCTGCCGGAACTGAGCCACTGGCACGCGTGTGCGACTACTTCCTGACGCAGCAGTTCCGCAGCCAGGACATCAACGTTGGCGCAATCGTCGATCGGGAGGCGCACCCCGGCAAGATGTTCGAATTCTCGCTGATCAAACTCAAGCGGGCCGCGGAGTTGTGCGACAAGGACATCCGGATCCGTCCCGGCTATATCGTAATCAACGTGATCAAAAGCGGCCCCGGCGCCATCAGCGAGAACTCCAAGGCGCGGGTGAAGCAATTCAGGGCGTGGGGAACCGAGCAGATTTTCGTTCAGCTGGTCGATACCCGAGCTGGCAAAGTGTGGATGAACCGGGCGTCGTTCGGCGCGAACTGGATGGTCGAAATTGATGCGGGAACGACCCGACAGATTCCGCAAGCTCTGGTGGCAGAACCGTGCCCTGGTGCGGCCGAATCCGCACCAAATACCAGCCCCTTACCCCGTCCCACGCCAAACTTATCCACGCGCATTCCGCCTGCCCTATCCTCCCTCTCCGTCGCACATACGCGGGCTGCTGACGAGGCGGTAGCGACGGAGATGGTGAGGTGGCTGTCGCGCTGCCGAGAGCCCGATCGGGTCGCGGCCGGCGTTACTCCCGTCTCCCGCCCGGCGGCCCCTAAAGAGCCATCTGCGGCGACGCGTAGCACGCAAATGGCACGAGGCGCGCACTGCGCGCAGGGTGCCGGGCGTCTCGCCCAAAAGCCACTTCTTCGGAGGCGCCTGGCGCCCTCCGCTCGCGGGCCTATGTCCCGCGGGTTAGCATACCCGGGCGCCGGCGGCGCCCCGGTGCCTCGCACGCCGGAACGAGGGTCAGCTCAGCGGCGGCTCGTGCCGTGTCTTTGGCGCGTTCGTCCGGCCGCCCTTCCTGAACCAGTACGCCGGGAACCGTCCCGCCAGGCAGACGCCGAACATCACCGCGGCGACCATGCCGGCGCCGTCGAGCACCCAGCTGCCGCCGAAGTGGATGTCGGCGGCGAGCGCGACCAGCATCAGCACGCCGCAGCCGATGAGGCCGATGTTGAGCGTGCGCGTGCGATAGAGCGGGCCGCCGGGCAGATCGACGAATTCGCCGCGCTGGCGGTCGAGCTCGATGGTCGGGCGTTCACGCAGACGTGGCGGTTCCATGCGGGGCCTCGCGGTGATGGATCGAGGGACGGCCTAGCACTCGTGGCGCGGCGCGGCCAGTTACGGTTTGGGGCGATGCGTGTCGGGCGCCCTATCCGAGCTAGACGCCGGCGCGAGCATCGAGGTTCCATCCCCTCATTGCCGGGCTGTCCCGGCAATCCAGCGCGGAGGTCCTTGGCCGTCATGGCCGGGCGATGACCCGGCCATCCAGCGAGCTCTTCGGGCGTTCCAACCCCCCAGCTGTCATCCCAGCGAAAGCTGGGACCCAACTCACCATTTGCGCAGACCGATAGATGGGCCCCAGCTTGCGCTGGGGTGACACTTGGTGAGAGGGGTGAAACCCCAGCACTCCCAGCCCTCTCCGTTGCCCCCGCGTAAATCTATCCACGCATCTTCCGCCACGCGTATCTTCCCCTCATCTCCCCCGCGACGGACGGGACCGGTCAAACGGACGGGGCGGGGGGACAGGTAGGCGCGGGGCTCCGTTTTGGTCCCGCGAGGTTCGGGCTTAACGCCAGGCTGAAAGAGTGCCTGGCCTGACCCCTGCTCCGAAATCCTGCCGCCTCCGGGATGGTGACGTCCCATAACCATTGCCCAGGGGCGCTGCCGTCCCGGAGGCTCCGTCTTCTCGGCCAGGGCCGAGCCTTCGCAACCGGCCCACCGGAGGATTTGGCATGCCGGTAATTCAAGATTTTGGAGACCCACGATGGATGTTAGGAACGTGCTCACCGAAGAAGAACGCCGTTACACCTGCGCGAGCGTCGACATCGCCGCGGCCAGCATCTCGTGCACGTCGCGTCGCGCGCCGTCGGGCGTCGCGACCAGCACACGCTGCACGGACTGGCCATTGTAGAGGCTCACCATGAAGTCCTCGACGCCGAGCTTCGGATACTCGGTCAGCGGCACGGCCACCGCCTCGACCACGAGCTGCGGGCCGTCGGCGCCCATCGCGGCGAGCGCCAGCACCAGTGCCAGTGCGTCGCTCTCTGCCGCCAGCTCGGCGCGGAAGGCGAGGATATCCCCCTCCCCGCTCGCGGCAAAGCGCGCGTCGACGGCCTGGTCGATCAGCAGCACCGCGAGCATTGCCTTCTTGCGGCTGAGCGGGGCGGCGCGGGCAGCAGCGACGGCCTCGCGGGCGGCGGTAAAAGCCCGTTCTACGACGGCGCTCACCGGGTCCGTCAGCCCAGGTGCTTGTGGAAGAATTCGAGCGTGCGGGCGCTGGCCTTGGTGCAGGCGGCTTCGTCGAAATTGTGCGGACGATCGGAGCAGCAGAAGCCATGGCCGGCGGGATAGGTGAAGACGCCGACATTGGGATGGCGTTTCTTCAGCGCCTCGATCTGCTCGAGCGGGATGCCCTTGTCGTTGGCCCCGTAATGCATCTCGAGCGGCACCTGCGGCTCGAGGTCGATATAGTTGGCGATGCCGCCGCCGTAGTAGCCGGAGCCGGCGCTGAGCCCGAGCCCGGCGTGGCAGGCGCGCCAGGTCATCGCGCCGCCGAAGCAATAGCCGGTGATGCCGACCTTGCCGCCGGCGCTCGCGGCTGTCACCGCGGCCTCGACGTCGAGCAGGGCTTTATCGAAGGAGAAGGTCTTCATCTGATCGCCCATCGTGGCATAGGCGCTGCCGGCCGCGTAATCCTCGCTCTCGAAGCCGAACTTGACACGGTCGAGGAGATTGGGGGCGACCGCGAGGAAACCGTGACGCGCGAAGCGGTCGGCAACCGAGGCCACCCATTTGTTGACGCCCCAGACCTCGTGGATCACCACCACGCCACCGCGCGGCGTGCCGGCCGGCGTCGCGGTGTAGGCGTTGAGGCCGAAGCCGTCAGAAGCGGTGAGCTTGGTGTTGAGCGGCATGGCAGGATCCCCCCGTTATCGTTCTTGTCTGTCGAGCGGAGCACGGACGCGCCGCCGGCGCCAGAGGGCGGCGCTCACGGGCTGGTGAGGGGAGGCTATTTCAGCAGGTTGTCGAGGGCACTGACGTCCTGGTCGGTGAGGCCGGCGAGGGCGGGCGTGCCATCCGGATCGGCGGCGGCGGAGGTGCCGTCGAGCCCGCCCAGCAGCGACAGGCCGAAATAGATGCTCATCATCAGGGCGACGAGGATCCCCGCGCCGAAGACGGTCGAGACCATGCCGCGACCGATGAAGCGGGTAGGAAACAGCACCACCGGCAGCACCGGGACGACCACGGAAATGATGAGAAGCGCGAGATTCATGGCTCGATCATCGCCGATCAGCGATGAAAGAAGGCGCCTGCCGATCGATACAATTGCGCCGATCCGACTCCGCCGCAATTTGCGCAAATGGGGCGGATCGAATTAGGCTCCCGCGCCAGCCCCGAGGCGACCGATGAAGCCGACCGCTCTTTTCGCCGCCGCCCTGCTGCTCGCCTCGGCGCTGCCGGCGGCGGCCGATACCAGCCTCACGGCCTACGAGGCCTCGCGGCAGGCGCTCCTCGCCATCTGGGCCGAGCTGCCGCTGACGGTGCGCAATGTCGCGCTCACGGACGGGCCGCCGGCCGGCTATGGCGACTACAAGGCGCACCAGGGCAACAGCTTCAAGGCCGGCGAGACCATCGAGATCTACGCCGAGGTGCTGGGCTACGGCTTCAAGGACAATGGCGACGGCACCTTCAGCAAGCTGCTCGACGCCGATCTCGCGCTGGTCGATGACACCGGCACGACCGTGGCGCGCAAGGACAAGTTCCTCCACTACGTGCGCAGACCTCGCGGGAAAAAATCCTCGAATCCGACCTCGCCTTCAACGTGACGCTGAGCGCGTTCGCCCCCGGCCCCTACAAGCTACAGTTCTCGGTGCATGACGAGGCGAGCGGCAAGGCGACGAGCTTTGACGTGCCGATCACGCTGGTCGGGGACGACGCGTCGAGCCCCGACGGGCCGGCGCCCTCGTCCGCAGCGCCGGATACCGCGCCTTCATCCTTCTCGTCGGTTTCCGCTGCGTCCCAATAGCGTTGGCGCTCGGCAGCGAACCGACCTATATCGGCGCCATGCCCCGCCTCCGCCCCTTCGCCGCCGTCGTCTTCGATATGGACGGCACGCTGCTCGACACCGAACTGGTGTTCAAAGACATCGTCTGGCGACGTGATGGGGGGCATGGGCTTTACCATGACCGACACCCTCCACGGCCAGATCGTCGGTTCGAGCCACGAGACCACGCGCCGCATCCTGGTCGAGGCGTTCGGTGCGAGCTTTCCCTACACGCTGTTCGACGAGCAGTGCCGGGCGCTGATGCACTCGCGGATGGCAGATGCGGTGCCGGTGAAGCCGGGCGCGGCGGAACTGATCGAAGAGCTCAAGGCGCGACGGATTCCGATGGCGGTTGCGACCTCGTCGCGCGCCGTCCATGCGCTGAGCCAACTGGGCGCTGCGGGGCTGCTCGACCATTTCGCCGCAGTGGTGACTCGCGACGACGTCACCCAACCGAAACCCCACCCCGAGCCGTACCTCACCGCGGTGCGGCAACTCGGCGTCGCTCCGGCCGCGGCGCTCGCCATCGAGGATTCCGGCTCCGGCATCCGCTCCGCGCACGCGGCGGGGCTGCAGACGGTGCTGGTGCCCGACCTCGTCGACGCCGACGGCCGAAACGCGCGGGTTCGCCCATGCGGTATTCGACGACCTGCACGCGCTGCGGGCCGAAATGTTCGCCGGTGCGGATCAGGCTCTCGTCAGCAGCACCTGATCGCCGAGCACGCCCGGCATGGAGCGGGCGATGCGATAGCCGGTCGGCGCGACAGCGCCCCAAAGACGGCAAGGCCGCGCGGCTTGGCCTCGGTGCGCGAGTAGCGCCGCATCAGCTGGTTGAGCTCGCTCATCGCGGGTCACCGAGCCGGTGACAATCCCGACCCGGGCCGCGAGCACGTTGAGCACACCGACGATATCGGTGTCGCTGCCATATTCGAACAAACCGCCCTCCGAGGTCGCGGCGAGGATCGCGTCGCGAGGGACCGCGTCGACGACGGTCTTGAGGCCCGCGAGATCCTGCCAGTCGCCCTGGCGCGTGACGAGCTCGACGTCGCGCCCGGCCAGAGGGCCGGTTTTCAGGGCGTCGAGCATGCTGGCGGCAAAGGCCGGGCCATCGCGGTCGAGATCGTAGACGGTGATACGAACCTGGCGCCCCGTCAGCAGCCCGCGTTCCTCCAAAAAAGAAGCGCGTTGAGCGCGTCGGCGGACGGGCCGCCGGCGATTTCGAGGATGTGGATCGGGGCGGTCGGGTCGGCCCGCAGCGGCTCGGCCAACGCGTCGGCGAGGAGGGTCGCGACCTCGAACAGGCGCAAGCGCATGGAGACCACCACCGGCGTTTTCGCCACCTGCCGATCGATATCGCTGGCGTAGGGCGGCAGGAGATTGTCCGGACCGAGCTTCAGGACATAGGTCGCGATGCCCCCGAGATAGGTGTTGCGGGCACCCTGCAGGGCCGCGATCAGCCGCGACCGCCTGGCGAAAAGCCGCAGCATCAGCCCGATGAACCATTGCCGCACCGGGCCGCGGCGCTCCTCGATCGCGAGCGCCGCGGCGGTCATCGCGGCGATTTCGGCCTCGGAATGCGGGACGGCGAACGCCGGATCGGTGAGATCGATCACCGGCAGGCGGGTGCCGTCGGGCGTCACGGCAAAGAGGCGCGACTCGGGGAGGCTGGGCATTTTTGGAACTCCAGTGGCTGGCACGGGCCGGTTCGGCCGCTGGCGTCTTAAAATACCACGCCGGCCGGCTGCTGCGCCACCTTCGGGTGAGGTGCGAGACCTGCGTCCGGGACAATTCGAATTAACTGTGATGCACCGCCGCAAGCCGGCGCTCACCACAGCCAAATGCCTCCAATTTCAGGGATTTCCGGCGAGCCCTCGGGCCGTTAACCTCGTCTTAGGACGCTAACGGTTATGGTTAAGTCCCGGTAAATTCCGGTTGGACGGAGCCAAAAGCTCGTCTAGGGTGATCTTCGGGTAAACGGCCAAAAGCCGACACCGTCGTGGCGACGGTGCGGGGGAAGGACGGGGGATTGAGGGCTAACGCGCTACCTCGCGCGCTGACGGGAATGATCGCCTTGAGCGCCATCGCGCTCATGGGCCTTTGGCCGTTTCGCCCACCTCCGCCGACGATTTGCAGCTGGGCTATTTGACGCCGGCCGAGCTGACCCCCAGGTCAACAGCAGCCCGCTGGCGGTCGATCCAGTGCCGTTGCGCCCCAGTTTTTCTTCACAGACGGCGCTGACCAATGCGCTGCTGCAGTCCTACGTGGACAAGCAGCTGGCGCTCAAACAGAAGCTTTCGACGGTCAACATGGCGCCGCCACCGAGGAGCTCAACGAGCAGGTGTTGCTGGGCTATATCGACCGCACGCGACCTGCAAAATCGGGCGCTCGACGCGATCGGGGCGGCCACCAACGAGGCCTCGCTCAGCGACTCGATGCTGCAGACCTACGCGCTCAAGTACCAGCCGACGGTCAAGAAGGTGCAGGTCTCCAATGCCGAGAAGCTCTGCCTGAGCGCAGGCGATCTATCACGAGGCGCGCGGCGAGAGCGACAAGGGCCAGTGGGCCGTCGCCAACGTCATCATCAACCGCGCCAATGTCGCACAGCTTCCCGACAACGCTGTGCGGCGTCGTCTACCAGAACGCCGACCAGGGCTATCTGCGCTGCCAGTTCACCTTCGCCTGCGACGGCCGGTCGGAAGCAGCGACGGAAACCGATGCCTGGGACAAGCGCGCAGCAGATGGCGGCGACGGCCTGGAAGGAATACAAATCCGGCGAGACGCCCGGCGTGCTGCCCGAGCACGGCGCTCTACTACCACACGACCGCCGTCGATCCGTCCTGGTCGGACAAATTCACCCGCGTCGCCGTGATCGGCGCGCACGAGTTCTACTCCGACAACTGAGACCACCCGCCGATCGAGCTGCCCACCCCGCGAGAGCGGGGTTTTTCATTTGTGCGAGCGGCCGGTCATTCCGCGGCCAGCGCCGGCGGGGCGAGCTTCAGCGCCGCTTCCGCGAACAGGCCCTTGAGGCGTCGCGCAGCGGCGATCGTAGGCGGCGCGCATCGGGCCAGTTCTGGCCGCGGATCGAGCAGCGCCTGCGGCGAGGCCACCGACGGCGAGCAGGCACGGCGAAGCCGAAAGTGGGATCGGTGCGGAAATCGACCGCTCGCGAGCTCACCGGAGAGCGCGGCGGCAACGAGGCGGCGTGTCGCGGCGATGTCGATGCGCCTGCCGACGCCATAGCCGCCGCCGATCCAGCCGGTGTTGACCAGCCAGACCGGAGCGCCGCTGTCGCGCAGCCGCGCCGCGAACAGGTCGCCATAGACCGCGCGGGTGGTGCGACATGAAGGGCGCGCCGAAGCAGGCCGAGAAGGTGGCGCTCGGGCTCGGTGACGCCGCGCTTCGGTGCCCGCGACCTTGGCGGTGTAGCCGAGGAGGAAGAGCTCGACCGCCTGCTCGGCGGTGAGCCGCGCGATCGGCGGCAGGACGCCGAAGGCGTCGGCGGTGAGCAGCACCACGGTGCGCGGGGCGGGACCGATGCCGCGGTCGGCACGACCGAGCCCGAGCGCGGCCAGCGGATAGGCGGCGCGGGTGTTTTCGGTGCGGCTCAGATCGGCGAAAGTCGGGAACGCCGTCGGCGTCCAGAACGACGTTTTCCAGCACCGCGCCGAACGACTGCGAGGCGGCGAAGATCTCGGGCTCGGCGACGCGGCGACAGATGCGCCGTCTTGGCGTAGCAGCCGCCCTCGATATTGGCGATGCCGTTGTCGCTCCACAAATGCTCGTCGTCGCCGATCAGCGGGCGCGCCGGATCGGAGCTCAGCGTCGTCTTGCCGGTGCCGCTGAGGCCGAAGAACAGCGCCGTGTCGCCGCCGGCCCGATATTGGCCGAGCAATGCATCGGGAAGATGCCGCGCAGCGGGGCGTGGAAATTGATCAGCGAGAACACGGCCTTCTTGATCTCGCCGGCATAGGCGGTGCCGGCGATGAGAACGATGTTCCGGCTCAGGTCGAGCGCGATCACCGTGCCGGTGCGCGTCCCGTGCCGGGCGGGGTCGGCGGCGAAGCCGGGCAGATGGAGGATGGTTGCCTCGCAGCGCCGTTCCGGACACCGCCGGGCGCAGCAGGTTGCGGATGAAGAGCGCGTGCCACGGCGTCTCGGTGACGACATCGACGCCGACGCGGAACGCCGGGATCGGCACCGGCACTCAGCGTCTCGTGCCAGAGCGTCCGGCCGGCGGCGTAGGCGAGCATGTCGGCGAGCAGGCGGTCGAAATCGGCGCCGGCCATCGCATTGGCATTGTCCCACCAGACGTGGGGATTGGTCAGCCCGTCGCGGACGATGAACTTGTCCTTGGGCGAGCGGCCGGTGTGGATGCCCGTTGCAACGCTCAAGGCGCCGGTCGCACTCAGCCGCCCATCGCCGGCCACACATGCGGCGGCCACGAGGTCGGCCCGGCTCGCGCGCGCGGTTGAGGATCGCCACCTGCGCAAGATGGCTCACAATGTCGCCGCTCTCCGCCATTTCATCCCCGGACTCTTGATCGCTCGGACGCTGCACCACACCTAACCGGGGGTGCGGACGCGCGGCAGAGAGCAATCGGTCGTACGACGGAGGACGTAAGACGATCGGCGCAGCGGACCCAAGGATTCGCCCCGCGGGAGCGTCTAGTGTATAGCGGCTGGGCGCCTTAGTTTATGCGCATTTGTGGCGGTCTCGTTCGCCACAAACGGCAGATCTGGCAGGCCCGGTCGAGCTGCCAACGCTGACCCTAGGAAAGGGACATCCATGCCCAAGATCGCCCTGGTGGACGATGATCGAAACATTCTCACCTCCGTGTCGCTGACGCTGGAGGCGGAGGGCTACAACGTCTCCACCTATACCGACGGCGCCTCGGGCCTCGAGGGGCTGACCTCGGACCGCCCGGACCTCGCCATCCTCGACATCAAGATGCCGCGCATGGACGGCATGGAGCTGCTCCGCCGGCTGCGCCAGAAATCCGACCTGCCGGTGATCTTCCTCACCTCCAAGGACGAGGAGATCGACGAACTGTTCGGGCTCAAGATGGGTGCCGACGATTTCATCAAGAAGCCGTTCAGCCAGCGCCTCCTGGTCGAGCGCGTCAAATCCATCCTCCGCCGCTCGGCGCCGCGCGACGGCACCGGCGCTCCGGTCGAGCCACAGCCGGGCAAGGCGCTCATCGAGCGCGGCAATCTGGTGATGGACGAGGAGCGGCACACCTGCACCTGGAAGGGGCAGCGCGTGACCCTCACGGTCACCGAGTTCCTGATCCTCCAGGCGCTGGCGCTGCGGCCCGGCGTGGTCAAATCGCGCAACGCGCTGATGGATGCGGCCTATGACGACCAGGTCTATGTCGACGACCGCACCATCGACAGCCACATCAAGCGGCTGCGCAAGAAGTTCAAAGCCGTGGATGACGAGTTCGAGATGATCGAAACCCTCTACGGCGTCGGCTACCGCTTCAAAGAGCAGTAAGGCGCCCATGGCCGTCACCGGACAGGAGTTGCCTGGGCTCGGCAAGGCTACCGAGGCACCGCAGCGCAGCGCGGCATCGCGGGCGTGGGCCCGGGTCGTCGATGAGATGGCCAAGGTGCGTGTTCGCGATCCAGCGGCTGCTCGCGGTCACCATCTTTGCGACGCTCACCCGCCGCATCGTGGTGCTCAACCTCGTGGCGCTCGCGGTGCTGGTCACCGGCATCCTCTATCTCAACCAGCTGCGCGCCGGGCTGATCGACGCGCGCGTGCAGTCGCTGCGCGTCCAGGGCGAGATCATCGCCGCCGCGATCGCCGCCTCGGCGACGGTCGACAGCGACGTCATCCAGGTCGACCCCGACCGGCTGCTGCAGCTCAAGTCGGGCAGCGCGGTTTCGCCGCTCTCCTATTACGACCCCAACCTCGAGTTCCCGATCGATCCCGAGCGCAGGTCGCGCCGCTGCTGAAGACGCTGGTGACGCCGACCCGCACACGCGCGCGCATTTACGACCAGTCGGGCTACATGATCCTCGACTCGGCCTCGATCTACCAGAAGGGCGACGTCATCCGGCCGGGCCAGCCGACGCCGCAGCCGCCGAGCCCGCCGATCGACTGGTGGACGGCGGCACTGTCCTGGGTGCCGGGCGACAACTTCCCGCCCTACAAGGAATACGGCGCCGACAAGGGCACGAAATATCCCGAGGTCGCCGCCGCCCTCGACGGCGAGCCGGCGGACGTCGTGCGGGTCGACGACCAGCGCCAGCTCATCGTCTCGGTGGCGGTGCCGGTGCAGCGCGTCCGCGCGACGGTCGGCGTGCTGCTGCTCTCGACGGCGCCGGGCGAGATCGATGCCAGCGTCGCCGCCGACCGCTGGAGCGTGCTGCGGATCGCGCTGGTCGCCGCCGCCGTCACGATCATCCTGTCGCTGCTGCTCGCCCGCACCATCGCCGGGCCGCTGCGGCGGCTGTCGGAAGCGGCGGAGCGCGTCCAGACCTCGCCGACGAGCCGCGAGGAGATCCCCGACTTCACCTATCGCACCGACGAGGTCGGACATCTGAGCAAGGCGCTGCGCTCGATGACCTCCTCGCTCTACAATCGCATCGAGGCGATCGAGCGGTTCGCCGCCGACGTCGCGCACGAGCTCAAGAATCCGCTGACCTCGCTGCGCTCGGCGGTCGAGACGCTGCCGCGCGCCAAGCGCGACGAAGATCGCGACCGGCTCACCACCATCATCCAGCACGACGTGCGCCGCATCGACCGGCTGATCTCGGACATCTCCAATGCGAGCCGGCTCGATGCCGAGCTGGCGCGCGAGAGCGCCGAGCCGGTCGACATCGAAAAGGTGTGCCAGACGCTGGTCGCGATCCAGGCCGATCTCGCCGAGCAGCGCAGGGTCAAGGTCGAGATCGAAAAGCGGCAGGGCCGGCTGCTCGCGACGACGCTCGGCAACGAGGGCCGGCTCGGCCAGGTGTTCAACAATCTGATCGACAACGCCGTGTCGTTCTCGCCGCCGGGCGGCACCGTGACGGTCAGCATCAAGACCACCGATGACGAGATGATCGCCACCGTCGCCGACGAGGGTCCGGGCATCCGCGGCGACATCTCGCGCATCTTCCAGCGCTTTTACACCGACCGGCCGGACGGCGAGCATTTCGGCGACCATTCGGGGCTCGGCCTCGCTATCAGCAAGCAGATCGTCGATGCGCATCGCGGTGAAATCATTGCGCAGAACCGAACGGATCGCAGCGGGGCGGTCTTCACGGTGCGGTTGCGGCGTGTCACGATCGACCGACCGCAGAAGGCCCGCAAGTGAAAGCAGAGACGATCCACGCCACGGGGCTCGTCCTCGGCATGAGCGGCGTCATGCTGCGCGGTCCCTCGGGCGCCGGCAAATCGCTCCTCGCGCTCGAACTGATGGACATCTGGGAGGGGCGGGACCTGCCGGCGATGCTGATCTCCGACGACCGCATCGAAATCGAGGCGGCTGAAGGCGGGCCTCGTCGATGCGCGCGCCCAAGGCCATCGAGGGGCTGATCGAGCTCAGGGGACGCGGCATCGTCCGCCGGCCGTTTGCGCCGTCGGCGCCGCTCGATCTGGTGGTCGATCTGGTCGATCAGTTCGAGCGGATGATCGAGGAAGATCAGCTGATGACGACGCTGCAAGGGGTGCCGGTCGCCCGCTGTCCGGTGCCCCGCGCCGGGATCGTTGACAGCCACCACCGGCTGCTGCTGATCCGCGAGGCCCTGCGGGCACTTAGCCCCACCGCCAAGGACCACAAAAAAACTCCTTGAATCGACCGATTCCGAGGGCAACACTCCCGGCCTCGCCGCTTTTGCGTCGTCGGCGGGCCAGCGCGTCGCTCGGGGGCGGCCGACAGGGGATAGTTGATGATCGGTCTCGTGCTGGTGACGCACGGCGCTCTTGCCGTGGAGTTCAAGTCCGCTCTCGAACATGTCGTTGGTCCGCAGGAGCAGGTCGAGACCGTCTGCATCGGCCCCGATGACGACATGGAAGCCCGACGCGAGGACATCATCGCCGCGGTCGGGGCGGCCAATACCGGCGACGGCGTCGTGATCCTGACCGACATGTTCGGCGGCACGCCCTCCAATCTTGCGATTTCGGTGATGAAGACGGTCGGCGCGGAGGTCATCGCCGGGGTCAATTTGCCGATGCTGGTTAAGCTCGCGCGGGTGCGCGGCGACCTTGAGATCAAGCAGGCGGTAACGCTGGCAGCGGAAGCGGGCCGAAAATACATCAACGTCGCCAGCGAGTCGCTTGGCGGTTAACCTCTGCGGCCCTATTTTGAGGGCATGGACGCGACAGGCGCCGGCCGGGCGCTGGCTCAACAGATGACCATCGTCAACCGCAAGGGGCTGCACGCGCGCGCCTCGGCGCGGTTCGTGCGCATGGCCGAGTGCTTCGAGGCCGAGATCAAGGTCACGCGCGACGGCTCGACGGTCAACGGCAACTCGATCATGGGGCTGATGATGCTGGGCGCAGGGCCCGGCTCGACCATCCTGGTCCACGCCACCGGGCGGCAGGCGCGCGAGGCACTCGACGCCATCTCGACGCTGGTCGAGAACGGCTTCGACGAGGACAGCGAAGGCGCGGTAGCCGAATAGCTCGCTCCCCGCGGAACCGGCCTTGAACCAAGGCTGTTTTACAGCCAAGTCTGTGCCCGGAAGGCAGGAGACGCGTAGATGCGGCGCACACTGGCGGTCATCGGCGGGTTGGCGCTCGGGCTCTGCTTTTCGCAATTTCCCGAATACGCGCAGCAATACGAGCAGCGGCTCGGCGGGGCGGTCGACGAGCTGAAGTCGATCGTCGCCGATTTCGACCGCGACGCGCAGCGCTTCGGGCTGACGCGCCAAGAGGCGCTGCAGCGCTATGCCGTCTCGCCCGACGACTTCCTGATCGCGCGCGGCACCAGCATGGACCAGACGCTGTCGCGCTACGACAAGCTATCGGGGATGCTGGCCGACCTCCAGAATGCCGGACCCCTCGGACGCGTCGCGCATCTGCCGGACTACCTCGACACCGATGTCGGCGCGCGGGCGCTGCAGGCCTACAAGCCGGCGGTGCCGGTCACCGCCGAAGGGCTCGGCTGGGGCGTCGCCGGCTGGATCATCGGCTATCTGATCCTCTATCCGCTGCTCGGGCTGTTCACCCTGCCCTTCCGCTGGCGACGCGGACAATCGCCGCATCGGCGCGTGCCGCGCCTCCGGCGCGAGCGCCGGCCCCTCGAGGTCGAGACCGTCAGCTTCGCCGAGATCGTGCCGAAGCGTGGAACGCCGCGCGAGACGGTCGAGGTGATCGAAACCCGGGCACCGGAGCCCGTGGTCCCGGCGCGACGCGAAACGCAGCGCGAAATCGACGAGCGGATCGTCCGCCAGATATAAAGATGTCTTTATGTGACCATTGCCCGCTAGGGTCGGCGCCGCTATAGAGGCCGCCGAACCGCCCGGGAGATGCTGATGGCCGACTACTCCGTGAAAGACATTTCGCTCGCCGATTTCGGCCGCAAGGAAATCGGCATGGCCGAGATCGAGATGCCGGGCCTGATGGCGATCCGCGAGGAATACGCCGGCAGCCAACCGCTCAAGGGCGCGCGCATCGCCGGCTCGCTGCACATGACGATCCAGACCGCGGTGCTGATCGAGACGCTGAAGGCGCTCGGCGCCGACGTGCGCTGGGCCTCGTGCAATATCTTTTCGACGCAGGACCATGCGGCGGCGGCGATCGCCAAGGCCGGCATCCCGGTGTTCGCCCACAAGGGCGAGACGCTCGAGGACTACTGGGCCTTCACCGATCGCATCATCGACTGGGGCAAGGGCGAAACCGCCAACATGATCCTCGACGATGGCGGCGACGCCACGATGCTGGTGCTGACCGGCGCCAAGGCCGAGAAGGACCCCTCCATCCTCAATAAGCCCGGCAACGAGGAAGAAGAAATCTTCTTCGCCACGATCAAGAAGCGGCTGGCGCGTGAACCGGGGTTCTACTCCAAGGTGCGCGCCAATATCCGCGGCGTCAGTGAGGAGACCACCACGGGCGTGATGCGCCTCTACCAGCTGCACGAGCGGGGCGAGCTGCCGTTCCCGGCGATCAACGTCAACGACAGCGTCACCAAGTCGAAATTCGACAACAAGTACGGCACGCGCGAGAGCCTGGTCGATGCGATCCGCCGCGGCACCGACGTGATGCTTGCCGGCAAGGTCGCGATCGTCTGCGGCTATGGCGATGTCGGCAAGGGATCGGCGCAATCGCTGAAGGGCGCCGGCGCGCGCGTGCTGGTGACCGAAGTCGACCCGATCTGTGCGCTGCAGGCGGCGATGGACGGGTTCGAGGTGGTGACCCTCGAAGATGCCGCGCACCGCGCCGACATCGTGGTGAGCGCCACCGGCAACAAGGACATCGTGACGCTCGAAGCGATGCGCCAGATGAAGGACATGGCGATCGTCTGCAATATCGGGCACTTCGACAACGAGATCCAGGTCGCGGCGCTGCGCAATTTCAAGTGGACCAACGTCAAGCCGCAGGTCGACATCATTGAGCTCGGGCCCAACCGTCGCATCGTGCTCCTCAGCGAAGGGCGGCTGGTCAATCTCGGTAACGCCACCGGGCATCCGAGCTTCGTGATGAGCGCCTCGTTCTCGAACCAGACGCTGGCGCAGATCGAGCTCTGGACCAACGGCAAGAGCCTGCCGCACAGCGTCCATGTGCTGCCCAAACACCTCGATGAGAAGGTGGCGGAGCTCCACCTCGCCAAGCTCGGGGCGAAGCTGACGCGCCTCAGCAAGCCGCAGGCCGACTATATCGGGGTGCCGATCGATGGACCGTTCAAGTCCGAGCACTATCGGTACTGAGGCACGCAAACGGCGTCATTCCCGCTAAAGCGGAGAAGTGGATCGCGCGTCAGCGCGGGACCTGGATAACGGGGTTCCCTCAGGCTATCGCGGATGTGAAGAGAGCCCTCATCCGGCGCTGGGCGCCATCGGCTCCGTGCAAGGGCACGCGCCAGGCGATGCTCGCCGAGACCGTAGCCGCGGCGTTCCCGGTTCGGACTCAGGGTCAAGCCCGACCTCACGGCTTTGCGCGCTATCAACAGGCGGCCGACTCTTTTGCGCGAGTCCGGCTCCCGCTATCTTGCGGTGATTCGGGGGCGTCCTCCGGTGCGGCTGCCAAGCGACCGCCCGCTGAGGACATTGGTCTGAACACGCCTGCGTTTTCGGCGAACGAAAGTGCTTGTCCCGTGCGGGGGCGAGTTAGCGGCGGTTTTCATGGGTTCGGAGCAGGACATGCCTCCGCAGGTTTTGCGGAAACGGTTGGGATTCCTCTTGGGCGCCGCGTCCGGCCTCACGGTGAGCACGGCCGCGCCGGCGCTGGCGCAGGGCATGGGCAATGCCTCGCTGGTGAGCGCGGTGCCGTGGGGCATCGTGCTAGCGCTCGGAGCGTTCGGGCTCCTCGGCGTGGTGCTGGTCCGCAACATGATCCACGACGGGCGGCAGGCGCAGCGGCGCGCCACCGGGCAGATCGCGACGCTGCGCGCGCTCGTCGACGACTACGAGGCGCTGCTCTCGGGCGCCGATGAAATCACGGTGATGTGGGGCGGCCGGGTCGGCCTGCCGAAATTTCTCGGTCCGGCGTCGACGCTGCTGCCGACCGGACGCCGCGTCGAAGCCGTCCTCGATTTCGGGGTCTGGATGGAGGCGGCTGACGCCACCCTGCTCGATGGCGCGGTGAAGGAGCTCCGCGCCAGCGGCCGGAGCTTCGACCTCCATTTGCGCAGCAAGGACGGCCGGCAGATCGAGGCGCTCGGCTGGCCGCTCGGCGGCGGGGCGGCCCTCAGGCTGCGCCCGACCGGGGATGCGGTCGCACAACGGCCGGCGCCGCGTAACCAGGAGCTCGAGGCGACGCTGGCGCTGCTGCCCGATCCGGCCTTCCTGCTCGGCACGGGCAAGATCCCGGCCTATGTCAACGCCGCCTACCGGTCGCTCGCCAAGGGCAGGCCGGTGTCGCCCAGCGAGCTCGCCGAGGCCAACGATCTCGAGCTCGTCGAAGTCAACTGGCCGGCGGGACGCGCGGGGTATCTGAGGGCAAAGCCGAAGGCGGCGCTGACGAGCGCCTCGGGCATCGACAACCTCGCGCATCTGGGCGCGATCATCGACGCGTTGACGACGCCGATCGCGATCTTCAACGCTGGACGCGGCCTGGTGCAGTCCAACCGTGCCTACGCGGCGCTGTGGCGGCTCGATCCAAAATGGCTGAAGCCTGGGCTCGACGAGCGCACCATCCTCGACAAGCTCCGCACCCTCGGGATGTTGCCGACGGAGTCCGACTACCAGGCGTGGCGCGCGCGGCACCTGCAATCCTACACGCTCAAGGGGCCGCGCGAGAGCGAGCCCTGGTATCTGCCCGACGGGCGCATCGTGCAGGTGGTGTCGGCCCCGGCCGGGCCCAATGGCGGGGTGATCTATGTCTTTGAGGACATCACCGATCAGCTGCGACTCAAGAGCCAGTACCAGACGCAGATCGACGTGCAGCGCTCGACCCTCAATGCGCTCAGCGAGGCGGTCGCGGTGTTCGGCACCAACGGCAAGCTGACGCTCTCCAATCCGCGCCTCTCCTCGGTCTGGAAGCTGCCGATGAACATGCTCGAGGCCGGCCCTCACATCGACCAGATCATCGAGGCCGCCGGCCGCGCCCTGCCCGAGGACGGCGCGAGCCAGTGGCGCGACCTCAAGCGGCGCATCGTCGATCTCAACCCCACGCGCACCGACACCAACGGCCGGTTCCTCCGCAGCGACGGGCGGATGGTCGATTATGCCGTGACGCGCCTGCCCGACGGGCAGACGCTGATGACGTTCGTCGATGTCACCGAGAGCGCCAACTACCAGCGCGTCCTCACCGAGCGCAACGACGCACTGGTGACGGCCGACCGGCTGAAGGACGCGTTCGTCCAGAACGTCAGCTACGAGCTCCGCTCGCCGCTCACCAACATCATCGGCTTTGCGGACCTGCTCGCGTCGGAAACCTTCGGCACGCTCAACGACAAGCAGCGGGCCTATACCGACTATATCCGCGCCTCGAGCGTGACGCTGGGCGTGCTGATCGACAACATCCTCGATCTGGCGACGGTCGACGCCGGGGTCGCCGAGCTCCGGCTCGAGCCGCAGAACGTTCCGGCCCTCATCGAGAAGGCGCGCGCGGGCCTTGCGGCGACGTTCCCCGAGGTCGATGGCGAAAAGCCGCTCAACCTCGAGGTCGACATTCCCGAGACGCTGCCGCCGCTCCTCGCCGACGGCACGCGCATCGTCCAGGTGCTCTACAATCTCCTCTCGACCGCCGCGCGGTTCTCGGAGCCAGGAGGGCTGGTGAAGCTCACGGTGATCGAGCGCAATGCCCGCATGCTGTTCACCATCGAGGACGATGGGGCGCATATGAGCGAGCAGATGCGCGCCGAGCTCAACGCCGGGAGCGGCGCGACGGCCGGACGGCAGCGCGGCGCCGGGCTTGGGCTCGCGATCGTCCGGAGCTTCGTTTCGATGCATGGCGGCACCATCAGTGTCGAGCGGAGCGAGCCGCGCGGCAGCCGGGTGGTGGTCAGCATCCCCGTGGCCGCCGCACTTTCGACCGCCGCCGAATAGCGGCTCCGGGCGGGGAATGCTATCGCTCTGGCGATGGCGACCGAGCGACTCTTTTTGGCGGACGAGGCGGCGACCGACGCGCTCGGCGCGCGGCTCGCGCCGGGCCTTACTCCTGGCGACCTGGTCCTGCTCGAAGGGGGCCTGGGCGCCGGCAAGACCGCCCTCGCGCGCGCCATCATCCGGGCCCTTACCGGCGAGCCGCGACTCGAGGTCCCGTCGCCGAGCTTTGCGCTGGTGCAGCCCTATGGGGCGGGGGGCACGCCGCTGCTGCATGCCGATCTCTATCGCCTGCGGACGGCCAGCGAGGTCGACGAGCTTGGACTGTTCGAGCGGCCCGATGCGATCGTTCTGGTCGAATGGCCGGAGCGGGCGCCTGAGCTCGCCGGGCGTGCGACGGTTACGGTTCGGCTCGAGATCGGGGCCGGGGGGAACGGGCGGATCGCGGAGATTACGCGATGAGGCGGCAGCTCTATTCGATCGCTCCGCACGGCCGGTTTCTCGACGTGCTCGCCGACCGCATCCTCGACGGCACGCTGCTTTCCGGCTGGGATCGCAGCGGACCGTTCTGGCTCAGCGACGTCACCATCATCCTGCCGACGCGGCGCGCCCGTCTGGCGCTCGCCGAGCGCTTTGCCGACCGGCTGGGCGGGGTGGCGCTGTTGCCCGACATCCGGACGTTCGGCGGCGAGAGCGCCGAGGACGAGCCGTTCCTGCCGCCGGTCGACGCCCCGGCGCCATTGCCGGAAGCCTCGCGATTGGAACGCCGTCTTACACTTTCCAAATTGGTCCGGCAGTTTGCCGAACGGGCGGAAGGCTTTGCGTCGCCCCCCAATGCGGCGGAGGTGCTCTGGCTCGCCGAATCGCTGGGCGGCCTCATCGACGACCTCACCATCGAGGGCGTGCCCGCGTCGCGGCTCGAAACGCTGGTGCCCGATGACCTCGCGGCGCGCTGGGCCGATATCCTCAAGGTCCTCGGGCCAGCGCTCCACGGCTGGCCGGCGGTCCTCAGCGAGCGCGGCAAGGTCGACCCTGCCGCGGCGCGCAACGACCGGCTGGTACGGCAGGCGGCGACCGCCGGCGCCACGTATGGCGACCGGCCGGTCATCGCCGCGGGCTCCACGGGCTCGATCCCGGCAACCGCAAGGCTCCTTGGGGCTATCGCCGACCTGCCGCGCGGCGCGCTCGTCCTGCCCGGGCTCGATACGCGGCTGAGCGCCGCGCAGCACGAGACGCTGCTGTCGGGGGAGGCGATGCAGTCGCATCCGCAATATGGCCTCGCCAAGCTGTTGCGCGCGCTCGGCGCGGGCATCGCCGAGGTCGAGGAACTCGCAGGGACGGCGCCGCGGACCGACCTTCTGCGCGCCGCGCTCGCGCCCGCCGAAGAAACCGCAAGCTGGTCGACGGAGCGCAACCGCCTGGATTTCGGCCAAGCGCTGAACGGGGTTGCAGTGCTGGCCGCGCCGAGCGCCGACCTCGAAGCCCGTGCTATTGCGCTCGCCGCGCGCGACGCGCTGGTTCGCCAAAAGACGGTCGGGATCGTCACCCGCGACCAGACCCTGGCGCGCCGCATCGCCGTCGAGCTCGAACGCCACGGCATCGTCGTCGACGACCCGGCGGGCGCGCCGCTGTTCCAGTCCGGCGCCGGACGGCTGGCGCGGCAAATCCTCGCCGTTGCCACCAGCGACTATGGCGCGGTCGATGTGGTCGCGCTGCTCGACAATGCTGCCGTGACCCTCGGAACGAGCCGCCATGAGGTGCGCCGGGCCGCGCGCTGGCTCGACAACACGCTCCGCCGCGTTCGGCCGCTGCCCGGTCTCGACGGGCTGCTCGAGCTGGCGCGCCGTGACGAGTTCCACGACCTGCTGGCGCGGCTGGGCGCGGCGCTGGCGCCGGTCGTCGGGCTTTCCGGTCGTCCGCTGATCGTCGCGCGCGAGCTCGTCGAAGCGATTGCGGCGAGTCTCGTCGCCCTGACGGCGGACGCGGAGTTTCCCGGACGGGGCGAGGTCTTCGCCTGGGCCGCGGTGCTGGCCGAGGTCGAGGAGCCGGGGGCGCCATTCCCGCCGCGCGAGCTCGACGCGGTGCTGGCCGCGCTGATGGCCGGCGAGACGGTGCCTGCGCTCGTCCATCGTCGCGACGATATCGCGATCTGGGGCGAGCTCGAAGCACGGCTCCAGACACGCGATCTGATGATTCTCGCGGGCCTCAATGAGGACGTCTGGCCCCCCGCTGCCGATCCCGGACCCTGGCTCAGCCGGAGCATGCGCATCGCCATCGGGCTCGAGCCGCCCGAGCGGCAGCAGGGACAGGCGGCGCACGATTTCGAGATGGGCATGGGCAGTGCCGAGGTCCTGCTGGCGTTTGCCGAGCGGATCGGCACCTCACCAGCCCTGCCGTCGCGGCTGGTGCAGCGGCTCGAGGCCTTCGTCGGTGAACCGCGAGCACAGGAGCTGCGGGCCCGCGGCGACCACTGGCTGATGCAGGCGCGGGCGATCGATGCGACCGGCGTGCCGCGACCGGCGCAGCGTCCGCTGCCGAACCCGCCCGCCGACAAGCGCCCGCGGCGTCTGTCGATCACCGAGATCGAGCCGCTGATGCGCTCGCCCTACGACATCTATGCACGGCATGTTCTCCGGCTGGAGGCGCTGGAGCCGCTGGGTAGCGAGCCCGACGCGCGCGAGCGTGGAACGATGATCCACAAGGTGCTGGAGCGGTTCGTGACCGAGGACCACGACATCGAGGCGACCGATGCCACCGAGATCATGGACCGCATGGCCGGCGAAGAATTTGCCGGGCTCCACGCGATTGGCGAACGCCGCGACATCTGGCGCCGCCGCTTCCAGCGCGCCGCCGCGCAGTTCCTGGCGTTCGAGCGTTCGCGGGACACCGTCGTCGCGCAGCGCTTTGCGGAACGGAGCGGCGAGCTGGCCTTTCCCGAGCTCGATGGCTTCGTGCTGAGGGGCAAGGCCGACCGGCTCGATCTGCGGCGCGACGGCACCTACGAGATTCTCGACTTCAAGACCGGTGGCGTGCCGCCCTCCAAGGAGATGACGGCGTTCGAAGCGCCGCAATTGCTGCTCGAGGCCGCGATGCTGCGCGCCGGCGCCTTTGCCGGCCTCGTGCCCGGCGACAGCGCGGCGCTGACCTACATCAAGATCGGCCTCGGCCCCTCTGCCTTCCTGCTGTTCCCGTTCCGCGTGCGCGGTGGGTTGAGCCTGATGGCCGCGGTGGATGAGATCGAGATCCGCCTGCAGCGTCACGTTGCAGAATTCCTGCTCTCGGGAACGCTGCCGATGACGGCGCGCATCAAGCCGCGCGAGACGGGCGGGCGGAAGCCCCGCCCCGGCCGCTACGATCACCTCGCGCGCACCGACGAGTGGACGCTGACCTCGGGGGTCGACGATCCATGACACGCCGCCTCAAGCAGCCGATGCCGCGCGCCATTCTCGAGGCGCAGCGCCTCGCCTCCGATCCCTCAGCGTCGGTGTGGGTCACCGCCAATGCCGGCTCGGGCAAGACCTACGTGCTGACGGCGCGCGTGCTGCGACTGCTGCTCAGCGGGGTCAAGCCCGAGGAGATCATCTGCCTCACCTACACCAAGGCCGCGGCGGCCGAGATGCGCGGCCGCGTGGCGCAGCGTCTCGCGGGTTGGTCGCTGCTGCCGGACGGCCAGCTGATCGAGGACATCGCCGAACTTTGCGGCGCGCCGCCCACACCGGCGATGCTGTTGCGCGCGCGATCGCTTTTTGCGCACGCGCTCGAAACGCCGGGCGGCCTCAAGATCCAGACCATCCACGCCTTCTGCGAGGCGGTGCTGCACCGCTTTCCGCAGGAGGCGGGCGTGCCGTTCGATTTTACCGTGCTCGAGGAGCACGAGCGCGATCGGCTGCTGCTCGAAGCGCGCGAGCAGGTGATCGCCGCGGGGCTGCGCGGCACCGGCGAGTCCCTGGCCGAGGCCGTCGATACGCTGTTCGGCCTGCTCTCTGATTTTCAGATCGAAACGTCGATCATCGAGGCTCTCAACACGCAGCGCACCCTGCGGCGGGTCCTGGCCCACAAGCCCGAGGCCAAGGCGGTGCTGCGTCGGCTGGTCGGCAACCCGCGTTCCTCGGAGGCCGTTGCGCGCGACGCGCTCGAACAGGGCACGTTTCCGCCGCGCGAGTGGCCGCGGCTCTTCGCCCACGTTCCCCCCGACGAGAGCAAGACGCAACGCCTCAATTTCAGCGAGCGGCTGTGGCGGCTGTCGCGGACTCCGGTGGATGTCGATGGCCTGCTCGAGGCGTTCCTCAAGGACGGCCGCGAGCCCTACAAGGACCGCTGTACCACGAAAATTACCGACGCACTGCTCGCTGACGATGTCGGGCAGGAGCACGACCGGCTGGTCGAGATCGCGCAGGAGCTGGCGCATGCGCGGCTGGTCGAGCGCAGCGCCGCCATGCTCGATATCGTGGCGGCCATCTCCGCGCACTACGAGGCGGCCAAGCGGGCGCGCTCGCTGCTCGACTTCGACGACCTCATCGAAAAACTGAGCGCGCTGCTGCACGACGACGCCGAGGGCGCCTGGGTGCGCTACAAGCTCGACGCGCGGATCAGCCACATCCTGGTCGACGAGGGGCAGGACACCAATCCCGAGCAATGGACGGTGATCGACGCGCTGGTCGACGACTTCTTTTCGGGCGACAGCGCCGCCGACCGGCCGCGGACGATCTTTGCGGTGGGCGACCAGAAGCAGTCGATCTTCTCCTTCCAGGGCGCCGATCCGGAAGAGTTCATCGATGCGCGGTCGCGCTATGGGCTGAGCGCCCGGGCCGCGCGGCTGGAAGTCGCGGTGGCGCGGCTGCGCCATAGCTTCCGGACGCTGCCGAATGTCCTCGCGGCGGTCGATGCGGTGTTTGCCCAGCCGGCTTTGCGGGCGGGAATCCTCGAGATCGACCCGCCGCCGCATGAGACGGCCCGGGACGAGAGCGGCGGGCTCGTCACCCTCTGGCCGCCGATCAAGGAGACGGACGACGACGCCGATGCCGGGGCGTGGCCGACGACGCCGCCGGAAGCGATCCTCAAGAGTGCGCCGCGCCGGGTGGCGGAACGCATCGCGCGGGAGATCCGCACCTGGCTTGCGAACAAGCGCCCGCTTGGTCCGCGCGGCCGGCCGGTCCGGCCCGAGGACATCCTGATCCTCGTCCAGGTGCGCAACGTGCTCTTTCACGAGATCATCCGCGCGCTGATCCAGCAGGGCATCCGCACCCCCGGCGCCGACCGCCTTGCGGTCACGACCCATATCGGGGTGCTGGACCTGATGGCGCTCGGCGACGTGCTCGCCAATCCTGCCGACAGCCTGCAGCTCGCGGCGCTGCTGCGCTCGCCGCTGTTCGAGGTCAGCGAGCAGGATCTCTACGATCTCGCCAATCCGCGGCCCAAGGACGAGTGGCTGTGGCACACGATGGAGCGGAGTTCTATTCCGTCGGTCAAGGCGGCGGCACGGCAGCTGACCGACTGGCGCGACCGGCTCGATTTCGAGCGGCCGTTCAATTTCTTCGCCGAGGTGCTCTACGCCGGCGGCGGGCTGCGCAAGTTTCGCGCCCGGCTCGGCGGCGAAGTCGATGACGTGATGGCCGAGTTCCTCGACCTCGCGCTGGCGCATGAGCGCGCGCCGCAACCCTCGCTCCTCGGCTTTCTCGCCGAGCTCAGGGGCCGCGAGGTGATCATCAAGCGCGAACTGGGCGAGGCCGGAACCGGCGTTCGCGTCATGACCGTGCACGGCGCCAAGGGGCTCGAGGCGCCGATCGTGATCCTCGCCGATGCCGCCAGCACGGAAGAGGGCCGCGACCGGCGCTCGATCTACATGGCCGCCAATCCGCCGCTGTTCTTTCATGCGCCCAGCAAGGCGACGCATGTGCCGGCGACGCTCGAGCATCGCGATGAGGCCGAGGCGGCCCAGAAGGCGGAGTATTGGCGGAAGCTCTACGTCGCGATGACGCGGGCCGAGGACGAACTCCATGTCACGGGCTATCTGACCAAGGCACGCAATGGCGAGGGCAGCTGGTACGAAGCCATTGCGGGCGCGCTGCGGTCGTCCGCCGAGAGCGTCGTCGACGGAGAAGGCAACGAGACAGCGCTGATCTATCCGCGCGAGCGCGAGGCGGTCGGCGCGCCCGCCGTCAACCCGGTCGCGCCACCCGCACCGGTGACGCTGGTGTTGCCGGGCCTGCCGGAGGTACGCGTGCGGCAGATCGTGCGTCCCTCGTCGGCGGACACCGCCGCGAGGCCCGACGAGGCGCTGGAGACCGACGCCGAGGCGGCAACGCAACGCCGCGATCCTGAGGCGGCTCGGCGCGAGGGCGTCGCGCTCCACGCGCTGCTGCATCATCTCAGCCTGATCGAGCCGACCCTGCGGCCGACGGTCGGCGCGAAAGCGGTCCCGGTGCTATTGCCGGGCGCCCCCGAGCGCCAGGGCGCGATCCTCAGGCGGGCGCTCGCGATCCTCGCCGCGCCGCAGCTTGAGCATCTGTTCGGGCCGGCCTCTCGCGCCGAGGTGCCAATCCTCGCCAAAGGCCTGCAAAGCGGGCGTCCGGTCCTCATCGCCGGGCGCATCGACCGGCTCGTCGTGACGCCCAGCGAGGTGCTGATCGTCGACTACAAATCCGACGAAAACGTTCCCCGATCGGACGCGGAAGTCCCGCCCGGCTATGCTCGCCAGCTCGGCCTCTATGCGCTGGTCGCAGGACAGCTCTTCCCCGACAAGGCTATCGCCGCGGGGATCCTCTGGACGTCCTTGGAATCATTCATGATTCTGCCACAGTCACAACTGGCGCAAAGGGTGGCGGGATTCACCCTCAAGTGATATGGATTGAAGCCTCGCTGGACTCTTCCTAGCTTTTGGATCAAACAACGCGCCGCTTCGTTAGTAGGCGAAATCCCCAAGGGAATTCCTCAACATGACAACCCACGTGTCCGACGCCAATTTCGGCGAGGAAGTGCTTTCATCCAAAGAGCCGGTTCTGGTCGATTTCTGGGCCGAATGGTGCGGCCCGTGCCGCGCCATCGCCCCAGTGCTCGAGGAGCTCTCCAGCGAGCTCCAGGGCAAGGTCAAGATCGTCAAGCTCAACGTCGATGAGAACCCCTCGACGACCGTGAAATACGGCGTTCGGTCGATCCCCACCATGATCCTCTACAAGGACGGCGAAGCCGTCGACATGAAGATCGGCGCGGGCACCCCCAAGGCCGGCCTCAGCAAGTGGCTGACCAGCTACGCCACGCCGGATCCGCAGCTTCGCACCGCCTAGGCGGCATCGAACTCAGGCAATTAAGAACGCCGTCGGCTCGATCCGGCGGCGTTTTTTGTTTGTCCGGTGCTCGTGGCCCCCCTTATCCGCCCTTCGGGCACCTTCTCCCGCGAGGGGAGAAGGCAATGGAACCGCGATGCCCGTGAGCTGTGCCTTCTCCCTTGACGGGAGAAGGTGGCGAAGCCGGATGAGGGTGGAGCAAAGCTCGCAGATGCCCTTTGGGCGCGCAGGATCGCCTCTCGACACCCCATTGTCTGGAAATCCGTGCCTTCCGCATCCCGCCGACTCGGGCTAGCTTTCATCGGTAACTACCGATGGAGTGTCCGATGGGCCAGCTGGTCTCCGATGCCGATTTCTCGCGCGAAGTGCTGGGCGCCAGCGGCCCTGTGCTCGTCGATTTCTGGGCGGACTGGTGCCCACCCTGCAAGGCGATGGACCCCATCCTCGACGACCTCGCGGTCGAACTCGACGGCCGCGTCAAGATCGTCAAGCTTGATGTCGAGACCAACCCCTCGACGGTCACCGCCTACAATGTGCGCGCCATGCCGACGCTGATGGTGTTCAAGGACGGCGCGCCGGTCGACATCAAGGTCGGCTACGGCCCGAGCCGCGCGCAGCTCACCAAGTGGCTCGAGAGCTTCGCCTGAAACGCTGATCTAGTCCGGTGGCGTGCCGTTCTTGGCGAGCACATCGCCGCCCAGATAGAGCGAGCCGCAGATGACCACCCGGGCGCCGGCAGTTCGCGCCGCCTCGCGCAGCGCGGATTGCACGGACCGGCTTGGCTTCGCCTCGAGGCCGGCGGCGGCCGCGACCTCCGCGATGTGACGGGCCGGGTGCGCGTTCTCCTCCCCCGGTATGGTGAGCGCCAGGACGCGCGGCGCCATCGGCACGAACGGCGCGAGGAAATCCGACGGGGCGCGCGTGTTCATCATGCCGACGATCAGCACGAGCGGCTTTGGGCGCGCCGCGTTCATCTCCTCGAGCGACAGAGCGAGCGCGGCCGCGCCATGCGCGTTGTGCGCGCCATCGAGCCAGAGCTCAGAGGATTTTGGCAGCATGTCCCGCAGCCTGCCCTTGAGCGGCTGGATGCGCGCCGGCCAGACCACCGTGCGAAGGCCCGTTGCGATCTCCGCCTCGCCGATCGGCAATCCGAAATGGCGCACCGCCGCGATGGCGAGCGCGGCATTGTCAAACTGGTGGTGGCCGACCAGCGCCGGCGGCGGCAGGTCGAGCAGCCCGTCCTCGTCCTGGTAGATCAGGCGGCCGCCCTGGGCGTAGCCATCATAGTCGCGGCCCTGGACGAACGGGGTGACTTGCAGTCTACGAGCGGCCCGCTCGATCTCCGCGAGGCCCTCGTCGCGCTGCCGGCCGATCACCGCTGGCGCCCCGCGCTTCAATATTCCGGCCTTGTGCGAGGCGATTTCGGCGATGGTGGTGCCGAGCCATTTCTGGTGATCGAAATCGACCGGGGTGATGATCGTGCCGAGCGGATGGTTGATCACGTTGGTCGAGTCGAAATCGCCGCCCAGCCCCACTTCGAGCAGCAGGTAATCGGCGGGCGTCTCGGCAAACAGCCGCAGCGCCGCCGAGGTCGTGATCTCGAACTGGGTGATCGGCCGGCCGGCGTTGATCGCCTCGACCTGTTCGAGCGCGTCATTGACACGACGCGTGCTCACCAGCTTGCCGGCAAGACGGATGCGCTCGTTGAAGCGCACCAGGTGCGGCGAGGTATAGACGTGGACGCGCTTGCCCGCCGCTTCCAGCATGGCCCGCAGGTAAGCGATGGTCGAGCCCTTGGCGTTGGTGCCGGCGACATGGATCACCGGCGGCAGCCGCTCCTGCGGGTTGCCCAATTGCCCGAGCAACCGCCATTGCCGGTCGAGGCTCAGGTCCATGAATTTCGGATACAGCGTCGTCAGACGCTTCAGGATGGCATCAGTGCGGGACATGGGACTTCGTTCGTCATACCGGCGAAAGCCGGTATCCAGTTTTCGCGAAAAAGGAAACTGGGCCCCGGCTTTCGCCGGGGTGACGACCGAGGGTTAGAAGGTCAGCTCGTCCGACAGGTCATGCCAGTAGGGATTTGCTTTCTCGATCAACTCGATTTTCCACTGCCGTTTCCATTCCTTCATCTGCTTCTCACGTCCGATCGCAGATTCAGCCGTTGGATGGAATTCGTAATAGACCAGTTGCGTCACGCCGTAGCGCTTCGTGAACCCTTCGACAACATGGTTCTGGTGCTCCCATAGTCGCTTGAGGAGATTGCTCGTGACGCCGATATACAGCGTCCCGCCAATCTTGCTGGCGAGGATATAGACGCAGAACTGCTTCTCGCCGATCGCGCTATTCCGACGCCGCCTGCGCCACCGGGCCGTCGAGATCGTCGTCATTGGCCGGCGGGACGATCGGGGTGGCCTGGGCTGCCGCACGTTCGGTGCCGAGCGCGGCGGGCGAGGCCGCCTTGGTCAGCAGCGCCACCAGCGAGCCGATGCTCGAGCGGAGGTGATGGCGATGGACGACCATATCGACCATGCCGTGCTCGTAGAGATATTCCGAGCGCTGGAAGCCCTTGGGCAGCTTTTCGCGGATGGTCTGCTCGATGACGCGCGGGCCGGCAAAGCAGATCAGCGCCCCCGGCTCGGCGATGTGGACGTCGCCCAGCATCGCATAGGAAGCGGTGACGCCGCCGGTCGTCGGATTGGTGAAGACGACGATGAACGGCAACCCCGCATCGCGCAGGCGCAGCACCGCGACGGTGGTGCGCGGCATCTGCATCAGCGAAAGGATGCCCTCCTGCATGCGCGCGCCGCCCGATGAGGCAAAGAGGATGAAGGGCGTCTTGTTGGCCGCGGCGCGTTCGAGCCCGGTGATCACCGCCGAGCCCGCGGCCATGCCGAGCGAGCCCGCCATGAAATCGAAATCCTGCACGGCGACGGTGACCGGCGCGCCATAGAGCCTGCCGGCGGCGACCAGCACGGCGTCGTCCATGCCGGTTTTCAGCCGCGCTTCCTTGAGCCGATCGACGTAGCGCTTCTGGTCGCGGAATTTGAGCGGATCGGTGGTCACCGAGGGCAACGGCACGGCCTCGTATTTGCCGTCGTCGAGAAACGCCGTCATGCGGTCATGGGCCTTGATCTTCATGTGGTGGCCCGAACCCGGGATCACCCACTGATTGGCCTCGAGATCGCGATAAAACACCATCTCGCCCGACTCGGGGTCCTTGACCCAGAGGTTTTCGGGCGTCTCGCGCTTGTTCAGGAACGACCGGATTTTCGGGGGAAGGACGTTATCGATCCAGCTCATGGCGATCCTTCAGGGCGAACACGGCCCGTCTACGAACAGATTGTGGCAATATAGGCGGCGATGCCGGAAGGCGCAAATTCACGCGGGCGCGGTGCACTTCAAGAGAATTGCATCGACGACCTCAGCGACAGGGCCGCTCGCGTCGATAGCGATCGCGTCCTTCGGCAGCCCTTCCCTGCTCGCATGCACGCGCGCGACAAGTTCCCGCTCGGCCGGCTTGCCGCCGAACTCGTCTTCGGGCCTCCGCGCCAACCGCCGGTTCAAGGTCTCGAGGTCGACCTCGAGGAGGAAAACCTGGTCGAACAGATCGATGAACTGGTGGGAGTTCCGCGAGCCGCCGCAGAAGAAAGTGATGGCGTGAGTGTGATCGGCAATCAGGGATCTGACCTTTGCCACCGGCCAAATCCAGCGCGGATAGCCCCACGCAGCCCGTTCAGCCTCGCTTTGCGTCGCCGGCCAGTCGAGCGGCTCGCCGGTGTCGGGATCGCCGTAATAGGCAAACTGCCGGTCGCCATGGACGACGTGGTAGCCGCGCCGCTGCAGCTCCTCTGCCACCGTGGTTTTGCCCGCGCCCGAGACGCCCTCGATCAAATAGTTTCTGACACCCACTGACGGGCCTACGACCGGGCGCGGCGCACGCCCGAGGCGAGGCCGCTGACGAGCGTCGTGACCGCGGCGACCGTGCCGGCGGTGGCCTTGCCGGCATCGAGCGAGCCCGCCACGGCATTGCAGAGCGCGGTGCCCACGACCACGCCATCGGCGTCGCGACCGATCAATGCCGCGTCGTCGGCGGTCTTGATGCCGAACCCGACGGCGACCGGCAGCGCGGTATGGCCCTTGATGCGCTTGACCGCCTCGCCCACCGCGGCATGCGACTTGATCGCCGCGCCGGTGATGCCTGTCATCGAGACGTAATAGACAAAGCCCGAGGTGTTCTTGAGCACGGTCGGCAGCCGGCGGTCATCGGTAGTGGGCGTCGTCAGCCGGATGAAATTGAGGCCCGCCGCGAGCGCGGGCACGCAGAGCTCGGTGTCTTCCTCGGGCGGCAGGTCGACGACGATCAGTCCATCGACGCCCGCCGCAAGCGCATCGCGGATGAACGCCTCGACGCCGTGGATGTAGATGGGGTTGTAGTAGCCCATGAGCACGACAGGCGTAGCCTGGTCGACCTTCCTGAAGTCCGCAACCATGCCGAGGGTCTTGTTGAGGGTCTGGCCGGCGTGAAGCGCGCGCTGCCCGGCGGCCTGGATGCCCGGCCCGTCGGCCATGGGATCGGAGAACGGCATTCCAAGCTCGATGAGATCGGCGCCAGCGCCCGGCAGCGCCTTGAGGATCGCGCTCGCCGTCTCGAGGTCCGGATCGCCGGCCATGATGAAGGTTACCAGCGCCGGGCGATGCTCCTTGGCGCAAGCAGCGAAGCGATCGGCGATGCGCGTGCTCATTCGTTCATCCCGAGATAACGCCCGACCGATTCCACGTCCTTGTCGCCGCGGCCCGAGAGGCAGAGGACGATGGTTTCGTTCGTCTTCATCGTCGGCGCGAGCTTGATGACCTGCGCCAGCCCGTGCGCACTCTCGAGCGCGGGGATGATGCCTTCAGTGCGCGTCAGCAGCTGGAAGGCGTCGAGCGCCTCCTTGTCGGTGATCGGCACATAGGTCACGCGCTTCTGGTCGTGCAGCCACGAATGCTCGGGGCCGACGCCAGGATAGTCGAGCCCGGCGGAAATGGAATGGCCTTCCAGAATCTGGCCGTCGGCATCCTGCAGCAGATAGGTGCGGTTGCCGTGGAGCACGCCGGGCCGGCCGCCGGTCATCGAGGCGGCGTGGCCGTTCTCGACGTCGATCCCGTGGCCGCCGGCCTCGGCGCCATAAAGCTTCACGCTCGGCTCATCGAGGAAGTCGTAGAAGGTGCCGATGGCGTTGGAGCCGCCGCCGACGCAGGCGACGAGCGCGTCGGGCAGGCGGCCCTCGGCCTCCTCCATCTGCGTGCGGATTTCTTCGCCGATGATCTTCTGGAAGTCTCGCACCATCATCGGATAGGGGTGCGGGCCCGCCGCGGTGCCGATCAGGTAATAGGTCGTCTCGACATTAGTGACCCAGTCGCGCAATGCCTCGTTCATGGCGTCCTTGAGCGTGCCGGCGCCCGCCGTCACCGGTCGCACTTCGGCGCCCAGCATTCGCATGCGCAGCACGTTCGGCCATTGCCGCTTGACGTCCGTCGCCCCCATGAAGACGACGCAGGGCAGCTTGAACCGGGCGCAGACGGTCGCCGTCGCGACGCCGTGCTGGCCGGCGCCGGTCTCGGCGATGATCCGCGTCTTGCCCATGCGCTGCGCGAGGAGGATCTGGCCGAGCGTGTTGTTGATCTTGTGCGAGCCGGTGTGGTTGAGCTCCTCGCGCTTGAGGTACACCTTCGCGCCGCCGAGCTCCTTGGTGAGGCGCTCGGCGAAATAGAGCGGCGACGGACGGCCGGCATAGTGGGTGCGCAAGTCCGCCATCTCGGCGACGAACGCCGGGTCGTCCTTGGCGGCAAGGTAGGCCGTCTCGAGATCGCGGATCAGCGGCATCAGCGTCTCGGCGACGAACCGGCCGCCGTAGAGTCCGAAGCGCCCATCCTCGTCGGGGCCGGTGCGCAGGGAATTGGGCCGGCTCGGAGGCGCGTCGCTGTCAGGCATGGCACTCAGCTCGCGGCGGCTTGCCGCGCATTGGTGATGAAGGCGCGGATCAGGTCTGGATCCTTGACGCCGGGGCTCTTTTCGACCCCCGAGGAGACATCGACGCCCATCGGCCGGGCCATGAGGATGGCGTCGGCCACGTTTTTGGGCGTCAGCCCTCCCGAAAGCATGAAGCCCAACTGAGGGTCAAGCGCCTTGAGCAGGCTCCAGTCGAAGGTCGTGCCCAGCCCGCCCGGGCGCGGCGCGTCCTTGGGCGGCTTGGCTTCGAGCAGCAGCCGGTCGGCACAGGCGGCGAATGCCGTGACCGCCGCCACGTCGCTGGCATCGCCGATATGGCAGACCTTGAGGATCGCGATCCCGGCTTCCTCGCGGATGGCCTCGACGCGATGCGGCGTCTCGGGTCCATGAAGCTGGATCCAGTCGGGGCCGAGCGCCGCGACCTGCGCCACCAGCGTATTGTCCGGATTGACCAGCACCACGCAGGTCTCGGCCCGACCGCGGGCGAGCGAGATCAGCTCGCCGATCGGGTCGAGCTCGAGATGGCGCGGCGAGCGCGGGAAATGCATGAAGCCGACCATGTCGGCGCCGGCATCGATCGCCGTGTCGAGGATGGCCTCGCTGCGGATGCCGCAGATCTTGATGATGAAGGGGTCGATCATCGCCTCAGGACTTCACCAACTCGTCGATGCCGACGGTTCCCGGGGCGCGGCGCAGCGCGTCGACCTCGCTCGCCAGCCGCTCGCTTTCGCGGCGGTAGCTGCGCAGATCGCGCCGATGATGGCTTTGCGCGAACCAGGTGGCGACGCCGCCGAGCACGACGCCCAGGAGCAGCACGCCGAACAGGATGAAGAACAAGGGCACCGCGTTCTCGGGGTTCGGCAGATGCGGCACGAACGGGTTGAAGTAGATATTGACCGGCTGCGTATTGGACAGCGCAAATACGATCAGCACGAGGCAGAGCGGCACCAGGACCAGCCAGCCGACAATGCGCCGCGTCATGGCGTCTGTTCCAATACCAACCGCTTAGTTCTTGTTGAGCCGCTCACGGATCTCTTTGCCGGCCTTGAACTGCGGCACGTATTTCTCCCCGACATCGACCTGCTCGCCGGTACGCGGGTTGCGGCCGACGCGGGCCGGGCGGTTCTTGACCGCAAAGGCGCCGAAGCCGCGCAGCTCGACGCGATCGCCGCGCGCCATGGCGTCCCCGACTTCATCGAGGATGGCATTGACGATGTTTTCGATATCGCGCTGGAAAAGATGCGGATTTTCGCCTGCAAGCTTTTCGACCAGTTCCGACTTGATCATCGCGCCCCGTCCGTCCCGATGCGAGTGACGCGGCGTGCCCCTCGCACGCCACGGGATAACGTATGTTCCTAAGTCAGGCCGGACCCTGCCAAAGCGAGACCAACCCGTCAAGAACGATCGGACCGTCGGAGGGCAGCCCGATGGCGCTGCGCACCTCGCCACCCAGCCATTTGCCGGCATTGCTCCAGGGCGCGCCGGCGACCGGCCACCAGGACGTGATCGGCAGATTGGCCTTGATGCCCTTGGTCTTGTCGAGCCAGTCGATGGCTTCCGCCTCGCCGCCCACCTCGTCGATGAGCTTGTTGGCGATGCCCTGGTTGCCGGTGTAGATGCGGCCATCGGCGAGGGTCACCACCGTCGGACGGTCGATGCCGCGGCGTTCGGAGACGATATCGACGAACCAGCCGAAACTGTCGTCGACGAGGCCCTGCAGCTCGGCACGCGCCGCGTCGGTCAGCGGATGGGTGATGTCGGGCTCGGCCTTGAGCGGCCCCGAGGCGACCTTGTCGGCGCCGATGCCGATGGTGTCCATCAGCTTGCCGGCATTGAAGGTCTCGAACAGCACGCCGATCGAGCCGACCAGCGACAGCCGCCGCGCGAAGATGCGGTCCGAGGCGATGGCGGTCATGTAGGCCGCGGACGCGCCGAGCTCGCTGATGACGGCCACCACCGGCTTTTTCGCCCGGAGCTTGCCGATGGCCTCGTAGAGCTCCTCGCCGCCGGCGGTGGTGCCGCCGGGCGAGTTGATGGCGAGGATCACCGCTTTGACGCTGTCGGTGCTGGCGAGGGTGTTGAGCACCTTGAGCCGCGCCGGGTCGGTCGCGATGGTGCCGTCGATCACCACGCGCGCGATCTGGTCGCCCGACAGGCCGTTCTCCGTCGCGAAGCGCCCGGCGAGCGCCAGGATCGCCACCACCAGCGCGATGAAGGCGAGAATGCGCCAGCGGAAGCGCGAGCGGCGCAGCGCACTGGCCGCGGGGATCGCGCTGGAAGGATCGAGCATCGGGTCGGACATTTGGCGCCTCTCAGGAGGGGAGCGGCTTAGCCGAGCCCCGTGGGCTTTGGCAAGGCGATGCTCAGCCGGCCTTCTTTTGCTGCTTCGCTACGTATTCGCTCAAGACGCGATTGATGTCGGTCTGGTAGCCCTTGGGCGTGTGGCGCTTGAACCAGTCGAGCGTGTTGCTGTCGAGGCGCAGGGTGACCTGTTGCTTAATGGGACGATAGAAGCGGCCGCGCACCGGCGGCCCATACCCGTCATTGTTGTCCGGGATATCGGAGAAGTCGATCGCCTCGTCCGGAATGTCCTTCAGCTTTTCGAGCCGGGCAATCTGCTCAGCGGTCAGCGGTTTCCTCTGGTATCGAACGATCGCCATAATCCTGTCTCTCCTTCTTCGACGCGCCGGCCTGAAATGATCCTGGCGACTTCCGACCCGCCTATCATTCGCCACGTGTAGATGATGGTCAGTATCGGACCCGCCTCTGCGAGGCCGGTTCTTTTCAATCTCACTTCACCGCCAACGGTCGACGCCGCCCGCTCCACTGCGTCCGGGTCGTCGAAAATCTCGATGGCGTCCTCGAACCTGACACCGCGCTTGCGCAGATTGCTCGCCGCCTTTGCGTCGTCCCACTCGAACTCCACGCGTCGCCTCTCCGCGTACACCGAATGTAGCTACAATTCTGTAGTTACGCAAGCCGGCGCAGCATCAGCCGCGCCGAGGGTTCGTAGGTGGCGAGTTTTGTGTCAAATTCGTGCCGTTCCTCGACGGTAAAGCCACGCTTTTCCCAGAACCCGATACTGCCGTTGACGGCGACGAGGCTGAGGCTCGGCAGGCCGTGCGCGACGGCGTGCTTGGCGAGCGCCTCGAGGATAAACGTCGCCGCCCCGATGCGGCGCGCCACCGGCAGCAGTGCAATGTCGTGGATGTAGTAGGTGTCGGGCTCGGGCGGCAGCGCCCCCAGCAGCCGATCGAGCGGGGGCAGGTCGTCGAGCCGCCACGGGTGGCTGAGGACGTAGCCGGCCGGCCGCTCGTTGACCTCGAGCAGATAGGCGCCGTTGTGATAGAGGCGCTGCTTTTCGGCGAGCACCTCCGCCGATTCCGGGAAGGCAGGGTGCACCGTGGCGGCGATCTGCTCGACCGCCGGCAGGTCGTAGCCGGTGAGCGCGCGCCAGGCGACGCCGGGAAGCTTCATTTTTCGTTGGCACCTAAGAGAAAGGTCCGCACCTCTGGCGCGGACCTGACGATTGCTGATCGAAACCGCATGCGCGGATCGCGTTACTTCTTCTCGCGATCCTTGAGCGCGGCGCCCAGAATATCGCCGAGCGAAGCGCCCGAATCCGAAGAACCGTAGGCGGCGACCGCCTCCTTCTCCTCGGCGATTTCGAGCGCCTTGATCGAGAGCGCGATCTTGCCGGTCTTGCGGTCGTACTGGGTGACGCGCGCGTCGACCTTTTCGCCCTTGCTGAAGCGCTCGGGGCGCTGGTCGTTGCGGTCGCGGCTCAGATCGGCGCGGCGGATGAAGGCGGTCATCTCGCTGTCGGCGATCTTGACCTCGATGCCCCCGTCATTGACCTCGGTGATGGTGCCGGTCACGACCGAGCCCTTCTTGATGCCGTCGCCGGCAACGTCCTTTTCGTCACCCGTCGCGAGCTGCTTGACGCCGAGCGAGATGCGCTCCTTCTCGACATCGACGTCGAGCACCTTGGCGCGCACGACATCGCCGCGGTTGTATTCCTCGAGCGCCTGCTCGCCCGGCTTCTGCCAGTCGAGATCGGAGAGGTGCACCATGCCGTCGACGTCGCCGTCGAGGCCGATGAAGAGGCCGAACTCGGTCTTGTTCTTGACCTCGCCCTCGACGGTCGAACCCACCGGGAACTTCTCGGCAAAAGTCTCCCACGGATTGGCGAGCGTCTGCTTGAGGCCCAGCGAGATGCGGCGCTTCTCGGGATCGACCTCGAGCACCATGACTTCCACTTCCTGCGAGGTGGAGACGATCTTGCCGGGGTGGACGTTCTTTTTGGTCCAGCTCATCTCGGAGACGTGGATCAGTCCTTCGATGCCCGGCTCGAGCTCCACGAACGCACCGTAGTCGGTGATGTTGGTGACGCGGCCGGTGAACTTGGTGCCGAGCGGATACTTCGCCGCGATGCCATCCCACGGGTCGGCCTGCAGCTGCTTCATGCCGAGGCTGATGCGGTGGCTCTCGTGGTTGATGCGGATGATCTGGACCTTGATGGTCTCGCCGATCGACAGCACTTCCGACGGATGGTTGACGCGGCGCCAGGCGATGTCGGTGACGTGCAGCAGGCCGTCGATGCCACCGAGGTCGACGAACGCACCGTAGTCGGTGATGTTCTTGACCACGCCGTCGACGATCTGGCCTTCCTCGAGCTGCTGGACGATCTCCGAGCGCTGCTCGGCGCGCGACTCTTCGAGGATGGCACGGCGCGACACGACGATGTTGCCGCGGCGCTTGTCCATCTTCAGAATCTGGAACGGCTGCAGCACATTCATCAGCGGGCCGATGTCGCGGATCGGACGGATATCGACCTGCGAGCGCGGCAGGAACGCGACGGCGCCTTCGAGGTCGACGGTAAAGCCGCCCTTGACCTGGTTGAAGATGGTGCCTTCGACGCGCTGGTTGTTGTTGTACATTTCTTCGAGCTTGACCCAGCTCTCTTCGCGACGGGCCTTCTCGCGGCTCAGCACCGCCTCGCCGACGGCGTTCTCGACGCGATCGACATAGACCTCGACGATCGAGCCCACCTTGATGGTGCCGTCACGGCCGGCCTGGCCGAATTCCTTGAGGGCGATGCGGCCCTCGGTCTTCAATCCCACATCGATGATCGCGAGATCCTTTTCGATCGCGACCACGGTGCCTTTGACGACCGCACCTTCCATGGGCTCGTTGTCCATGAAGGAGTCCATCAACAGGGACTCGAAATCCTCTTTCATCGCAGTTTGCGTACTGGCCAAACTCTATCTCCATGCGCGACCGGTGGTTGGGTGAGCCGGCCCGGCTTCACCGCTCCCCTCGGGCTTGCCCGAGCAAAAAGCGGTCCGGTGCGCAAAAGCGCGAGCCAGCGATTTAAACTGAGGTCCCGCGGCCGGTCCTTGGTCGATGACGAAGGGGCCTGGTGAGGAAAGGGTGGATTTGGGCTAAGTCAGCCCGCCTTTCCGGCCATCACCCCGTCGACAATGGCGACGGCTGCGCGGAGTGCGGCGTCTATATCCAATCGCGTCGTGTCCAGCAAGTGGGCGTCGGCGGCCTGATAGAACCCGCCATTGGGGTTGGCGCGGTCGCGGGCGTCGCGTTCCTCGATCTGGTGGAAGAGCCGGTAGCGGTCAACCGCCTCGCCCTTCGCCTCGAGCTGGCGGGCCCGGCGCTCCATGCGCGCCTTGCTGTCGGCGACGATGAAGAGCTTCACATCGGCGTCGGGGCAGATCACCGTGCCGATGTCGCGGCCGTCGAGCACGGCGCCCTCCGGCCGGTTGGCGAAATCGCGCTGATACTGGCGGAGTGCCTCGCGCACGCCGGCAAAGACCGCGACCTTGCTGGCGAGGCTGCCCGCGGCCGCCGTCGTCAAGCGGCCGGTATCCTGCAGCTGGCCGGCATCGAGGGCACGCGCCGCCGCCACCGCCCGCGCCTCGAATTGTTCCGTCGCGGTCCAGTCGGCAACGGCGACGCCCACCGCGCGATAGAGCAGCCCGGTATCGAGATGCGGCAGGCGGTAGTGGCGCGCGAGCCCGGCGGCGAGGGTGCCTTTGCCGGACGCCGCCGGACCGTCGACGGCGACGATCACTTGCCCTCGCCGGTGACGAACCGGCCCCCGATATGCTCGAACGCCTGGGTGAAGCCGGGAAAGATGTCGGCCATCGCCGCTCCGTCGTCGATGGTAATCGGCTTGTCCGAGCCCAGCCCCAGAACGAGGAACGCCATCGCCAGTTTCGGGTCAAGCTTGGTCGCGACTTTGCCGCCGCCCGGCACCTTGGCCATGCCGCGCACCAGCAGGCCGCCCGGCCGCTCCTCGCAGTCGACGCCGTTGGCGCGCAGCGCCCGGGTCAGGTTGAGGCGCGCCTGGCCCTCCCCCAGTCCCTCGAACAGCGTCTCGCCTTTGGCCACCGACGCCACCACGGCGAGGATCGGAAAATCCTCGGGCTCGATGGGGAGCGTCGCCGGGATCGTCGCGCCGCTGAGTTTTGCGGCCTGGACCAGGAGGTCGGCGGTGTCGCGCCCACCGGCTTTCGCCGGTCCCAGGCTCAGATCGCCACCAAGCAGCTTGAGGGCATCAAGCAGCACCATGCGACCGGGTGCGACCGACAGCGTCTCGATCGCGATCTCGGAATCCGGGGCGATCAGCGCTGCCGCGGCGGGGAACGCGGCGAAGACCGGGTCGCCCGGCACGACGAAGGTCTGGCCGGCGAGCGGCGTCATCCCCTCGATCGACACGCGCGTGCCGTCCTCGGCCGGCGCCGCGGTCAGGCCGGCGCCAAAGGTCATGGCAAGACCGTCCGCGGGGTCGCTGCCGTCGGGGGTGCGGATGATGCTGGTGCCGGTGGTCACCAGCGCCGCGAGCATCAGCGGCGCCTTCAGCGCCAGGGCCTCGCGCGGCAGGTTGAGATCGAGCGGCAGCGGAAAGCGCGGCGCCTGGAGGATCAGCTCGCTGCCCTTGCGTTCGACCCGCGCACCGGTGCGGTGGAGGAAGTCGATGAGGGATTCGCTCATCGCGGTCGGCGTGTAGCCCGAAAAGCGCGTCTCGAAATCGTGCGCCCCAAGCAGCGCGATGAGCAGCAGCGCGCCATCGCCCAGATGCGCGAGGTCGATCGGCTCCTCCGGCGCGAGAAAGCCCCCCACCCCCATGCCGATCACGTCGAAGTCGATGCCCTTCTGGGTGACCGTGACGCCGAGCAGCCGGAGCGCGGCAAGGAGCGCCGCGACATCTGCCCCGGCATTGCCATGTTCGATCCGGCTCGGTCCGCGCGCCAGCGCGGCAAGGAGCAGCGCGAGGCGCGTCAGGTCGCGATCGCCCGGCACGCGCACGGCGCCGCGCAGCCAGGGCGAGCGGCAGGCAGAAAGCGCGACAGCAGCCGGTGGGGTTTGGGGCATCACGTGCCAATCAGGATCGCGGGCGGAGGGCTAGCATCCGCGGTGGCGGGGAGGCAAATGCGCCGGGTGAACATCCCTTCGGGAGTTGGCAGAGCGCGCCATTTTTTCGGCGTTTTTGCGTTTGACAGCGCCCGGCTTTCCCCCTACCGCACGGCGCCGAGTGGGCGGCACCCCCGTTTTTCGACAGAGAGGAACCAGCCTTGGCCAAAGACGAACGCGGCACCAAGCGCGAAGACCCTGAGACCGGCAAGAAGTTCTACGACCTGAACAAGGATCCGATCGTCTCGCCCTATACCGGCAAGTCCTATCCGCGCTCCTTCTTCGAGCAGAACGCGACCCGCAAGGGCGCCGCGGAGCGCGAAGAGGAGGAAGAGGAAGAAGAAGTCGAGGTCGAGGCCGTGCCGGTGGCCGCCGCCGAGCCCGAGGTGATCTCGCTCGAGGAAGCCGACGCCGAAGAGGCCGGGGAGACCGAGGCCGAAGAAATCCCCGATGTCGAGGACGTCGAAGAGGTCGAAGACATCGGCGATGACGATGAGGACGCCTTCCTCGAGGAAGACGAAGAGGAAAAAGACAACCTCGATTTCGACGTCGGCGGCGACGAAAGATAAGCTTGCGTCGGTGGGGGCGCTTTACTAGAACACAGCGCGCTTCGGCGGCCCGGCTGCCGCGGCGCACCCAAGACAGAGATGGGGCCATAGCTCAGTTGGGAGAGCGCTTGAATGGCATTCAAGAGGTCGACGGTTCGATTCCGTTTGGCTCCACCATCTTGCCGATAGCTGGATGAAGCGCCGTGAGGCGCTTTTTCTTTGGCGCACCCCGGCAATGATCGGGGCCGGAGCTTTCCATGACCAAGCCGCTCATCGAGGTCTGCGTTGAAGGGATCGACGGGCTGGCCGCCGCGCAGGCTGCCGGCGCAGATCGCGTGGAGCTTTGCGCGAGCCTGGTCGAAGGCGGGCTGACGCCGAGCCTCGGGGTGGTGCGCGCCGCCCTCGCCATCGCAACGATCCCGTTTCACGTGATCATCCGCCCGCGCGGCGGCGACTTCCTCTATTCCGAGCTCGAATATCGCACCATGCTCGAGGACGTACGGGCCTGCCGCGAGCTCGGCGTCGCGGGCGTCGTGTTCGGCTGCCTCACCGCCGACGGGCGGATCGACGAGACGCGCATGGGCGAGCTGACGCAGGCGGCGCGCCCGCTCGCCGTCACCTGCCACCGGGCGTTCGACATGACGCGCGACGCCGCGGAAGCGATCGAAGCGCTGGTGCGGTGCGGCGTCGATCGGGTGCTGACCTCGGGCCAGCACAACAGCGCGGTCGAGGGCATCGACACCCTGAAGCGCGCGCATGAGGTGGCCCGCGGCCGGATCAGGATCATGGCCTGCGGCGAGCTCGACGCCGACAACATCGCCGAAGTCGTGCGCCGCTCGGGCGCCGACGAGTTCCATTTTGCCGCCCTGAGCACGCACCCAAGTGGAATGGCGTTTCGCAATCGGCGCGTCGGCATGGGTGGCACCGACCTCGACCGCGAATTTCAGCTCACCCTGACGGACACCGATGCCGTACGGCGCACCATCGCCGCCGCCAAAGGCGCCTGAGGCCGCGCGCCGCCCCTCGCCCATCCAGCTACGTGACAAACGGCACGCGCTTGCCCATTATGCGCGTCCCAGAACCGGCGGCGGGGGCAACGGGTGAGCGAAGAGGCCAATCTCGACGCCTATCTCAAGCGGATCAACTATGCGGGCTCGATCGCGCCGAACCTGGCGACGCTCGAGATGCTGCATCGTTTGCATCCGGCGGCGATTCCGTTCGAAAACCTCAATCCGCTGATGGAGCTGCCGGTGCGGCTGCAGCTCTCCGATCTCGAGCAGAAGCTCGTCGTCGAGCGGCGCGGCGGCTATTGCTTCGAGCACAATCTGCTGTTCAAGGCCGTGCTCGAAGCGATGGACTTCACGGTCACCGGACTCGCGGCCGGCGTGCTGTGGGGCCGCACGGACCCGTCCCCGCCGCAGCAGCTGACCCATATGGCGCTGCTCGTCGACGTGGGCGGCGTACCGTATCTCGCCGATGTCGGATTCGGCGGCCAGGTGATGACCGCGCCGCTGCGGCTCCGCGATGGCGTCGAGCAGGAAACGCCCAACGGCCGCTATCGGCTGAGCGGTGGCGACCCGGTCTGGGTCCTCGAGGCCGAGATTGCCGACAGCTGGCGGCCGCTCTACCGGTTCGATCTCACGCCCCGCACGCTCGACGACTACGTGGCGCTCAACGACGTCACCATGGGGATGTTCAAGGACATGTTGATGGCGGCCCGCTCGGAGGGCCACCGACGGCACGCGCTCCTCAACACCCGCTACAATCTCCACGACGAAGCGACGACCACCACGCGCACGCTGGGCAGCGTCGCCGAGCTCCGCGACATCCTCAGCGGACCGTTCGGAATCACGCTGCCCGAGACCGACAAGCTCGATACCGCGCTGGCCCGGGTGCTCGCCGGGGCCAATCCCTGATGCCGCCTTTTGCCGTCAATCCAGACGCGGTGCATGAGTTCAAGGACCGCGCGGCCCTCGAGCGCTGGTACGCGCGGCACCACAAGAGCGACGCCGAGCTCTGGATCAAGATCCACAAGAAGGGCTCGGGGCTGGCCTCGGTGACCAATGTCGAAGGCTTTGAGACCGCGCTCTGCTGGGGCTGGATCGACGCCATCCGCAAGCCGTTCGACGCGCAGAGCTTTCTGCAACGCTACACGCCGCGCAAACGGGGCAGCATCTGGTCGACGCGCAACCAGGTGATCGTCGCCCGGCTGACCGAAGAGGGCCGCATGCAGCCGGCCGGCCAGGCCGAGATCGATCGCGCCAAGGCCGATGGCCGCTGGGAGCGGGCCTATGACGGCTCGACGCAGCATGGTGTTTCCGCCAGACCTCCTGGCCGCCATCGAAGCGGAGCCCAGGGCGCTAGACCTCTTCCAGCGGCTCAATGCGCAGAACCGTTACTCTCTCGCCTTCCGCGTCCACCAGCTCAAGACGCCGGAGGGCCGGGCGCGGAAGATCGCGGGGTTTGTCGCGATGCTGGCGCGTGGCGAGACGATCTATCCCAACGGCAAGGCCAAGTGATGCGCTACGTGGCGTTCCTGCGCGGGGTCAACCTCGGCAAGCGCACCGTGCGCAGCGCCGAACTCAAGGCCGCGATCGAGGATCTGGGCTTCAGCGACGTCCGCACGTTGCTGGCGAGCGGCAACGTGCTGTTCGAGGCGCGCCCGAGCAAGGGCCTGAAACAGAAGCTCGAGCTCGGGCTCGAGGAGGCGTTCGGGTTCAAGATCGGCGTGGTGCTGCGCAGCATCGACGAGCTCAAGGCCATGGTCGCCGCCGACCCGTTCGGCGGCGTGGTCGAGAGCGAAGCCGCCAAGCTCCACGTGCGTGCTGTTCGCCGAGCCGGTGCCGCGAGGGCGTGACGCTGAAGCCGGTCGCCGGCGATTTCGACGTGCTGCCGTTCGGGCCGCGCGAGATCTTCATCATCGCCTATCGCAAGCCCGACGGGACCTATCTCGCGGGCGGCCTGCTCGACCTCGAAAAGACCATTCCCAAGACGGCGCTGCGCACCGCGCGCAACTGGAACACAATTCTGAAGGCCATCGCATGATCACCGTGTTCGGTTCGGTAATGCTCGATCTCATCGGCCGGGTCGAGCCGCTTCCCGGTGCCGGGCGAAACGGTGATGGGCTCGACCTTTGCGACCTCGCCGGGCGGCAAGGGCGCCAACCAGGCGCTGGCGGCCCGGCGCGCCGGGGCGCGCGTGCGGATGGTCGCGGCGACTGGGCGCGATGGCATGGGCGACGAGGCGCTCGCGCTCCTCAAATCGGGCGGCGTCGAGCTCAGGGACGTGCGCCGGATCGATGCCGCGCAGGGCGTTGCGATGATCTTCGTCGACCCGGACGGCGAGAACGAGATCGGCATCCTGCCCGGCGCCAACAGCGAGATCGGACCGGATGATGCGGAGACGGCGCTCGCCGGCCTCGGGGAAACCGACGTGCTGATCGTCCAGCAGGAGGTGCCGCAGGAAGCGACGATGCGCGCGCTGGCGCTGGCGCGGCTGCAGGGCGTGACCTCGATCCTCAACACCGCGCCGTTCCTCGACACCACGTCCGCCGTCGCCGGCACCGCCTCGATCGTCGTCGCCAACGAGACCGAGTTTGCGCTGCTGTCGCGGCAGTGCCCCGGAGAATCGCTCGCGGCGGCGATGCGCGCAATGGGCGCGGACGCGCCGGCAGACGATCATCGTGACGCTCGGCGCGGACGGCGCGCGAAGCGGTGACTGCGCGAGGGCCGATCCTTGGCCGTGCCGCGCGCTCGCCGGTCGACGCCGGTGGACACGGTGGGCGCGGGCGACACCTTCGTCGGTTACCTCGCCGCCGGGCTCGATGCCGGCGTTCCGCTCGAGCTTGCGATGCGCCGCGCCGCGGTCGCCGCGAGCCTTGCCTGCACGCGGCCCGGCGCCCAGCCGGCGATCCCTCAGGTCGCCGAGGTCGACGCGGCGCTCAGCAGCGGCTCGAGGTGATCCTCGAACAGCAGGCCGGGTGCTGACGCCAGCGCCGCCGGATAGCTCGCCTCCGCCTCGAGCGAAATCCGGAGGAACTGTCGCCATGCCCTCGGCGCCCCGCGGATCGGCCATCGGGTAGAAGCCGGCTTCGAGGCGCGCAGGATGGTGCGCTTGGCGGCGAGCATGCGCGCCGGTGACGCCCTCGCCATTGCTGAGCGAGACCGAGAGCTTCACGATAATCGTGGAGCGGCGTTCCAATGTGCCAGGTCGCCGGCGCCGTGCGAAAAGCCGCAGCAGGAAATCGAGATCGTTCATGTTGGGCAGGTCGGGATCGTAGCGGCCGTCGGTCTGCCGCCGGTCCCAGACGATCATCGAATCCATCGACAGGATGTCCATTTGTAGTCGGACGCCGGGAGCGTGCCGGTCGGGCCGGCGCCGACCAGCCGCAGCGCCCTGCCCGCGGCGTCGCGCTCGTCGATGGCCATCGAGACGATGGCGTGGTCGGCGAGCGCGGCGATGGCGCGTTCGAGCTTTTCCGGCTTGAAGCGGTCGTCGGCGTCAAGCGTCGCGCCATAAGGGGTGTCGAGCGCGTCGAGCCCGACATTGCGCGCGCTCGAGGCGCCGCTGCCGATCCGGCCGGTCGAGGGAAGCCGCAGGCGCGGATCGCGCAATGCCGCCGCGCGCGAGCAGCGCTTCGTAGTCCACGCCATCGTCGGAAATGATCCAGTGCTGCCAGTCGGCGCACGTTTGCGCGAGACGCTGCGGACGCAGCCCGAGATCCAGTCCTCGGCCCGGAATGCCGGGGTCACGATGCCCACGGTTTCAGCCATCGGCGGCTATCCGCAAGCGGCTTGAAGCAACCCGCGCCGTGCCCCATATCTGGCGCGTCCGCCGGTGCCACTGAAACTCGGGCCGACGGGCGGCGTTGCTTGCTAAAAGGACGGACATGATGTCCCGCGTCTCGCTGTTTTCGGCCCCGTTTCTGCTGGGCTTCGATGCCTATGAGGAGCGGATCGACCGGCTCAGCCGAGCCGCGGACGGTTACCCGCCCTACAATATCGAGCGTAGCCATCGATGCCGACGGCAGCGAGCGGTTCCTGATTTCGATCGCGGTCGCGGGGTTCGCCCAGGCCGATCTCGAGCTGAGCCAGGACGACAACCAGCTCGTGGTCCGAGGCCGCCAGAAGGAGGAAACCGGACCGGGAATTCCTGCATCGCGGCATCGCCGCGCGGCAGTTTCAGCGGAGCTTCCTTCTGGCCGAAGGCGTTGAGGTGACAGGATGCCGTGCTCGAACACGGCATGCTGGTCATCTCGGTGGTCCGCCCGAAACCGCAAGGCTCGCACGCCGCATCGAAATCCGTTCTGCCTAGAAAGGGGAACATGATGCAAGACAGACCAGAACAGACCGCGTCTCCGACAACCCGCTCCGCATCTGACGCCGGACGAATTCATGGCGCTGGGCGGAAACGCGGTGGTCTATGTGCGCCCGATCGAGCGGCCGACGCTCGGCAGAATCGGCGGCGAGGGCGAATTCGCGACCGACGAGGAGTTCCAGATCGTGGTGTCGGCCGACGGCTCGCCGCTGCTGGTCGCCGACAGCGAAGAAGCCGTGGAGGACTGGCTCGCCGAGCGCAATTTCGGCGTGGTGACGGTCCACTGAGCGCGGAGGACGCTGAGGCCGGCCTTGCCGTCGCCCTCGACGGTCTCGGCGGTCAGGATCGCGTAGAGCGCCGGCCGGCTGATTGTTCGCGCCGCAGCGCCTCGACCACCGAATCGGTCCGCAGCATGCGCGCCACCTTGCGCCAGCGCCTTGAGGTGATCGGCGCCGGCGCCCATCGGGGCGAGCAGCATCATCACGATGTCGACCGGCTGGTCGTCGACCGAATCGAAATCGACCGGCGTTCGAGCTTCATGAAGACGGCGATGACGCTTTTGAGCGCCGGCGAACTTGCCGTGCGGAACGGCGATGCCGTTGCCGAGCCCGGTCGAGCCAAGCTGCTCGCGATCGTCGAGCGCCTTGTAAATCTTCGGCGACCGGATAGCTGGCCGATCGTCGCGGCGTGCTCGGCGAGTCGCTACAAGGACGTCGTGCTTGGTGGAGAGGTCCGCGGAAACGAGGACGGACTCCTCGGAGAGGATGTCGGCCAGTTCCATTGTGATCCTAATCAATGCCCGGTTGCGTGTGCGTGCGCTATTCAATTGGCTCGCAGCGCCGGATCGATCCAGCCAATGTTGCCGTCGGCGCGGCGGTAGACCACATTCAACCCGCCGTGTCCAGCATGGCGGAACATGACCACATCGGCCTGTGTAAGGTCGAGTTCCATCACCGCTTCCTCGACGCTCATCTGCCTCAGATTCTGCGTCGTCTCGGCGATGACCGGTGGCGAATAATCGTCGTCCAGCTCATCGTCATCGATGCGGCGAAGCGAGCACATAGGACTGCGCCGTGTCCGCCGTCGGCGGTGCCATCATCGGCCGTTGGCATGTGGACGATGCTGCTTCAGCTTGCGGTTGTAGCGGCGCAGGCGCTTGTCGATGGTCTCGGTGAGGATCTCGTAGGCCGAGATCGCGTCGCCGCCATAGGCGCTGCGCCTGCAGCACGGCGCCCGAATCGAGATGCACGATGCAGTCGGCGCAAAAGCCCGAGCCTTCCGTGCTCGAGCGTCAGATGGCCGGTATAGCCGCCGTCGAAATATTTCCTGATGACGCCGTCGAAGTGACTCTCCGCCTTGCTCCTGAGTGCATCGCCCACATCCATGTTCTTGCCTGAGACGCGTAGGGTCATGGGGCTCCTCTTTGGCTGCGTTGCAATCAGGACCGGCGGAGTCTAGACCCCGCGGCGCTTCGGGAGCAATGCGCAAAGCCTCCACGGCTCAAAGCCAGGCAAGAGAATTCGAAGATTTCACTGCGGATATCCGCGCTTAGCGGGCCGGCGCCAGGGCCCGCTTCTGCCGCCGGCGGATCACCGAGGAGGGAATGTTCATCGCCTCGCGATATTTGGCGACGGTGCGCCGCGCCACCTCGATCGCCCTGTTCCTTCTGCAGCATGTCGGCGATCGTGTCGTCGCGAGAGGATGTCGCTCGCCGGTTCCGCCTCGATGAGCTGGCGGATGCGGTGCCGCACCGCCTCGGCCGAGTGCTCGTCACCGCCGGTCGACGAGCCGAGCGCGGTGGTGAAGAAATACTTCATCTCGAACAGGCCGCGCGGGGTCGACATGTATTTGTTCGAGGTGACGCGGCTCACCGTCGATTCGTGCATGTCGATGGCGTCGGCGACGAGCTTGCAGCGTCATCGGCTTCAGGAACGTGATGCCGCGATCGAGGAAGCGGATCCTGCTGGCGGACGATTTCGGTCGCGACCTTGAGGATGGTCTGGGCGCGCTGGTCGAGGCTCTTGGTCAGCCAGTTGGCGGTCTGCAGGCAATCGACGAGGAACGCCTTTTCGTCGGCGTCGCGGGCGTGTCGCGTGACGCTCGCGTAGTAGGTGCGGTTGACGAGCACGCGCGGCAGCACATCGGAATTGAGTTCTAGAGCCCAGCCGCCCCGCGCCAGCCGCACGAAGACGTCGGGCACGATGGCTTCGACGGGTCCGCGCTCAAACGCGCGGCCGGGCTTTGGATCGAGGGCCCGCAGCTCGGCGAGCATGTCGGCCAGATCGTCGCGATCGACGCCGACGGCGCGGCCGAGCCCGACGAGGTCGTGCCCCGCGAGCAGGTCGAGATGATCGAGCAGAAGCTGCCATCATCGGATCGAGCCGGTCGCGCTCGCGCAGCTGCAGCGCGAGGCATTCGCGCACGTCGCGGGCGAAGATGCCGGTGGGCTCGAGCGACTGCAGCTTTTCCAGCACCGCTTCGACGACGCTCCGAGGCTGCGCCGAGCTGGGCGGCGACGGTCTCGAGCTCGAGCGCGAGGTAGTCCGGCTCGTTGAGCCCGTCGATCAGGAAGCGCGCGATGAGCCGCTCGGCCGGATCGCTCGATCAGCAGGCCGATCTGCGCCTCGAGGTGCTCGGCGAGGGTTGGCGCGTGCCGCGACGAACTGGTCGATGTCGGGCGCCTCGGAGCCATCGCCGCCGCTGCCGCTGCCGCCCCAGTCGGCTGAGGCGATCTTCGCTGCGCTGCTCGGGAAAGACGTTCTCGACGTCGGTGTCGTAGGTGCCGGCGATCTGGTCGGCGTCCTGGATGCGCTCGCCCTGGGTGACGGTGTCGTCGAAGCTCGCGGGTTCGGGGGTGGCTTCGAGGCGGCTCGGCGGGGTCTGCCCCGTCCTCGCGCTCGAGCAGCGGATTGCGCAGCAGCTCGGCGTCAACGAAGGCGTCGAGCTCGAGATGGCTCAGCTGCAGCAGCCGGATCGACTGCATGAGCTGCGGCGTCAGCGTCAGCGACTGCGATTGCCGGACCTCGAGCCGAGGCGACAGCGCCATGCGTTTGCCCTTCGATTTTCCCATGCCGCGGGAGGCGCGGCGCGGCGCGAACCATGCCGGATTCACCGGCAGAGGGCAACAGCTGCGCAAGAAGCGTGCCAGAATAGGTTAAGCGCGCTGGCGGCCTGATGAAACCGCGTCAGACCGAGAACGCACTCGCCCAGATAGACGCGGCGCGCGTCGGGATCGTTGGCGATGGTCTCGGGCTTGCCCTGGATCATCACGCGGCCGTCATGGATCAGGTAGGCGCGGTCGACCAGCGACAGGGTTTCGCGCACTGCGTGGTCGGTGATCAGCACGCCGATGCCGCGGCGGGTGAGCTGGCGCACCAGCGTCTTGACCTCGGCCACGGCGATCGGATCGACGCCGGCGAACGGCTCGTCGAGCAGCATGAACACCGGATCGCCGGCGACGGCGCGGGCGATCTCGGTGCGTCGCCGCTCGCCGCCCGAGAGCGCCTGGGCGTTGACGTCGGCGAGATGGCCGATGCCGAATTCGTCGAGCAGGCCCGTCGAGGCGTGCCGCCGCGCTCCGCGCTTGGTCAGCCGCTGCGTTTCAAGCACCGCGAGGATGTTGCCCTTGACGCTGAGGCCGCGAAAGATCGAGGCCTCCTGCGGCAGGTAGCCGATGCCGAGCCGGCCGCGCTCGAACAGCGGCAGCCGCGTGATGGCATGGCCATCGAGCCGCACCTCGCCGGCGTCGGGCGCGACCAGCCCCATGATGATGGTGAAGACCGTGGTCTTGCCGGCGCCGTTCGGGCCCGAGCAGGCCCACCGCCTCGCCGCGGCGCACCGCGATCGAGACGTCCGACACCACGACCTTGTTGCCGAAGCGCTTGGCGAGCCCGTGCGCGACCAGCCAGCCGGTCTGGTCGACGCGGGTGTCCGACGGTCCGCTCATTGCGGGGTAAAGACGCCGGAGACGCGGCCGCCGCCCTTGCCGCTCGTAAAGGTCGAGAGGTTGGACTTGAGGTCGATGACGAGGTCGGCGCTGCCGATGCTGCCGGTGCCGCTCGACACCAGGACATGCCCTGAAAGTCGCAGGATCTGGGTTTTCGGATCGTAAACGGCGGTGTCGCCCGTCGCGGTCTGGGTCGGCGTCTTGAGCCGGACGCCGCCGGTCGCGGTGAGGGTCCTGATGCTCTGCGGGCCGTCGGCGCCATACTCGACCAGGACCTTCGCCGGCCCACAGGGTGAGCGTCGCGCGGGTGATGACGACATTGCCGGTGAACGTCGCCTCGTGCTGCGTATCGTCGACCACGAACTGGTCCGAGGTGATCTTGACCGGCAGCGCCGCGGTCGCGGCGAGAACCAGCAGCACGACCGCCACGGCGAACAGCGGACGCATCATGGCGCCGCCTCCGGCAGCCCCGGATACGTCAAGGTGACGTGCGCGAAGGTCCAGAGGTTGGCGGTGCCGTCGTGCGAAAAGCTCGCTGCCTGGAGCGTCGTTCCATTCGAATAGGTGAGATCGACGGGCCCGGCGCCGGTGGTCATCCCCGTCTGGAAGTCGGCGACCAGGTCGGTCAGGGTGCCGTGGATGCCATCGTCGCCGCGAAGCGTTGCGAGTCCGGGCACCGTCAGCGATCTGCCGCTCGGTATCGGCGGTGGCCTCGGGGGCAGTCAGGTGCATCGCCGCGCCGTGCGCCGGGGTGAAATCGAAGCCGGCATCGTGCATGACGATCTGCGACGGCGTGCCGAGCGGCGCGCGCGCTTCCCTCGCCCGGGCCTCGTAGCGCGCGCCGTCCTTGCTGACGCCCGCATAGTCGGGCGTGTCGACGACCAGCGCCCCGCGATCGATGCGGATGCCCGAGACGCCGTACTGGCGCAGCGCGCTCGCGGCATAGATCTGGACGACCAGCACGAGGAATGCGGCGACGCCCGCCGCTGGAACGATGATCCGCAGCGCCGACACGATCCGGTTGCGGGCGAGCAGGCCCAGCAGGATCGCCTCGCGCTGTTCGGCGCTGTCGGTGCGCGTCAATGCCATCAGGAGTGCGCGAAGATGTCCTCTTCGCCCCAGCCCAGGAGGTCGAGCTCGATGCGGGCCGGCAGGAAGCGGAAGCAGGTTTCGGCGAGCTCGACCCGGCCCTCGCGCCTGAGCATGCGGTCGAGATGGCGCTTGAGATCGTGCAGATAGAGCACGTCGGAGGCGGCGTATTCGAGCTGGGCGTCGGAAATCTTGTCGGCGCCCCAGTCCGAGCTCTGCTGCTGCTTGCTCATGTCGATGTTGAGGAACTCGCGCACCAGGTCCTTGAGGCCGTGCCGGTCGGTATAGGTGCGGACCAGGCGGCTCGCGATCTTGGTGCACCAGATCGGGCCGGTGACGACCCCGAAGCGGTGCTTGAGCACGGCGACATCGAAGCGGGCGTAGTGGAAGATCTTGGTCCGGTTGGGATCGGTCAGCAGCGCGACCAGATTGGGCGCCTCGCGCAAATCCTGGGGGATCTGGACGACATCGGCGCTGCCGTCGCCCGGCGACAGCTGCACGACGCAGAGCCGGTCGCGCCGGGGATCGAGACCCATCGTTTCGGTGTCGATCGCGACTTCTTTGCCGTAGCGAGACAGGTCCGGGAGGTCGCCCCGATGCAGCCGCGTGGTCACCAAAGGCCCCCTGTTGTCGGACTAAGGCGCTGGTGTGCCATAGCATCTGGGCGTTGGGAAGGCTAAGGCGCCGGAACGATGATGGCCGTCTGATCGCGGGATAGTGAAGCGACTAATCAATAAAATCTAAGCAAATTTGCCGGTATCCCCTAATAGCGCGCCAATAGATCGCGCGCAGCCTGAAATCGTCCCTCCGTAATTTTGCGGAGGAGCTTTGCGTCACTCCAAGGGGCCTTTCACCATGAATACGTTGTCTCGTTTCCTGCGGGATGATTCCGGTGCAACCGCGATCGAATACGGGCTCATCGCCGCCCTGATCGCGGTGGGAATCATTGCCGCCGCCACCGCCCTCGGTGGCAGCCTGTCCAGCCTGTTTACCCGCATCAGCACCAAGCTGGATTCGGCGACCTGATTCCTCGCGGATCGCGAATTGAAGGGGGCGCGGGAGGCGCCCCCTTTCACGTTGTGCCGGTCTTTGCGGACGCCAAGGCGACGTTCAGGGTGACGTCGCCGTCATCAGCGCGCGGACCAGCGCCGCCTGGTTGCGTACGCCGACCTTGTCGTAAGTCCGCTGCAGCTGGGTGCGGGCGGTGCTGACCCGCACGCCTTCGCGCTGTGCCGCGTCCTCGAGGGTCAGGCCGTTGGCGATCGAGAAGCTAAGGCGCTGCTGGGAGGGCGACAGGCGGAAGGCGAGCGCCGCGAGAGCGAGGCGGTCGCTGAGCAGGGTCGGATCATTGACGGACACGAAGAGCTTGCCCGATCGCGCCTTGACCCACCAGACGCGGGCCGGCTGGTCGTTGCCCGGATCGAAGACGACGGGCGTCTCGTCCTGACCGACGAGCAGGCATTCGGGCGCACCAGCCGTCAGGCTCAGCGCGGCACGGAAGCGTCCATCGGTCTCAGGGTCGCGCATGTGCAAGCGCCCGGCCTTCACCTGGAGCTCCCCCTCGGGACTGAGATAGGCGATGGCGGCTGCGTTCTGCCAGAGCACGCGCCCGGCGCGATCGACCTGCCAGGTCGGCGTTGCCGTCTGTCCGGCCTGTTCGTCCATCATGGCCAGGAACGCAATTTTCCAGACCCCCTTGTCGCGCTCGAGGATGCGAAGTTCCTGGATGCTTCCGCTGGGCCCGCGAAACGCGGGCAGGTCATCGGTGGGATATTGCTCCTCGAAGGTCACCCAGGCGACGTCGCCGCGAATACGGATCGATCGGTTGTGCCGCCTGGTCCGCAGCGTGACGAAGGGATTGGGTTCCGGGAGGACGTTGACGCCATCGCGTATGCTCTGCTCCAACTCGTCCCAGTTGCGGCGGATGGTGACGCCCGTGCCGGCCTGCCAGGCCCAGAGCATCTCGTGCTGCTCGGCAAGGTGGAAGGCCATGTCGTAGGCGGCGTCGCGACTCCAATAGGCCCGGTGCTCCTCCTCGATCGTCCGCCAGATCGCGTCCTCATCGGACTCGCCCGGTGCCTGGCTGGGGCCGACCGGTGCGGGGGTACGCGCGAGAGTGGCCGCGTCCTCGGCGGCCTCCCTGCAGACGCGGTTCATGGCCAGGCGCAGACCGGGGTCGGCAAGCGCCGCTACTGCTCCAACGTGGCCATCGGCTTCAAGCCGGCTCTCGACTGCCCTCCAGTCGGCATATCGGCCCGTCATGGCGAGATGCCACGCGTGCTCGACGGCGGCGGGCCCGCTCTTGAGATCGAGTGTCATGGCATCCTCACGATCTGCCGTTCCTAAAGCGCGACGCCCTGCAAAGCGGGGTCGGGCGCAAAGTATTCAAGAAGGACCATGGAGCCATCGTCAATCCGGCGCAACTCAATGCGGTCGGCCTTCGGCAGCCCAGCCGGAGCTGCAAGCGCGGCGGCGCCGAGCGCCTTGAGATCCGCCTCGGTCACGACGCGATAGACACAGACGACCGCATCGTTGACGACGCAATCGGCGGGGCACGGCATGGGCGCCGCCAGTGCGCTGGGCGGAAGGGCCGCGTAGGCGGCGGTCGCGCCGGCAAGGACGAGGACGGAAACGAGCGAAGCTTTGAACATGGGACCTCCTGGAGTGAGGCGACCATGGCATCGGGTTCAGCCGAGGCTTGTCATGCGCGCGGCGGACAAATGAAGAGGGCGCCACCGGGCGCCCTCGGTATTCTTCCCGAATTGGATCGTTATTCGGCCGCGGCGGCCGCGCGCTTGGGCAGCACCCAGCCGGGGCGAGCGAAATGGCAGGTGTAGCCGTTGGGATAGTGCATCAGATAATCCTGGTGCTCGGGCTCGGCCTGCCAGAACGGTCCGGCCGGAGTCACGGTGGTCACCACCTTGCCCGGCCAGAGGCCCGAGGCATCGACGTCGGCGATGGTGTCTTCGGCGACCGCCTTCTGCTCGGGCGAGAGATAAAAGATCGCCGACCGGTACGAGGCGCCGATATCGTTGCCCTGGCGATTCTTGGTCGATGGATCGTGGATCTGGAAGAAGAACTCGAGGAGCTGGCGATAGCTCATCCTGTCGGGATCGAAGACGATCTCGACGGCCTCGGCGTGGCTGCCGTGATTGCGATAGGTGGCGTTCGGCACGTCGCCGCCGGAATAGCCGGTGCGGCTCGAAATCACCCCCGGCATCTTGCGCAGCAGATCCTGGACACCCCAGAAGCAGCCGCCTGCGAGAATGGCCCGTTCGGTCCTTGCCATGTGGTCCCTCCGTTTTTTGCCTGCTGTATGTAGGTTAGCAGGCTCTCACATGCCATGCACGAGAGGGAGAGCGGCGCGCGAGACCCTCCTCGACGGGACGCGCTCCGGCCGTCCTAGGCCTCCGGCACCCACACCACCATCGAGCCTTTTCCGCGATTGGCCCAGAGGTAGTAGGGGACGGCGGTCAGCGACGGCCGGCTCTTCGCGCGACCGGGAGGTGCGGTAGAGAGCGGACCAGTCGTCGTCGGAGATGGCGGTGCCCCGGCGCGCTGAGAGTGACGATGCCGCCGAAGAGGTCGGGACGCGGGGTGGCTTCCAGCTCGGCGTCGCGGCCGATCTTGAGCCGCTGCACGAAGCCGCCGGGATTGTCGGCCTCCTCGATGCAATAGACCAGCGGCCCGCGCTTGCAGCGCGACGCGGCCGGCGTCCATGATCACGGCCGGATGCGCGTAGAGCCGCTCGGCCGGCATGTCGAGCAGGTCGAGCGCGATCGTATCGCCGCGCTGCCAGGTGCGGTTGAGCGTCACGTAGCCAGTTGACGGCTGCCGCCTTGACCGGCTCGCCGTTGACCGCGACGCGTCCAGGCCTTGCACCAGCCGGGAATGCGCAGCTTGAGGTCGAACGCGGCCGGCGTCTCGGGATCGAGGGCGATGCGCGATGTCGCCGTACCAAGGATAGTTCGACGTTTCGCGCACGCCGACGCGGGTGCCGCCGACGTTCACCTCCGTGGTCGAGATGCCGCCATAGAGATGGAACGCGATGCCATCCGGCGCGGTCGGAGAGGAAATAGCCGCCGACCGAGGCGACCAGCCGGCTCACATTCATCGTGCAGCACGGGCAGGTGTGCCACTCCCAGCGCTCGGCCGAGCCGTTGCTCTCGAGCGGGTTGGCGTAGAAATAATGCTCGCCGTCGCGGCTCAGGCCCGACAGCGCGCCGTTGAAGAGCGCGAGCTCGAGGATGTCGGCGTATTTGCCGTCGAGATCGAGATGCAGCATGCGCTGCGCCCAGAAAATCAGCGCCACCGAGGCGCAGGTCTCGGCATAGGCGGTCTGGTTGGGCAGGTCGTAGTCGTGGGTGAAGCCTTCATTGTGCGCCGACGGGCCGAGCCCGGCCGTGACGTACATCTTGGTGGCCATCACGTCGTTCCACAGCGTCTCCAGCGTCCGCTTGAGCGCCGGGTCGCCAGTCTCGAAGGCGAGGTCGGCCATGCCGGCATAGAGGTACATGGCGCGCACGGCGTGGCCGACGACCTTGTCCTGCTCGCGCACCGGGCGGTGCGACTGGCTGTATTCGTAGTTCGGATAGACGTAGCGCTGCTCGAACAGGCCGCGGCGTTCGCGCTCGGCCTTCTCGACGTCGAAATAATGCGGCGGGTGCTGGCCGCGCTCGTTGATGAAGTAGGCGGCGAGGTCGAGGTGCTTCTTGTTGCCGGTGAGCCGGTAGAGCTTCATCAGCGCCAGCTCGATCTCCGGGTGCCCGCAATAGCCGCTGGCGCTGGCCGGGGTTCGGCCCGAAGGTGCGGCCGATGAGCTCGACGTAGCGCTCCATGATGTCGAGCCAGCGCCGGCGGCCGGTGGTCTCGAAATAGGCGATCGCGCCTTCGAGCATGTGGCCGGCGTTGTAGAGCTCGTGGTTGTCGCGCAGGTTGGTCCAGCGGTTCTCGGGCTCGCGGTCGAGGTACCAGCAGTTGAGATAGCCGTCGGGCGGCCTGGGCCGTCTCGAAATCGTCGACGATGGCCTCGATCTGGGCCTCGATGGCGGCGTCGCGGCGATGCGACAGCGCGTAGCTCGCCGCCTCGATCCATTTGCCGACGTCGGAATCCCAGAACACCTGCACGGTAAAACCGTTGGCGTGGCGCGGGAAGCGCAGCGGCGGCGGCGGCTGCGGCAGCTTCAGCGAGTCGAGATAGCCGTACTCGGTCAGCTTCTTGTGCTGGCTCGGGATGGTCGTGCGCAGCACGGTCTCGAGGCGCTCCTTCCAGAAGTCGCCTTCGAGCCGGACATTGATGAAGCGCAGCGGGGCGTATTGCGACAAGTCGATCTCCGGTCGTTCAATGGGCGCTGGGACGCGAAGAGTCCCGAACGACGAGGGTGCAGGGCAGCCGTCTGGTGCCGCTTTCGCGCTCGCCGGCGATCATGGCGAGGAGGTGTCGCCCGGCCTCCCGGCCGAGCTCGCTGAGGTTCATGTCGATGCTCGACAGCTGCGGCCGCGCCGCCTCGGTCATGATGTTCCAGTTGTCAAAGCCGACGATCGCGACTTCGCGCGGCACGTCGACACCGCGTTCGCGCAGGGCGTCCGCCGCGCCGCGGGCGATCTGGTCGTTGCCGCAAAAGATCGCGTCGGGCGGCGCGGCGTTGCCGTCGAACAGCCGGCCGATGGCGTCCCGGCCACACGCTTCGGACCAGTTGCCCGAGATGTAGTCGGTGGGTCGCGGCGTCAAGCCGGCGGACTCGAGCGCCGCACGGTAGCCTTCGTTGCGCAAGCGCACCGCCTCGAACCGCTCGGGTCCGGTGATATGGGCGATGCGGCGGCGGCCGAGGCTCAGCAGATGCTCGACCGCGAGGCGCGCGCCGCCGCCATCGTCGGGAATGAGCGCCAGCGCGCTGTGATCGTCGGGACGGGTATAGACGTAGATCACCGGCATGCCGGCGGGCAGCGGGCCGACCGGGGGGCGTTCGTCGGCGCGGCGGCTGGTGACCACGAGGCCATCGATGCGCTTGCCGAGCAGCGCATCGAGATGCTGCCGTTCGCGCGCCGGATCGTCGGTGGCGTTGCACATGAAGATCGCGATGCCCTGGTCGGCCAGCTGCTGCTCGAGCGCTTCGACGATGGGCAGGGTGAAGCGGCCGAACGAGTCCGACGAGATGATGCCGACCGTCATCGAGCGCGTGCGGTGAAGGCTCTGCGCGAGATCGTTGGGGTGGTAGCCGATCGTCCGCGCCGCGGCGAGCACCTTGGCCCGCGTTTCCGCGGTGAGGCGGCCATTCTCGTTGAGCGCCTTGGAGGCGGTGCCGATCGAGACGCCGGCGATCCGCGCCACGTCGCGAATGGTCGCGACCTTGTGGTTGGGCACGGCGATCTGGGTGGGGGGCTTTGCCATCCTCAGCCCTTGATCGCGCCCGACATGAAGCCGCGCACATAGTAGCGCTGCAGCAGCAGGAAGAGGATGACGCACGGCACCGCCATCACCACCACGCCGGCTTCGGTGGCGCCGTAGTCGATCGACCCCATGGTCTGTTGCCTGAGGTTGGCAACCGCCACCGGCAGCGTCTGCTGGGTCGGATCGGTCAGCATGATCAGCGGCGCGAAGAACTCGTTCCAGGCAGCGAGGAAGGCGAAGAGCCCAACCGTCACCAGTCCCGGAACCACCGCCGGCAGCATGATCCGCCACAGGACATCGAACGTGCCGCAGCCATCGATCAATGCCGATTCCTCGAGGTCGCGCGGGATTGCCTCGAACGAGATGCGCATCATGTAGGTCGCGAAGGGGAGCTGGAACACCGACACGACCAGCGCGACGCCGAACAGCGAGTTGGCGAGGCCAAGCCCCGTCAGCATCACATAGAGCGGGATGAGCAGTGTCGCGCCCGGCACCATCAGGATCGACAGCGTCAGCAGGAACAATGCGTCCTTGCCCCAGAACTTGAAGCGCGCAAACGCGTAGCCGCCCAGCGTCGAGATCGCGAGGGTGACGACAACGGTCATCAGCGACAGGGACGTGCTGTTGAACACCAATGTGGGCAGCCCCGGCGCAAAGCTCCACAGCATCGAGTAGTTGCCGAAGCCGTAGCCCTGCGGCTGTCCGGTCAGGGCCTGCGGGCTGACCGAGGCGAAGAGGCTCCAGGCGAGCGGAAAAAGAAAGATGATGGCGAGGCCGCCGGTGAGCACGTAGTACGACGTGCGTCCGAAACCGCTGCTGGTCTGCGTTGTTGCGGCCATGATCAGTCACGTCCCCCGCGAAGGAACCGCAGCTGCAGGGTGTTGATGATCACCAGCACCAGCAGCACGATCAACGACAGCGCTGCGGCGGTGCCAAGGTTCTGCCGCTGGAACGCCTCGCGGTAGATCACCTGGACGACCGTCACTGTCGAGTTGTTCGGCGCCCCCTTGGTGAGGATGAAGAACTGATCGAAGGCGAGCAGCGAGCCGGTCACGCACAGGATCGTCGCCAGCGACAGCGAGGGCCGCAACAGCGGCAGCGTGACGTACCGGAAGCTTTGCCACCACGTCGCGCCATCGAGCGAGGCGGCCTCGTAGAGATCGTCGGGGATCTCCTGCAGCCCGACGAGAAGGATGAGCATGTAGAAGCCGGCATATTTCCAGACCACGAGAAAGGTCGTCGACAGCAGCGCGTTGAGCGGCGTGCCCAGAAACAGGATGGCGCCGTGGCCAGCCCCCATCGCCTCGAGCGCCTGGTCGATCGGCCCGATATTCGGCGAGAAGAACCCATAGGCGAGGAGCGAGGCGGCCGCCAGGCCCAGCGAGACCGGCAACAGGAACACCGTTCTTAGTATGCCGCACCCAGCGGCTCTGCATTTGCACCAGAAGCGCCAGGCCGAGGCCGAAGCCGAGCAGCAGGATGGTGACGAGCACGGTGTATTCGATGGTGAACCACACCGCCGGCCAGAACAGCTGGTTGCCGGCGATTGAAACGAAGTTCTTGGGAAAATTCCACTTGCCGGCGCCGGTCAGCAATGGCCAGTTGCTGAGGGACATGCGGACCACGAGCAGCAGCGGCGTCACGAACAGCACCACCACGAGGACGATGGTCGGGATGGTGTAGGCGAAGCCGATCAGCTGCCGCCGCAGGGTAAAGCGCGCACGCCGCCCCACGCTGAACTGCTGGGGCTCGGATGTCGTCGAGAGACTGGCCATGGCAGGGCTCGCTCGGCTGATGGGCGCGGTCGGCTGAGAGACCGCGCCCATAGTATACCGCTTTACTGGCTGAGCGAGTCGTCGATCGCCTTGGTATCAGCGTCGAGCTGGGTGCCGTCGCCGAACACCACGTCCTGCATCAGCTTCACCCACGGCCCCTGCGGGTCGTTGAACGACGAGCCGAAGTTCTTGGCGAGCGGGGTCTTGCCCTTGGCACCGATCGAGTTGAACAGCTGCAGCCGCGGATCGGCGGCGGTGTACTTGTTGTTGGCAAGGTCGGTGCGGGTCACGACGTTGCCGTTCTTGGCAACGACATTGACCTGCGCATCATCGCTCTGAATCCAGGTGATGAAGTTCCACGCGGCGTCGGCCTTCTTGCTGTCGCGCGAAATGCCGATATCGTCGCCGCCGATGAAGGTCGACTGGCCGCCCTTGACGCCGGCGATCGGCGTCACGCCGATATCAGCGTCGGCAAGGCCGGTACCGACCAGGGCAGAGATCTGAGTGGCGGGCATCGGCATCACGCCGATGACGCCCTTGGGGAAGAGCGCGGTCCAGGTGGCGCCCGTCTCGTTCTTGGTGTCGGGCATCAGCGCCGTGCCGTCAGCCGCCATGTCGTGGAAGATCTTGTAGATCGACTTCCACTCATCGGAGCTGGCCATCGACGCGGTGCCGTCGGCGTTGAGGATGTCCTGACCGTCGGCCCAGGCGATCGGGAACCAGGTGAACACTTCACAGCCACCGCAGTTTCCGCCCCAGTAGGTGCCGGAAATGCCGTTGCCGAGCTTGGCGACGGCGCGGGCATCAGCCGCGAATTCGGTCAGCGAGGTCGGGCCCTTGTCCGGGTCGAGGCCGGCCTGCTTGAACAGCTTCTTGTTCCACATCCACACCGACAGGTCGGCGATGAACGGCATGCCGTACTTCTTGCCCTGCCAGGTGGCGACATCGATGCCGGCCTGCGCCACGTTCTTGATCCCGGGCATGGCGTTGACGCGATCAGTGATGTCGGTGAACAGACCCGCCGAGGTCCAGTTCGGCATGAACACGACGTCGGCCGAGAACAGATCCGGCAGGCCGTTGGCGGCGGCAGCCGCGCCGACCTTGGTGGTGTAGTCGTCGGTGACGACGTAGGTCGCGGTGACGTGGTTCTTGTGCGAGGCGTTGTAGGCCTGCACCAGCTGGTCGACGCGAGCCTGGGTCGCAGCGCGCGTCCACAGGGTGAGCTGGGTGCCGTCATCGGTCCCCATCGGGTCGGCGGCGACGGCCATACCGGTCGCCCCGATCAGCAGCATGCCCGCAGCGCCTGCGAGCTTGGTCAGCTTAGACAGTGTCATGGAATCTCCTCCCGTTAGCCACGCAGCGGCGTGGGAAAAGCTTTTCCTCGCCGGTGGCGCGACGTTGGATCGTCGGTCGCCAAGGATTTGGGAAAAGCTTTTCCCAATCTTTCTTGCACTTCATTCGGGCTTTGGCAATCCTCGACCTTGGTCGAAGCCGGGGGCTTGTTCGACGTCACCGCGAACCACTAAACCAAGGCCGAAGTGCGCCGCTTGGGCGGGCCGCAACGCGCCGGCGTGTCGTTACCCGTCGAGATGATCGCGGTAGGAGTCGCGCATCTGCCGCGGCGTCATGCCGTAGGCGGTGCGGAACTGCTCATAGAACTGGCTGAGCGCCGGAAAGCCGGACTCGATAGGCCACATTCTCGATCGAGAGGTTGCCCTCGAACAGCAATGAGCGGGCCCGGATCAGCCGCATGCGCACCACGAATTTGTGCAGCGGCACGTTCATCACCGAGTGAAAACAGGTTCAGCGCGTAGTTGGGATGGAGGCCCACGACCTTGGCGATGTCCTCGGCGCGCAGCGGTTCGGAAAGGTTCTCGAGGATGTGGCGGACCATCGCCACCACGTAGCGCAGCGGCGTCGCCGCTTTGGTGGCGGGCGTGACGCCTCGATCCAGGGGGGCAGCAGTTCGTCCCAGCCGGTCGACGGAGGCGCGCCGGAGCATCATCGCGATCTCGGATTTGAGGATGTCGATGCGCTCGGCATTGCCGCTGCGATAGTCGTCGTACCAGCGGTGCAGCGTCTCGTTGCCGATGCGTCCTGGCCGGCAGCGCGATCACCCCGCCGCCCATCATCGTATCGAGCAGCAAGCCGAGATTGGGCATGTGCAGGAAGGTGTCGAGCGGCAGATAGACATTGCACTGCAAGCCGGCGTCCTGGTCGGCCGCGGGTCGAGCCCGACCGTCTGGTGCGGAATGCCGGCCCAGAACATGATCAGCCGCTCGGACGGGACCGTGCACGGGGTGGCCGTCGATCACGTAGTCCATGTCGCCGGCGGTCAGCCAGTTGAGCTCGATGTGCCCGTGCGCAGTGCTCGCTTGGGCATGAGACTGGGGTCGAACCAGCGCATGCCGAAGCGGCCGAAGGCGGCGTTCGACGAATAGAAGCGGCGATCGGGGCGCGGCAGCGGGCGCGGCGCACGCTCGCGTCGAGACGGCGAGCGCCCTTGGCGATACTACTGTGCCATGGCACGATCTTAAGAAACCGGAACGACTGAATTAGGAATACCGCATTGTCGCTCCTGAAGCAAGCGACTACCGTTTATCGCACGGACATCAGGCGGCTGGAACGAGGCTCTCGGTCCAACCCGACCTGTCCGCCTAGGGAGGAAACATGCGCATGAAGCTTCTTGCCCTTTCGGGGGCAGCCTTGCTGCTGGCGTATCGATGCTCGTCGCGCACGGGCAGACCATTCCGACTGCGACCCTGCCCGATCCGCCGAAGTTCGACGCCCAGCAGCGCCCAACTTCGTGTCGATCTCCGACATCATGGAATACAAGGCGCTGCCCGCTTATCACGAGCCGCGAATGGGTCACCGATCAGTTCGTCAAGACCGGCAAGCTGCCGCCGGTCAAGGACCGCCTGCCCAAGGAGCCGCTGGTCTTCAAGACCGGCCAACGAGCCCGACGGCATCGGCGTCTATGGCGACGTGATGCGTCACGTCATCGGCGGCCGTCCGCAGGGCTGGAACTACGCCGCCGGCCAGATCCAGGGCTGGGGCGGCATCGACATCGGCATGTACGAGTGCCTGACCCGCACCGGCCCGCTGTTCGAGGTCAAGGCCGACGAGCTCGAGCCGATGCCCAACCTCGCCAAGAGCTGGGATTGGTCGGCCGATGGCCACGTCCTCACCATGCACCTGATCGAAGGCGCCAAGTGGTCCGACGGCGTGCCGTTCAACGCCGACGACGTGATGTTCTACTGGAACGACAACATCAAGGATCCCAACGTCAAGCCGCTCAACTCGGCCGGTCCCGACAGCTTCGGCGTCGGCACGACGCTCGAGAAGGTCGACGACTACACCGTCAAGTGGACCTTCAAGGACGCCTTCCCCAAGCAGTACCTCTACACCATGGCCTATGGTGGGTTCTGCCCGCTGCCGGCGCACATCCTCAAGCCGCAGCATCCGAAATATTCCAAGAACACCTACGACCAGTACCAGAACGCCTTCCCGCCGAACTTCCTGAACTTCCCGGTGATGGGCGCATGGGTGCCGGTGGAGTACCGGCCGGACGACATCGTCGTGCTGCGCCGCAATCCCTACTACTGGAAGGTCGACGAGAAGGGCAACCAGCTGCCCTACCTCGACGAGCTGCAGTACAAGCTCTCGACCTGGGCGGACCGCGACGTGCAGGCCGTGGCCGGCACCGGCGACTTCTCCAACCTCGAGCAGGCCGAAAGCTATCGTCGAAGCGCTGAAGCGCTCCGCCGATCCCACGGCTCCGGCGCGTCTCGCCTTCGGTGCCCGCACCATCGGCTACTCGATCTACATGAACTCTCGGCCAATGGCTGGGGCGAGCCCGACGCGCGCGGCCGAGGCCGTCCGCAACCTCAACCGCAACCTCGACTTCCGGCTGGCGATCACCTACGGCCATCGACCGGCAGCACCTCGGCGACTCGCTCGTCAAGGGCCCGTTCACCGCGATCTATCCGGGCGGCCTCTATGCCGGCACGGCCTATCTACGACAAGGCGTCGACGGTCTACTACCCGTTCGACGTCGACTGCGGCCAAGGCCGAGCTCGCCAAGGCCGGGCCTCAAGGACACCGACGGCGACGGCATCGTCAACTTCCCCGCCGACACGCCCGGCGTGGGTGGCCAGGACGTCTCGATCACGCTGCTCGCCAACACCGACTACCAGACCGACAAGAGCCTGGCTGAAGGCGTGGTGGCCGCGATGGAGGCGATCGGCATCCGTGTCATCGTCAACGACGGTCGGCGGCACCAACATGACGCGACCTGCAGAACTGCGGCAAGTGGGACTGGCAGATCTTCCGCAACCGGCTCCGAGCTGATCTCGGTGGTGCAGAACACCGCCGACCTCGCCCCGACCGGCCCGCAGACCAGCTTCTTCCATCGTGCCGGCACCGACGGCAACGTCGACCTGCTGCCCTTCGAAAAGGACATGGTCGACGTGGTGAACAAGTTCATCGCCGAGCAGGACCCTGCCAAGCGCGTGGACCTGATGAAGCAGTACCAGAAGCTCTACACGCAGAACGTCTACGCGGTCGGCCTCACCCAGTATCCGGGCGCGCTGATCATCAACAAGCGCTTCGCCAACATCCCGCCGGGCGCCCCGATCTTCATGTTCAACTGGGCTGAGGACAACATCATCCGCGAGCGCGTGTTCGTGCCCAAGGACAAGCAGCAGAACTACGAGCTGCATCCCAAGACCCTGCCCGGGCGCGCCGGGCATCGGCAACGGACCCGGTTACCGAGCTAGGTCTAAGGCTAGATCGCAATCGCCTAGCGAGGGGGCGATCAGCGTCCCCTCGCTGTCTCCGTACAACGAGGAGCTCTGGAATGTTTCGGTTTCGTGGTCACCCGCATCCTCGCGGCCATTCCGGTGCTGCTCGTCCTCACGCGTCGTCACCTTCGGCATCATCAAGGCCCAGCCGGGCGACTACGCCGACTATCTCAAGTCGATGCTGATGAGTCCAGGGCAACGTGCCCGAGGACAAGGCCGCAGGCGCAGGCCGACGCCTATCGCGTCGCGCACGGCCTCAACGCGCCGCTGCCGCTGCAGTATCGTCAACTGGATCACGCGGCATCGTCACCCGCTTCGATTTCGGCCAGTCGCTCTACTACAACCGGCCGGTCGGCGACGTCGTCGCCGAGCGCCTGCCGCGCACCATCCTGCTGGCGCTGACCTGCCACATCCTCGCGTCGGTCATCGGCATCACGCTCGGCATCGTCGCGGCCACCCGACAATACAGCTGGGTCGACACGCTCTTCGGCTTCGTGTCGTTCCTCGGCATGACGATCCCGCGCTTCCTGCATGGCGATCGATCATCATCTACATCCTGGCGTTCCGGCTGAACGTGCAGGAGATCGGCAGCTTCTTTTCGGCCAAGTACGGCGGCGCGCCGTGGTCGTGGGACAAGTTCGTCGACCTCGTGCAGCACGTCTGGCCGGTGGTCTTCATCGCGACCTTCGGCGGGCTCGCCTACAACATGCGCGTCATGCGGGCGAACCTGCTCGACGTGCTCAACGCGCAATATGTCGAGACGGCGCGCGCCAAGGGCCTGCGCCAGTCGGCGGTGGTGCTGCGAGCACGCCGTGCCCAACGCGCTCCATCCGCTGGTCGCCTATCAGGGCGTGGTGCTGCCCTACATGCTCACCGGCGAAATCGAGGTGGCGATCGTCTTCGGCCTGCCGACGGTCGGCCCGGCCATCGTCGGCTCGCTCGGCGTCGGCGACGTCTGGGTCACGGCGACCTTCATGCTGGTCCTCGCGACGACGCTGATCGTCGGCAACATCATCTCCGACATGCTGCTGGCGCTGCTCGATCCGCGCATCCGGCTCGGCGGGCGAACGCATGACCGACCATCCCGTCGACTCCGTCCATCCCGCTGCCGCCCGATGCGCCGGCGGGCCGCTGCCCGCCGGCACCGAGGACGTGTCCTCGATCAGCGCCCGGTCGTGCAGGGCCGCTTCGCCAGCGGCGACGAGGGCTATCTTCGCGCTGGTCTGGCGCCGCTTCCGGCGCTCGGTCATCGGCATGGTCGGGCTGGTGCTCGTCTGCGCGCTGCTGGTGATGGCCGATCTTCGCCGATTTCTTCGCGCCGATGGACCCCAAGGACCAGACGATCTCCTTCGCGCCGCCCGACACGATCCTGCTTCGCAGACGCCGACGGCTAGTTCTCGCTGCTGCCCAAGATCTATCCGATCGTCGAGAGCGACAAGCTCGACCCGGTCACCTTCCAGCCGCTCGACCGGCCCGGACATGGCGCACCCGACGTCGACTCGGCTTCTTCGTCAAGGGCTACAGCTACAACCTCTTCTGGTTGATCCCCTGCGAACATCCACTTCTTCGGCGCGACCGACCGGCATGCCGGTCCACTTCCTCGGCACCGACAAGCTCGGCCGCGACATCCTCTCGCGCGGCATCATCGGCTCGCGCATCTCGCTGACCATCGCGCTGGTCGTCGTGCTCGCTGACGACCACCGTCGGCACCCTGGTCGGCATCACCTCCGGCTATCTCGGCGGACGGATCGACGCCTGGGTGCAGCGCTTCGTCGAGGTCGTCCTCGCCTTCCCGCAGCTGCCGCTCTACCTCGCGCTGACCACGCTGATCCCGGTCACCGCGCCGTCCAATGTGTTCATCGCCTTCGTCATCGCGGTGATGGCGGTGCTCGGCTGGGCCCAGCTCAGCCGCGAGGTGCGCTCCAAGACCATGGCGCTGGCCCGGATCGAATATGTCCGCGCCGCGATCGCCGTCGGCTCCGGCGACTTCCGCATCATCACCCGCCACATCCTGCCCAACGTGCTGAGCCACATCATCGTCGCGGTGACGCTGGCCATCCCGACGGTGGTGCTGCTCGAAAGCTTCCTCGGCTTCCTCGGCTTTGCGGTGAAGCCGCCGCTGATCTCGTGGGGCCTGATGCTGCAGGACTGCGGCACCTTCTCGGTCATCGGCTCCTATCCCTGGATCCTGTCGCCGGTGGTTTTCGTGCTGATCACCGTTTTTGCCTTCAACGCGCTGGGCGACGGCCTGCGCGACGCCGTGGACCCCTATTGATGAGCTGACCGCTGGATCTCGCCCCCGCCGAACGCCACGACCTCGGCGCGCACGGCCGCTCGCTGATCCTCGATGCCCGCAACATCGCGGTCAACTTCAAGGTCGAGGGCGGCATCGTCGAAGCGGTGCGCGACGTCTCGTTCCAGCTCCACAAGGGCGAGACGATCGCGCTCGTCGGCGAGTCCGGCTCGGGCAAGTCGGTCACGGCGCGCACGGTCATGCGGCTCCTGACCAAGCGCGCGCAAGATCGACGCCCAGGTCGCAGATCACGCTCGCCGGCAAGGACATCCTCGAGCTGCCCGAAGCGCGAGATGCGCAAGCTGCGCGGCAACCAGGTCTCGATGATCTTCCAGGAGCCGATGAGCTCGCTGAACCCGGTCTACACATCGGCCAGCAGATCTGCGAGATCCTCCACCTCCACAACCGCATGTCGCGCGCCGAGGCCATGCAGCGCGCCGAAAAGCTGCTCGAGGAAGTGCAGATCCCCGAGCCCGCGGCGCGGCTGAAATCCTATCCGCACCAGCTCTCGGGCGGCCAGCGCCAGCGCGTCATGATCGCCATGGCGCTCGCCAACCGTCCGGAAATCCTCATCGCCGACGAGCCCACCACCGCGCTCGACGTCACCGTGCAGGCCCAGATCCTCAATCTCATCAAGGACCTCAAGGCCAAGTACGGCATGGCGGTGATCCTCATCACCCACGACCTCACCATCGTCCGGCAGTTCTCCGACTACGTCTATGTCATGCAGCACGGCGAGGTGAAGGAGCACAACCGCACCGAAGACGCTGTTCCAGTCAACCCGCAGCATCCCTACACCAGGCATCTGCTCGCTTCCGAGCCCAAGGGCGTCGCCAACCCGCTTGCCGCCGAGCGGCGAGACGATGCTCGAGGGCAAGCAAGGTCCGGGTCGCCTTCACGCTGAAGCGCGGCGGCTTCTTCAGGCCCGATTTCTTCGAGCTGGTCGCGGTCGACGATCTCGACCTCAATCTGCGCCGCCACGAAACGCTCGGGCTGGTCGGCGAGTCCGGCTCGGGCAAGACCACCTTCGGGCAGGCGCTGATCCGGCTGATCATCGCAACCAGGGCGGCGAGATCTTCTTCGACGGCGAGCGCATCGACGACAAGGACCCGCAGGCAGATGCGGCCTCTGCGGCAGCGCATGCAGATCGTCTTCCAGGACCCGTTCGCCTCGCTCAACCCGCGCATGTCGATCCGCCAGATCATCGAGGAAGGGCTGATCGTCAACCACATCGGCGGCGGCAGAGCACGACCGGGTCGAACGCGTGCGCCAGGCGCTGCGCGACGCCGGCATGCCCGACACCATCCTCAATCGCTTCCCGCACGAATTCTCGGGCGGCCAGCGCCAGCGCATCGCCATCGCCCGCGCCATCGCGCTGGAGCCCGAATTCATCCTGCTCGACGAGCCGACCTCGGCGCTCGACCTGTCGCGTGCAGGCGCAGATCATCGATCTGCTGCGCAAGCTGCAGGACGAGAAGGGCCTGAGCTACCTCTTCATCTCGCACGACCTCAAGGTGGTGCGCGCCCTCTGCCACCGCGTCATGGTCATGCAGAACGGCAAGATCGTCGAGCAGGGGCCGGTCGCCGAGGTGCTGACCAATCCCCAAGACCGAATACACCAAGCGGCTCGTGCGGGCCGCCTTCGAAATCGCCGCCTGACGCGGCGAGACATATTGGAGTTGTCATGGCAATCCCAAAGATCACCTTCATCGGCGCCGGCTCGACCGTGTTCATGAAGAACATCGTCGGCGACGTGCTGCAGCGCGAGGCGCTCGCCGGCGCCGACATCGCGCTGATGGACATCAACCCGCAGCGGCTCGAGGAAAGCGCGATCGATCGCCGGCAAGCTGGTCGCAGACGCTGGGCGTGCCGGCGACGGTCGAGACCTATCACCAACCAGCGCGAGGCGCTCGACGGCGCCAATTTCGTCGTCGTCTGCTTCCAGATCGGCGGCTACGAGCCCTCGACCGTCATCGATTTCGAGGTGCCCAAGAAATACAATCTGCGCCAGACCATCGCCGATACGCTCGGCATCGGCGGCATCATGCGCGGCATCCGCACCGTGCCGCATCTCTGGAGCGATCTGCGAGGACATGCTCGAGGTCTGCCCCGACGCGGTGATGCTGCAATACGTGAACCCGATGGCGATCAACACCTGGGCGATCGCCGAGAAGTATCCCGACGATCAAGCAGGTCGGCCTCTGCCACTCGGTGCAGGGCACGGCGATGGAGCTCGCGCGACGACCTCGACATTCCCTACGAGGAAATCCGCTACCGCTCGGCCGGCATCAACCACATGGCGTTCTACCTGAACTTCGAGCATCGCCAGCCCGACGGCAGCTATCGCGACCTCTATCCCGATCTGGTCCGCGCCTATCGCGAGGGCCGCGCGCCCAAGCCCGGCTGGAACCCGCGCTGCCCCAACAAGGTGCGCTACGAAATGCTGACCCGGCTCGGCTATTTCGTCACCGAGAGCTCGGAGCATTTCGCCGAATACACGCCCTATTTCATCAAGGAGGGGCGCGAGGACCTGATCGAGAAATTCGGCATTCCGCTCGACGAATATCCCAAGCGCTGCGTCGAGCAGATCGCCCGCTGGAAGACGACGTCTGAGGAGTACCGCAAGGCCAGACACGATCGAGGTCAAGGAGAGCCAGCGAATACGCCTCCGACATCATGAACTCGGTGTGGACCGGCGAGCCCAGCGTGATCTACGGCAACGTCGCGCAACACCGGCCTCATCACCTCGCTGCCCGAGGGCTGCGCCGTCGAAGTGCCGTGCCTCGTCGACGCATCAATGGCCTGCAGCCGACCTACATCGGCGACCTGCCGCCGCAGCTCACCGCGCTGATCCGCACCAACATCAACGTGCAGGAGCTGACCGTCGCGGCGCTGATGACCGAGAACAAGCGAGCATATCTATCACGCCGCGATGATGGACCCGCACACCGCCGCCGAGCTCGACCTCGACCAGATCTGGCACCTCGTCGACGACCTGCTGGCGGCGCATGGCGACTGGCTGCCCGAATGGGCGCGGCCAACGCCCAGCCGCGTCGCGGCCGAGTAGACGATGGCAAGGCCAGCGGGATGAACGATCCGATCCAGTTCGCGCTGGCCGCCTTCCTGTTGCTCGTGGTGCCGGGGCCGACGAACACGATCATGGCCAGTGCCGGGGCCATCAACGGGGGTGAGCGGCCTTGGTTCGCCCTGCTGGCCGAACTTTGCGGCTACCTCGCGATTGTCGTGCTGGCCAAGCTCGCGCTGCTGCCGCTCACCGATCTCTATCCGCCGGTCGGCGTCGCCCTCAAATGCGTGGTCGTCGCCTATCTGGCCTACGCGGCGTTCAAGCTCTGGCGCACACGCCTCTCCGCCGAGGGCGCATCCGATCGCGTCCGCATGCGGGTCATCTTTGTCACCACGTTCCTCAATCCCAAGGGGTTGATCATCGCGATCGCGATCCTGCCCAGAGAGCATCCGATGCTGATCGGCTTCTTCGGCCTGTTCGCGATGCTGGTGCTCGTCACCGGCGGCGCCTGGTTCATGGCCGGCCGCGCGATCGGGGTCCTCGCCGGCCACCGTGCCAGCATCCTGCCGCGGGTCGGCTCGCTCGTCCTCGCGGGGTTCGCTGGCTATCTCGCGACGACGCTCGTCGTCTAGGCCATCTCGCGGACGCGCTTCAGATAGTCGGCGTGGGTGAGCGCCTGTTTCGCGGCCCCCCGGTATTCCCTGACCAGTGACGTCGTAGGTCTCGCGCGCGAACTGCCTCAGCTTCGGGTCGCGCGCCATTTCAGCGCGCGCCACCTCCGGATCGAGCAGTCCGAGCCCGTCGAGCACCGGATAGTGCAGCTGCGTCTGGATGTGCGGCAGGCCATCGAGGAAATCCGGGAAGTGCTCGTGCCGCGGCATCTCGTGCTTCCAGTGCTCGAGCCGCTCCCTGGTTTCGGGATGAATGCGGTGCTCGCGCACCTCGCGCCAGAACGGCGTATCAGTGCGTTCGGTCAGGTAGTGCGTGTTGACAAAGGTGCGGAAGTCGTCGACCTGCCGCCCGACGCGGAGATTGTAGTCGGCGCGATCGCCGTCGTTCATCTCGGCGGGACGCTTGAGGAAGCGGCGCGCGAACAGCATCATCTGGACGATGGTGCCGTGAATAGAGGTCGATTCCAGCGGCTCGAGGAAGCTCGAGCTGAGGCCGACCGCGAGGACGTTCGCCATCCACGGCGTCTCGATCCGCCCGATCTGGAAGCGGATGTCGCTGCGTACCTCGATCTCGTGGCCGAGCACGCGCTCAACCTCGAGCTTGGCCTGCTCGGGGGTGCAGAATTCGTCGGAATAGACGTAGCCGCAGCCGAACCGCGTCTGGGTCGGGATTTGCCACATCCAGCCGCACTCCTGCGCCCAGGCGCGGGTGTAGTTGGGGATGCCCTTTGCCGGATCGTGCTCAATCCAGAACGGCAAAGCGCGATTGACCGGCAGCTCGTGCGCGTAGGAATTCCAGGGCGCGTCGAGCTCCTTGACGATCAGCCGCTTGTGAAAGCCGGTGCAGTCGAAAAAGAAATCACCGTCCACCTTGAGCCCGGTGTCGAGGGTGATCGAACTGATGCCGCCGGTCGTCGGTATTGCGTTCGACCGAGGCGACGACGCCGTCGATGACGTCGACGCCCTTCGACTTCGAGTTGAGGAAGCGCCCGACCAGCGCCTGGTCGAAATGGAAGGCATAGTGGAACGGCCCCAGGGGCACCATGCTGCCGTCGGGCTTCAGCGCGTAGGGCGCCTTCCATTCCTCGAGCAGCGGCTGGAAGAGGTGCATGTCCTGCACCTTGCGGCCGGCGGCGACGGCATAGACATTGAGATAATCGGTCGGCGCGCCGGGCGGCGGTGCCACGACCTGGTGCGGATCGTCGATCGGCCCGTAATAGGTCACGCCCTTGCGGCGCCAGTCCTCGTGACGGATGCCGAGCTTGAAGCTCGCCTCGGTCTTCCTCAGAAGAATTCCTGCTCGTCGATGCCGAAGGACTGGAGGAAGACGCGAAATGCCGCCGTCGTCGCCTCACCCACGCCGACCGTCGGAATTTTGCTCGGCTCGACGACGCTCACCCGCGCCGGGATTTTCCGGCGGCGGAGTTCGTCCTGGACGATGAAGGCGGTGATCCACCCCGCCGTGCCGCCGCCGACGATAACAAAATGCGGGTCTTCACTCATCGGTCCGCTCATCCGTTTTTCCCTGCGGAAACTCTAGCAGGTCGAGGTCGGCCGGGCGAGTGCAATTCCGGCCGGAATGGTCCGGAGGCCTCAGGCTTCCGGCCGCACGCTGCCCGACCGGAACGCGCCCGGGCGTCACACCATAGGCGCGGCGAAACACCTTGCCGAAATAGTTGGCCGTCGCGAAGCCAGTGGCGTCGGCAATGCCGCCGATGCTCGTGTCGGTCGCAACCAGCAGGCGGCGCGCCAGCTCGAGCCTGCGGCTCAGGACATAGCGCGACGGCGAAGTGCCGGCAGCGTCGGCGAAGCGTCGGACGAAATGCGCGCGGCTCAGCTGCGCCACCCCTGCCAGCGTCTCGATGCCGAGGTCGGCGTCGAGGTGCTCGTCGATGTAGCGGCGCACGCGCAGCATGAACGCCGGCGCCGCGAGGTCGGTCGCCGTTGCGCCGGTGCCCGACGCCGTCATAGATCGCCATGATCGCGGCATAGGCCGCCGCCGAGGCCTCGCCCGGGCCGGTCTGGTCCGCCGCCAGCAGCAGCCGGCAGCAGGCGGCGAGCCGGTCGATCGCGGGCTCGGCGAGGCGCAGCACCGGCCCGCGCGCATCGAGAATGGCGCGGACCAGCCGCAGCGCTTCGGAACCCGTCAAGGTGAGCCAAAAATACTCCCAGCTCTGGCCGCTCTCGAGCCAATAGCGGTGCCGATGCGGCAGCGACAGGATCATGGTCTGGCCCGGCCGGAGGACGTGCTGCGTGCCGGCGTAGTCGAGCGCGCCGCGCCCGGCGATCGTGTGCTGCAGCACGGCGAACGGCTTTGGCCCGCGGGTCGAGCCCTCCCAGGAATAGACCTCGTTGGCGCGGCGCTCGTAGCCGGCGGCGGTCGCCATCGAATGGAGCGGGATTTCCGCCTTGGGAAGCTCGATCCGGCGCACGCCCGGACCGTGCCGGATCAGGTCGGACAGCACGAAACTACCCTCCTTCGCATGTCCTTTCTCTAGCGGCCCCGGGGCGATCCCGCTAGAAAAAAGCACCGAACAGGCATCGGGGGAAGCGATGTCGTTCAAAGTTGCCATCATTGGCGCGGGCTCAGTCGGCTTCACCAAGACGCTGATCTGCGACCTGCTCAAGGTGCCCGAATTCGCCGACGTCGAATTCGCGCTGACCGACATCAATCCGCACAACCTCGACATGATCCGCCAGATCATCGCGGAGATCATCGCGGTCAACAAGCTGCCGGCCAAGGTGACGCGCCACCACCGACCGGCGCGACGCCATCGCCGGCGCCAAATACATCATGAGCTGCGTGCGCGTCGGCGGCCTCGAAGCCTTCGCGACCGACATCAGCATCCCGCTCAAATACGGCGTCGACCAGTGCGTGGGCGACACCATCTGCGCCGGCGGCATCCTCTACGGCCAGCGCAACATCCCGGTGATCCTCGACTTCTGCAAGGACATCCGCGAGGTCGCCGCGCCGGGCGCGCTGTTCATCAACTACGCCAACCCGATGGCGATGAACACCTGGGCGGCGCTCGCCTATGGCGGGGTCAACACCGTCGGCCTCTGCCACGGCGTGCAGCACGGCGCGCACCAGATCGCGCAGGTGCTCGGCGTCACCGACCAGGAGCTCGACTACGTCTGCTCGGGCATCAACCACCAGACCTGGTACATCGACCTCAAGGTCAATGGCCGGCAAGATCGAGAAGGACGAGCTGATCGCCGCCTTCGAGCGTCACCCGGTCTACTCCAAGCAGGAGAAGGTCCGGATCGACGTTCTAAAGCGCTTCGGCGTCTATTCGACCGAGAGCAACGGCCACCTCTCCGAATACCTGCCCTGGTACCGCAAGCGCCCGAACGAGATCAATCGCTGGATCGACATGAGCGACTGGATCCACGGCGAGACCGGCGGCTATCTCCGCTATTCGACCGAGCGCCGCAACTGGTTCGAGACCGATTTCCCGCAGTTCAAGGCCGACGCAGCCAAGCCGCTGAGCGCGGTCAAGCGCACCCAGGAGCATGCCTCCTACATCATCGAGGGCCTCGAGACCGGCCGCGTCTATCGCGGCCATTTCAACGTCCGCAACAACGGCATCATCCGCAACCTCCCGGCCGACGCGATCATCGAAAGCCCCGGCTTCGTCGATCGTTTCGGTCTCAACATGGTCGAGGGCATCACGCTCCCGACGGCCTGCGCCGCCACCTGCTCGGTGTCGATCTCGGTGCAGCGCCTGCAGCGTCGAAGCCGCCATGAGCGGCGACATCGACACGCTGAAACTCGCCGTCCTCCACGATCCGCTGGTCGGCGCGGTCTGCACCCCCGACGAGGTCTGGCAGATGGTCGACGAGATGGTCGTCGCGCAGGCCCAGTGGCTGCCGCAATACGCGGACGCCGTTCCCGCCGCCAAGGCGCGGCTCGCCAAGTCGACGGTCAAGACCAGCGACTGGGAGGGCGCCGCACGCAAATCCGTCCGCTCCGTCGAAGAACTGCGGCAGATGACGGGCGCGCACCACTAGTCCTCCCGGCCTGGTGCGCCACGCAAGAAGGCTCCGCCATGGCGGGGCCTTCTTTGTTTCCGCGCATCGCGCAAAGCAAGAGGCGGGCTCGCGCCCGCCTCCTGAAGTTGGCGTCGATGCCTGAGCCCTACTTCATCGCCGCGGTGGTGATGTCGTTGGTGAACGCGCCGGTCGGCTCGGCGGTGATGATCTTTTGCGCCAGCAGCATGTCGACGGTGGTCTTGTAGGCGGCCGGATCGAGCGCGCCGGTCGAGCCGGCGGTGAGCTTGTTGATCTCGGTCATCATGCCCGTCTCGTGGGCGTCGCTGATGGCGCCGGTCGGGTCGTTGCTCTCGACGATCTTGACGGCCTCGGCGGGGTTCTTCTGGGCATAGTCCCAGCCCTGCATCGAGGCCTTGACGAAGCGGGCCAGGCGATCCTGCCAGGCCGGATCCTTCAGCTTGTCCTCGGTGGTGTAGAGGCCGTCCTCGAGCATGGCAGCGCCCTGGTCGGCATATTTGAAGACCACGAGATCGTCGGCCTTCACGCCGGATTCGAGCACCTGCAGGTACTCGTTATAGCTCATGGTCGAAATGCAGTCGGCCTGGTGCTGGAGCAGCGGGTCGACGTTGAAGGCCTGCTGCAGCACTTTGACGTCCGGATTGTCGCCGGTCGCCTTGATGCCGAGCTTCGACATGTAGGCAAAGAACGGATACTCGTTGCCGTAGAACCAGACGCCGAGGGTCTTGCCCTTGAGGTCGGCGGGCGTCGCAACGCCGCTCGACTTCCAGCAGGTCAGCTGCAGGCCGCCCTTGGCGAAGGGCTGGGCGATGTTGACCAGCGGCACGCCCTTCTCGCGCGCCACCAGCGCTGCCGCCATCCAGTCGACGATGACGTCGGCGCCGCCACCGGCGATCACCTGCTCCGGCGCGATGTTGGGGCCGCCGGGGAGCAGCGTCACGTCGAGGTTGGCGTCCTTGTAGAAGCCCTTGGCCAGGGCGACGTAGTAGCCGGCGAACTGTGCGTCGGCCGACCATTTGAGCTGCAGCTTCAGCGGATCGGCGGCATTGGCCGAGCCGGCAAGCATGGCGATGGCGACGGCCATCGCGCTGACTAGAGCAAGTTTCTTCATTGTCGTTTCCTCTCTGTTCAAGTCTGACGATAAGACGGGTGCCAAAAGGTCGCCGAGCGCTCGATGAGCGCGACGATCCCGTAGAACACGGAGCCGGCCAGGGCCGCCACCGCGATAACCGCCCAAACCAGGTCCACCTCCAATCGCCCGGAGGCGATGTCGATGCGGAACCCCATGCCGACGATCGGGGTGCCGAAGAATTCCGCGACGATGGCGCCGATGAGGGCGAGAGTCGAGTTGATCTTGAGGGCGTTGAAGATAAACGGCAGCGCCGCCGGCAGGCGCAGCTTGAGCAGCGTTTGCCCATAGCTCGCCGCATAGGTGCGCATCAAATCGCGCTCGATGATGTCGGAGGCGTTGAGGCCGGCGACGGTGTTCACCAGCATCGGAAAGAACGTCATGACGACGACGACGGCGGCTTTCGACGGCCAATCGAAGCCGAACCACATCACCAGGATCGGCGCGATGCCGACCAGCGGCAGCGCCGAGACGAAATTGCCGATCGGCAGCAGCCCGCGCCGGGCGAAGGCGAAGCGATCGGCGAGCAGTGCGATGAAAAAGCCGAGGGCGCAGCCGAGCGCGTAGCCGATCAGCACGGATTTGACGAAGGTCTGGTTGAAGTCAGCCCAGGTCTGGCCAGGGTCGGCGATCAGCTTCACCCAGATCGCGCTCGGCGAGGGCAGCAACACCGAGGGTACGCCGGCGCCGACGACGACGAGCTGCCAGAGCAGCAGCAGCCAGGCGCCGAAGATCAGCGGCACGACGAGGTTGAGGCTCCAGCGCCAGACCGGGGCGCGCGGCGTGCGCAGGGAGAGGCGCGTGACCAGCAGCCAGGCAAGCAGCCAGGCCGCCAGCGTGAGCAGCCAGAAGCCCCAGCCCGCCTTGCCGGCCAGCCCGGCGAGGAGGGAGAGCGCGTAGAATGCCGCGAGATGCGCGGCGACAAACAGCACGACATCGGTCAGCCAGCCGACGCGGCGCGCCAGAGCGGCGATCGATGCTCCGAGCACGATGACCGCGATCGCTATGCCACCGGGCCCCTGCCAGAGATTCAGCGTGCCGTCGCGCGTCAGCGGCAGCGCCAGCGCGCCGAGGAGCGCGACCAGCGCCAGCCACGCCTGCCAGGGAGACGGCATGCGCGTCATGGCCGGCCTCCCATCCGCCGGGCGACCAGACGGTCGGCGAGACCGACGACGCCCACGAGGGCGGCCGCCATCAGCGCGGCGGCGAGCAGCGCCGACCAGATCAGGATCGTCTGGCCGTAATAGGAGCCGCCGAGCAGGCGGGCGCCGATCCCGGCCTGGGCGCCGGTCGGCAGCTCGCCGACGATGGCGCCGACAAGGCTCGCGGCGATCGCGATCTTCATCGAGATGAAGAGGAACGGCACCGAGGCCGGGGCGCGCAGCTTCCACAGGATCTGCCAGCGACTGGCACTGTAGGTGCGCATGAGATCGAGCAGGATGGGGGCGGGCGAGCGGAAGCCCTTCACCATGCCGACGGTGACCGGAAAGAACGAGAGATAGGTCGAGATCACCGCCTTGGGCAGCAGGCCCGTGAGGCCGATCGCGCCGAGCACGACGATGACCATCGGCGCGATGGCGAGAATGGGCACCGTCTGCGAAGAAATGATCCACGGCATCAGGCTCTTGTCGAGCGAGCGGACGTGAACGATTGCGACCGCGAGCAGGACGCCGAGCAGCGTGCCGATGACGAAGCCGAGCAGCGTCGAGGAGAGCGTCACCCCCGAGTGATAGATCAGGCTGCGCGGCGTCAGCGGCGCGGCAAACAGCGTCGAGTTGATGAAGTCGATGACGATCTGGTGGGGCGCGGGCACGATCGGCCGGCCCTGGGCCCAGGTCGCGAGGACGTATTGGAGCGGATCGGCCCGCACGTTGGCGTTGGCCAGCGCCATCTGGGTCTGCGGGCCGTTGGCGAGGATCGCACCGACATACCAGATGATGAGAATGGCGATCACAAACGTGAGGACGGGAACCGCGCGGCCGGTCCGCATGCGCGCCCAGGTGCCGGTCGGCTCCATCGCTGCATCGATCGCGGCGGTCACCTAGTCCTCATAGCTGTGTCCTGCCCTGAGGCCCTCGCGCACGCGATGTGCGATCGCGAGGAACTCCGGGGTTTCGCGGATGTCGAGCGGCCGTTCGGCGGGAAGCGTCGAGGTGATGATATCGATGACCCGGCCGGGCCGCGGGCTCATCACCACGATCTTGGTCGAGAGATACACCGCCTCGGGGATCGAGTGCGTCACGAAGGCGATGGTCTTTTTGGTCGCCGCGAAGAGCTTCAGCAGTTCCGAGTTGAGATGGTCGCGCACGATCTCGTCGAGCGCGCCGAACGGCTCATCCATCAGCAACAGGTCGGCGTCGAAGGCGAGCGCGCGCGCGATCGAGACGCGCTGCTGCATGCCACCCGAGAGTTGCCACGGAAACTTCCGCTCGAACCCGGTGAGGTTCACCAGCTCCATGGTGCGGGCGATGCGCGCCTTCCGATCGGCCTCGGCGTAGCCCATGATCTCGAGCGGCAGCGCGACATTCTTTTCGATGGTGCGCCACGGGAACAGCGCCGGAGCCTGGAAGACATAGCCGTAGGCGCGGCTTTGGCGCGCCGCCGCGGGAGTGAGGCCATTGATGCTGATGCTGCCGGCGGTCGGCTGCTCGAGGTCGGCGATGACGCGGAGGAACGTGGTCTTGCCGCACCCGGATGGACCGATGAACGAGACGAATTCGCCGGCCTCGATATCGAGGCTCACATCGGACAGGGCGACGACGTCGCCGTCGTCGGTGCTGAAGGCGAGGCTGAGATTTCTTGCCGAGACGACACTCATGGCCGGTCTCTTCGAATAGAGCCGGCTCGCCGGTGCGAAAGGGCTGGAACGGCGCCGAGTTCCATGCCGCCGATGCTAGCGGGAACTTCCGCCGAGCGCACGCGCCGGCGGACGAGTGAAATTGAGCACAGGACGCGTTCCCCGAGTTCGATTGTCGGCCAAGCGATCGGGCACTCCGATTTTTGACCAATTGGAAAAACCGTAGCACGCCGCCGGGGCTTGGCAAGGAGTTTGTTCTCTCGGGAAGCGCTGCGGCGAAACGCGCAAGGCCATCAGTCGGGCCTCCCTCCCCCTTGAGGGGAGGGAACGAGGGGGGGGTGCAGTCGGCACAGCTGGAGCCGCACGACCCCCGCCCCCAGCCCCTCCCCTCAAGGGGGAGGGGAGCCAGACTGAGAGCCCCCCTAATCCGGCCGCACTTCTTCGAGCTCGATCAGCGTGCCGTCGAAGTCCTTCGGGTGCAGGAAAAGCACTGGCAGGCCATGTGCGCCGACCTTCGGCGTGCCACCGCCGAGAATGCGGGCGCCTCCCTCGAGCAGCGTGCGCGCAGCGACCGCCAGATCAGGCACCTCGAAGCAGACATGGTGCATGCCGCCATTCGGGTGATCGGCGAGGAATTTGGCGATCGGCGAGTTGGCCCCGAGCGGCGTCATCAGCTCGATCTTGGTATTGTCGAGGCTCACAAACACCACGGTGACGCCATGCTCGGGCAGCGCCTGCGGAGCCCCGACCGTCGCGCCGAGCAGATCGCGATACCTTGCGGTCGCAGCACTCGAGATCCGGCACGACGATGGCGACGTGGTTGAGGCGGCCGATCATGGGCCTGGCCCGAGCATATCTGGTCCACCCCCGCCCCCAACCCCTCCCCTCAAGGGGGAGGGGAGCCCGACTGCAAGACTGGGTAAGCTGGCCTCCCTCCCCCTTGAGGGGAGGGACGGGGTGGGGGTCGGGCGGAGGCACTCGATCATCGATTGCTCAGCCTTCCCTCGATCCGGTCGAGCACCGCCGCAGCCGCTTCGAGAACATTCGTGCCCGGCCCGAAGATTTCGGCGACGCCCGCCTCGCGGAGGAACGCGTAATCCTCCGGCGGAATGACGCCGCCGACGATCACCGTCACATCGCCAAGCCCGCTCGCCTTGAGCTCGCCGATCAGCTCTGGAACAAGAGTCTTGTGGCCCGCCGCCAGCGAGCTCACGCCAACCACGTGGACGCGCAGGTCCTTGACATGCGCGGTCACCTCGGGGGCCGTCTCGAACAAATCGCCCATATGCACCTCGAAGCCGAGATCGGCGAAGGCCGTCGCGATCACCTTGGCGCCGCGGTCGTGACCGTCCTGGCCCATCTTGGCGATGAAGATGCCCGGCGGCCGATTTTCCTTGGCGGTGAAAGCAGCGAGCCGACGCTGCATTTCTGCGTATTGCGGATCGCCCGTATAGGAGTCGCCGTAGATGCCCGAGATGACGCGCGTCGTCGCGTGGTAGCGGCCGAACACCTCCTCCAGCGCCTGCGAGATTTCACCCAGAGTTGCCCGCGCCCGCGCCGCTTCGATGCTCAGCGCGAGGAGGTTGGCGTCGGAGCGCGCCGCGTCGCGAAGAGCATCGAGGGTTCGGGCCACACGGTGTGCGTCGCGGGTGCGGCGGATATCGGCGAGGCGCGCGATCTGCTCCTCGCGCACCTTCGCGTTGTCGACGTCGCGGAACGGGATCGGCGGCTCATTCTCCAATCGGTAGCGGTTGACCCCGACGATGACGTCCTCGCCGCGATCGACCCGCGCCTGCCGCTGCGCCGCGGCCTTTTCGATTTCGGCCTTGGGGTCGCCGGCCTCGATTGCCGCGGTCATGCCGCCCTGTGCTTCGACCTCGGCCATCAGGTCCGAGGCCTTCGCCACGAGCTCGGCGGTCAGCGCCTCGATGTAGTACGACCCGCCCAGCGGATCGACGACATCGGTCACCCGGCTCTCGTGCTGGAGGATCAGTTGCGTGTTGCGGGCGATGCGGGCCGAGGCCTCGGTCGGCAGGGCAATCGCCTCGTCGAAGGCGTTGGTATGGAGCGACTGCGTGCCGCCCAGCACCGCCGCCATCGCCTCGATCGTCGTGCGCACGATGTTGTTGTGCGGGTCCTGCTCGGTCAGCGAGACGCCCGAGGTCTGGGTGTGCGTGCGCAGCATTTTCGAGCGCGGGTCCTTCGCGCCAAGCTCGGTCATGATCCGCGACCACAGCGTGCGCGCCGCGCGGAGCTTTGCCACCTCGAGGAAGAAGTTCATGCCGATGCCGAAGAAAAAGCTCAGCCGGCCGGCGAAGGCGTCGATATCGAGCCCGCGCGCCAGCGCCGCACGCACATAGTCGCGGCCATCGGCGAGCGTGTAGCCCAGCTCCTGCACCGCGGTCGCCCCGGCCTCGTGCATGTGGTAGCCGGAAATCGAGATCGAGTTGAATTTTGGCATGTGCTCGGCGGTGTAGGCGATGATGTCGCCGACGATGCGCATGCTGGGCCCGGGCGGATAAATGTAAGTATTGCGCACCATGAATTCTTTCAGAATGTCGTTCTGAATGGTGCCGTCGAGCTGGGCCTGTTTGACCCCCTGCTCCTCCGCTGCGACGATGAACATGGCGAGCACCGGCAGCACCGCACCGTTCATGGTCATCGACACGCTCATCTGGTCGAGCGGGATGCCGTCGAACAGGAGCTTCATGTCCTCGACGCTGTCGATCGCGACTCCAGCTTTGCCGACATCGCCTTTGACGCGCGGATGGTCACTGTCATAGCCGCGATGCGTCGCGAGATCGAAGGCGACGCTCAGGCCTTTCTGGCCCGCCGCGAGGTTCTGCCGGTAAAAGGCGTTGCTCTCGCGCGCCGTCGAAAACCCGGCATACTGCCGGATCGTCCAGGGCCGGTTGGCATACATCGTCGCCCGCACGCCGCGCGTGAACGGCTCGATGCCGGGCAGGCCGGGATCGGCCGCATCGCCGGCGAAATAGGCCGGCTTGATGGGAAGACCACCATAATCGCGGCCGAGGCTTTCGACGGGGGTATCCTTCAGCTCGCGTGCGGCGAGCCTGGCCCAGTCGGCGAAGGTGGGTGATTTGGGTTGTGTGCCAGCGGCTCCCCCTCATCCGCCCTTCGGGCACCTTCTCCCGCAAAGGGGAGAGGCAATGGAACCGCGATGCCAGTGCGGTGTGCCTATCTCCCTTAATGGGAGAAGGTGACGAATCCTGTGATGAGGGTGGGGCCACTCGCATCGGACCATCATACCGCCTCGAATTCCAAAATCACCTCATCCACCGCGAGCACGGCGCCCGTCGCGACCCGCACCTTGCTGACGCGCGCGCGGCGCTCGGCCTTGAGCACGTTCTCCATCTTCATCGCCTCGACGATGGCGAGCGGCTGGCCGGACTCGACGATATCGCCGGCCTTGACGTCGAGCCGCACCACCTGCCCCGGCATCGGGCAGAGCAGATATCGCGACAGATCGGGGGCCGCTTTCACCGGCATCAGCGGCATCAGATCCGCGATCTTCGGCAACAGCACGCGTGCCACGAGATCGGCGCCGCGCCAGCGCAGCCGGAAGCCGCCGGTGACGCGGTCGATCCGCACGTGATGGAGCTCGCCATCGATGCGGGCAATCGCCAGCGTCATGCCCGGCTTCCAGCCGGTCTCGACCAGCACCTTGATGCCGGCGCCATCGGTCAGCCAATACTCGATGCCGTCGGCGCGCAGCGAAAAGTCCCACCGCGATCACTACCGATCAGCACGGCGCGATCGGTCGGCGTGCCGGCAAAAAGCCGCGCCTCGAGCGCATAGGCCGAGACGCACGCCAGCGCCGCGAGGCGGGTCAGCTCTGCCGGCTCCGGCTCGAGGCCGGTGAACCCGCCGGCGAACTCCTCGGCGATGTATCCCGTCGTCAGCCGCCCCTCGCGAAAGCGGCGCTGCGTCATCACCGCCGAGAGGAACGGGATGTTGTTGCCCACCCCCTCGACCTCGAACTGGTCGAGCGCCTCCTGCATCACCTCGATCGCGTCGAGCCGGGTCGGGGCCCAGGCGCAAAGCTTGGCGATCATCGGGTCGTAGAAGGTCGAGATCTCGCCGCCCTCGAACACGCCGGTGTCGTTGCGCACGGCGCGAGTAGAATGATGCTCTTCAAGCGGCGGACGGTAGCGCGTCAGCCGCCCCGTCGAAGGCAGGAAATTGCGGTACGGGTCCTCGGCATAGAGCCGGCTCTCGATCGCCCAGCCGTCGAGCTTTACGTCCTTCTGCCTCAGCGGCAGCTTCTCACCTGCGGCGACGCGCAGCATCAGCTCGACCAGATCGAGGCCGGTGGTGAGCTCGGTCACCGGATGCTCGACCTGGAGCCGCGTGTTCATCTCGAGGAAGTAGAAATTGCGCTTGCCGTCGACGATGAACTCCACCGTCCCGGCCGAGAAATAGCCCACCGCCTTGGCCAGCGCGACCGCCTGCTCGCCCATGGCCTTGCGCGTTTTGGCATCGAGGAACGGCGACGGCGCCTCCTCGATCACCTTCTGGTTGCGGCGCTGGATCGAGCATTCGCGCTCGTTGAGATAGAGCACATTGCCGTGCTGGTCGCCGATCAGCTGGATCTCGATGTGGCGGGGGTCGGTGACGAATTTTTCGATGAAGATGCGGTCGTCGCCGAACGAGCTCGCCGCCTCCGACTTGCGAGCGCTCGAACCCCTCCTTCGCCTCGGCGTCATTATGCGCGATGCGCATGCCTTTGCCGCCGCCGCCGGCCGAGGCCTTGATCATCACCGGATAGCCGACTTTCTTCGCGATCTTCACCGCCTCGGCCGCGTCCTTGATCAGCCCCATGTGCCCCGGCACGGTCGTGACGCCCGCCTCAGCCGCGAGCTTTTTGGAGGTGATCTTGTCGCCCATCGCCTCGATGGCCTTGACCGGCGGCCCGACGAACAAAATGCCGTTCTTTTCGAGCGCCGCGGCGAAGGCCGGGTTCTCGGACAGGAACCCATAGCCCGGATGCACCGCCTCGGCGCCGCTCGCCTTGCAGGCCGCCACGATCTTGTCGATCGAGAGGTACGAATCCCGCGCGGCACTGCCGCCGATGTGCACGGCCTCGTCGGCCAGCTTCACATGCAGCGCCTCGCGATCGGCGTCCGAATAGACCGCGATCGTGCGGAGGCCCATGCGCTTGGCGGTCTTGATGACCCGGCAGGCGATCTCGCCGCGATTGGCGATGAGGAGGGAGGTGAACATCAGGTCGTGCCTCGCTTTGGGCCGGAGCGTGTGGCTCCCCCCTCCCCAGCTCCGCTACGGCCCTGCGGTCCCAGCTTCGCTACCCTCCCAGCTAGGGTGAGAGCGAGACTCCGTGCTTCTGGCTCGATCGCGCCCTTGTCACCGGCGGGCACCCTCCCCCTTGCGGGGAGGGCTGGGGAGGGGGGCGAGGAGCCACGATGGCGCGGCTCCTTCTGCGCGAAGGCCCGCTCGATCGCCAAATACACGCCCTCGGAACTATCGAGCACGTCGCGGTTCGTAAACCTCACCACCACGTACCCGCGGCCGCGCAGATAGTCGTCGCGAACCGCGTCGTTTGTCAGTGCGATGTGGTCGCCATGCGTGTGGCCGTCGACCTCGATGATCAGCCCGGCGTGCACGCACGCAAAGTCAGCCACATAGTTCCCGATTCGGTGTTGCTTGCGAAAATGGTATCCCTTTGCCCGGAACGGATACAGCAGTCGCCATAGCCGCACTTCCGATTTCGTCGGGGTCGCTCTTAGCTTCTGCGCGACCGACCGGGGTTTGGCGCCCCCCTCCCAAGCTCCGCTACGAGGCTTCGCCTCTAGCTTCGCTACCCTCCCCGCGAGGGAGAGGTTAAGCGCCGGTGAGATTGGCTCGATCGTGCCATGTCCATTGCGCGCCACATCCCCCCTTGCGTGAGAGGATGGGAGGGGGGGCGTCGCCGGCGCAGAGCGTCGTGTCGCGCTCACAGCGGAATATTCCCGTGCTTCTTGGCCGGCGTGCTCGCCTTCTTGCTCCGCAGCGTCGCGAATGCCCGCGCCACGCGGCGCCTGGTGCTATGCGGCAGGATGACGTCGTCGATGAAGCCGCGCTCGGCCGCGACGAACGGGTTGGCGAAGCGGGCTTCGTAGTCGGCGGTGCGCTTGGCGATCTTGTCTTTGTCCTTGAGCTCGGCGCGGTACAAGATTTCCGTCGCGCCCTTGGCGCCCATCACCGCTATCTCCGCGCTCGGCCAGGCATAGTTCACGTCGGCGCGGATGTGCTTACTGGCCATCACGTCATAGGCCCCGCCATAGGCCTTGCGCGTGATCACCGTCACCTTGGGCACCGTCGCCTCGGCATAGGCAAAGAGCAGCTTCGCGCCGTGCTTGATGATGCCGCCATATTCCTGCGCTACGCCCGGCAGGAAGCCGGGAACATCGACCAGCGTCAGGATTGGAATGCCGAAACAGTCGCAGAAGCGGATGAAGCGCGCGGCCTTCTTCGATGAATTGATATCGAGGCAGCCGGCCAGCACCATCGGCTGGTTGGCAACGACGCCAACCGTTTCGCCGTCGAGCCGGATGAAGCCCGTCAAAATGTTGCCGGCGTGCTCCTTCTGCAGCTCGAGGAAATCGCCCTCGTCGGCGATGCGCCGCACCACCTCGTGCATATCATAGGGCTTGTTGGCGCTGTCGGGGATGATGGTGTCGAGCGCGTCGTCGCGCCGCTCGATCGAATCGAAAGGGGCAACGCGCGGCGGCCTCGAATTGGCATTGAGCGGCAGGAAATCGAACAGGCGCCGCACCTCGAGCAGCGTCTCGATGTCGTTGTCGAACGCCGCGTCGGCGACCGCGCTGACTTTGGTGTGCGTGCCTGCGCCGCCGAGCTCCTCGTGTGTCACGATCTCGGAGGTGACGGTTTTGACCACGTCCGGGCCGGTCACGTACATGAAGCTCGTATCGCGCACCATGTAGATGAAATCGGTCATCGCCGGCGAATAGACCGCGCCGCCCGCCGTCGGCCCCATGATCACCGAAATCTGCGGCACGGCGCCGGAGGCCTGGACGTTGCGCCAGAACACCTCGGCATAGCCGCCGAGCGCCGCGACGCCCTCCTGAATCCGCGCGCCACCGGAATCGTTGAGGCCGATGACTGGAGCGCCGTTCTGAACGGCGAGGTCCATGATCTTGCAGATTTTCTGCGCGTGGGTCTCGGAGAGGCTGCCGCCGAAGACGGTAAAGTCCTGGCTGAACACATAGGTCATGCGGCCGTTGATGGTACCCCAGCCGGTGACCACTCCGTCGCCCGGGAATCACCGTCTCGGCCATGTCGAACTCGGTCGCCCGGTGGGTGACGAACATGTCGTATTCTTCGAACGAGCCGGGATCGAGCAGCACCTCGAGCCGCTCGCGCGCGGTGAGCTTGCCCTTTTTGTGCTGCGTCTCGATGCGCTTTTCGCCGCCGCCCAGCCGGGCCTTGCGCCGCCGGGCTTCAAGTTCGTCCAAGGTCGCGCGCATCGTCCCCGCCGGCGCCCTGCGCGCCTCTCCTCATGAGCAGCTTAGGCGGTAGCGCGCAAAACATGCAAATCGGCGCATTGCAACCGGTGCAAGCCGAATGTCCTGCCGGGTGGCCGGGTCAATCCCGGCCATGGCGGTGGAGGGAAAGGGCGGCTTTGGGCGAAGCTCTCTCATTCCTCCCTCGGCCGTCATGGCCGGGCGAAGACCCGGCCACCCAGCGAAGTTTTCCGGCGCGCCGCCGAGGTCCAGGTCCCTCCCGTTGTCATCCCAGCGAAAGCTGGGACCCAAGTCACCCCTTGCGCAGACCGATGGATGGGCCCCAGCTTTCGCTGGGGTGACACCGAGTAGGAGACTACCGCCTGGCCACTCCACCAGGTCATTCCCGCGAATGGTACCGGGCAAAGGGCGCAAACCCCAGCGTTCCCAGTCCGCTCCGCCCGCATCCCACAAATCTATCCATGCACCTTCCACCACGCGCATATTCCCCCGCATCTCCCCCGCGACGGACGGGACCGGTCAAACGGACGGGGCGGGGGGACAGGTAGGCGTGGGGCTCCGTTTCGGTCCCGCGAGGTTTGGCCTTAACGCCCGGCTGCAAGAGTGCCGGGCCTGACCGTCACTCCGAAACCCTGCCGCCCGCGAGGCGTGTGTGCCTCATATAAATTACCTCGGGGCGCACGCGCCTCGCGGGCCCCGTCTTCTCGGCCGCGGCCGAGCCCGCAACCGGTTCACCGGAGGATTTGTCCTGCCTGAAATCGCGCCAGAGCGTCATCGCGCCCGGACAGCCAGCCGCGCACCGATCCCGCATGGGACGGCCGCATCGCTTCGCTCACAAAATCGGAGTGCCTGGTGCCCCGGAGAGGCTCGGCGTTAGGGCCGCTGTCAGGCTGAACGCGGGCGGTTCGCGGAATGGGCTGCTGGCGGACGGTGCTCCGCACGGACCCCCGACAGGTCGGTCCTGCCTGACGCCGCAGGTTAACGCTTCCTTTCGATTGCCTCTTGAAGCCAACCCGCCCAATCGCCTATCTGGCTTTCAGGACGAACAACACACGCCCATCGCGGCGAGTCACTGTTCGCAATCCCTAGCGCGGCGATGGCCGCGTGGCGCCCCGCAGCCTGTATGCACGAGGGGGACTCTGACCGGGTAAGCCGGTCGGGCGCCGATACACGGGGACCGAGTCATTCGTGACGAGGTCTCCGTGCGCGCTGACGAAACCGACATCGATATGCTCCAGCGGCTGTTCCGACAGGCCGATGAGATGCAATCTGACCTCGACCTTCACGCGGAGCGCCAGGCGCTATGTCGCCCGACATCCTCTGACGACAACAGGGCTGGCGCAGGCCAATCAGTCTAATCGCAAGCAGGGCAAGGCCCACGTCGAAACCAATTTGGTGCCGACGTTCGTCAAGTATGTTGCCAAGGGCGCAAAGGACCTCGGCCAGACGGGAATGAGCGCGACCTCGTTGAATCGTCGGCTCGCGGGCGTCGACTACCTCGGACGCGATTATTATCAGACGCTCGTGGCACAGCCTCGGAGGCGGCGCGGGGTCCGCGGATTTCTCAACGACCTGGTGCGGGACTTTTCCGACATTCCCCAGGGGGAGCGGGAGGAGCGCCTTGAGGCGTGGCTTGCTGAAGGACTGGCGCCGCGCCGCAAGACCGAGGACGACACCACGTGGCGGGAAGCTCTCAGCCGAGTGGAAGAGGTCATCGCGTCAGTCAGCGAGCGCGAGCGCGACCAACTGATTCCGGCCCTGAGAGCTTACCTCAACGAACTCGACAAGTCTCGCTATGGCTGAACGCCTCTACGCGGAAGACGGTAGTGAATTTTGGTCCGGCGACGCACGCGAAGTCGCGCCGCTGATTGGGCCACGCGCTTCGCTGGGCCTCTTCGACCCTCCATATGGCATTGATTGGCACGCCGCCGGCCACAACGGCATCGAGTTCGACAGGAACCCTTGGCTGGCCGCGCGCACCTTCGTGCCCCCCATGGTCAGCGTGCTGGCAGACGATGCTGTCTTTGGAGCGTTCAGCAGCGAGCGCGTCGCCTCGATATGGGTGCGGCAGATGCAGCGTTGTGGGCTCGTAGTGCAAGAGACCCGCGCGTGGGACAAGATGTCGGCGTGGCATCGGCACCGAGGTTCAACGCCCGAGGTCCTGCTCATCGGCTTCAAGGGCAATCCGCAGGTGACGCTTGATGGGCTGGTTCTTCGCTTCCCCGTCCCGCGTGACCGCGAGACGAAAGAGAACTCGCCCACACCGAAGCCCGACCCGATGTGCGACCTGCTCGTGCAGCGACTCTCGAAGCGGGGCGACCTCGTCGTAGACCTGTGTGCCGGGGCGGGCCCAATCGGCAGAGCGGCTCTGGGTCGTCATCGACGCTACATCGGCGTGGAGTTCGAGCACGACCGCGCCTTGTATGCAGTGACGCGACTGCGGCAGACAGCGATGCGCCGCGACAGCTACGAGCGGGATGTGTTGTAGCTCGCGGCGACTTGGTCCATCGCGCGCAGCTCCGGCATCCTGTGCGCGCCATGCCGACACAGCTGCTCACCGTCGATGATGTCGCGGCGCGTCTTCGCGTCTCGCGGCGCTCCGTCTTCGCGCTCATGAAGCGGCCCGATTTCCCTCCGCGTATCCGGCTCGGCGCTCGGACAATTCGCATTTCCAGTGATGCACTCGACGCCTGGGTGACATCGCAGATCGAGGCTCAACCGCCCGCGTAGCCGGGCATAATCAGAACGCCGTCGCACTTGATGTGCCGCAGTGCCGAGGGGGACTGGCCCATCGCGCCCTGGGTAAGCGAGTGACAGGGGGACGGCACCCGCCGTCACGGCTCAACTCCCAAGGAAATACATCATGAACACGCTCCCCCTCGCCACCGGCATCGCCGCCGCGCCCACTCGCGCGGGCGTCGGTACGTATGCCTCCGCTATCCCCGCCGCTGCCGATTGGCTCGACACTCACCCCGACATCGCGGACATCTTGGACCTTGGCCAACGCGTGCTGAGCGCGCTGAGCGCCAGTGCCGATGGTTCGCAGGCCGCCACGTCCGGCACCCTCGCCGCGTTGAACGACGCCCGCGCCGCTCGGAACGTCTACATCGAAGACTGCAAGCGGGCCGGTCTTGCCCTCGACCCGAAGAAGCTCGAACGCTTCGACGCGGCCATCTTGCGCGCCCGCAGCGCACATGATGATGCGGGCGCCAACGCGACCGCCAACTCCCTCGCGGTCACATTGCATCGACAGGGCTTCAGCACAGCCGTGAAGCTCATCAATGACATCGCAACTACCGGGTCCGACGTCGCGTTCGTCGAGCCGGCCAAGACCCGCAGCAGCTTTCCGCGCGGCGCTGTCGCCGAGCAGCGGGCGTTGCTCGACGCCCTCGACGCCGAGGAACGTGCAGTGAAACGCGCGCCGATTCCGCTGGGCCCTCCTCGCAATCCCCGCCGCCGTGCAGGCCGCAGCGACACCCATCGAGGCCTATCTCGACGGCGCGGCAGTGACTTTACGCCCGCCGGAGGACGTTCTTGCATCTCATCTCCGGTGAACCCCTAGTCGTCATCGACGTGATGGGACTTGTCGCCAGCGTGTTCACGGAGCGGCTGATCGAGGTCGCGGAGGCCGACCTGCGCGCTCGCTATCAGAACGTCGACGTCACCTACGACGCGCAGGCCCGCGCCGCCGCCCTGCAGAACATCGCCGAGCGACGCGCGGCTGCAGAGTCACCGAGGTCGCCGCCCTGCTCCAGCTGTGGCGGGCGGGCGACCACCTCCCGCTCCGCGCCGGTACCTCTGCGATGGTCTTTCTCGGCATCGAAGCCATCCGCAAGCCCGGCGAGCCGGCTGGCGGGTCGCTCCTTCGCCGTGCCGCGAACATCGCGGCTGGCACGCTCGCCGCCGTCGGCGTCCGCAACCAGCCGTAATCCCCATCCGCGCGGGTCCGACCCCTCCTTCTGCTCGCGCGCGCGTCGATGGCGCTTGGCTCGACTTCGTGCAGTGGCCCGAGCCTTGCCGCCACCGATGACTCCGCCGCGCACCTTCACCGAGCCATTTCCGGCTCGGCGCGGCGGAGACCCATCCGACCTGCTCGTTCACGCCGCACCGGGTGAGCAGGCCGTCTCCCACAAGCGGTGCGGCGGATTGGAAGTGAAAGATGAAGTCTGGATTTGCAATGACGGCGGCAGCCGGCATGGGCGCGTTGCGTCCGATGTCCGACCTCGCCCAGGTCGAACGTGACCTCAACGAAATCGCCTCGCGGCAAGGGCAGGTGAACTCCGAGGAACCCGACCTCGCGGTCAACACGCTGAACCCGAAGGCCATCTGGGACCGATACAACAGGCGCGCAAAGCGCTGACGACCAATCGGGCCACGATGGGAGCCGTGGCCTGATGGGGTGGCAGGGCGTGATGAGTACGCGCTCTGCCACCCGACTAGGACATCATTCTCCGCGATGCGTTGTGATGGCCGATGACTAAGGGAGTTCTCTTCCCACTGGCCTTGCCCTCACACTGCGGGGCCGTTTCGTGAGGGCCTCCCGATTCCCGAACAGACACCTGATGCATCGGGAGTGCGTCAGGGATTGGCGGTCCCGCGATGCCCTTTCAGGTTGCGGGACCGCCGCAACTGAAAGGAACGACACATGAATCGGCAACAGTTGACCGACGCCACAAAGGCCGTGCTCGACCGAGCGCACTACCACAAGCCCATTGCGGGTGATGACGCCACCTTCCTCGAGAGGCTGCTCCGCTTCGACCCGGAGCGCGCCGAGCTGGTTGGGCCCGGGTTGGACCACTTCACGGTGGAGCGGGGTTCGATGGGCGAAGTCCTCTCCGTCCCGAGCCGCACGGTGGTAATCCACCGCGTCGGTGGCAGTCAGACCTATTGGCACCCTCTGGCGGCCATCTGGGCCGCAGGCGACGACAATGAGTGAGCGCGACGACCTCGCCGCAGCCGCGCTGCGGGTCCTGCCCTCCGACCAGCACAATCAGGCCTCTGCGCCGGCGCAGACGGTTAGGGACGAGAAGAAGTCGGACTTCGAGGCACTCATAGACCGGATGCGCCCGAAGCAGGTGGCCGACCTGCTCAAGGCCGAGCGCCCGAAATGGCTGCTCAACAAATGGCTGCTGCAGGGCTCGCTCGCGGCCATCGTCGGGGGCGAGAAGACCTTCAAGACCTTCACGGCTATCGACATCGCGTGCCGAGTTGCCCTCGGCCTTGATTGGCACGGCGTCAAGTCGGTGCAGGGCTCGGTTCTCTATATTATCGCCGAGGGCAACGAGCGCGAATTCGCCGACCGCATCCTCGCATGGTGCAAGAAGTATGGGCACGACGTGATGGAGCTGTGGGACAAGGTCCGCGTCATCCCAGTGCGGGTCGGGCTAGACAACGTCGAGGACATGAAGGCCTTCTTCGTCGCCAACCATCGCGAGGAGGCCCTCGTCATCGTCGACACCCTGGCACAGAATATGGACGGCGCCGAGAACGACACGCGTGACATGAACCTCTTCGTACGCGGCGCCAACGAGATTCGATTTCGCTCTCACTGCGCCGTTCTCATCGTCCACCACACAGGCAAAGACCCGGCTAAGATATACCGGGGCAACTCGGCGCTCGTCGGCGCCGTCGACGCGATGTGGGTGACGCTCCGCGAGAATGACGGGGCCGAAGACCTAGTGCTGGAGAGGTATCGCTCCCGTTTCTCGCCGCAAGGCGTCAAGCGGGTGATGAAAGCGGCGCGCGTCGTGACCCACTACGCCGACCCGGACGACTCCGATGACGAGGAAGTGGACACGCTGGTGATGACCTTCGTCCGCGAAGGCACCAAGGAAGACGGACGCAAGAAGGTCACCGTCGCGACGACGCAATGGCACAGAGCGCTCGTATTCATCGCCGAACAGCCCGGCGGCACAATCCTCAATCAGGCGGTCGTCGGCGAAGCGCTCGACATCGCCAACAGCGGAACCACCTCGAAGTTGTTCAGCACGCTCAAGGCCAAGGCCGTGATTACCGGAAGTGGGCCGTTCACGGTCAGCGACAAAGGCATGATGATGGCCGTCGAAATGGGCGCCCAATTGGCGCAATTACCCGGTGATGCGGAGTAGGGGGTTGGAAGCTTCCTTCCTCGGAAGGTCGAGTTGGAAGGTGGAGACCTAACCCTCTGTGAACGCGGAGACATAGTCACCTTCCGCTGGAAGGTAGGGATGCAGCGCGCCCAATACCTTCCTACCTTCCACACACCTTTAGGTGTGGAAGGAAGGATGGGGCTGCTTGGAAGGCGGAAGCACGAAGCAGGCGCGCTGCACTATGAGGACTTTGCGGACAGTCATTCATCATCCCCGGGCATACCTATCTATCAGGAGCACGACCCCGCGCGGCACGGCGCGGAAGCACGGTGACAACACTGTCGCGATGCCACGCTGAAGGCTCACAGCGCACGACGATGCCAGCGCTCGCTGCCAGCACGGTGTACGACGAGTGTCGTTGCTGCGATGCAGGCGCTGGACCACAGCAGCGACGAGCGAGCGCGGTGCACACGACGACGCACCCATCGAAGAGCACTCGGAGGCGAGGAGGACTTCGAGTCGACTCGCTCGACGTCGCATCGACTCTGGCCGAGCCATTTCAAGGATGTCCCGCAGCGTCGACCTCTCGCGGTCGGCCGGCCTCCGCCAGGGAAAAGGTTCTCCCGGCGACGTTGAGCGATGAGGCGCGACAAGCGCTCAGCGACGCTCCAGCTTCAACTTCCACACTGGCTTCGCGGCCGGCGGTGTCTCAATAACGAGACAGTTCCCCACTTGGTCGGTATGGCGGGCAGCGAACCGGCGAATTCGCGACGCAGCCCCAAACGTTGCCCGTACGCGGCCCTCAGGCCAACTCGGGCTCCATTGCCCCACCCCCAGGCGAGAAGCCGCACGTTGGCCAGCTGTGGCGATTTTAAGCGCCGCAGACTGGGTTCGCGCCGAACTATTACGTCGTTCTTGCGCGCGGTCGATGTAACACCCGCAGTCCTTGGATTCACATCGTGGAACGCCGCCGCCAAGCACGGTAACACCCTGGGCGAAGGAGCCGCGAAGTGACCCAACTTTCCAGGCGCGGATACGCCAAGGCTCGCGGGCTTAGTGAGGCCCGTGTTCGAGCCCTAATTGCCGATACGACCCTAGCAGGCGCTGTGCTGCCCAATGGCCTTCTGGATTCGGAGAAGGCCGAGCGCTGCTGACCCACAACATCAGCAGGCCGAAGGTAACCGAGTGTGTCCCCGCAGGCCTGCGCACCGCAAGGACGCGCAAGTTGAGGGCGCAAGTTCGGCTGAAGCTCGATGAAGTCCGCGAGCTGCGCGACAACTTGATTCTGCCGGCGCTCGCGGGCGCCATCACGGCCAAGTTCAACGGGTTAGTTGGAACTGCCATGCGGCGCCTGGTCGAGGTCGCACCGAAGGTCGCGGGCCTACCGGCCGGCCTTGCCCTCCCCCTTCTGAGGGAAGGCAGCGACGATTGTTTAGTCTGGTACCAAAATACCCTGCCGGGATGGATGGCCGAGAATGCCCCCGAGCACCTCCCCGAGTCGGAACCCGACCTCGAGCTATGAGCCCGGTCCAGCTCGCGGCGCTGCTGGCCAATACCGAGGCCGAAATCCTTCAGCATAGCCGCGCGGCGGCCCAGGGCATCGTTGTATGGCTCGACGACCTGGATGTTGTGGTCGATGAGCGAAACGCGATGTGCAAGTCGCGCTTCCTTGCCATCCCAGGACGCCTCGCCCAGCTGGTGTCCATCGCTTCCGTCGAGGAGGTGCGGACCCGACTGTCGCGGGAGGTCGAGGGAGCACTCGCCAACCTGACCCCGAAGGAGCCACAATGACCAAGCCCAAGTTCAAGACGCACCCGTCCGCGATGGCTGCATTCCGCAAGGCCCTCGAGGAGGCGATGCTCAAGTTTGCGGAGCCAATCGTCTGGCCCGAGGACGCGAAGTCCGGGCCACAGGAGTTGAAGCCAAAGGACGCTCCGTGACCAGCGCCGCAGCTCGTGCCGTCACTCCTCGAACCAGCGACTGCTAGATGTTGTCGCCCAACTTGACCGAGCGCCAGGTCTGAATTCGCCGCACCGGACCCGGCCGACGAACGGTGAGATGTCCATAGTCTCCGACCTCGGGCGAGTGAAGGGTAACCCTCATGCCGTTGGTCGTGCCGCACTTGGAGCAGGCGAACGGCGGGTCGTGGGCGGGGCGCATCGCGTCGAGCAGCGTCACGAGGTCGGCGGCGAGGTACCGCACCGAGCGCCGGCACCCGATGCATCGGACTACGACTAGCTGGTTCGCAGCGGCAGCGTCCCGCAGCCTGAAGACCTTTCCCGGATACGGCCGCGACGGGATATAGCCCTCGGGCACGACGCGACTCCGACCTTGCGTTGCGTTCTCGTTATGTTCTATCCTCCGGGTCCCGATGTCCAGCCGTGGAGTGGGTCAAATATCGACCATCATCCGCTCGACGCCTCCCGGCCAACTGCCGGAGCCCAAGGTCGCGACGAAGCTCATAGTGCTCTGCGCCTTCGACCGCGACGAGGACGGCGTGTTGCATGCGGCCTTCGAGCCGCGTGAGATGCCCGACGAGCGGAGGGCCATAAGCACGGCGCGCGACATGGCGCGGCGCCACGTGGGCGTCATCGCGTGGATGCGGTCGGCCAATCCAGCGGTCGGCGAGTATGGCCCGAGCGAAGTGCTGTATCAGCCAGGCGAGATTCCAGACGTAGACTGACGATTTATTCGCTAACGCCGGATGGCCTTGGCCGACCAGCAGTCGTGGATTACTTTGGCGCCATTGGGATGAGGGATTTCAGATGACGTTGATGGAAGAGGTGCAGGCGGCCCGGAAGAAGGTCGTCACCGACGGATATGAGATGTCCCTTGGCGAGCTAATCAACCTATACCGCGATGACGAGCTGAAAATTGACCCCGTCTTCCAGAGGCTGTTTCGCTGGGACGATGAACGGAAGACGCGGTTCATAGAGTCCATTCTGCTGGGCATTCCGTTTCCGCCCATCTTTGTTTCCCAGGACTTAAACGGTATCTGGGAGTTAATCGACGGCCTGCAGCGGCTGTCGACGGTATTCCAACTTACTGGCGACCTGAAGGGACAACGAGCCGAAGAGCTTGGGCCGCTCGTCCTCAATGGAACACAGTTCCTGCCCAGCCTAAATGGCAAGCGATGGATGAATCCGCCGAGGGAGCGGGTGATGGGCTTGGGCAGGTTCTCCAGATAGAGGTCAAGAGGGCCCGTCTGCGCGTTGAGATTCTCAAGAGCGAGAGCGACGTCACTGCGAAGTTCGAGCTGTTTCAAAGAATGAATACCGGTGGAGCGGGCCTGACCGAGCAGGAGGTTCGAAACAGCATCGCCGTGTCTATCAACGTGGTGTTTGCAACTGGCTCATCGAGTGCTCGGTTGAGCCCGCATTCGTAGCGACGACCGACCAAACCGAAACGGCGCTGGAGGCGCAGGCTGGCGTAGAACTCGCCCTGCGGTTCCTTGCATTCAGGTCAGTCCCGTATCATTCCGGACTGGACGTTCACGAATATTTGGACCGCGCGCTGATGGCCATGGCGACGAACGCGAACTACGACATGCCAGCCGAAGCTGCGATTTTCAATCGCACTTTCCAATACCTCAACGACGCGCTGGGCAACAAAGCATTCAAGCGCTGGAACGGTCACGCCTTCGGCGGCAAGTTCCTGCTTTCGGTATTCGAAAGTACGAGCAACCGGTGTCGCTGCAAATGTCGACGCCCTTGGCCAGATGGGTGCGAACGCGAGGAACACGTTCATCCAAACCGCCGCACAGAACCTGTGGGCCAACGAGGTCTTCACCGCGAACTCGGGGTCGGGCGTGCGCGGGACGACACGACTGCCCAAGCTTCTCCCGCTCGGAGCGCCCCTACTAAACCCGGCTGCGTGAACTGCTCCGATGTCATCCAAGATACGGACCCTCACCCAACTGCAAGATGCGCTCGACGGCGAGATGGGCTGGCGCATCAAGGAGATTTCAGCCCTTAAGATTGCCGCCAAAGTAGCTGGCGTAGACCGAACGGCTTTCGTCCGAGCAGGCATCGCTATGGTCTACGCCCATTGGGAGGGATTCATAAAAGCAGCGTCGGAGAACTATCTGAACTACGTCGACAATCAGGGCCACGCGTACCGGGAGCTGAAGAGTTGTTTCGCTGTCCTGGGACTGAAGTCTCGCCTCCACACCCTCGTGGACAGTCGAAAGGCGGTGCCTAACATCGCCGCCTTCGATTTCGTCTTCGGTGAAATGGACAAGCCTGCAAAGATGAGGATGTCGAGCGCCATCGACACCGAGTCGAACCTGACCTCGAAGGTGTTTGCAAACATCGCGGCGTCGCTGGACATTTCGACCGACAGCTACGTGACCCGATTTAACCTAATCGATGAGAGCCTAGTAAGTCGCCGCAACAAGGTTGCGCACGGCGAATATCTTGACGTAGATGCAAACGGATTCGTCGCGCTGGCCGACGAGGTGGTCCAGTTGCTACGCAACTACAAGACAGACGTCGAGAATTCTGCATCACTGGCGAGCTATAAGCGACGCCGCCGCTGCGGCGGCCGCCGCTTCAGCGGTTACTTAGTCATTCTCGATGCGGTAGTGAGCTCTGCCAATCAGCTCGACCTTCACGCCCTGCTTGCGGGACTCTACGGATATCACCGCTCGCACAGAGTGCGGCTGCAGGCCGAACAGCTTGACCATCTCTGCGATGGTCGCGCCCTCCGGGCGCCGCAGGAGCACCAGCACCTGCTCGCCCCGTGTGGGGCCAGCCTTTGTGGCCTTCGCGGCACGTGAGGGCTTCTTGGGCGCGTTGTGGCGCTTGGCAGCGGGCTTGGACCCGACCGGCTTGGCTGAGCGAGGCGACAGGCGCGATTTGGATAGGGACTTGCCGGGCATTTGGACATCTCCGGCCCTGATGGGCTGAGCGACCAATGCTTGAGGCTCCTCAAAGCGGTAGCGGGATAGAACGCCGATGCAAGCTCGGTTAAGATGGCCCAAAGGGAGGGTTGAAGATGTTCCCGTTGAATTGCGCGCTGACTGGCTACGCCCAATGGGCCGTCGCGATATTCTCTGTTCTGGCCGCTGTCTTCTGGCTCGCCTCGGCCCTGGTTCGAACTCCAGTGACCGATGCTGACAAGATGCCAATCAACGGTCTCGGCGACATCGGCAAGTCGATGAAGAGGCAAAGCCGATGGAGCGCAGCAGCGGCCGTGTGCGCGGCCCTGGCTGCCCTCGGCCAGATACTTCTAGTCGGAGCGCCGGCCTGCTCGATTGGCCTGACCTAGCCCCGGCTAGTGGAGACTAGGGCTGCACGAGATTGGCAACGTAGTCTTTCAGTTCTGCCAGTTCGTCAGGTGCGTTAGCAAGCAACCACCTCGTGAGAAGCTCACCATGCTCCACCTTCCGATACTCCCATCGGGCGTTCGTCAGCGTGCTTACGAGCCCGGCTAGCAGCGATGCATCATCGACTGCCCCCGTCGGCCGCTTGTTCTTGTCGAGTACCGGGAACTCAGCAGCGTGGTCTGCCATCCAAGTATCGATTTCCTTCGGAGTTACGTTGGCGCCGTTCTCCAGAGCACCCAGGAACGCCGCTAGCGCTGGCGGATAGAGGAGGTAGCTCTCAAACATAGGCTTCGGGAGGAACCGAGCGGCCCCATTGGCCGCCCTGGTAAGGTCGTCAATCTGCTTCTGGGTGCGGCCTTCAGTATCGAAGCTGAAGCGTGTCGTTGGGGGCATAAGCGCGCTGCCCTCCACACCACGCGAATAGATATCGAATAGCGTTTGCGGTTTCTCACTTGTAAGGGCCGACGCCTCTCGCATCGAGACAAAGTTGGCCGCAAGCTTGAAGTCCGGAGGCATCAAAAGAGGGAAGCAAGCTGCCTCCGTCGGGCCTTCAACGAAGACGACCATGTCATAGCCGAAGACGTCCGCGACCGTGGCGCCAAGCTCCCCCAAGCTAGACTTCAGGTGGTCGATATCCGTGCCGTCGCTGCCAGCGATAGTCGTCGCCCCCTGTTCAGCATCCCACCTGAAGAGAAGCAAACGCTCCGGCTGCGCCACAGCGATAACATCGGCCGAGTGGGTAGTGAGAATGAACTGGTGACTCGTAAAACGCCGCATCACCTGCAGGAGGCGCTTTGTGGCACCGGGGTGAAGAAAGCTGTTGGGTTCATCTGACGAGAATCGTGGCGGTTGGAAAGGCTATTAGCACGTAGAGGATTGCCAGCACCTGCGCCACACCCGTGCCGCATTGGTGCAGCGGAACGGCAAGGTCGCCGCGAAATGATGGGTCACTCTGAATCGATATTTCAATCTCTTGACCTTGGTTGGAGACGACTACACGCCTGACGAAAGGCAGCACCTCACTAACGTCAGAGATTGGAACTCTTCCATCCTGCGGTAGTCTCGATTCAAACGCAGCAGCATGTTGGGCAAATTGCTCGCGTTGGGCTCAAGGCGAGTTGCCCCGTCTGCAGGGCGCCTTCCGATGTTGTATCGCTGAGCGTCAAAGACGAACGTAGAAGACCGAATAATAGAATCGACGAGTGATTGGGACTGTGTTGTTCCTCCGGATGTGTACGGCGCGAGAAAGTCTGTTTGGAGCGGATTGGGGGGCGACACTGTAACCACGCCATAGGCAAGTTCCCCGGCACAATTCCATGGCCACTGTCGTCGCCGACCGACATCTGCGTGTTTGGCTTGAAAGTCACCTCAAGAGTATTGGCGCGTCCGAGGTACAAGTCGAAGATTGCGCCGCCGATTGGCGTCAGAAGTGTCATCCCGCCCATCGCGAGTGCGCCTCGTTTGAACTCGGCACCGGCGATTTCGACACGCAATGAAAGTATCGATTGCCCTGGCAGAGGGCTGCCTTCAGCTCGGGTCGGCGTGCGATGCGGGTTCGTCCTGAAATTCCCCAAAGCGGAAAGGCTCAAGGAAGGCCGACTTGCTGAGCTATTTTGTCAACAAGCGCGGTGAACAAGCTCGCAAGGTCAACCATCCGGTGTCGCAATACTTTATAGTTCTGAATGCGCGCAGAAACGAACTTCATCGCCGCCTCGGTTGAGCTTACGACGCTCCGCAGTAAACTGACCACTCCTTCATCAGTGCCGCCGCTTGTGAAGAACGTAGTTGGGCATACGCACGCTCCACGTCATCGCCCACGCGGTGGCCAGAGCCGCCTCGGCAATTTCGCGCGCATAGTCTGTCGCCTCAGCGCCCAGGTCCGGAAGAAGCTCCGGAGTCCGTGGACGGTGGATCGTCGTCCCGCAGGTTGCGCAGCGCCTTGAGCATCGTGGCGTCCGACAGCGGCTGGCCGCGCGTGCGGCCGGGGAACACGAGGGCGTCGGCTCTGCCCGGCTCGGGCAGCAGCGCGATGGCCTCGTCGGTCAGCGGCACCACGTGCTCGATGTTCATCTTGGTGCGCTCGGCAGGGATGGTCCAGGTCTTGGCCTTCAAGGTCGAACTCGCGCCAGCGGGCCAAGCGGGCCTCAGCGCTGCGCACGGCCGTTAGGAGCGCGAACCCCAGCGCGTTGGTCGAATGAGCTGCCACGGCGCGGGATACGCGGCGAACAGGGCGGGGATTTCGACGTGCGGACAGGAGGGTGGTGGACGAGTGGCGATGGGACAGCGGCGGCAGGAGCTTGCCCAGCGGCCCTCTCCCATGACCGGGTTCGGGGCCTTCGGGCCGGTATTTCATGGCCACGGCGTAGTCCAGGATGGCCTCGATGCGACTCGACCTTACCGGCCGATGTCGGACTTCTTGGTCCAGATGGGCTTGAGCGCCCGCAGCACGTCGTCGGTGGTGACGTCGGTGACGGGCATGCGGCTGAGGGCAGCGGCGTGGTTCTTAGACTCGCACGCCCACCGGCTGGCGCGCCCAGGGTCGCGCCACGTCCCTGCCCGGCTGGCGATGTATTCGGCGGCGACGGTCTTCGAAGAGCGGAGCGCCGCCAGCGGCGCCGCAGGCGCCCGTGTCGCCCGCTTCTCGGTCAGTGGGTCAATGCCATCGGCAAGGAGCTCTGGGCGGCCACGACCCGCTTGCGGACCTCAGTGAGGCTGAAGAGTAGCAGGGGCCGAGCCCATGCGGCGCGAGGCGGCCGAGGTAGCGATAGGCGAAGACCCAGGAGCGGGTTGGCCGCCGTCACGGACCTGCAGGAAGAGGTTGCGGTCGACGCGCCAGTCGCCGTCCTTGGTGAGGGACGCGACCTGCGCGACGTGAGCGAATTGGGCATGGTGTCCGAGCCTCGAGAGTGAGCGGACGGACTTAGTGGCTTACCTAGAGCGCTTAGTCCAGTGCCTGCGCACGACCTTTCACTCGACCTTCGACACGATGGGACCACCTGTACTCAACCAGGACCAACGGGACGATGTCGTCACGCAGAGGAGCCCGAGCCGCTGCGGCTCAACGAGCGCAAGAGGCCCGAGAGAGGGGCAGATGATGTTGGAAGGAGGAAGGCCTGGTGCCCCGGAGAAGACTCGAACTTCCACGACTTGCGTCACACGGACCTGAACCGTGCGCGTCTACCAATTCCGCCACCGGGGCCCCGACAGGCGCCGCGTTCCCTAGGGCATGGGCCAAGGGCTGTCAATTCGCCGGCTCGACAGTCCGCAAAGCTTCGCGATAGAAGCGAGCCGAACCCCTCGCCCTTGACGGAGCCGCCGATGGATCGCCCGCAACTCGTCACCGTTTTCGGCGGCTCGGGGTTCGTCGGCACGCAGGTCGTGCAGCTGCTGGCGCGCGCCGGCCACCGCATCCGCGTAGCGGTGCGGCGGCCTGATCTCGCCGGTCACGTCAAGCCGCTCGGCGGCGTCGGTCAGGTGGTGCCCATCCAGGCCAATCTCAGGGACCGTGATTCGGTCGGGGCCGCCGTGCGGGGCGCGGACACCGTCATCAACCTTGCGGCCATCGGCATCGAGAAGGGCAAGCAGCGGTTCCGCGCCATCAACGCGATGGGGGCGCGCAATGTCGCCGAGGCAGCCGCGGCGGCCGGGGTCGCGCGGCTGATCCAGATGTCGGTGATCGGCGCGAGCGACACCTCGCCCAGCCTTTCGGCGCGGTCGCGCGCGATGGGCGACGCCGAAGCGCGGCGCGCGTTTCCCGATGCCATCATTTTCCGCTCGTCGGTGATGTTCGGACCGGGCGACGATTTCTTCAACACGCTGGGGAACCTGTCGCGCCTGTTGCCGGTGCTGCCGCTGTTCGGCGGCAAAACGATGTTCCAGCCGGTCTATGTCGGGGACGTGGCCGAGGCGATTTCCGCCGCCGTCGAGGGCAAGGTCGCGGCGGGGTCGACCTACGAGCTTGGCGGGCCTGAAGTTCTCAGCCACCGGGCGCTGGTCGAGCGCGTGCTGCGCTACGCCAACCGCCGCAATCCGCTGCTGCCGCTACCGCAGGGCGTCGGCACGCTGCTGGCGCTGCCGATGGCGCTCTTGCCCAAGCCGCTGCTGACGGCGGACCGGGTGACGCTGCTCACGCTCGACAATGTCGTTTCGCCGAAAGCGGTCGCCGAGCACCGCACGCTCGAAGGGCTCGGCATCACGCCGCGACCGCTCGACGCGGTGCTGCCGAGCTATCTCTGGCGGTTCTCGCAGAACGGCCAGTTCGACCGCCAGACCGCCTGACGCCGGCGCTATTTCAGCAGCAGCACGCCCCAAAGCCCGAGCGCGCCGACGAAAATCCGCCAATAGGCGAAGGGGGCAAAGCCGTTGCGGGAGATGAAGTTGAGCGCCATGCGGATGACGAAGAAGGCAACGATAAACGCGGTCGCGAGCCCGATGGCGATGGCGACATTGCCCGACGAGCTCAGCGTCTCGCGGTTCTTCCAGCCATCGTAGCCGAAGGCGCCGATCATGATCGGGATGGCGAGAAAGAAACTGAATTCGGCGGCGGAGCGCTTGTCGGTGCCGAGCAGCAGGGAGCCGACGATGGTCGAGCCGGACCGCGACACCCCGGGGATCAGCGACAGCATCTGGAACAGCCCGATATAAAAGCAGAGCAGCGGCGGATAGGTGTAGATATCGGTATAGCGCGGCGTGAGCTTCAGCTGGTCGACATAGAGCAGGATGATGCCGCCGATGATCAGCATGATGCAGATGAGCAGCGGGCTCGCGTAAAGCACATGGGTGATGAAATCGTGGAAGATCACCCCGGCCACCACCGCCGGCAGGCAGGCCAGCACCACCCCGAGGATGAAGCGCCAGGCGCCAGCCTTGCCGGTCAGCGCGTCGCGCAGGATCGCCAGCAGGCGCCCGAAATAGACGACCACGACGGCAAGGATCGCGCCGAGCTGGATCAGGACGGTAAATGTGTTCCACTGGTCGTTGTCGAGGCCCAGGAAATGCTCGGCCAAAAGCAGGTGGCCGGTCGAGGAAACGGGGACGAACTCGGTCAATCCTTCGATGATCCCCAGAAATCCGGGTACAAAAAGACCTTGATCGAGGCTCATTTCATCTCCTAGGTGAAGCCGCCCAGCGTCGCGGCCTTTCGATAAGCCAATTCGCCGCGCCGCGCCATCGACCGGATGCCCCATGCCGAGACTTTTGCAGCACCGGCTCGATCCCGCCTCGCGCCTCGCGCGGCTGATGTTTGCCGAGTACGGAATTGCCGTCGAGCTCGAGGACATCAAGCCCTGGACCCGCGACGCGCAGCTGCTCGAAATCAACCCCGCCGCCACGGTGCCGATCCTCATCGATGCCGGCGAGCCGCCGGCGGTTGGCGCGCTGGCGGTGATCCACGCCATCGAAGAGCGCTATTCGCCGAGCGCCGTGGCCGGGCTCTTTCCAGCGCAATCGCGGGCGCGCGCCGAGATGTGGCGGCTGTCGGAATGGGCGCTGAGCAAGCTCAACGACGAGGTGACGCGCTACGTCATCGAGGAAAAGATCGTCAAGCGCGACAAGCGCGGGGCGACGCCCGAGCCGGGGGTGCTGCGGGTCGCCAAGGCGAACCTCACCGAACACATGCTCTATTTCAACTGGCTGTTCGCGACCCGCCAGTGGTTTGCCGGCGATGCCATGACGCTCGCCGACTTTGCGCTCGCGGCGCATTTGAGCACGCTCGACTATCTCGGCGACATGGACTGGGAGACCTCCATCGAAACCCGCCACTGGTATGCGCGCATCAAGTCGCGGCCGGCCTTCCGCACGCTGCTCAACGACCGCATCGGGGCGATCCCGCCGCACGCCGGCTATGCCGACCTCGATTTCTGACAAGCCGGGCCCGCGCCCTGAAGGCGCCGGCCTGCCTGACGGGTCAGCCCTCGTGGCGGAGCTTCGCACGCGCGCCAAATCGCTCGGCTTCGATGCTTTTGGCGTCACACGGCCTGACTCCCGGCCCGATCTCAAGGGCAAGCTCGATGCGGCGCTGAGCGCCGGCTGGCAGGATGGCATGACGTGGATGGGTGAGACGCCGGAACGCCGCTCCAGTCCTCTGGCGGTCTGGGATGGCGTACGATCTGTCATCATCCTGGGGATGAACTACGGGCCCGAGAGTGATCCGATGGAGTCGCTCGCCCTGCGGGATCGGGCGACCATCTCGGTCTATGCGCGCAATCGCGACTACCACGAGCTGATCAAGGGACGGCTCAAGGAAATCGCCAGCCTCATTCGCCGCACTGGCGCCAAGGCCAAGGTGTTCGTCGATACTGCCCCGGTGATGGAAAAGCCGCTCGCCGAGGCGGCCGGGATCGGCTGGCAGGGCAAGAACACGGTTCTGATCAGCCGGGAGTTCGGTGCCTGGCTGTTTCTCGGCGCGATCTTCACCGACGCCGAGCTGCCCACAGATGCGCCCCACGCTGAGAGCTGCGGAAGTTGCCGCGCCTGCCTCGATATCTGTCCCACGTCGGCGTTCCCTGCGCCGTTCCAGCTCGATGCGCGGCGCTGCATCAGCTATCTCACCATCGAGCATGAAGGGCCGATCCCCCTCGCCTTCCGCGTGCCGATGGGCAACCGCGTTTATGGCTGCGACGATTGCCTCGCGGTCTGTCCCTGGAACAAGTTCGCGCAAGCCAGCCGGGAGGCCAAGCTACACGCCCGCGACGACCTCAACGCCCCCGCGCTTGCCGATCTCGCGAGCCTCGACGATGCGGGGTTCCGGTCGCGCTTTTCCGGCTCGCCGATCAAGCGCATCGGGGTCGCGCGGTTCCTGCGCAATGTGATGATCGCCATCGGCAATAGCGGCGAGTCAGCCCTGGTGCCGGTCGCGGTGGCGCGGCTACGCGACCCCGAACCTATTGTCCGTGGCGCCGCAGTTTGGGCCACGCGTCGGCTCGCCGCTCCGGACGAAGTGCAGCGTTTGACGCTGGACTTTCTGCCGGCCGAAGTGGACATCACCGTTCGGAACGAGTGGGTGCAGGATCTTTGATGGGCGTCTTCTTTTTCGGCATGGGCTACTCCTCGCTGGCGAGCGCCCGCGCCATCCACGAGATCGTTGACGCCGACGTCCCGATCGCCGGAACCACCCGCACCGAAGATGGCGTCGAGCGGCTCGCCGAGAGCCCCTATCGGCTGCACGTCTTCGACGGCCAGGGGCCCGGCACGACGCTCGCCGGTGACCTACGCAAGGCGACGCACGTGGTCCTGTCGATTCCTCCGGGCGACGCCGGTGATCCCGCGCTCCTGCTGCATCGCGCCGATCTCGACGCGGCGCCCGACCTGCAGTGGCTCTGCTATTATTCGACGGTCGGGGTCTATGGCGATTTCGGCGGCGATTGGATCGACGAAAGCGCGCCGACGCACCCGGCCAACCGCCGGAGCCAGCAGCGCGTCCTCGCCGAGGCGGCCTGGAGCGACTACGCGGCGAGCCGCGGCGTGCCGCTGATCGTGTTGCGGCTTGCAGGCATTTACGGGCCTGGTCGCTCGAGCTTCGACAAGCTGCGCGAGGGCACAGCACGGCGCATCGTCAAGCCGGGACAGGTCTTCAATCGTATTCACGTCGAGGACATCGGCCGGGTGACGGCACTCGCCGCGCGGGCGAAGCTCGGCGGCACCTTCAACCTGAGCGATGACGAACCGGCGCCGCCGCAGGACCTCGTCGAATATGCGGCGCGCAAGATGGGGGTCCCCGTGCCCCCAGACGTGCCGTTCGAGCAAGCCCAGATGACCGAGATGGCGCGGAGCTTTTATTCGGACAACAAGCGGGTCTCGAGCGCCGCGATCAAGGCCGCGCTCGGAATCGAGCTCAGATATCCCAACTACCGCGTCGGGCTCGACGCCATTTTCGAGTTGCCGGCATGAGCGCGCTCGGCCCCGCAAAGGGACCACCCCAGCGCATCGTGCTCGACGGTCGTTACGTCCGGCTGGAGCCGCTCGGCCCCCAACACGTCGCCGGCCTCTATCGTGCCGCGACCACGGCCGACGGGCAGCAGCGCTTCGACTACCTGTTCGAGTTCGCGCCGCAGAGCGAAGCTGACATGGCAGGCTTCGTGCAGACCGCCGCGGCCAAGGACGATCCCTTGATGTGGGCCGTCGTGGACAACGCTGCGGGCACGGCCGAAGGGCGGCAGGCCCTGATGCGGATCGTGCCGGAGCACGGCGTCATCGAGATCGGCAGCATCTATTGGGGGCCGAACATGGCGCGCAGCCGGCTCGCCACCGAAGCCCTGTTCCTCCACGCACGCTATATCTTCGACGAGCTCGGCTACCGCCGCTTCGAATGGAAGTGCAACAGCCTCAACGAGCCAAGCAAGCGGGCGGCGCAACGCTTCGGCTTTGCGTTCGAAGGGGTCTTTCGCCAGCATATGATCCAGAAGGAGCGCAACCGCGACACGGCGTGGTTCGCCATGCTCGACGGCGACTGGCCGCGGCGGAAGGCGGAATATGAGCGCTGGCTCGATCCGGCCAATTTCGACGCCGATGGACGGCAGAAGACCGCACTCAGGTTCTAAAGCGCGGGCCAGCCGATGATCACGTTTCGATTCGATACGGAAATCATCGAGTGGCGAGGCCCGTCGCCCTTCTTCTTTGCCGCGGTACCGCCCGAGCACGTCGCCGCGGTTCGACGCGCCGCCAGGAGCGCGAGCTATGGCTGGGGTGTCGTTCCAGTCGATGCCTTCATTGCCGGCGTCCGCTTCACGACGTCGCTATTCCCCAAGGATGGCGGCTATCTCCTGCCGATCAAGGCAGAGGTCCGCCGGCAGGCAAATGTGACGATCGGGGATTTCATTGCGGTGACAATGAGCATCGGATCGCCAAGCTAGTGTCCGAGCATGCGCTCGATGGTCCGCTCGAGCAGCGCCAGGTCTTCCGGGCGGCTGAGGCGGTGGTCGCCATCGGGGATGAGTGTCAGGCTCACTGGATCGGAAAGGATGTGCTCGACCAGGCGCGTCGCGTGCTCCTTGGGGACATCGCGATCGCGGGCGCCCTGAAGGATCGCGACAGGACAGCCGGTCTCGATCGCGCGCCCAAACAGCAGATGCGCCTTGCCGTCCTCGATCAGGCCGCGCTCGATGCGGTAGGGCACGTCGCCATATTCGGACGGCACCTCGACGAAGCCGACCTTGTCGAGCGCCGCGCGTTGCTTCCTCGTCATCTGGGTCAGCATCAGCTCGGTCATGTCGGTCGCCGGCGCGATCAGCAGCAGTCCCTTGATGCGATCGTCGTGGCGCTGCAGCAGGGCGCGGTTGAGGAGGAGCGCCAGCCAACCGCCCATCGATGAGCCGATGAGCAGTTGCGGTCCGATGGTGGTCGCGAACACGGCCTCGGCCTCTTCCAGCCAACGCGAAATGGTGCCGCGGGCGAAATCGCCACCCGACTGGCCGTGACCGGAATAATCGAAACGCGTCACCGCCAACCCGTGGTTGGCACCGAAAGCGTCCATAGCGGTGGCCTTGGTGCCCCCCATTTCCGACTTGAAGCCGCCGAGCCAGAACAGGCCGGGGGCGCGGCCGGTGCGGCGTTCGATGGCGATCGGGCGATCGCCCACCGTCAGAAACTCGACCAAACGGGCCTCCTCGCGCAACCGCGCAACAAGGCTGCACATTTAGCGTTCGAGGGGCTGCGGCGCATTGACTTCTTCCGGGCAAGTCCCGATTTTAGCGCCGCTTTCCGAAAGCACCCCCGCAACTGCAGAAGGAACTCTGCCATTCGCCGACCTATGAGACCCGTAGCGCCCCAGAAAGATGGGCCGCTCTCGAACGAGGATATCCAAAGCCCCGAAGTCCAGTTGATCGATTCCGAAGGCGTCAACCAAGGCGCGATCAAGACCCGCGACGCGCTGACACAGGCGCAGGAACTGGGGCTCGATCTGGTGATCATTGCCGCCAACTCGACGCCGCCCGTCGCCAAGATGCTCGACCTTGGCCGCTTCAAATACGCCGCGCAGAAGAAGGCGGCAGAAGCGCGCAAGAAGCAGAAGGTGATCGAGGTCAAGGAAATCCAGCTGCGCCCCAATATCGACACGCACGATTACGAGACCAAGATGAAAGCCGTCACGCGCTTCCTCGAGGACGGTGATCGCGTCAAGGTGACGATGCGCTTCCGGGGCCGTGAGATGGCGCACCAGGACATCGGTATGGACCTTCTGGTGAAGGTGCAGAAGGAAATGGAAGCGCGCGCCAAGGTGGAATCCTCGCCGCGCTCCGAAGGTCGGCAGATGGTGATGGTGCTGGCGCCGAGATAGATCGCCACCCCCGGATCAATGCCAACGACGAGGGCGCCGCGAGCGCCCTTTTTGTTGCTCGGCCCGCGAGTGCTGGGAGTTGCTTAACCAAGATTTTGCATGCTCGCCCTTCGGCACGGCGCTCGGAGGACGGCATGTTTCAACGCTTGGGGATCGCGCAGCGCATTTATGGCTCGTTCGGGCTCCTGGTGCTGCTGCTGGCCGCCGTCTCCATATCGGGTGCCATCACGCTGGCCTCGGTCTCGGGGATTTTCAGCGACGTGCGCACCGGTGCCGACGATGGCGCCGCCGCTTCGGCGCTCGCGAGCGCCGTGACTTCGCTCGAACGGGCGGCGCTCGATTATCGGGCGACGCAGTCGCGCGACGACGTGGCGGCCTTCGCCGCAGCCCTGAGCGGGGCCCATCTCGACGATGTGCGTTTCAGTGCCGCCAGCGCGCCGACCCTCCAGACGCTCAAGGCCGACATCGCCGGCTACACCGCGGCGTTCGCAGAGGACGTCAAGCTCCGCGACACGACGGGCGCGGAAATGTCGGCGATGCGGGAGAGCGGCGCACAGGCGACAACGGCGCTCGCCGGGACGATCGCGGCGGTCGCCAAACTCGGGAGCGCCGATGCCATCACCGCGGCGGCGGCAGCCGCCGCCGCCACCCAGCAGATGCAGACCTTTGCCGAGCGGTATAAGGCGGGTGGCGCAGCCGACGCCCTCAAAGGCGTGACTGACCAGGGCGCAGCTGCGGGCGCCGCCATTGCGGACCTTGGCGCCAAAATCACCGATCCGACGGTCAACGGCAGCGCGGCGGCCGCCAACGTCCTCATCCAGGCCTATTTGACGCACGCCGCCGCGTTGCAGTCTGCCCTAGAGCAGGTCCGCCAGCTCGAGACGCAGACGCTGGATCCTGCGGGCGGCAAGCTCATCGGCGAAATCGCCCAGCTTCCGGGAACCAGCGCCAACGCGCAGACCGATGCCGCCGATGCTGGCGCCACGACGGCTGGCAGCGCGCTCACCCTTGCGGCCGGCACGGGAGCAATTGCGCTTGTCCTCGGCATCGTCCTCGCGGTTGCGGTGCGGCTTTCGATCGTCCGGGCCATCCGGCGCATGGCCGCGCGCGCGAGCGAAATCGCCGAGGGCAATCTCGACGCCGACCTTACTGCCGACGCGGCCCGCGACCTGATGCCGATGGTCGACGCCCTCGAGCAGGTGCGCCGCCGTGCCCGCTCGATGCGGGAGGCCGACACGCGACGGTCCCAAGAGGGGCGGCGGGCCGCCGAAAAAGAGACCGAGCGCCAGCGCGCGGTGCAGTCCCTCGCGCAGGTGGTCGAACTGGCGCGAGCCGGCGACTTTTCCGGCCGCGCCGCGGATGCGGGGGCTCCGGGAGATCTCGCCACGGTCATTGCCGGCGTCAACGCGGTGCTGGAGGCCGTCGAACGCGGCGTCGGCGAAGCGGCGGCGGTGCTCGATGCGGCGGCCTCTGCCGATCTTAGCCATCGGGTCGCGGGCGAGTATCCCGGTACCCTCGGGAAACTGACGTCCGCCACCAACAATGCGGCAAATGCCTTCAGCGAGATCGTCGCGCAACTCCAGACGACGTCGCGGGCGCTGAAGACGGCGACGACGGAGATGATGGGCGGCTCGGACGAGCTCGCGCAGCGGACCACCCGGCAGGCGGCGACGATCGAGGAAACCTCGGCGAACCTGGAACAGCTGGCGGCAACGGTCACGAGCACGGCCGCGCAGTCGGCCGAGGCTTCGGCCAAGACGCAGGCGGCCTCGGCTCTTGCCGACGAGGGCGGCCAGGTGATGGCGAAGGCGACCGAGGCGATGGAGCGGATCACCACCTCGTCGGCCCAGATTTCCAACATCATCGCGCTGATCGACGACGTCGCGTTCCAGACGAACCTGCTGGCGCTCAACGCTTCGGTAGAGGCAGCCCGGGCGGGCGAAGCGGGCAAAGGGTTTGCGGTCGTCGCAGTCGAAGTCCGCCGGCTCGCCCAATCGGCCGCGCAGGCCTCGGCCGAGGTCAAGACGCTGGTCGACCAGTCAGGGGCCGAAGTCAGCGCCGGCTCGCGACTGGTAGCTCAGGCGGCCGCGAAACTCACCTCGATCCTTGAGGCCGTGCGCGAAAACCGCACGCTGACGGCGGCCATATCGGATGCGACCCGCGGCCAGGCGACCTCGATCGCCGAGGTCAACGCGGCGATCCGCAGCATGGACGAGATTACCCAGCACAATGCCGCGCTTGTCGAGCAGCTCAATGGGGCGATCGCCCAGGCGGAGAGCCAGTCGGCCGAGATCGATCGGCTCGCCGAGGCTTTCCGGCTGACCGGTGGCGCCGTCCCCAAACCAGCCGCCCGGAAGGCCGCGAATGCCGCGCCGCTACGGGCGAACTCGCCGGTCCAGGACATGCGCGACAAGATCAGCCGCGCGGCATCGACCTTTCTGCATCGGGGTAACGCAGCGGTGGAAGAAGACTGGCACGAGTTCTGAGCAACTGGTCCGGTTGCTGCAAATCGGGTAGATAACGCCTTATGTCATTCGACCAACGCGACACCATCGGCTTCCAGGCGGCGCAGCTCAGCCGCCTGATCAGCAATCGCGTACGCGAGGCGCTGGAGCCGCTCGGGCTGCTCCCGGCGCAGGTTGCGGCGCTGGTCGAGATCGGCGCCGACGACGGCCTCAGCCAAAAGACGCTGGTCGAGCGTCTCGACGTCGAGCAGCCGGGCGTCGCGCGCACTCTGGCAACGCTCGAGGCCGAAGGCTGGATTTCACGACAGTCCAAAGCCGGCCGGACGCAGGGTCTGCACCTGACCGAGAAGGCTCGCGCCGCGCTTCCAGAAGCCGCGCGCCGGGTTGCGGAGATCAACCGCGAGGCCCTGGGGGAATTGAGCCGAACCGAGCGCGCCCACCTGCTCGACCGCTTGAGCGAGGTCATCGCCGAACTCAAGGCCGGCTGAAACGCCCGGCCGCCGCGGGATTTGGCGGCGCCGACTGCTTCTCGATTGCGGAGTTTTTAACCTATCGCGTGCAGGCTTTGCGCCGCTGCATTCGTCGCCCAATGGGCCGGCGCAAGGGGGGCTGCATGCTCAGTCGGATCGGAATCTCGCACAAGATCTATGCCGCGTTCGGCACCTTGATCGTGCTGATGGCGGTGATGGGCGGGGCAGCATATTTCGGCGTGCAGGCCGTCTCGGGACTCTTCACGCAATATCGGCAGTCCACCGGCGAGCTGCTGACGACCTCGCAAATCGTCGACAACGTCAACAGCCTGCAGTCGGCCGCCTTGCGCTACCAGCGCGACCGCAGCGACGACGCGATCAAGGCGTTTGCCGCGGCGATGAAATCGCAGCTGGTGTTCAAGGCGGGAACCGCGGCTGCTTTCTCGGGCGACGACGCCGCAAAGGCCGGGGTCGACGCGCTCAAAGGCGCGGTGCTCGACTACAGCCAGGCGTTCTCCGCCGCAAAAATTCTCGACCAGAGCCGCAAGACGCTGCTCGATTCAATGACCGCGAAGGGCGAGGAAGCGCAAAAGCTCCTTGCCGACGTCATGGACCAGGCGCGGCAGACCAATGATCTCAACTCCGTGCTCGCGGCCTCGAGCATCAGCACCGACGCCATGGAGATGATGGCGCTGGCGCAGCGCTTCACCGTGAGCGGCAGCGACGACGACTACAAGGCGATCAAGGCCGCCGGAAAATCGGCGACCGACCAGTCGGACCAGATGGCGACAGCGCTCACCGGCACGCCGGCCGGCGACAAGCTCAAGGCGACGACCGCCTCGATCGGCGACTATCTCGATCTCGCCGACCAGCTCGACACCCAGACCAACCAGCGCCGGGAAATCGAGCAGGTCCAGCTCGAAAAGGCGGGCACCAAGCTCGCAGCGCAACTCGCTGCGCTGACCAAGTCGATTGTCGACGGCCAGACGGCGCTTGGCGCGCAGGCCGATGCGGGCACCGCCATGACGAACACCCTGCTATCGGTGATCAGCGGCGTCGCGATCCTGCTCGGCCTGATCATGGCGGCGTTCCTCGGTCGCTGGCTGTCGGGGACCATCCGCGGCATGGCCAAGGACATGGCGCGCCTCGCCGAGGGCGATCTCGACATCAGCCTCAAGGCGGCGAAGCAAAAAGACGAGCTTGGCATGATGGCCAACGCCCTCGAGGTGTTCCGCACCAACGGGCTCGCCATCCGCAGCATCGACGCCCAGAAGGAAGCCGAGGCGCAGGCCGACGCCGAGGCGCGGCAGCGGGCGATGGACCTCCAGGCCGCGGTCGAGCAGGTGGTGGCGGCGGCCGTTGCCGGCGACTTCTCGGCTCGCATGCCGGCAGCTTTCGTCAACGCCGACAAGTCCGGCTTCGCCCACAGCCTCAACCAGGTCATGGCGGCGGTCGATAGCGGCGTGACCGAGACGGCATCGGTACTTGATGCGTTTGCCCATTCCGATCTCAGCCGGCGCATGGACGGCGAATTCGCCGGTGCGTTCGGGCGGCTCAAGACCAGCGCCAACATGGCGGCGGACAGTTTCAGCAATGTGGTGCGGCAGCTCCAGGAGGCGTCGCGGGAGCTTAAATCGGCGACCGGAGAGATCCTTGCCGGTGCCAATGACCTGAGCTCGCGCACGACCACGCAAGCGGCAACGATCGCCGAGACCTCGACCAGCCTCACCAATCTCGAAGGCGTCGTGGCGCAGAACGCCGCGAAGGCCAACGAAGTCGCCGCCAAGACGCAGGTCGCCTCGCGGATGGCGGACGAGGGCGGGCAGATGATGGCCAAAGCCACGGCCGCCATGGAACGGATCTCGAACTCCTCGGCAAAAATCTCCAACATCATCGGGCTCATCGACGACATCGCCTTCCAGACCAACCTCTTGGCGCTGAACGCCTCGGTGGAAGCGGCCAGGGCGGGCGAGGCCGGCAAGGGCTTTGCGGTGGTTGCCGTGGAAGTGCGGCGCCTCGCCCAGTCGGCGGCGCAAGCCTCGTCGGAGGTCAAGGCGCTGGTCCAGGCGAGCGCCATGGAAGTCAAAGGCGGCTCGCAGCTCGTCGACGAGGCCGCGGCCAAGCTTGGCGCCATCCTCCAGGCGGTCAAGGAGAACTCGGCGCTGGTCAGCGCCATCTCCTCGGCGACCGGGGCGCAGGCCGGCGCGATCAGCGAGGTGAACGTCGCCATCCGCCGGCTCGACGACATGACCCAGCACAACGCCGCGCTGGTCGAGGAAACCAACGCCTCGATCGAGCAGGCGGAAGCGCAGGCCAGCGAGCTCGACCGGATCGCCGACACGTTTACCATCGGCGACGATGCGGAGCTTCAGGACGCGGACGGCGACGATTATTTCGAGGACGCCGCGGCTTAACTTCCCGGGCGCCGATCCCCTTGCGCCGCAGGGCTTCTGCCCCTATACACCCCGCTTCCAGAGCGCCCGCAACCCGGGCGTTCCGGTTTTCAGCGAACCGCCCGGCGAAAATGGCATGCCGTGGCGGCTCAGAATGCGAAGCCCTTTCAAGGGCCTGATCAAGGACGCGAAATGCCAAAAATGAAGACCAAGTCGGGTGCCAAAAAGCGCTTCCGAATGACTGCGAGCGGCCGCGTCAAGGCCGGTGTCGCGGGCAAACGCCACCGTCTCCTTTCCCACAGCGCCGACTACATTCGCCGCAACCGGGGCACCAAGCTCCTGAGCAAGGGCGATGAAGGTCTGGTGAAGTGGTACATGCCCTACAACCGCTAAGGAGGCGCCAAAATGTCCCGAGTTAAACGCGGCGTCACCGGTCACGCCCGCCACAAGAAGACCCTCAAGGCTGCCGAAGGCTTTTACGGTCGCCGCAAGAATACCATCCGCGCCGCCATCGCCGCCGTCGACAAGGCCGGCCAGTATGCCTATCGCGACCGGCGCCAGAAGAAGCGCAATTTCCGGGCGCTGTGGATCCAGCGTATCAACGCTGCGGTTCGCGAGCACGGGCTGACCTACGGCCGATTTATCGACGGCCTCCTCAAGGCCGAGATCGCGGTCGACCGCAAGGTGCTGTCCGATATCGCCATTACCGAGCCCGCCGCCTTCGCCGCGCTGGTTGCGCAGAGCAAGAAAGCCCTCGGTTATCTGGGCGAGATCGAAGCGACCACCGCCGCGCGCGTCGCCTGAGCCGGGACCGGTTCAGCCGCTGATCTGGCCTTTTTGGAGGCCCCAAGCTAAAGCCTTGCGCCACCAGCGCAGGGCTTTTTGCGCCTGTCACACGTGAAACCTCCATGACCTTATCTCAGGATATCGCGGGCCTTCGCACGGAACTGACCGCGGCCGTCGACGCTGCCGCCGATGCGGACGCGCTGCAGGCGGTTCGCGTGCGCGCGCTCGGCAAGAAGGGCTCGATCTCGGCATTGCTCGCGAGCCTTGGGGCGATGGCGCCCGAGGAGCGGAAATCGGCCGGGGCGCTGATCAACGGGCTCAAGGACGAGATCGGCGAGGCGATCGAAATCAGGAGCAAGACGCTGGCGGCCGGGGCGCTCGCAACGCGGCTCGAGGCCGAGCGTCTCGACGTCACCCTGCCGGTCAGGGCCGCCCCGACGGCCGAGGGCCGCATCCACCCGATCAGCCAGGTGTGGGACGAGATCACCGCGATCTTTTCCGACATGGGCTTCAAGATCGCCGAAGGGCCGGACATCGAGACCGAGTGGTACAACTTCACGGCGCTCAATTTCCCCGAGGGGCATCCGGCGCGCGAGATGCACGACACGTTCTTCCTCGAGCCGGGGCCGGACGGCTCGCGCAAGGTGCTGAGGACGCACACCTCGCCGGTGCAGATCCGGGTGATGCAGAAGACCAACGGAAAGCCGGCGGCGCCCTACCTCACGCCAGCGATGGAGCCGCCGATCCGCGTGGTGATGCCCGGCCGCACCTACCGGCACGACAGCGACCAGACGCACACGCCGATGTTCCACCAGGTCGAGGGGCTCGTCATCGACAAGAGCTCCCATATCGGCCAGCTGCGCTGGGTGCTCGAAGAATTCCTCAAGGCGTTCTTCGAGGTGCCGGGAGTAAAACTCCGTTTCAGGCCGAGCTTTTTCCCGTTCACGGAGCCCTCGATGGAGGTCGACGTGCAGTGCGACCGCTCTGGGCCCGAGATCAAGATCGGCGAAGGGTCGGACTGGCTCGAGATATTGGGCTGCGGCATGGTGCATCCCAATGTGCTGCGCAATTGCGGGCTCGATCCTGACGTCTACCAGGGCTTTGCCTGGGGCATGGGGATCGACCGCATCGCCATGCTCAAATACGGCATGAACGATTTGCGGGCGTTTTTCGACGGCGATACGCGCTGGCTGGACCACTATGGATTCCGGGCATTCGACATGCCGACGCTGTTCGGGGGCCTCAGCAGCTGATGGCCGACGAGGCGCCCATCACCACTTTCGTTGTGACCGACATCGAGGCCGACGGTCCCTCGCCGCTCGGCTCGTCGATGCTGAGTTTCGCGTCGGTTGCGTGCGACGTGCATGGTACGGTGATCGACGAGTTCGAGGCGGTGCTGGAACCGCGTTCCGATCGGAAGCCGTCGCCGGATACGATGGCGTGGTGGCGGACGCAGCCTGAGGCCTGGACGGCGGCGACGACGAATCCCGAAAAGCCGGAAGTGGCCATGCCGCGCTATGCGGACTGGGTCGAAAGCTTGCCCGGTTTCCGCGTGTTCGCGGCGGCGCCGATCATCTTCGACGGGCTGTGGATGGACCATTATCTCGAGACTTTTGCCGGGCACGCGCGTGCTGGGCGGGCCGTTCAAGACGCGCCAGATCTTTCGCGGCGGCGGGGTGTGCCTCTACACGATGGCCGGCACGCTGCGCGGCGCAGACTATCTCAAATGGGGCATGCAGCGCGTGCCGCCGGCCTGGTACGGCAATATCGTTCACACGCATCGCGCGATCGACGATGCGCGCGGCTTTGCCAATGTGCTGGCGAAACTCTTTGAACTCTCTTCCGGCCTGCCCAAGGTCGAAGCCACCGAAAGCAACTATCGATGAAGTTCACCCTCGACTGGCTCAAGGACCATCTCGAGACGACTGCGAGCGTTGACCAGATCAGCGAAGCGCTGACGCTGGTCGGGCTCGAGGTCGAGAGCGTTGAGGATCAAGGCAAGGCGCTGCGGCCGTTCGTCGTCGCCAAGGTGGTATCGGCGGTGCCGCACCCCAATTCGGACCATCTCAAGGTCTGCAAGGTCGACGCCGGGACCGGCGCGCTGATCGACGTGGTGTGCGGCGCGCCGAACGCGGTGACCGGGATGAAGTCGGTGTTCGCGTTTCCGGGGACCTGGATTCCGGGCAAGGATTTCGTGCTCAAGGACGGCGTCGTCATCCGCGGCGAAAAGAGCAACGGCATGCTCTGCTCGGCGATGGAGCTGCAGCTCTCCGAAGATCACGAGGGCATCATCAAGCTGCCCGATGACGCGCCGGTCGGGGTCCCGTATGTCGACTACGCCAAGCTCGGCGGGGTGGTGTTCGACGTCTCGATTACGCCCAATCGCGGCGACGCCACCAGCGTGCGCGGCATTGCGCGCGATCTCGCAGCCTATGGGCTCGGCACGCTGAAGGACGGCACGGTTGCGAAGCAGCCGTCGTCGGGTGGCAAGAGCCCGATTGCGGTAGAACTGCGTTTTGGCGCGGGCGAGCCGGCGGCCTGCCGGATGTTCGCCGGGCGGCTGATTTCGGGGGTGACGAACGGGCCATCGCCGGAGTGGCTGCAGCAGCGGCTACGCGCGATCGGGCTACGGCCGATTTCGGCGCTGGTCGACATCACGAATTTCGTGACGATGGATCGCGGGCGGCCGCTGCATGTGTTCGATGCCGACAAGATCACGTCGCCGATCCACGCGCGCATGGCCGAGGCCGGCGAGACGCTGCTCGCCCTCAACGGGCAGACCTATACGCTCGACCCGACGATCCCGGTGATCGCCGATGCCAACGGCGCTGTGGGGATTGCCGGCATCATGGGCGGCGAGCCGACGGGGTCGTCGGAGGCGACGACCAATGTGTTCGTCGAGAGCGCCTGGTTCGATCCGCTGGTTGTGGCGCAGGCGGGGCGCAAGCTCGGCATTGTGTCGGACGCCCGCTATCGCTTCGAGCGCATTGTGGACCCGGACTCGCAACTGCCGGGGATCGAGCTCGCGACGAAGCTGATCGTCGAGCTGTGCGGCGGGGCGCCCCACGAGGTGGTGGTGGCCGGACGCGTCGAGGCGCCGGGGACCGCGATCGACTTACCGATCGGCGAGGTGAAACGGCTGACCGGTCTCGAGCTGCCGGTGACACGGATTTCGGACATCCTCAGCCGGCTCGGCTTTGGGGTAACGGGCACGGGCCCGGTGCTCAAGGTCAAGGTGCCGTCATGGCGGCCGGATGTGACGATGAAGGCCGACCTCGTCGAGGAAGTGATGCGGATGGTCGGCGTCGACCAGGTACCGGTCGACCCGCTGCCGCGCCTTGCCGGTGTTGCGCCCCGCATGCTGACGACGATCCAGAACCGCCGGCGGATGACCAAGCGCGTGCTCGCCGCGCGCGGGCTCGACGAGGCGGTGACCTGGTCGTTCATTTCGGCGGACGAGGCGACGCGGTTCGGCGGCGGCAAGCCAGAGCTGAAGCTCGCCAACGCGATCGCCGCGCGACCTTTCCGACATGCGGCCGTCGCTGCTGCCGGGGCTGCTCGGGGCGGTGCGGCGTAACCAGAACCGCGGCGTGCGCGATGTCGCGCTGTTCGAGGTTGGGCAGGTGTTTTTGAACGACAGGCCCGAGGGGCAGCACACCTATGCGACGGCGGTGCGGGCCGGCGGCACGGCGACGGACTGGCAGGGCGGGGCCGCGCTCTCGGTGTTCGATGCCAAGGCCGACCTCGCGGCGGCGCTCGACGGGCTCGGGCACGATCTCGACAAGTTGCAGCTGGTCGCGGAGGCGCCAGCGTGGGCGCATCCGGGACGCGGTGGCCGCGTGCAGTTGGGGCCGACCAATGTCATCGGCTGGTTTGGCGAGGTGCATCCGGGCTGGGTCGCCGAGATGGACCTGAGCGGCCCGATGGTGGCGTTCGAGCTCGACCTCGACGCGATCCCCGAGCCGCGCAAGAAGGGCGGCAAGAGCAAAGGCGCGCTGAAGCTCTCCGATTTGATGCCGGTGGAACGGGATTTTGCGTTCCTGCTCGATCGCGACGTGACGGCGGCGGCGCTGCTGAAGGCGGCGCGGAACGCCGACAAGGCGCTGATCACGGACGTTTCGATCTTCGATCTGTTCGAGGGCAAGGGCGTGCCGAAGGGCAAGAAATCGGTCGCCATCCGCGTGACGCTGCAACCGGTGGATCACACGCTGACCGACGAGGAGATCGAGAAGGTGTCGGGAGCGATCGTTGCGGCGGTGGGCAAGGCGACGGGCGGGGTGCTGCGGGGCTAGACGCTTACTCCAAGTCGCTCGATTTCGCGGGCAAAGAAGCTGCCGGGGGCGGGGGCGCGGAGCTTGCCGGTGCCGCGATCGGTGAGCGCGGAATGCCAGAGATGGACGCTGAGCGTCTCGGGCGCGACGATGTCCGGCAGTGACAGGCCGGGGCTCAGCAGCTTGGCCGCGTCGCCATAGCCGATCGGGTAGAACACCGTTCTCGGCTGAGCCAGCCTGAACAGATCGAGCTGCCGCAGATAGTGGTTGAGTGGCCAGGGACCGGTGGTGCCGAACTGCATGTCCTGGACGGGCAGTTTCTCGCCGAGGAGCCGGCGGAGGCGGACCTCGATGGCGCGGCGGATCGGCATGCCGGCGGGGATCGCGCCGGGCTCGAAGGTGGTGAGCAGGAGCCGCAACAGCTCGGAGTCCGGTGGGCAGCGGAAGACGGCGTTGTTGACGACGGCCTGCCCGTAATGCCAGCGGCTGTGGTCGTCCTCGATGCCGACGACGTAAGCGCCGAGGCCCGTATAGGGTTTGACGCAATAGACGTCGCAATCGGCCCAGATGCCCGCGCCGGCCTGCATCAGCCTCAGGCGGAAGAAATCGGCGAAGACGGCGGGGGTGCGGTTGCCTTTGTAGAAGAACATTTCAGCCTGCGGCACGATCGTGCTGGCATCGCGGAGCTCGCAGCCTTTTGGCAGCGGCCCGACGTCGTCATAGGCGTAGAGGGCGAAGCTGTGGCCCTGTTCGAGGAAGGACGCGATCGACACCCGGCCGAGCCAGCCGAGCTCGCCATGCCAGAACGAGACGATTGGCGGCAACGCCGTCATCCGCGGCCGATGAGCTTGTTAAGCCGCTTCTTCCAGCGCTGCTTCATGCGATGGCGCCAGAACCGGTAGAACAGCTCGTTCTTCATGGTGTGGCGATACATGTGGTGGAAGGGCGCGAGGCTCACCAGGTACCAGGGGCGCTGGTCGCCAGTGTAGTGGATGATGTAGGGGCCCATCGCCTGCTGGGCGCGCCAGGGGTCGATGGTGTTGAAGCGCCAGTTGAGCTTGGTCCAGCGGCCGCGGAAGATCAGGTTGAGGATGTCCTGGTCGTAGTAGAGCTTTTCGATGAGCCCGGCAGCGGTGATCTCGGCGAGCTTTTCCTCGACGTGGCTCTGCCGGAACGCGACCATGTCGATCAGCAGCACGCCGGAATTGAAATAGGGTTCTGCCGGATCGAAGATGCCCTTTTTGGCGACCATGTCGCGGCCCATCATGATGTGCATGGCGAAGGGGTCGGACACGCCGGCGATCGGGTTGCCCTGCATGTCCTGCTCGTAGAGCATCTCGATCGGCGCAATGACGAAGGTATCGCAATCGAGGTAGATCACCCGCTCGACCGACGGCGGCAGGATGCGATCGAGCACCAGGCGCGCATAGGAGACCGGCGGGAAGCGCTTGTGACCGCGGAGCGGCGTGCAGACGCGCGCGAAGTCCGGGTAGTCGCTGAGCTCGTAGTAGATGAGGGTCGCGCCGAGCTCGTCGCTGATTGAATCGATGTCGCGCCGGTGCTCGGGAGTGATCGCCTGGACGCAGAGGTGAAAGACGAGATCGGTGCGCCGCTTGGTCGAGAGGCTAGCCGAGCGGATCACCGCGCAGGCGGGCGCCCAGAAATTGTCGTCGAAGGTCAGCGCGATATGGATCGGGTGCGCTGGCAGCGGGGCGGGCGTTTCCGTCATGGCGCTGTTTAGCGGGAGGCCGGGCCGGTCACAAGCATCAGTCCGGTAGCGACGTTGCGGGCCGGTGGTTGAGAAGGCCGTCCTTGACCGCGGCGTCGATGGCGCTCAGCTCCTTGGCGGTGAACTCGAGCCTGTCGACGGCGCCGAGGCAATCCTTGAGCTGCTCAAGGGTCCGCACGCCGATCAGCGCCGAGGTGGTTTCGGGGCGGCGCAGCACCCAGGCGAGCGCCAGCTGCGTCATGGTTTGTTTGCGGGCCTTGGCGATCTTGCCGAGGCCCTCCACGGCGGCGAGGACGCGCGGCTCGAGCGATTTTGCCGAGAGCGAATAGTTCTCCGAGGCGCGGGTCCCACCGAGCTCGGTCTTTTGCATCTTGTTGTACTTGCCGGTGAGCAGCCCTTGCGCCAGCGGCGAGAAGGCGATGACGCCGATGCCGAGCTCGCCGCAAGTGTCGAGCGTCTGGTCGTCCTCGATCCAGCGGTTGAGGATCGAATAGCTCGGCTGGTGGATCAGCAGCGGCACGCCCATCTCCGCCAGGATGCGATACGCCTCCTTGGTCTGCTCGCGCGGGTAGTTCGAGATGCCGACATAGAGCGCCTTGCCCTGCCGGTGAAGCTGGGCGAGCGCGCCCATCGTCTCCTCGAGCGGCGTGTTGGGATCGAAGCGGTGCGAGTAGAAGATGTCGACATAGTCGAGCCCCATGCGCTTGAGGCTCTGGTCGGCGGAGGCGATGATGTATTTGCGGCTGCCCAGATTGCCGTAGGGGCCCGGCCACATGTCCCAGCCCGCCTTGGACGAAATGATCAGCTCGTCCCGGTAGGGGCGGAAGTCGCGCGCCATCACGTCGCCGAACAATTCCTCGGCCGAGCCGTAGGGCGGGCCATAATTGTTGGCGAGATCGAAATGGGTGACGCCGCGATCGAAGGCGTAGCTCAAGAATCTCGAAGGCGGACGGGATAGTCGCGCGTGCCGCCGAAATTCTGCCAGAGGCCCAGCGAGATGACGGGTAGCTTGAGCCCCGAGCGGCCGGAGCGGCGATATTTCATGTCGGCGTAGCGGGTGTCGGACGCGCGATACGTCATGGGAGGCTCCGAAAGCGAGGATGGGTGACGCGTGCTGATCAAGCGATCAGCTCGGACCGAGGCGCGCGATGGATGCACCGAAGCTGCCGCAAACGAGGCGCGGCATCAAGGCAAGGGCAGGCATACCTGTTGGCGGTTCACCACTGGTGGTTGAGGACCGATGCAAAGGGGAAGTCCCCCGCCGGAATCATCGTTGCCGTTGCCGCTGTCGCCGCCTTGTCCACTGTTCCCGCGTCGCTGCCTTGGCTGTCGTCGTTGCCGCTATCGCTCGTTTGTCCGCCGTTGCCGCTATCGGTGGTTTGTCCACCGCTGTTGCTGTGGCCGCCGCTTCCCTTGACGGTGGCTCCGCCGACCGACGCGAACAGCGCTTCGCCGCGATCCCACGGATCGTCCTCGCGGTGCCGCGCGATGAGCGGTTTGTTACTGCCGCCGATATAGAGGCGGAGGCCGACCGTCGCGAGGATCGATCCGTCGGCGCCGAAGACGGGTGTCGGCGGTCAAAGCGAGCGGCAACGGGCCGTTTCGAACAGATACTCGCCGCCGGCGTGCAGCGCGGCGAAGCCGTCGAGCAGCGACAGGCCGACGCTCAGCCGCAGATTGTCCTCAGGGTAATAGGCGAGGTCGGTCATGAGGAATGGGGTGATGCGATCGGGCCCTGAGGCTGGATGGGCCAAGCCCGCGCCGGCCCACGCCTCGAGCGTCCAGCGGCCAAGGTAGAGCTCGGCCTCCGGACCCACGGCGACGATGCTGGCACCGGGCGTGGCGACGATCCCGAGAGTTCCGCCGATCAGATAGCTCTGCGGGTCGCGGGTGAAGATATGGAGCGCGGCGGCGCCGGTGAGACCGTTCATTTCGGCCACCGACGCATCGGCCTGAATGCCGAACGCGGTGCCAAGCGGCAGGGTCAGCGTTCCGGCCGCGCGGGACACAAAAGATCTGGGGCACGTCGAGCGCACCCGCATCAAACTCGATTTTGCCGTTGGCGGCGGAAACGGCCGGCCCCTGAGCAAACGCCGGGGCGGCAAGAAAAATGTAGATAAAACAAGCGCCGCCAGCGCCTGCAGCTTCATCGGAGCCCCCCAATAGGCCACTGCAGTCACTGGTTAACCAATAGTTAACGCCCCATTAGGATGAGTACGCAAGCGGATTCTACTAAACGGCTGTTCCGGGCCGTCACTGCTCGTCGGATGCGGCAAGGGCTGCGACGACACGCCCACCGGAAATGCCGGAACGAAGCCTGGCGCCGCGAAGTTGTGCGACCGAAGCCCTCCTCCGAACACTATTCCGATGATCGACCGCACCCTCAAAAGACCGACCGACCCGGGCATGAGTGCCGTGCTGGGGCTCGCGGTGCTCGCCCTGATCGACGCGGTCTTCAACTACCTGTGGACCGGCAACGGCATCCACGGCACCGAAGGCGCGCTGCTGGTGTGCATTTCGACGCTGCTGCTGGCCATCGCTGCTGCGCTCATCGCCGGGCACCGGATTCACGGCTGGGTCCGGACCCTGTTCGAAGTGCTGATCTTTCTCGATTTCGTCGGCACGGCGCTCGCCGCGTACCTGCTCGAAGCGTGGATCCTGGTGGTCCTGATCGGGCTCGCCTTCATCGCCTGGGTCGTTCATCTCGTGCGCCCCGCCGGCGCGTCCCAAACCGCCTCCAACCTCAGCTAGGTCAAATGTCACGTCCGATCGCCGTCGCTCTGGGTCTTGCATCTCTTCTCCAGGCCTCGGCGGCGCTGTCTGCCCCAGCGGGCGCGACGGTGAGCGACGGCAGCCAGGCCTGGTACACCTTTGCCGGCCAGCTCAACGCGCAGAAATATGCGACGGCCGACCAGATCACCCCCGACAATGTGGGACGGCTCGGCAAGGCCTGGGAGTTCCATTCCGGCGACGTGTCGGACGGCAAGAACCCGAACGGCCCGAAAGCCTCGGACTGGGGTGCGACGCCGCTGTTCGTCAACGACACGGTGTACGTCTCGACAGTGTTCGACCGGATCTTTGCGCTCGAGCCCGACACCGGCAAGGTGAAGTGGTCGTTCGACACGCACACGCAACTGGTCGACCCGACGCAGGGCGAGCTCAAGAATCGCGGGCTGTCGTACTGGCAAGCGGCGAGCCCGGCTGCCGGCCAGGCCTGCCAGAAGATCATCTATCTCGGGACCATGGACGGCAAGGTGTTCGCGGTCGATGCCGATAGCGGCCAGCCCTGCACCGGGTTCGGCCAGAACGGCGTTCTCGACATCAACCAGTGGAATACGGTCAATGCCAAGTGGCCGCTGTCGATCCTGCAGCCGCCGACGGTCTACAAGAACCAGGTGTTCATCGGCTGGTCGGGCCAGGACTGGACGCAGGCGGTGCAGCCGCCGGGCTCGGTGTTCGCGGTCGACGCGCAGACCGGCAAGCTCAACTGGAAGCTCGATACGATCCCTCCCGACATCGACCCCAAGACCGGGACCTCCAATGTCTGGTCGAGCATGTCGATCGACGAGGAGAACAACCTTCTATTCCTGCCGGTGAGCTCGCCGAGCCCCGACTATTACGGCGGCGACCGCCTCGGGCCGATGCCACTCTCGACTTCGGTGACGGCGGTCAATCCGGACACCGGCAAGGTGGTCTGGAGCTACCAGATCGTCCACCACGATATCTGGGACTACGACACCAATTCGGCGCCGACGCTGTTCGACCTGAAGCAGGCGGACGGAACGACGGTGCCGGCGCTCATCCAATCGAGCAAGATGGGCTTTCTCTACGTGCTCAACCGGCTGACCGGCAAGCCGATCTTTCCGATCGATGAGAAGCCCGTTCCAGCCTCCGACGTGCAGGGCGAACAGGCCTCGCCGACGCAGCCCTGGCCGACGACGCCCGAAGCGACCACGCCCGACCAGTTCCCCGGTGTTTCGTGGCTCGCCGACCTCATGAGCGGCGGCTATTGCAGCCGGACCATGGCGGGGCTGCGCTACGAGGGCCGCTATACGCCGCCGAGCCTCAAGGGAACGCTGGCGTTCCCAGCGACAGCGGGCGGCGTCGAATGGGGCGGCGGCGCGCTCGATCCCACCAGCAACACCTATGTGGTCAATTCCTCGCAGGTCGCGCAGATCTACAAGCTGCTGACGCGTGCGGACTACGACAAGGTCAATGCCGGCGAGAGCATCGGCCAGAAGAATGCCAACGGCTACTTCGCCATGCTGGGCGCGCCGTACGGGTTCATGCTCCAGACGTTTCTCAATCCGCTCGGCATGCCGTGCTGGAACGGCCCTTACGGCACGCTGTCGTCCTACGATCTCAACACCGGCAAGCTGAACTGGCGCGAGCCGTTCGGGGTGGTGCAGAAATGGGGCTTCTACATGCCGCATTCGTGGGGGTCGGTGACCATCGGCAGTCCGGTGATCACCAAGAGCGGGGTGATCTTCATCGGCGCTTCGATGGACAGCCGGGTGCGGGGGATCGACCTCAAGAGCGGCAAGGTGCTCTGGCAATCGCAAGTCGATGCGCCGGCCGTCGCCGAGCCCGCGATCTACACCTACAAGGGCAAGGAATACGTGCTGTTCGTTGCGGGCGGCAATTCGATCCTCGAGCCCAAGGTCGGCGATCAGCTCATCGCCTACGCCCTGCCCGGCTAGCCCGCCATGGTCCAGCCGTGAGTGCGTCGCTCACCAGGTTCAACCGTCCATGGGCATGGGTTGTGCTCATCCTCGCGATGGCGGGAGCCGCGGTCGGGCTGATCGCGGGGCTGGTGCTGTGGTTCGGGCTCTACGATGTCGGCGCCACCTCGAAGCATCCGTGGCCGGTCGAGTGGCTGCTGCATTTCGCCATGAAGCGCTCGGTCGCCGCGCACGCCACCGAGATGGTGCCGCCCGATCTCGATGATCCGCTGCGGATCGAGCGTGGCGGCGCTCCATTACGCGTCGGGCTGCGCGTCCTGTCATGGCGCGCCCGGCGAGCTCGCCTCGCCGATCGCACAGCAGATGACACCGGTGCCACCGGGGCTCTACTCGGCCAAACAGGACTTCGATCCGAGCCAGCTGTTCTGGATCGTCAAGAACGGCGTCAAGATGACGGCGATGCCCGCCTGGCCGGCGCAAGAGCGCAGCGACGAAATCTGGGACATGGTGGCGTTCCTCGAACATCTGCCGGAGCTCAACGGCCAACGCTACGCGGCGCTGGCGGGGAGCGATGCCCTCGACGAGTGGCTGCCGCGCATCGACCTTGGGGGCTTTGATCCGGCGGACTGCGCACGCTGCCACGGCATGGACGGCAAGGGCCGGACGGGGATCGCCCCGCCGATCGACCAGCTCTCCAAGGCGCAATTCATCGCCGCGCTGCGCGGCTATCGCGACGGCAGCACGCCGAGCGGCTACATGCAGCCGGTCGCGGCGGCGATGAGCGACGCCGAGATCGCGGCAGCGGCAAACTATTACGCCGGCCTCGCGCCGCAGGGGGCATCGCCATGACGCAGAGCCCGCTCAGCGTGCTGAACCCGATGGGGCCCGCGGCGCAGCAGATTTCTCCGCTGCTCTGGGGCCTGCTCTGGGTCTCGGTGGTCGTGGCCGCGCTGATTGCCGGGGCGGTGGTCGGTGGCGTGATTGCTCGACGCGCGCGCGGGCATGACCCAGCCAAGGCGGGCGTGGTCAACTCGCCGGGCGGGGTCAAGTGGGTCTATGTCGCGACCGGCGTTTCCACCGCGATCCTCATGGGCTTCACCGGCTGGACGCTGGTCACCATGGCGCAGAGCGCGCCGCGCACACCGCCCGCGCTCACCATCGATGTTTCGGCCCGGCAATGGTGGTGGAGCTTTGGCTACGAGCCGGCCGCGGGCGCCGCAGGCTTCGTGACGGCCAATGAGATCCACATCCCCGTCGGTCGGCCGGTGCGGTTCCTCCTGACCTCGCCCGATGTCATCCACAGCTTCTGGGTGCCGGCGCTCGGCGGCAAGACCGACGTCATCCCCGGCCGCACCAACGAGACCTGGCTCGAGGCCGACAAGCCCGGCATCTATCGCGGCCAGTGCGCGGAATATTGCGGCGTGGAGCATGCCGAGATGGCGCTCTTCGTCGTCGCCGAGCCCGAAGCCGAGTTCGAGGCCTGGCGGCGCCAGGCAGGCCGTGCCGGCGAGCGCAACGGCGCGCCGAGGCTGTTCGTCGCGCGATGCGGCGGAGTGCCACACCGTGCGTGGCACGCCAGCGGCGGGCACGAAGGGCCCGGACCTCACGCATCTGATGAGCCGCAGCACGATCGCCGCGGGGATGCTCGCCAATACGATCGGCAATCTCGGCGGCTGGGTGGCCAATCCACAGGGGCTCAAGCCCGGGGCGAAAATGCCCAACGTCGACCTGTCGGGGCCCGACCTCCAGGCCGTGCTGACCTATCTCGAGACCCTGAGTTGAGGAGCCTGTGATGAGCACCGCGGAAGACGAGCGACCTGCCCGCGTATCGGTCGACCTCGCGGACGATCCCGGGCTGCCGGCGCGGCTGCAGCGCGATCTGGGAAACGGCGCCCGGTCTTTATGGCTGGATCTGCTCGGTCGACCACAAGTCGATCGGGCATGCGCTACCTCGTGACCGCGTTCGTGTTCCTGCTGCTCGGCGGGAATCGAAGCGATGGTGATCCGCGTCGCAACTGGCGCAGCCGGGCGAGCACCTTGTGACGCCCGAGCAATACGACCAGCTGTTCTCGATGCACGGCATCACCATGATCTTTCTCTACGCGCTGCCGGTGCTGTCTGGGTTTTCGAACTTCCTGTTTCCGCTGGTGCTCGGCGGTCGCGACATGGCGTTCCCGCGCCTCAACGCGCTCTCCTACTGGGTCTATCTCGCGGCCGGGCTTTTCCTCTATGCGAGCTTCCTGATGGGCGCCGCGCCGGACGACGGCTGGTTCAACTACGCGCCCAATTCGCTGAAGGCGTTCGATCCTGGTCCGAACATGGACTTTTATGCGCTGGGGATGATCTTCCTCGGCATCTCGACCACGGTCGGCGCCGCGAACTTCGTGGTGACGGTGCTGCGGATGCGGGCGCCGGGAATGTCCATCAGCCGGCTGCCGATCCTCGTCTGGGGGACGAGCACGGTGTCGGCGGGCATCCTGCTTGCCGTGCCGGCGGTGAGCCTTGCCTTCCTTCATGCTGTGGCTCGACCGGCAGTTCGGCACGCACTTTTTCTCGGGGCAGGCGGACGGCCAGCCGCTGCTCTGGCAGCACCTGTTCTGGATCTTCGCGCACCCCTGGGTCTATATCATCGTTCTACCGGCGATGGGGCTGGTGTCGGACGCGCTGCCGATCCTCTGCCGGCGGCCGATCGTCGGCTACACGCCGGTGGTGCTGGCGACGGTGCTCACCATGGTGCTGGGCTTCGGGGTGTGGGCCCACCACATGTTCGCGACGGGCCTGCCCGAAATCGCCTCGTCGTTCTTTTCCGGCGCGTCGTTCATCATCGCCATCCCGAGCGCGGTTGCGACCTTTGCCTGGATCGCGACGATCTGGAGCGGCCGGCCGGTGCTGACCACGGCGTTCCTCTATTTCGCGGGCTTCATCGTGATGTTCGTGGTCGGCGGCGTGTCGGGCGTGGTCACCGCGGCGGCGCCGGCGGATCTGCAGCTGACCGACACCTATTTCGTCGTCGCCCATCTCCACTACGTGCTGATCGGGATCAATCTCTTCGGGGTCATTGGCGCGCTCTATTTCTGGTTCCCCAAGATGACCGGACGAATGCTGAGCGAGCGGCTCGGGCGCTGGAACTTCTGGATCACCTTCGTCGGCTTCAATGTCGCCTTCCTGCCCATGCACATCACGGGCCTGATGGGCATGCCGCGGCGGGTCTATACCTACCCCGCCGATCCCGGCCTCGATGCGGTGAACCTCACAAGCACGATCGGCTCGGTCATCCTCGCGGCCGGCATCGGGCTGCTCATCGTCAACGTCATCTGGAGCCTCAGGCGCGGACGGATCGCGCCGGACAATCCGTGGGATGCACCGACGCTCGAATGGTCGGTCAGCTCGCCGCCGCCGCCCTATAATTTCGCGGTGGTGCCGACGATCGCGAGCGGGCAGCCGCTGTGGGAGGGTCGCACCGAGAAGCCGACGACGCGTTCGGTGCTCGATCGCGGCTACGCGCTCGACCACGGCAAGCAGGCGCTGGCGACGACGGCGCTCGAGGCAAAGCCTGACCTCGTTCTCAGCATGCCGCGCGATACGCCCCTGCCGTTCCTGCTGACCGTGGCGCTGAGCGTGGGGTTCACCGGTGCCCTGCTCCAGGCCTGGTGGATCGTCGGTATCGCGGGGGCCGGTGTGCTCGCCAGTCTGGTCGTCTGGCTCTGGCCGAGCGCGGCTTCGCGATCGGGAGGCGCGCATGGCTGACGACGAGCGCTGACGGCCCGCTGGCGCTGCGCGTCGGCAGCATCGAGCACCGGACGTCGGGCTGGTTCGGGATGATGGCGCTGATCGCGACCGAGGCGTCGCTGTTCCTCTATCTGCTGTTTTCGTATTTCTACTTCGCGCTCTCGAGCGAGGGGTTCGTGCCCGCCCAGCGGCCGAAATTCGGTCTCTCGGGGACCGACACGGCGATCCTGCTGCTCAGCAGCGCCGCGGTCTGGTGGGGCGAGCGCAGCGGCCGCAAGGGCTCGCGGGCAAAGCTCGCGGGTGGACTCGGCGTGGGCATCGTCCTCGGCGTCATCTTCATTGGCATTCAGCTCGTCGAATGGGCCGGCAAGCCGTTCCGCTTCGCCGACAGCACCTACAGCTCACTCTATTTCACCATCACCGGGTTTCACCTCGCGCATGTGGTGGTGGGCCTGATCATGCTGTCGTTCCTGCTGGTCTGGACGTTGCTGGGCCAACCCGCGCCGCGCCGACGCGCTCGGTCGCCATCGGCGCGGTCTACTGGCATTTCGTCGACGTGGTCTGGCTCGCGGTGTTCTTCACCATCTACGTCACGCCGTATCTGGGAGTGCAGAAATGAGCCCGCTCCGCTACCTGCCGCTTCTGGCCCTCATCGCGCTCGGCGGCTGCAGCGCGCCGGCCGCGACCCCTCCGTCGACCAGCGATGCGGCTACGGCCGGCCAGGCGCTGATCGTCAAGCTCGGCTGCGGCTCGTGCCACACCATTCCCGGCATCGTCGACGCCAATGGCATGGTCGGGCCGCCGCTCGCGCACATCGCGAGCCGGCAATATGTCGCCGGCATGCTGCGCAATACGACGACCAACATGGTGCACTGGCTGCGCTTCCCGCAGCAGGTCGTGCCGGGCAACGCCATGCCCGATCTCGCCATCTCGGAGCCCGACGGCGAGGCGATCGCCGCCTATCTCGCGACGCTGAAATGACGGAGCTCGCGACATCGGCCCGGCCGACGTGGCCAGTTGCAGGCGGCAGCCTTATCGCCGGCCTGGTGGTTCTTGGCGGGCTGTGGCTCGGCCCGCTGCCGCTGCTCAGTCGAACGGCGTTCTCGCTGCACATGCTGCTGCATCTGGGCGTCATGGTGGTGGCGGCGCCGCTCTTGGCCTTCGGGCTCGCGCCGCGGCTCCGAACGCCCCGAAGCTTCGGGGACGCGATCGGCTGGTATCTGCTTGCGGCGGCGTTCGAAATGCTTGCGGTGTGGGGCTGGCATGTGCCGCTGCTGCACGACGCGGCGGCGCGAAGCAATGGGGTGTTCGTCCTCGAGCAGGTGAGTTTCCTCGCTGGCGGTCTCGCGATCTGGACGGTTGCGTTCACGGCCCGCACCCGCGAAGCCGCCGGGGCGGCGGCGATCGCGCTGTTCCTGACCTTCACGCATATGAGCATGTTCGGCCTCGTGCTCGCGCTCGCGCCGAGCCTGATCTACGATCCGGCACTGTGCGGCGGCGCGTTCGGACTTGCCCCCGTCGACGACCAGCATCTTGGCGGCGTGCTGATGCTGGTGGGCGGCCTGCCCTATCTCGCGGCGACCAGCGTTGCCTGTCTGCGGCTCGTGCGCGAGCCCGCTGGGCGTTCGAGCGCATAGCGTTCGGAACCGGCGGGAGGCGCCTCGCGTTCCGCTGCTCATGACGAAGGTCGGGGCGGCACACATCCACAGCAGAGCGAGGCGGCGATGCGACTGAAGCACGTGTCGCGCGATGCTCTCGCCGCCCGCCGGGTGCGCAAGGGCCGCGGCTATGCGTATTTCGATGCCGAGGGACGGCCGTGGCCGGCGGGCGAGTTGCGCGACCGGGCGCTCCACCTCGGCATCCCGCCGGCCTGGACCGAGGTGCGGATCGCCGCCGAACCTAACGCCCATATCCAGGCCTGTGGCCTCGATGCCGCGGGCCGCTGGCAGGTACATCTATCATGCCGACTGGGAGGCGCGGCGCACCCGGCGCAAGGAACGTCAGCTGACGCTGCTGGCGACGGCGCTGCCGCGCATCCGCCGCCAGGTGCTGAAGGATCTCGAGGCGCCGGCCGGCAGCAAGGAGCTGGCGCTGGCGATCGGGGTTGCGCTGATCGATCGCACGGCGATGCGGGTCGGTCGCGAGCGCTATCTCGATGCCTCCGGGACGCGCGGCGCCAGCACGCTCTATTCGCGCGACGTGAGCATCAAGGGCGACACGGTCCTGCTCAAATTTCCGGCCAAGAGCGGCAAGGTCGCGAACTACGCGATCTCCGACGCTGCCCTCGCGGCAGCGATCGGCAGGATCAACGCGATCGCCGGGCGGCGGCTGCTGATGTATCGCAATGAGGCGGGACAAGCCCAGGCGATCCGCAGCGACGATCTCAACCGCTACCTCCGCGACGCGGCCGGCACGGCGGTGAGCGCCAAGGACTTCCGGACGCTGCATGCGAGCGCGATTGCCGGCGAGGCCCTGGCGCGGCTCGAGCCCGGCCCGTCGCAGGCGGCGCGCCGCCGGCAGATGATGGAGGTGACCCGCACCGTCGCGGCGTTCCTGCGCAACACGCCGGCCATCACGCGCAAGAGCTACATCGCGCCGTGCCTGTTCCGGCTGTTCGAGACCGCGAAACTGCCCGAGCTCTGGGCCGCGGCGAGCGAACGCCATGACGGCCTCAGGCAGCGCGAGAGCCGCCTCGGGGTGGTGCTCGCGGCGGTGTCGTAGCGGGCCGGTTGGGACTATTTGGTCTCCGACGACCACGGGAAGTTGAGGTAGCGGTCGCGGCTGTCGTAGCAGATGTTGCCGTAGAGCCTGATGTAGGCGTTGCGCCGGGCCGGATCGGCAAACACGGCCGCCGGATTGTCCTGGTCGGCCTCGTAGCTCGAGAGATTGTCTTTAGTGAGCGGTACCGGCAGGGCATCGACCGCCTGCGGCACGCTCTTGCCCTCGAGCCAGTCGGCCGCGAACTCGCCCAGCGCATAGCCGAAGACGGGCGAGCCGAGCGCAACGGAAAGCTTGTAGGGTCCGTCGCCCTTGGCAAGTTCCGCCAGCGCTTCCGGTTCGCCGTCGATGCCGCCGATGAACTGGTCGGGCCGGGTCTTGCCGGCTTCGCGAAGCGCCCGCAGGGCGCCGAGCACGACCGTGTCGGCACCGAGGACGACATCGATCCTGGGTTGGGCGAGCAGCACGAGCTTCATGGTCGCGTAACCGCCCGCTTCGTTGACCGGATCGGGAGAGATATCGGCGACGATGCTGACATTGGGGACGCTGCGCAACGCGTCGCGGATGGCAACGAAGCGGGGGGCCAGGAACTGCAGGCTGTCCTGCGTCAATAGAACGACGTTCGCGCCGCCGGGGAAGTGATCGCGGATGTATTGCGCTGCCGGCTCGCCCAAGGTCTTACCGGTCAGATACTGCGGCGCGTTGAGGATGGTGGTCGCAGGCGGCGGCACGATGGTGGCGACATAGCCGCCGCTCCACATCAGCCGCTGCAGCGCCGGCGCGAGCGCGGCGGGATCGACCGGCGCCGCCACGAGGCTACCCACACCGGCGGTCCGGGCGAGGTCGACGTCGGACGACTGCGTTGCGGCGTCGTTGTCGGCCGACAGGTCGCTATAGGCGAGGCCACGATCGGCAGCGGCGCGCTTGAGGCCATCGCCAACGCCTTCGATGAACTTCCGGCGGTTGTCCTGGACGAATTCCAGCGAATGGGAGAGGCCGGGCGGCAGCGTGCAGGCCGGTGCGGCGGGATCGAACGCCGGGAGCACCTGCGGCGTGGTCAGCCCGGGCGGTCCGTCTGCGGCGGAAGCGGCGCCTGATCCGGCCGCAAGGCAGGCCAGAGCCAGCACGGCGACCGACGCGCGAACCCTCGGCTTCAAAATCTCCACCCTCAGTCCGAAACGGCCGAACGCCGCCGTCTTCCCATGTTTCCCGAGGGTCGTCTAGGTGAGCCTCGCGCCGGTCTTGCCGCGCAGCGAAAACGCTAATTTCGCGGCGGTTCCGGGCGTGCGCGGCTCGTAGGTGATGGTGCCATTGAGGCTCGCCGCGACCGAGGTGACGATGCGGGTGCCGACGCCGCTGCCCCTTGGGCGCTCGCCCTCGGTTCGACCGATGCCGTCGTCCTCGACGACCAGCTCGGCGCGCTCATTGTCGAGGGCGCGCAGGCGCACCCGAACCTCGCCCAGGCCGTTGGGGTAGGCGTATTTGAAGGCGTTGGTGACCCATTCGGTGACGATCACGCCCAGATTGATGGCGACATCGGTGGCGCCGGTCACCGCTTCGAGATCGTGGGTCAGGACGACGCCGCCCTGCGCCCCGCTCTGCAGCGAGGCGGCCAGGTGGTCGAGCAGGCCGCGCAGGTACTCACCGAGCGCCACGACGCGCACGTCGTCGGAACTGTAGAGGCTGCGATGGACCAGCGAGATGGCAAAGATCCGGTCCTGCGCTTCGGTCAGGACGATGCGCGCGCTCGGGTCAGCCAGCGATTTTGCCTGGAGGCTGACGAGGGACGAGACCAGCGCCAGGCTGTTGGCGACGCGGTGGTTGACCTCGGAGAGCAGCATTTCGGCCCGAGCCCGCGCGTCCGACAGGTCCGCCGTTCGCTCGGTAACGCGCTGCTCGAGCTGGTCGTTGAGGGTATCGAGCTCATCGCGCGCGGCGCGCAGGTCGCGCGTGTAGCGCACCATTCCATAGAGCGCGCCGCAGACGACGGCGACGATGACGAGGCCGCCGATGACCGACACCCAGCGCAAGGCTTCCGCATTGCCGCGCTGCTCGGTGACGGTCGCCGCGAGGGCCTCGTCGGAGAACTGGATGATGCCGGTCACAAAGACGTTGGCCTCGTCCATCAGCTCCTTGCCCTTGTTGGTCGTGACCAGCGCGAGCGCCTCGCTGCCATGTCCGGTACGCTGCAGGGTGATGGTCTCATCCATCTCGTCGAGCTTTTGCGACGCGTCGCTCTCGAGCCGGGCGATCGGGGTCGCAAAATTGACGTCCGAACCGAGGAGCTGCTTCAGGCTCGCGACCTGGCGCTGCGCATCGAGCTTGGCCGCGTCATAGGGCGAGAGGTAGATTTCGTTGTTGGAGAGCAGGTAGCCGCGCTCGACTCGATTCTGCCGGTCTCGAGCGCGACGCGGAGCTCGATGGCCGCGGCGCGGATATCGTGGTCGCGGGTCACTTGATCGAAATAGACCTGGGAGCGGACGCCCAGCCAGATGGTCGCGCCGACGATGGCGACGAGGGCGACGGCGCCGATCGAAAAATAGACAAGCGTCAGCCAGAATATCCGGCGGACGGCGTGCGGCGACCACGGGCCGTCTACGGATGCCACCGGGGGCTCGCCATCGGATGGCGCGCGACCATCAAGCACTGGCGACACTCATCGCCCGGAGCACGGCGGCGGCGGTATAGGGCTTCGGAACGAAGACGCCGCCCTTCGGAAGCGCGGCGGGACCGGGCACCGATTTGCCGGAGGTCACGATGATCCGCACCGGCGGCCAACGGGTGCGCACGAAGGCCGAAAGCTTCAGCCCGTCCATCGAGCCGGGCATGTCGATATCGGTGAAGAGATACTCGATTTCGGGATGCGCGGTGAGGGTCGCGATGGCGGCCTCGGCATCGCTGGCTTCGTAGACGACAAAACCCGCGGCGCTCAGCTCGTCCGCCGTCGCGAACAGGATGAGCGCTTCGTCCTCGACGATGAGCACACTCTTGCCGGTTATTGGTGGGCTCATACGTGATCTCTAGGCATGGGAAGGCGAGGCGGCGAGCCCAAGCCCTATAACACCACAATCCATGCCGGCGATGGAAGCGATATGCATCGCCCTGGTTAGCATTCATGTGGCGCCCGCCCGAGGCGCGCCTGCGTCGTTCATCGGAAGGGGCGACGCCACCGGCCGCCGCGCAGACCGAAGAGAAGCCTGAGGATGATCAACAGCACGATCGCCCCCAGGGTGGCGGACAGGATTTCGGCGACGAGGCCGGAGCCAAGCCCGATATGAAAGCGGGGGACGAGCCAGCTGCCGATCAGAGCGCCGATGAGGCCGACCAGCAGATCGCCGAGCGTGCCCATGCCGCCGCCGCGCACAATGAGCGAGGCGAGCCAGCCGGCGACGAGACCAACGATGAGGATGATAACTAGGCCTTCAAGCGACATTGGTTCTGCCCATGAGGGACCGGGGCGGACGCCCGGCCACATCTGTCAATTCCCGGCGGGACGAAGCGGTTCCCTCACCGCGCCGATTGAGGCAGCAGCGGGCTCTTCGATTTCGGATCAGCCGAGGACGCCAGTCACGAAGGCCAGATTGCCGGCGGTCAGCCCGGCGTCGACCGCAATCGCGGTGCCGGTAATGCCGCCGGCCGCGGGCGAGGCGAGGAACACCGCGGTGCTGGCGACTTCAGCAGGGGTGACCAGCCGGCCCAGCGGATAGTGCGGCACCACCTTCGCCATGAGGCCGGGATCGGCGGCGAGGCGGTGATCCCAGGCCGGGGTTCGCACCGAACCGGGACAGATCGCATTGGCGCGAATGCCGCGGGCGCCGTACTCGACGGCGATGGCCTTGGCGTAGGCAATAAGACCGGCCTTGGCCGCGGAATAGGCCGGGTTGCCGAAATAGCTGAGGCCGTTGACCGACGAAATGAAGATGACGCAGCCGGAGCCGCGGGCGGCCATTGCCGCAACGATCGGCGCGGTGAACGCATAGGCGCCATTGAGGTTGATCGCGACCTCGGACTCCCAGACGCCAGTGTCGAGGTCGCCGAGAGTCTCGGCGCGGGTGTAGCCGGCGTTGGAGACGACGATATCCGGCGTCCCGGCGGTCGCGAGGAAGCGCCCCATGGCCGCCGCTGTTGCCGCCGGGTCGGCGAGGTCTGCGACCACGCGGTGGCTGAGGTCGAGCCCGTCGAGAGCGGCTGCCGTTCGATCCGCGCCCGAAACCACGGCCCCAGCCTCTCGGAAGGCCTCGACCAGCGCGTGGCCGATGCCGCCGCCGGCGCCGCTGATCAGCACCGTGCGGCCGTCAAGGCGAAAGGGCGAGGTGTCGGTCATGGTGAAGCTCTCCTCCGTCGCCTTGTAAGCGCAGACCGACGGCTGATCCAGCCGTGAGCCGGCCTCGCGCCGCGGGCTGCACGGGCCGAGGCGCCGTGATAGGTGATGGCTCATGCGCATCTTCACCGCCGCCCTTGCCACCGAGACCAACACGTTTGCGCCGATCTGGATCGACCGGCGCGCCTTCGAGGCCTCGCTCTACGCTCCGCCCGGGGAGCACCCGCAAACGCCGACGCTCTGCACCGCGCCGATCACGGTGGGCCGCGAGCTCGCCGCCAAAGAGGGCTTCACGCTGATCGAGGGCACCGCGGCGTGGGCCGATCCGGCGGGGCCGATCAATCGCGCGACGTATGAGGGCCTGCGCGACGAAATCCTCGGCCAATTGCAAGCGGCGCTACCGGTCGATGCGGTGGTTCTCGGCCTCCACGGGGCGATGGTCGCCGACGGCTATGACGATCCCGAAGGCGACCTCCTGAGCCGCGTGCGGGAGATGGTCGGGCCCGATGTGCTGGTCTGCGCCGAGCTCGATCCGCACAGCCACCTCACCCGGAGGCGAGTCGGCGCCGCGGATTTCTTCGTCGCGTTCAAGGAATTCCCGCACACCGATTTCGTCGACCGGGCGCGGGATTTGTGGTCGATCGCGCTACGCACCCTGCGCGGCGAGATCAGGCCGGTGATGTCGGTGTTCGACTGCCGGATGATCGATGTGTTTCCGACCTCGCGGCAGCCAATGCGTGGCTTTGTCGACCGGCTGATGGCACTCGAGGCGGCCGATCCGGACATTTTGTCGATCTCGGTGATCCATGGCTTCATGGCGGGCGACGTGCCTGAGATGGGGACGAAGATCATGGTCGTCACCGACAATGCGGCGGTGAAGGGCGCGGCGCTCGCCGAGCGGCTGGGGCGCGAGCTGTTTGCGCTGCGGGGCACGTTCATGGCAGCGCAGGTCGGGCCAGAGGACGCGGTGCGGCAGGCGCTGGCCGCGCCGCGCGGACCCGTCGTTATCGCCGACGTGTGGGACAATCCCGGCGGCGGCACGGCGGGAGATGCGACGGTGCTCCTCTCCGAATTGATGGCGCAGGGCGCGACTGACGTCGCGGTGGGCACGATCTGGGACCCGATCGCGGTGCAAATCTGCTTTGCCGCGGGTGAAGGCGCCGAGATCGCGCTCCGCTTCGGAGCTAAGTCGGCGCCCGAGACGGGCAGTCCGATCGACCGGCACGTGACCATTGTCAAACTCGTGCGGGACGCGCAGATGCGCTTCGGCGAGAGCCGCGTGCCCTTTGGCGATGCCGCGCGCATCCGCCTCGATGGCATCGAGGTGATCCTCAATTCGACGCGGGCTCAGGGTTTCGATCCGAGCCTGTTCGAGGCGATGGGGATCGATCCGAAGAGCCGGCGGATTCTGCTGATCAAGTCGACCAATCACTTCTATGCGTCGTTTTCGAAGCTCGCGGCGGAGATCATCTACTGCTCGGCGGGGCATCCCTATCCGAACACGCCGGCGACGACGGCTTATCGCAAGGCGCGCCGCGACATCTGGCCGATGGTCGACAATCCGTTCGACTAGAGCGCGAGTCTAGTTGTCGGACCAGTGCCCATAGAGGGTGGGCATGAGCCTCGAGAGCGCTGCGAAGCGCTCCCAGGATTTGTGCTCGGGCTGCGTCCAGCCGGATTCGGCAATCGCAGAGAGGCGTGGGAAGACCAGCCGGTCGAATACGGCACGATCGGCCAGCCGCTCGGACCAGATGCAGGCCTGGACACCGAGCAGGTGCTTGAGCTGGTCTTCGCTCCACCCCGCGCGCGGCTCGAACCTGTAAGTCTCTTCGGCGCTCGACGCGCCGGCCCAGCCGGCGCCGGGCTCCGACCATTCGGTGCTCAGCGCCATGTCGAGATAGTAGCGCTGGCCGGGTGAGACGACGATATCGTAGCCCTCGCCGGCAAGCGCCGCGCTGACCGCGAGATCGCGCCAGCCGACCAGATAGCTCTTCGCCTTGTCGAGCACGCCGCCGTGAGCGGCTTCCTCCCAGCCGCCGGTGATTGCGCCCTTGCTCGTCAGATAGCGATGGACGCGACCGATGAAATCGGCCTGCAGCGCTGCGGTTCCCGAGCCTTCGATCGCGTCGGCTTCCGTATGCTCGGAGGTCGTGTTCGCGCGGGCGCGATGGCGGCCAGCCGCGTCTGCTCCCGCAATCTTTTCAAGAAGCGCCAGGGCTTCGGGCGAGCCGGACCACGCGGCAAGCGGGACCTCGTCGGCGCCGAGATGAAAGATGCCGGATGGAAACAGTGGAAGGACTTCGTCGATGATCGTCTCGAGGACGCGGTGGACGGCCTCGCGCCCGGGATTGAGACAGTTGTTGGGAAAGCCCTGCACCGAGTGGTACGCGCCGGTCTCGGCTGGGTCGCGCAGCTCGGGCACCGACTGGAGCAGCGCGAAGCAATGGCCGGGGATGTCGATCTCGGGCACGACCGTGATGCCGAGGCTGCCTGCGTGCGCGACGATCTCGCGGATTTCCGCCTTGCTGTAAAAGCCGCCGGTTGCGGCGGGACCGCTGCCCAGCAATGGCGGGATCGGCAGGCCGTGGCCGCGCCACGCGCCGACATCGGTGAGTTGCGGGTAGGCATCGATGACGATGCGCCAGCTCTCGTCGTCGGTCAGGTGCCAGTGGAAGCGGTTGAGCTTGTTCCAGGCCATGACCGCGAGGAACCGCGAGACCTCGGTGGGGGCATAGACCTGCCGTGCGACGTCGAGATGGGCGCCACGCCACGCGAGCCCCGGACTGTCTTCGATCCTTCCCGTCAGCGGGATGGCGAATTTGTCGGGGTGCTGGGTCGCGCCGCGGAGCATCTGGCCGAGGGTGATGAGGCCGTAGAGATATCCCGTGTGCGTCGAAGCTGCGACCGTGGCCCCTGAGGCGTCGAAGCTCAGCTCGTAGCTCTCGGACGCATTCCCCGGCCTGTTGGCGAAGGCGACCGGCATTCCACCCTCCACCGCGATCAATCGCTCGGTGGGAAAAAGATCGGCTACCAGCTTGCCGAAGGCCGCAGCGGCACTCTCTGGACCCGGGCTCTGGGGTCTCAGGTCGAGGCCGGCCGGCACAGCACGCGTGCCGGAGGCGGCGACGCCGTTCGGCCAGGGAATGATCGAGAGATTGCCCGGGAGCGTCTTAGGCAGCGGGTAGCGGATCGCGCCCCTGCGCGCTTCGGTCTGTGCCCCACGGATTTCCACGGGTCCGGTCGTCACCTCGACCAGCCGGCCGTCTGCGAGCACGAGATAGGCCCCAGCCGCGCCGTCGGTCCAGTGACGCAACGGATGAGGCATGCCGCTGAGGACGATCTGCCAGCTCGCTCCCGGTGCGAGGACGAACCTCGCGGGCGGGGCGATGACGATGTGGTTGGCCAGATGCGACTGGATGGTGCCGCCCTCGATTTCGGTATGGGGGCCGATGCCAAGCGCCGCGCCGCTGAAGCCGAGCGCGAAGCCGGCGAGCGACTCGCGGCCGCCGTTGGTGAGGGTGAGCTCGTAGGCGGGCGGCGTCGGTTCCGGATTCCAGCGGCTCGTCAGGGTCAGCATCGCATTTGCTCCCGGTTCGCCCGTCGCTAGCACGGAAGGGCGCCGGGTCGGAACCCGGCTGGACGTTCGGCGGAGGCGGCGCTAACGACTTGACCTTCCCCAAGCGCGAGACCGCCATGCCCAATCCTTTTGCCGACGACCCCGACCGCAGCGCGATCTGGACGATGCTGGTCGAGCGCGACATCGCGGCGTTCGTTGCGGCGGACTGGAGCGCGGTGGCGGGGGATTTCATCGAGGCGCAGTTCCTGGGCATCGACGGGCGCGGGTCCGACAATCCGGACGGGTGGCGCATCGGGTTCCCGACGCTTGCCGCCTATCGCGACGAATGGCTGCGGCAGGCGCGCGAGAGCCAGGCGACCGCCTATGCGGAAGACCGCGGCGCCGCCATCCATCGCGCCACGACGCTCAGCGACATCGAGATCAGCGGCGACATCGCCCTGGCGCACAAGAAATTCGACGGCAGCATCGCCCGCGCCGACGGCACGGCGGACCGGCTCAACTGGCAGAGCCTTTACTTCTGCCGCAAGGTCAGGCGGCGTCTGGAAGCTCACCGGCTTTGCGGGCTATTTGCCCTATCCGATGGGCAAGCCGGCAAAAGCCTGATGGCCGGCGGGACGACCCAGATTCGTCGCGAGACGCTGACGCTGCCGATGGCGCGCCTCGGGGCGCCGAGCAATCTGCCGCGCTTCCGCTGGCAGCAGCCGACGCCCAATCGGCCGACGCCGCCGAACTTCGGCCTGAACGGCCGAGGAAAGCGCGCACGGCTTCAGCTGGGGCGAGGACTCGATCCTGCCCTACCAGGTGACCGACGATTACGATCGCGAGCTGCGCGCGGGATCGCTCGAGGTGATCGTGCTCGAGAACGGCCGGCTGCGGGCGGTCGTCGCGCCCTCGCTCGGCGGGCGGCTGCTCGAGCTCAAGGACCTCGCGACCGGCCGCGACCTGGTGTTTCGCAATCCGGTGTTCCAGCCGGCCAATCTGGCCTCGCTCAACGCCTGGTTCTCGGGCGGCATCGAGTGGAACGGCCTCATTCCCGGGCACACGCCATTCACCTGCGCGCCAGTGTTCGCGGGGGTGCGCGAAACGGCCGAGGGCCCGATCCTTCGGCTCTACGAATTCGACCGCATCGTCGAGGCGACGTGGCAGATCGATCTGTTCCTGCCGGCCGGCGCGGCGGTGCTCTTCGCGCATGGGCGCATCGTCAATCCGAACGAGGCCGAGCGGCTTGCCTATTGGTGGACCAATGTCGCCGCCCCGATGCGGCGCGGGCACGCGCGTGCTCAGCCCGGCCGAGTACTCGATCGAGCACATCTGGCCGGGCAACAATCTCGGGCCGCTGCGCGTTTCCGCGGGCGGACTGGGACGCGTCCTATCCCGACAATTGGGAGAACGCGACTTCGGTGTTCTTCCGCGCCCCGGCGGCGCAGCGGCTGTTCATCGCGGCCGTCGACGCGACGGGCTACGGACTGGTGCAGACCGCGACCCCGGAGATGCGTGGTAGAAAGTTCTTCTACTTCGGCAGCGCCGATCGGCGGGCAGAACTGGATGGACTATCTCGCGCGGCCGGGCGAGGGAAAGTATCTCGAGATCCAGAGCGGCATCGCACCGACGCAGAACCAGCGCTTCGCGCTCGCGGCGGGGGCGGAGCTGGACTGGACCGAGGCCTTCGCGCCGCTGCAGCTCGACGCCGGAGGAGGCGCACGACCCGGACTACCGCGCGGCGGTGACACGGGCCGGGCAGAGCCTCGATGCGGTCGTCCCGGCAGATGAGTTCGCGCGGGTCGACGCGTTGCTCCGCGAGCAGGCCCGCCTGCCGCTCGATCGCCGCTGTTCGCCGCCGGTGCGCCCTGGGGCATGCGGCAGGAAAGCCTGCTCGGCCGGCGGCTCGCCGATGGGCTCGACTTCGCGCGTGAATGCGCCCGCCGATTTCTGGGACGACATCGCGACCGGTCGGCCGGTCGGCTCGCCGCCAATCTCCGTGATGTGCCGCAGGGGCAGCGCCGTCTCGCCGCTTGGACGTCCCGCGTTGCGGAGAACGCGGGCAAGCACGGACAAAGCTGGGTGCATGAGCTGGTTCTCGCCACGGCGGCGATCGATCAGGCCGAGACGGCGGCGGCCGCCGCGACGATTGCGGGGCCGCACAACGATCGCTCCCTCGCGCTGCGGCCAAGCTGGCTCGGCTATCGACTGCAGGCGCTGCTAACGGCCGATCCCGACGCCCGCTCGGAAGCTATCCGCAAGGCCTGGCAATCGGCGACGCGCCAGCCGAGCTGGCGGTCGAAATCGCCGCGCACTTGATGACGGACGGGCAGCCCGGCGAGCTCAAGGCTTTCGTCGACGCGCTGCCGCCGCACGTCCGCGACAACGAGCGGATCGTCCTGGCGCGCGCCGTGGTCGCGGCCGATCGAAGGCAGTTCGATGAGGTCGAGCGTCTGCTGATGAGCCGGCAGTTGCAACGATCCGCGAGGGCGAGACGCTGCTCTCCGACCTTTGGGTGCAGGCTGCGTCGCGGCCGGCTCGAGGCCGCGCTCGGGCGCGCGCCAACGCCCGATGAGGTCCGGCAGGATCTCGGGCGCCACCCGCTGCCGCGAACGCTCGATCTGCGCATGCATACGCTCGAGGTGACGTAACTTAGCGAGCGCTGGTCGCTCGGGCGCTTTGCGCCGGCGCACCGATGCGGTGATTGTCTGGAACATCGCTTCATCGACGCGATCGCCAATCGTCCGCATGGCGAGGACGATCGCGCCGACCGAGCCGTCGGTCACCGGCCGGATATCGGGCACGAGGCCGGCGGCGCGCACAATCTCGGCGATCGCCGGCGGCGATGCCCGGCAGATGCGCGATGACGCCGCCGCCCAGCGCGACGGGCCGGGCATCGCCGGATCGAAAGCGGTCGCGAAGTCCGACAGCGAGGTAGCGCTCGGCCTCGGCGATGAGGCGCCTGCGACGGGGTCGCCGCGATGCGCGATGACCAGCGGGGCAAAGCGCGCGAGCTCGATGGGCCGCAGGGCATAGATGGCGTCGATGAACTGCCTGCAGCGGCACCGGGCGGCCCTGCAGGCGCCGCCTCCGGTCATCGGGATACTCGAGCGCCTTGAGCAGCATCGGCGTCAGTGCGGTCGGCTCGCCGCGCCCCTCCATCTCGGCGACGGCGGCCTTCGCGGCCTCGTGGCCGAGCCAATAGCCCGACCCGAGATCGCCCAGTTGCCAGCCGGCCGAGTCGACCACCCGGTCGATCTCGCCACCGCGGATGCGAATCGCACCCGCGCCCGTTCCCGCAGACGACGCAATAGCCCTCGCGCGGCGGGGTGACCGAGGCAAACATCGCCAGCAGGTCGCCGGCGAAGACGATGGGGCCGCTGAGGCCGAGCCGGCGGAAGGCCGCCTCGAGCCGCGCCAGCGCGACATGCACCTGCGGGCCGGCAAGCGCGATCTGCGCGACGAGGATGTCGAAGGGCCCGCCTTCGGCCTCGGCGACCGCCGCTTCGACCGCGGCGATGATCGAGCCGGCGCGCAAAATCGGGATTGTTCGAGGCCGGGTTGCCGCCGCGGTTGCGCCCGTAGCCGAGGCATTGCCCGTCCGGCGTCAACCAGGTAGGCCCGGGTGGTCGAGCCGCCGACATCAATGGCGAGGAGGGCTTTGTCGCATGCCCGTCACCGCACGCTTGCAATCGCCGGATTGCGGGCGATAAGAATTGTTTTCATCCGCACGTCGATCTTCTTGAGTAGCAATTTTCAGGCACGGATTTGCTCGCATCGATGGCCAACGCCGCAACCAGCTTCAGCGTCCTCGACCGCATCAAGACCTACCAGTCGCAGATGCCGGCCACGATGGCGAAAATCGCGGCGGTGCTGATCGACGACGCCACGCGCGCCGCTCGATCTTTCGATCACCGAACTCGCCGAGCGGGCCGGCACCTCCGCCGCCAGCATCACCCGCTTCTGCCGGATGATCGGCTATGCCGGCTATTCGCCGCTGCGCGTCGGCATCGCGCGAGGACTTGGGCGCGGCGGCGCGCAGGCGGCCTGGATCGCCGATATCGGCCGCTCGTTCGGCCGCGATGACGCGCCCGAGGAGATGCGAGCAGGCGCTGCTCAACACCCACGTGCGGTCGCTGCAGACGACGGCGGGGCTGCTCGACCTGCCGACGGCGATGCGGGTGGCCGAGGCCATCGGCAAGTCGCGGCATGTCGACGTCTATGGGGTCGGCGGCAGCGCCCTGACGGCGCTCGAGGTCGAGGCGCGGCTCTATCGCATCGGCATCAATGTCCATCCCTGGTCGGAGGTCCATAACGGGCTGACCAGCGCCGCCATCCTCGATCAGCAATTGCGTCGCCATCGGCATCTCCAATACCGGCCGGACCGACGAAACCATCCAGATGCTGACGGTGGCGAAAGCCGCCGGCGCACACACGGTGGCGATCACCGGCAATCCGGAATCGCCGCTCGCCAAGGTCGCCGAGGACGTGCTGATCGCCGCCTCGCCCGACGGCTATCTGCAGCCGGCCGACCTGTCGGCGCGGCACTGCCAGCTGTTCGTCGTCGATTTCCTCTATCTGCTCGATCGCGCAGTCCAATTTCGACCGGACCACGCGCCTGCTCGCGGCGTCCGCTGCGGCCGTGGCGCCGCGCCGCCGGCCCGATGCGCGGCTCGGCCGCGCCCCAGCTGGCGCCGCGCCGCCCCGCCGCCCAATTGTCCAAAGAGCCGAGCTGAGCATGACCGACCTGACCGCGACAATATCCTGACGCGAAGTCACCTCGCGCCTGCGAGCGGCTCGCCGGCCCCAACAAGGCCATCGACGACTCCGATCGCGCTGATCGCCGATGCCCTCGAGGCGGGCGGCGTGGTGCAGGCCTTCGGCACCGGTCATTCGGAAGCCTTCGCGATGGAGATCGCCGGCCGCGCCGGCGGCCTGATCGCCACCAACCGCATTCGCGCTGCGCACCCTGGTGCTGCGCGGCGACCGCGACGTCTCGGTGCTCGGCGGCGCCGAGCTCGAGCGCGACCCGAATGTGGCCGAGAACCTGCTGGCGCTGTTCGACCTCGCAGCCGCAGGACATCTTCATCATCGCCTCGAATTCGGGCGTGAACGGCTCGATCGTCGGCATGGCGCTCGCCGCCAAGGCGCGCGGTCACAAGGTGATCGCCGTGACCAGCCTCGATCACACCATGCCGGGTCGCAGCCCAAGCACCCGAGCGGCAAGCGGCTCAGCGAGGTCGCCGACATCGTCATCGACAACCTCGCGCCCGTTCGGCGACAGCACGCTCGACGCTCGAGGGCGGCGTCGGCGTCGGCGCCGTGTCCTCGCTCACCGCGGCTTTCATTGCGCAGCGCATCACCATCGGCGTCGCCGAAACGATGCGGCAGCGCGGCAAGACGCCCCCGGTCTACATCTCGGCCAATATTCCGGGTGGTGACGAGCACAACCGTGCTCTCGAAGATCTCTACGGCGAGCGTATCCGCAGGGAGGCCTAAGGCCTTGTTGATGCGCTCGGCCCGTGTGGAGTTTAGTGAACTAAAGCAAGGAAAGGAAGACGAAATGGATATCAAGAAATCTTAGACCGCCGCACATTCATGCGCGGCACGGCAGCCGCCGCGGCCGCAATGCCGTTCAGCGGACTGCTGGGCTCGACCAGTCGCGCTTCGCCCAGGACGCCGCCAACCCGTTCAAGCGTCGCCGACGGCTCGACCGTCGACGCCGTGATCTTCAACGGCGGCTACGGCATCGACTACGTGCAGTTCGCTGCCGACATCATGCAGAAGCACGCATCCGAAGGTGACGGTGAAGGTGTCGCCCTCGACCCAGATCGCGACCGAGCTGCAGCCGCGCTTCATCGGCGGCAATCCGCCGGACCTGATCGACAATTCGGGCGCCGACGCCATCGGCTTCTCGTCGATCATCGACCAGCTCTCGGACATGAACGAGCGTTCTCGACGCTCCGAACCTCGAAGGCACCAAGATCCGCGACACGCTGTTCGGCGGCGTCGAGGCTCCCGGCACCTTCGGCGACAAGTTCGTCGCCCTCAACTACGTGCTGACCGTCTACGGCATCTGGTATTCGGCACGAGCCTGTTCGGCGACAATGGCTGGACCCCGCCGACCACCTGGGCACGAGGCCAAGGATCTCGGCGCCAAGGCCAAGGCGAAGAACCTCTATCTCTTCGGCTGGGGCAAGGAAGCCGCGACCTACTACCAGACCACCCTCATCGCCTCGGCGATCAAGGAAGGCGGCGACGAAGTTCGTCTCGCCCTCGACAACATCCAGCCCAAGCTGCTGGTCGCACCCGGCCGTGCAGGCCGCGTTCACGCATCTCTACGACATCATCGCCGGCCGGCTACATGAAGCCGGGCGGGTCGGGCACGCAGTTCACCGCCGCGCAGGCGCAGTGGTCGAACGACGAATCCTTCCTGCTCTATCCCTCGGGCTCGTGGATCGAGAACGAGATGAAGAAGGCGACCAAGGACGGCTTCAAGATGATGGGCATTCCGGACCTCGCGGTCACGGCCAATGCCAAGATGAAGAAGACCGCCCTGCACTCGACGGCGGGCGAGCCTTTCGTGCTGCCCTCGGCCGGCGCCAACGTCGGCCGGCGGCAAGGAGCTGCTTCGCACCATGCTGTCGAAGGACGCCGCGACCAACTTCACCAAGACCCGCTTGGCTCCGACCATCGTCAAAGGCACCGTGCCGGCCGACGGGTTCGGCTCGACCGCCCTGCTGTCGCAGGTCAAGATGCTCGGCGATGCCGGGACGAACGTCTTCACCTGGAACTTCGTTGACCTCTACGGCACCAACAAGGACATGCTGGTTCCCTGGAACAGCTTCCTCGATGGCAAGCTCGATGTCGCGGGCCTCACCGGCGCGCTGCAGAGGCATCACCGATGCGGTCTACAATGACAGCTCGGTGACGAAGGTCGTCGTGAAGTGACGACAAGCACGATGGCAGGATCGGGCTCGACAACCGCCGCAAAGCGGCGGTGGACGCTGCCGAGCTTCGGGCAGGCCAGCTTCGTGCTGGTCTGCCTCGGGGTTCCGCTGGCGGTCTACCTGATCTTCGTGATCTCGCCGATCGTGCAAGCCTTCTACTACTCGCTCACCGACTGGGTCGGGTTCTCCAAGAAGATGAACTTCGTCGGCTTCGACAACTATGTGAGGCTGCTGCAGGACGGCGTCTTCATCAAGGCGCTCACCAACAACCTCGTGCTGGCTCTCGTCCTGCCGCCCGTGATCATCGTGTTGTCGTAACCCTGGCGACACTGGTCACGGTTGGTGGCGTCAGCCGCGGCGAAATCCGCGGGATCAGCCACTCCGATCATCTACCGCATCATTTCGTTTTTCCCGTACACCGTGCCGGCCATCGTCATCGGCATCATCTGGGCGCAGGTCTACGATCCCTCGAGCGGCCTGTTGAACGGCATTCTGACCTCGATCGGGTTTGGCGGCTTCAAGTCTTATCCGTGGCTTGGGGACGAGCGCACCGCCATGGGCGCATCGATCTTCGTGATCGTCTGGTCGATGGTCGGCTTCTACATGGTGCTGTTCATCGCGGCGATCAAAAGCATCCCGGCCGAGGTCTATGAAGCGGCGCGTGTCGATGGGGCCGGGCGCTTCCGCACGGCGATCTTCATCACCGTGCCGATGATCCGCGACAACATCCGCACCGCCTACATCTACCTTGGCATCCTGGCGCTCGACGCCTTCGTCTACATGCAGGCCCTCAACTCCAATGGCGGGCCGAACAATTCGACGCTGGTCATCTCGCAGGACCTGCTGGGTCACCGCCTTCTCGAAGGGCAAGTTCGGCTATTCCACCTCGATGGGCGTGGTGCTGGCGATCGTAACGCTGGTGTTCGCTGGACTGGTCTTTCTCGTGTTCTACCTCATCGGCGAGCGCGAGAAGAAACGGCGGCCGACGCCCCGCGTCGCAATACAGAGCGGCGCCAACGCCTTTGCCGAACATCAGGCGGTGCTCGCCAAGCCCCTCCCCAAGCGCCCGACACGCAAGCCCTGGGGCGACAGGACGGTCGGGGCGATCTCCCACACGGCGCTCATCGGCTGGGCGGTCATCGTGTGCGCGCCGCTGCTCTGGGTGCTGGTTTCATCGTTCAAGACCACCAAGGAAGTGTTGGGCTCGCCCTTCACGGTGCCGGCCAACTGGAACTTCGACAACTACGTCTCGGCGTGGACGAGCGCCGGTATCGGCACCTACTTCTTCAACACCGTGATTGTCGTGACCAGCGCCCTCGTCATCGTCATGGTCCTGGGCGCCATGTGCGCCTACGTGCTCGCGCGCTACGAATTCCGCGGTAACAAGCTGATCTACTACGCCATGCTTGCGGGCCTGGCGTTCCCGATCTTCCTCGCCATCGTGCCGCTGTTTTTCGTGCTGCAGTGGTTCCACATCGGCAATACGCTGCCTGGGCTGATCGTCACCTATGTGGCGTTCGCGTTGCCGTTCACGGTGTTTTTCCTCTACGCCTTTTTCCGGACGCTGCCGCAGGAAGTCGCCGAGGCCGCCGCGCTCGATGGCTGCGGGCCCTGGCGCATCTTCTTCCAGATCATGATGCCGATGGCGCGCCCCGGCCTCGCCTCTGTCGCGATCTTCAACTTCCTCGGGCTGTGGAACCAGTTCCTGCTGCCGGTCGCCCTCAACACCAAGGACAGCAACTACGTGCTCTCGCAGGGCATGGCGAAGTTCGCTTCGCAGGCCGGCTACGCCGTCGATTTCGGCGCGCTGTTCGCCGCCGTGGTGATCACGGTGTTGCCGGTGCTGGGCGCCTATATTATTTTCCAGCGGCAACTGCAGGGATCGGTGGCGCCGGGGCTGCTGAAATAGGCCACGCACCGGCCAGGGCTTGACTAGGCCGGCGCGCCGACACGATCGAACGGGCGGGCTTTGCTCGAACGCCCCGATCAGTTGCCGCCGGCTCCCATCAGTCCGATGCGGGTAAAGCCGGCGGCGTCGATCAGGCTCATGATGTCGATCACCTGCTGGTACGAGACATCCTTGGCGCCGCTGAGATAAATTCGCCGGTCGGTAGCGCCATGGGAGAGCGCCTGAATGGTGGCGACGACGTTGTCCTTTGCCACCGGGGTAGCGCCGATGAAAACCGTGCCGTCGCTGGCGACCGACACGGTCAGCGGCGCCGCATCGACCGCGGGCTTGGCGGCGCTCTTGGCAAGGTCGACCGGCACCGTGACGGCCATGAGCGGCGCTGCCACCATGAACACGATCAACAGCACCAGCATCACATCCACAAACGGGGTGACGTTGATCTGGCTCGCCGGGGCGAAGCGGGACTTACCGCGCCGGCTGCCCCACCCGCTGTTCATCGCGTCCATTGCGGAGGATTCCTCTGGGTTCATTGGGATGCGCGGCCTGTAGATCGAGCTCGCGCGAGATCGTCGACCACAGTTCGCGGGAGAAATTTTCGAGCCGGGAGCCGAACACCGAGATGTCGCCGCTGAACTTGTTATAAAAGACCACCGCCGGAATGGCCGCGACCAGACCGAGGGCCGTCGCAGCGAGGGCCTCGGCGATGCCGGGTGCGACGACGGCTAGATTGGCGTTCTGCTGCTGCGCGATCGAGGTGAACGCGTTCATGATTCCGAACACCGTTCCAAACAGGCCGATGAACGGTCCGGCGGCGCCCACGGTCGCTAAGAACAACAGGCCGCGCTCGAGCCGCGCTATGCCCCGCTGGCCTTCCACTTCCATCGCCGACTGGACGCGTTCGCGGAAGGTTGGAAGGTTCAGCTCCGCGCCGCCCTCAACGCTGAGCCGCCACTCCTTGAGCGCCGCCAGGAACAGCGCGCTGATCGCGGGAGTGCGCCGGCGCGAGGTCACCGCGCGCTCGATCTGCTCAAGCGACTTTCCCGACCAGAACAGCCGTTCAAAGCCGGTTGCGGCCCGCCGCTCCGAGGAGATGACGCGCCAGCGATCGATGGCGATCGCCCAGGTCAGGAACGACACCGCCAGCAGGCCGATCAGGACGACCTGGACGACGATATTGGCCTGCAGAAACAGGTGCAGGAGATCGAACTGAATCGGGGTCGCCGGTGGTGTGGGGGGCGACGCTGGCAGCGCCTGTGAGGGATCCATCCGCGGTGTCCTACCTAGGCTTTGTCGAAATGCAATGCTGCATGGCAAAGCAGGTTAAATCACCGCGGCCGATAGTGGCAGCAGAGCGCCGACGCGGCGCTATTTCCGGCTGCTCCAGCCCGCGGCGCCGCTGGCGATGGCATTCACGATCGCCGCCGTCGTGGCCGCGGCCTTTTGCCTGCGGGGACATGACTGCTCGAGCTCCCACCGCCACCGCCACCGCCGCCAGGACTTGCCGTTGCCGCCCGCGCCACCCGCAAGCGCTTGCGAAGGCCGACGCGTTCCCGCCGCTGATGCCACCCGCCGCCAGGACCTGCAACGATAACGCGCGGCGGTCGCCGATCTTGCCCGTGAGACCGCCGCCTGCAAGAATCTGTGAGATCGGACCGGCGTTGCTGCTGCTGAGCCCAACCGACAGCAAGGCAGCAAGAATGGAGGCGTTGTTGACGACTGCGCCGCGAGTCGGCGTGCCACCAAGCTTGGTGAGGCTGCGTTGGCGAGCAGTGAATTGAGGCCGGAACCACTGTCGCGTTGGCTGCGGCAGCAGCCTTGGCGTTGGCGGCTTGTGCGTCTGCCGCCGCTTTGCGGCGGGCGGCGTCCGCTGCTGCCTTGTCCGCGGCCAGCTGGGCTGCCGGCTATCGCGGCCGCATTGTCGCTGGCCTGAGCAGCGGCAAGAGCCGCTTCCGCCTGAGTTTGATTCGTCTTGAGCCTGCTGAAGGGCGGCATCCGCGGTGGCTTTGTTGGCGTTGGCCTGGGCGAGCGCTGCTTGCGCGTTTCCTGCGCCGTCTGTGACGCGGCGGCCTTGGCCTCGGCGTCGGCCTTGGCCTGGTCGGCCTGCTGCCTGGAGGGCAGCCGCCGCTCCGAGCCGGCCTGGGCGGCGTCCGCCTCTGCCTGAGTTGCGCGGCGTTGGCTTGCGCCGCGGTCGCATCGGCGGCGGCCTGCTGTGCCGTCGCCGCGTCCTGTGTCGCCGTGCCTGCTGCGTTGCGGCGTCGTAGCAGCCTGGGTCGCCGAAGCCTGGGCGGCAGCAGCAGCCGCCGCGGCGTCGTTCGCCTTCTGCGTGGCGTCGGCCTGGGCAGCCGCAGCCGCCTGCGCTGCGGTGGCAGTAGCGGCGGCTGCTGCCGCGGCCTGTGCCTGCGATAATCTTGCCGGCAGCGGCGAGGGCGGCGGCTTGGTCGGCCTTAGTCTGAGCGGCTGCGGCGGCAGCAGCCTGCTGGTTCGCGACCGTTTGAGCGGGTGTGGCAGCAAGCCCTGCGACCAAGGCGAGTCCCTGATCAACGCTGACTGCGCTTCTTGTCCGACTTGATCGTTGATGGTCGACGCGTTGTCTGTTGGTGTCACTGGTCAGCTTGGCTTGCGCACAGCGACGTTTGTCTGCGCCGTCGTCGACGCCTGCTGCGCCGCGGTCGCTGTGGTTGCCGCTTGGGTCGCCGCATTCGCCGCTGACGTGGCGCCGTTGCCGCTTTAGCGGCAGCCGTGGCCTCGGTATTGGCGGTCGTGGTTGCCTTCGCGGCCGCGGCATTTGCCGCGTCAGACGCGGTCTGCGCGGCGGCCGCGGCCTGGGTCGCCGCATCGCGCTGGGCTTGGGTCAGAGACGCATTGGCCTGAGCCGCAGCCGCAGCATCGGCGATCTGCTGCGCGTTGGCCGCCGCTGCTTGTGCGGCCGCATTTGCGGCATCCGCGGCCGACTGGGCATTCGCAGCATCGTTGGCAGCGCTCTGTGCGCTAGTGGCGCCGCGTCGGAGGCCGCTCTGGGCCTTGGTGGCGGCATCCTGCGCCGCGGCAGACGGCGGCGGCGTCCGCCTGCGCGGCGGTGTCGCTTGCGGCGTGCAGCTGCGGCGGCATCCTGGTCGTGCTGTGCTGTCGCGGCGGCGGCGGTGTCGCTCGCCGATTGCTGCGCGGCGGCCGCCGCGTTGGCATTGGCAAGAGCGGTGTTGGCGGCGTCGACAGCGGCCTGCGCCTGAGCCTGGGCGGCGGCCAATTGCTGGGCGGTGAGATCCTTGGCGGCGTTGCCGGCGGCGAGGGCCGCCGCTGCGGCTTGCGCATCGGCAAGCGCCTGCTGCGCTGCGGCCTGCTGGGCTTGCGCAGCCTGCAAGGCCGAAGCGCCGCGTCGCGCGCGGCCTGCAACTGGCTGGCGGCCTGCGCGGCTTCCGCCTGGGCGGCAGCGAGCGCCGCGGCATGATCGGCGGCCGCTTTCGCCGCGGCGGCGGCACGAGCCGCGGCTTGTTGCACGTCGTAGGCGTGGGCGGCGCCGGGGTCGCTTCCGGGGATCACCGGAGCGTCGCGGCAGGAGGCGCCGCTGGCGCTGGAAGCTGTCTTGCGCTGCGGCGGCGGCGCAGTCGGCGGTGGCTCCGGCATAGGCATCACCACCGTCGGCGTGTTGCCCTTTGGCGCGGCGGCCGGCGGGACAGCACCCGCGTCGATCATGATCGGTTTTCCTGCAGCAGCGGGAGGCGGCAGGGTTGCCGAAGCGGCCGCGGGCGCCGGCGGAGCCGGCGGCATGCTTGCGGCCGCCCCCGGGCTGCCCGGCGATCCGGCTGTCGCTGCGGCGGGAGAATCGGTCGGCGATGGCGCCGGGGTCGCAGCTGCAGGGGCAGGTTTCGCGACGGCCTTCGCGCCGTCGTGGACAAGCTCCAGGGTAATCGGTACCGGCGTCGGCTGCGGTTTCAGGTCGGTCACGGTCTGAGTCGCGTAACAGAACCACGGCGGCGATGACCGCTACGTGGGCAACACCCGAGAACAACGACGGCCACGACGAGAACAGTGAGGGCTCGGGCGCCATCGGCGCCGCGGCAGGCACCGCAGCCAGCGGTACCAGCACTTCAAGGCCAAGAGACGCCTTGGGCGCACCCTTCTTTTCCTTGCGGCGCGGCAGGGCGCTCAAGCCCGGGCAGCGCCCGGGTCTCGGCAAGCTTACGCCGCGCATGAGCCTGGAACAAGTGCGCCCGACGGCAGGTAGAGCGAAATTCTTGCTCCTTCGATGCACTGGGGAGTGCGCCGAGGAGCGAGTGGAGGTCACCGGCGGGCTGGGCTGGGTGAGCGGCGCCGCCCTGCTGGCGACGCATCACATGCAAGCTGTCAACACCCACGGAGCGTACCCTCCATCTAACGACCAGCCGCCAAGTCCAGCTGCGTCAATCGAGAACGCGTGCCCGGCCGGAGCGCCGGACACCAGAAGAACGTCGCGCCTAACGGCCCCGAGTCAGTTGCCCCGAGCGGAAGTTGAGGCCGACCTTGATGACGTCGGCGGTGCCCTGGGTGAGCAAGGTGGTCGGAACTTTGAAGGTCGCAAGGCTGCATGAACTCCGGGGACTAACGCCTTACGAGCGGTGAGGCGGATCGAGGAGATGAAGAGCAAACCGATGACCGCGGCTCAGGTCGACCAGATCAACGACCGAGCCGAGGCGCTTGCCCGGGATCGCAAGCAACGAATCCTCCTCGCCTCATCGAGTGTAGAGCAGATTTCTAATAACGACTTCCCGCTGGCGAAATTCATGGACGCCTTAGAGCTATACAGCCAATTTATTCGTAACTTGGAGTTTGCAGACAGCGCGGACAAGCGGAATGGATCTCTCCGCTTGCATTGACTACTGGGCCGAGCTTGAGGCGGGTGTGTTTTCGGGGCTTCGCGAGTTGTTCGCAGACCTACGCGCGGACTTTGCAAACGTGGCCGACCCGAAGACCAAGGCTCTAGTGGCCACAATGCTTGAAGACTTCGAGGTTCAGGCACGATGCTGGATACCGTCAGCCGTGTCCTTGATGCTGCATCACCACGGTGGAAGCGAGAAGCTCGTCGATTTTGTCGACGAAATCGCCTCGGACAACGCGAAGATCTTCGCATGCGCGCGTGTTGGCGATTTCGATGATGCTATAGCTTAATAATACTTCGCGCTATTGACCGCATTCAATCTAACTCGTGGTCGGTCCTCTTGGCGTCAAGATGGATATGTGAGGTGCTAGAATCCCGGTTGCATGGGTTCTACCTCAACCGACCGATGACTGACGCCGTGAACGGGGAGTTTTTGTGGCCCTCATCGCCGACCTAAAGATACGTATTTCCGAAGACCCAAAAGCCCGAGGGGCGATCATGGAACAGCTTAGGCAACAGGGTCTCAGCCGCCAGAGTTTTGGACGCGAAAAGCGAGTTCAAGGTGACTAAGGGTGTCGGTCATCACAGCCTCGAATTGACTTGGGGGGCGTTTGGTAGCATCATGAACGAAACAAGAACAAGCCGCGAGCCATAGTGGGTGCAGCGCGGTGCAGCCACAAGGACGGAGCATCGCCGATGCCATGGAGCCGCATTGTCTTCGCCGAGGGCTTCGAGTCGGCCAATTGCCAGTGGGTTAGAACGGTATTTCAGCATCTTTATGAGCACGCCCCCGATGAGGAGTTTGACACGCTCGCCCTCTATCGGGGCAAGCGTGGGGCAGAGAGGCGTGACCCTGTATCCTGTCGCCGCGTGGCGACGGCGAAAGCTCCGCGCGGCGATGTCGCGCTTCGATCTTCATCGATTGCGAGCGCCCGGAGCGCCGATCGGTGGAGCTCGTCATCGGCGCTCCCTTGGCCGCCCAACCCGAGTGGTGCGAGCTGTCCACGGCGGAGCGCCTCGCCGAGGCCGAGATAGCCTATAGCGATCGGACCTCGAAGTTGACGCTCCGCGACGAGGACACTGATCCGAAAGCTCGTAGCGAGCTAGGTCATGTCAGCGCCATAGTCATCCGATATGACTACCAGAGGGACAGACGCCTCGAGTCCGAAGCTCGCGGGCAAGCTCATCGTCCTCTGCGCTTTCGACAAGGACGAGGACGGCGTTCTCCATCCCGCCTTTGAGCCGCGCGAGATGCCCGACGAGCGACGAGCAATCGCAACCGCGCGCTACATGGCGAGGCGACACATTGGTGTCATCGCGTGGAGCCGCGAGGCTAACGTCGCTGCCGGCGAGATGGCCCGCCCGAAGTCCTTTATCAGGCCGGCGAGGTCCCGGACCGGACTAACTGACACCCGAAGCTTCGTGCCTCCGGTTTGAGGGCCGAGGAACCATGGTCCTTTCACCGGAAAGCGAAACCCTGTCCGAAGAGCGGAGTAGGCCGGTCGCTTTAGGAACGCGAAGTGGTCAATGATTTGGGCGAGCTGGATTTGCTCAGCTGCAATACCGTGGGCCTCCATTGGACCGAACGCATCATCTTGGCGGTGGACGCCCTGATGATAGAAGTCCGCAAAGTCCTCAAGCTCATCTGAGAGGCCACTGAAAGCCCGTTCCACAAAATACTAAAATCCCGGGACCAGCGCCGCCATTTCCGCGCGCCTCGGCCAGCCTCGACTCGAATTCGAGCGAGTAGTCCAGAAGTGAGCACGCGAGCGAGAACGGATCCTCGGTGATCGTGCCGCCAATGTCACCCCCGACGATGTAGTGGACGTTTGCGGGATGGAACGCGCTTCGAGCGGCATAAAGCCGCTTGTTAGCGTCCTCATCGCCGCCGTCCGGCCTAACGGTCTTCACCTCGATATAGACGTGGTCCTTTCCTCGGTCCGCGACGAAGTCGATCCGACGCCCGCTGGGCAGTAGGTCCGGCTCATACTCGATGAGCCCGGTAAGTGTTGGGTCCATCGCGAAGTCGCACGCCACGGCAAGCTCATTGATCTTATAAAGCAGCGTCCGCTCATGAGCGACACCATTCGCATAGTCGCAACCACGGATTCGAATTGACCCCAGAGCACGTGGCTTCGCCCGATCCGTCCGTGTTCGGGAGCCAAGAGTGCCTCGTATGCCTGCCTCACCTCAGCGACAAACACTTCGTCATCGGGGGACAGCCGCCACGGCCTATCGATCTCCTGCTCGGAGGTCATAGACAACTCCGCCGCGAGCACGGACCGCCTCTTTTAGCGCACGATCATTCGTGACCAGCGCGAAGCCTTGTTGAGGCACGTCTCGCCAATCAGCGCATCTACCATCGAGTTGACAGGCTTGCCTCTAGACGCAGCTTCTATCTCGCGACGAAGGTCCTCATAGAGCGGGCCACCATCCCCCCACTTCGCCTCGCCCAAGCAGACACGTTCCACACCGCCAACTTGGTTCGGCATCTCGCTCGGCGAGGACTTCCCTGAATAGTCGCTCCAATTCTCTCCGTTTGTCGGGGTCGCGTGTTTTCAGAATCTCCGCCAACTGCAATTGGGTGGCGAGGAGCGTCCAATCCGCTGCTAGCGCGCTCGACGAATCTTCTCCTATAGGAGATGGTTGAAGGCGTTGGTATCGAGCATGACCTTTGGCACTTTTCCCTCTCAGGCGGACGAGCGACTTTAAAGCTCGGCGAGGGCTCCGTCTAATTCCGCAGAGACGAGCGCGCGAAGAGCTTCCGGCGACGAGCCTTCGACGTGTTGCGCGACGCGGCTGGGGACGGCGAGGAGCAGCGACTTGGCGACCGCGAGTTCGGCCTTCCAATGAGGTCGTCATCTCCTCGATAGTGCGGAGGTCACCTCGTGCGAGCGCGTGCTCGATTTCGAGTTCGTGGATTGATGGTTGAGTTTTTGCGCGAGCAAAATGTTGTGCGGGAGGTGGTCTAGGTCAGTCGAGGCGCTCTTCGCGCTCGTTCCACCATTCGTCTCCATCATCTTCACCACCATCGTCCTCGCCGATGGCTTCGAGCATCTCGTTGACGAGGCCCCTGAGCTTGGTGAGGGCGGGCAGCGGCCGGGAGACCCGCGAGCTTCGAGGCGGCCTCGGCGAGGGGCCGCGCGTGCCGCGTGATGATGGCGGCCTGCTCCCGGAGGAGGGCATCGGCGACTTCGGGCGGCACGGCGCTCACTTGCAGGTCCGCCACCTCGTCCGCCAAGGCGCGCACCTGGACTCGAAGGTGACGGCCGCGGGCATGGGTGAGCGCCACGGGCACGCGCTTGGCATTGGCGACGGCGGCCGCCAGCGCGGCGGTCGCCCTATCCGCGTCGAGCGACCCATCGGCGAGCACTGCCGCGGCGAGCGCACCGAATTCGATATGGCGACGCACGCTCAACTCGGCGATGCCCTCGCGGCGTGCAAGCTCTCGGCGGGAAATCGCCATTCCATCACGCTTCTCCTACTTTTGCGGCGCAGTCCTTGCGCGCCTCCAACGTCCATTCCACGCGGCCATCTCAATCTCGATGCGGCGTGCGTCGTGAAATTCAATTCGATAGCTAGTCCCCACCCACGCTGTCGCCGTCCCGTATTAACCACTATTGTGGCAAGGACCCCCAATGATTAAGCCGTCGAGTTGAAACGGAGTTCCGGATGGATCGGCCAGCGCGCCTTCCATTATGATGCCGACGAGCCGTTGGGGGTATCGAGGGTATCGAGGGGTTTCAAACTGCTACTGTCACATGGACACACACCTTATCGAACTTTCACATTGAGATAGCTGAAAGGAACCCCCCATAACCCCACAAACCCCCAACGCTCACACCTGCTCAAGCCGGAACGAGCTTCCATGCTTTGGTTGGTGCGGGCGCGGATGACCAAGCCGTCGAAGATTTTCTCCCGTCGAAGCGGACGAGGTAGCGACCAAGCCGCCGTGAGTTGAGAGGCTTGCCCTCCATGGCGTTGGCCAAAGCCTCGAACAACACGGCGCTGGCATCGCTTGGGAACGCTGTCCACCTTGGCCATTGGAAACGATCGAGGTCTTCATCGGTCGCAACGCTTGCGCGGTCGATGAGCGCCTGGGCGGTAACGCGCTCGCCGATGCCCGCCGCTTCTTTCCAAGCTCGAAGAAGGGTGGAATGCACGTCGCGGATGGGATCGGCCACGCCGATCTTATCGCGCGTGGACTGTGGGTCCGGCTCGGCCGAGCCATACCAGCGCCGCACGCACCATCTTGTCCCAATCGGGGAATCGGGATGGCGGCAATCCGACCGCGCCGGGGAAGCCCACGATGGGCGGGCGCGCACGACGGCGAGCCCGTCCACGACGAGCGATGCTCGCATGCGCGAGCGCGTCGGCGACGGGATCATTATCGAAGACGCGGAGGCGCAGATTTTCCATGCGGGCGTCGAGCGTGCACTGCACCACGCGGTCCGTGATGTCGCCCGCGAAGATGACGTTGTTGCCATTCATCAGAAACGTCGCATTGGTCGGGACAGTCGTCATGCGCGAGAGGCCAAGAATACAATTCTGCCAAGTCTCCGAGGTGAGCACGGTGCAAAACTCGTCGCTCGAAACTTCGTCGGCTTCGATGTTGTCAACCACCACCACGGCGTCACCGGCCAAGAGCACTGAGAAGAGCCGCTTCTCAAATTCCTCTTGGGTCTTGCCGTAGGAGATGGCCGTGGGCGCGCGGCCCGAAGCGAGCGCGGCCACGATGGCCGATAGCAGCGACTTGCCGGTGCCCGGCGTGTTGGCGACGATGGCAATGGCCGGGGCGGCGCGTATGGAGCGACGAACGAGCGCTGTGAGCATGGCGCTCAGCGCCACCGCTCGCGAGGCTGTGGGACCATCCCACGTCTCGCCCTCGCCGGGGGCGAAGGGGAACGTGCCAACGCGCTGCGCCAGCCGCTCGGAGGCCGCGATGGCGTCGGCGCGCGACGGCTTTTCTGGGATCGGCGGGAACGTGACGCCATTGGCATCGAAATAGAGTTGTGAGCTGGGATCATATCCTTCGGTTTGCAGGATGCTGCCGTCGCGCCGAAGCGTGGGCGTTTCGATCATCCCCGCAAGGACCGGAAACTTCCACTCGCCGCGGGCCATGAGATGGCGGGCGAGGTCGAGCGGCGCGCGTATCGTTTCCCACTTCCCCTTTAGCCCCCCATCTTCTGCGTCCGCGTTCTTGCCCATATGCATCTTCCAGAACACGGCCGATGACTGATCAATTCCACGAAGCGCGGCTCAGCGACGGGCGCGATGATGAACACCGCTGGCACGGCGGGTCGGCTGCGCGCCGAAGTCATCATCATCATCGTCGTCGTCGTCGACGAGGTTGTGGTGGATGAGCTGGACGAGGCGGCCATTCATCTGGAAGAGGTTCACACCCGTGCGCGTGAGAGCGGCCTTGGTCTCGTCGAGGTTGGTCGTCAACTGGTCGTTCATGACGAAGATGTCCGCCCGCTTCTTTGGTTTGGGCTTGGCCGTGCGGATCGCCTCCTCGGCGTCCACTACCTGTTTCCGCTCCTCCACGAGTTGAGTGAACTTCGGCAGATCGGACCACTCGCGGAGCAGCCGCAAAAGCCGCCCATACCGCTCCGGTTCGGCCCGCGCCATCTTCTCGGCGACGGCGACGTGATTGGGCTTAAAGAGCGAGTTACGGTCGTCGCCAGCGGCTATGGGAGCACTGCCTTCTGCAAACTCGGTGCCTGGATGTCCCGCTTGTCGAGCATCGTCAGCCTCCCACAACTTGCCCGTGGCGACGCGAACGATGCCGCTGCCTCCACTCGCAAAAATCGGTTGCAACCTCGGCAGGGTTTTGCTTGCTCCGCACAAGAGGGCTCCGCGGATCATCGCGAGCCACGAGGTGGCGGCCGGCAACGAGATCACGGACCTCTTCCACGCCCGTCAAAATCAACGGCGGGGCCTCGAAAACACATCGGACGGGTCGGGCATCGAGCGCACGGCCCGTTGCCTCGGTGCGACCCTTCGAGATAGCTGGCCCGGCAAGAATTTCGAATGCGGTCCGGGGGCGCTCATGGTGCATCTCGTTCAAAAATTGAGCTGACATGGAAGCCACCGCACCTGCCCAAATGACGGCGTCGTAAGCACGGCGAAGTGGGCGTAGCTCGGATACCAAAAGGAAGCCGTTGGGCAGGGCGGCATGTGCATCACGAGACCCTTCTCCACCACGTAGGCGCGGAGCGTGTCGATCTACGCTGGGCCCATAAGGTTGCGTGACGACGGCGGCGGCGCGGCCGGCTCGCTTGAAAAAGCGGACATGATCGCAGCCGGGCCACCGAAAGAGTTGACCCCAGGAGCCGCCGCTTCGAAGCCCGCGGCACAGCGCATCGAGGGTGAAATCGGCCGACTCGCGAAAGCCGTTCTCCCTCGCGAATTCCCGCATCAGATAATCGTGGCGTCGATCGTGCGCGGATCGTAGGGCGACTTTGCTGCAAGTGCCTGTTGAGTGACGAGTGTATCGGTGACCATAGGAGCCTTCCTTTGATTTGAACGGCGGCGAGGGCCCGACCAAGGAAAACCCTCGCCGCCTGGCCGGGTAACAAGCCCGGATTCGAATGATGTTGAATTCCGACTTGTCGGCGGGCTTGCTCGGTGCACGCCGGTTCTTGCCCGAGGCGTTGAACCTTCCCCAAATCACCGAGGGGTCCTCGGGCTTCGGAACCAGATCCCGAAATGTCTTCGCCGTTCTCGATGATGATGCCGCCCTCCTTGGCAACAGCGAACACCTCTTCGAGGGTCGCATAACCGTGGCTCGTGCCGCAGCCGCCATCGAGACAAATCTGATTGTCGTGGTGGTTCATAGTGACACTCCTTTGTTTTCGGCGGCCCGCCATGGGCCGCCGGGTGTCCTAGCAGAGTGCGAAATGTGACCTCGCGGAGGCCCCGCTTTGAGAAAGAGATCGGGAGATAGGGGACGGTGTCCGGACTGGAGATCGAAAAGCCGCGAGGAACCGCTAGTCGATTTGCAGGAGGGCGCGGGCCGACATGCGTGCGGGCGGCAGAATGAGCGCCCCTTCGGACTCTATGGCGCCGAAGAGATGCGCGGCTTCTTCAAGAACTCCGCAGCGAGGACGACCTCGTCGAGCCGGATGAGTTCACGGCGGCGCTCCGGCTCGGTCATGGTGAGCACGCCGCGTTCGGCGAAGCTCCGATAACGTGACTGCAGTTGGTCCAGGAGATCGGCTTCGACACGCTCGGCATTGAGCCACTGAATCGCCTTGGCCACGTCCTCGGGGCTTGGCTCTCGGGTTCCTTTTCCCCATCGTGCGTCCACCAGCGGCAGTCGCATCGCCCGGGCCTGCGCGAAGGTGGTGAGCACCAGACGGAAGGGATTGTCGGCCTGCACTAGCCCGCGGACCATCGCCTCGGCGGCGGCGCGGTCAAAGGATAGGCGTCACGGACTTGCTTGCGCTGAGCGTGCCCGGCCATGGCCACGTGCGCTGCCGCGGCCTTGCCGTCGCGGGACGGCGTCGTGAGAAGCTCATACGGGCGCACCTCGACGCGGCGAGCGGCGAGGTCCGCGAGAAGCGTCTTGCATTCGTCGAGCTTCACGTTCCAGCCGACGACGCCGTCCGGGATGCGGGCGTCACGTTCCAACTTTGCGAGGGTGGCGACGGCCTTGTCGCGGCGGCGCTCCGCGCGATGCAGCGGGGCTTTGCTAATTTGCGGGGGGCCATCTCTCAGAGCGAGACGACCTTCGGGCGGCGGCGGGCTTCCGCGAATTCTTGCTGATAGACCGCGTAGCTCATCGATTGGCGATGCCACGTTGCGATGTCAGCCTCGGCGGCGTGCTTTCATCAACCAGTGCTCGGCGGCGGCCATCGATTGCGCCGTGCGCCGCCCAAGCCTGTTTCGGTCAACTCGCCGATGCGCTCCATATTCTCAGCGAGCCAAGGCTTGTCTTCGAGGTATCGCTCCTCAGCGGGCGAAAATTCCATGATTTCGTCTCTCGATTGGGCCCACCAAGGGCGTCGAAAGGCGACGTCAGGAATTGAAATGGACCTCGCGGAGGTCCTCGGTTTTTCAGAAATCAGCGTCGGGCGGCTCTTCGCCCAAGCGTCGAAGGATGTCGTTCCGCGCTACCGTGTAGATCGGCGATTCCTTGAGCACCTCTTCTGAGCGGAAATCACGGAGCGGCGTTCTCATATCGAACCAGAAATCGTAGCCTGCTATATCGCAGGCTTCCTGAGCCGCTAGTTCGATGAGTTGTCGTCGAAGGATAACGTTGGCCAAAGAGAGGCGGGGAACGCTCCGTCCATTGTGGTCGAGAAGGCGCAGCGTGCCACGAGTCGAACAAGGCCGCCTCGGGGGGACGGCGGTGCCGGCGCGCATAACCTTGCAACAGCATTAGGAGCGGCCATCGAAGGTCCTTCGGGGGAGTGTTCTCAAGGCTGGCAAGATAGCTCATAGTCGCGGCAGCGAGGGCCCTCGCGAGCCCATCCTCCGTTCCACCGTCAAATACCACGTCCGCGGGATGTGCCATTCCGGCTTCGAGGGCAGCGCGTAGCTTGTCGGCCTTCGCCTGGCACCCAAACGCGTTTGCGAGCGGCAACGTCGCCAGAAAGTCCTCATTCCAAGGGGCGAGCGCCTCTATCGCAAACAGTGCGATCTTGCGCTCCTGCCGCTCATCCTCGGAGGGGGAACGGTCGCCGAGTGCGGTCGCGAGAACAGCCGCCTCTTCGTGCGATAGGTGGCACATTCGGACATTTCGGGCGGTGACGGCAACGCCCCGCAGCTGCACCAATAGTAGGCGAAGCCCGCAATCGGTGGCGACCTATTCCTCGGTCGACGATCTCAACAATGGCTAAGCCGGGGTGCCACTCGCAGAGCGGCGGAATTTGAAGAAGCCATAGAACTCTGAGATCAAAGCGGATTGAGAAGTCGCTCCACGAGCGCACCTTCCGCCGGATCACGTTGCGCTCAAGAACTCTCCGCGCGTCCAACCAGCTTTCGAAGTCGCGACGTGCGACGAGCGGGCGTCTGCCAACACGGGTCACGACCAACGCGGGAGCGGCGGTCCGAGTCCATCGACGTATCGTGCGCGTGGAAACGTGCGCCTCGGCGGCGAGGGCTTCGATTGTGTAGTAGTCTTCGAGAAGGGCGGGCATAGCCGGGCCTCCTTTGTTCGAGAACAAGGGAGACTGCGAAGCCGTCACTTTCGGAGCCGCAAATTGTGCGGGGTGACAGGGGGATCCGTACGATTCCCGCCACGGAAGGTGGGAACGTGACCAGCTGAGATTACGCTTGGTGACCGCCACGCGATTGAAGAAGAGTACGGCCTTAGGGTACTTGTGGACCGCTGAACAAAGTCTGACATTGTCACAAGAGGACACGATGGCCGCCGCAAGAGACCTCACTTCGCCGCATTCGCGGCACGGTTAACGCCGCCTAGGGGACGGCAGGGACCGGATTTCGGACACGAAAAAGGCCGCCCGCGGCGGCCCGAAATTATTTTTTTTGCAGGGGTGGCTGGCGCGCCCGACACGATTCGAACGTGCGACCTTTGCCTTCGGAGGGCAACGCTCTATCCAGCTGAGCTACGGGCGCCTGAGGTCACACCTACGCGACCCCAGGGATGAGCGCAAGACGCCGTCAGGCGGCCTCGTCGGGCAAGGGCTCGCCCCAGAGGCGATTGAGTTCTTCGAGGAACAGATCGGCCATTTCGACCGGCTCGGGCGCCGGCTCGGAACTTCCCGCATCGGCCGCCATCGCGGCGGCGATTCCCTCGACGAGCGTAGCGTCAAGCTCCTGTGTGCGTTTGGCTTTCCGACTCATCACGCATTACTCCTGCTGCACCCCCACCCGAAACGCTAAGCGCGCCGTGCGGCCCTCGCTTGGTGAATTCGGGGAGAGATTGTGACGGAGCTTAGAACGGCGCCGGGCGCTCGAGCGCGATGACGCGGCCATCGTCGGGATGGGCGAAGCGCAGCATCCGCGCGTGGAGCTGCAGCCGATCGGCGGCGGCGCGCGCGGCGCCCTCGGCATAGAAGGTGTCGCCGACGATCGGATAGCCGAGCTCGCGCAGATGTACGCGCAACTGGTGCGTGCGGCCGGTCAGCGGGACCAGCTCCAGCCGCGTGATGCCGCCCTCGCGGGCGAGCACGCGCCAGCGCGTCTGCGCCGGCCGGCCGCGCTCGAAATCGACACGCTGGCGCGGCTTGTTCTCCCAATCGGTGGCGAGCGGCAGATCGATGAGCCCGCTGTCGCCCACGACATCGCCCCAGACGCGGGCGACGTAGTCCTTCTCGATCGTGCGGTGTTCGAACTGGCCCCCGAGGCTCGCGAGCGCCGGCTTGTCGAAGGCGAGAATGATGAGGCCGGAGGTGTCTTTGTCGAGTCGATGCACGACCTTGGTCGCGAGGTGCTGCGGATAGCGCGCCTGGACGCGCGCTTCGAGGCAATCGGCGAGCGAGGGATCCTTGCCGGGGACGGTCAGCAGCCCGCTCGGCTTGTCGCAGACGATCAGCCTGCCGTCCTCGAAGACGATGTCGAGCCATGGCTCGGTCGGCGGCCGATAGTCGAAGGTGGACGGCAGGGGCGGCATCGGCCGCCTCTAGCATGAAACGATGCGGCGCACCCCTTTCCTCGGCGCGGCACTCGGCTACAAGAGACGGGCATGGCCTTGTGCAGCAGGGCGCGAACGACAGCGGGGGATGGCAATGGCGGCAAGGCAAAGGCTCGGCGTGGGCATCATCGGGACGGGCAATATTTCGAGCCAGTACCTGAAGGCGATGCGGCTCTTTCCCGTGCTCGATATTGTCGGCATCGCCGACATGAAGCCGGCGGTGGCCGAGCGCAAGGCCGCCGAGTTCGGGGTGCAAGGCGGTGGCCGTCGACCGGCTGCTCGCCGATCCCCGGGTCGACATCATCGTCAATCTCACGATCCCGCGCGCGCATGTCGCGGTGGGGCTCGAGGCGATCGCCCACGGCAAGCATGTCTATGGCGAAAAACCGTTGGGGGTCAGCTTTGCCGAAGGCAAGAAGCTGGTTGCTGCAGCGAACAAGGCGGGCCTGCGCGTTGGCTCGGCCCCGGACACGTTTCTCGGCGGCGGCCATCAGCAGGCGCGGGCGCTGATTGATAGCGGGCGGCTCGGCACGATCGTGGGTGGAACGGCGTTCTTTGCCTGCCCGGGACACGAATACTGGCACCCCGATCCGGCCTTCTATTATGACGTGGGCGGCGGACCGGTGCTCGATATGGGGCCGTACTACATCACCGATCTCGTCAACCTGCTCGGGCCCGTCAAAGCCGTGCAGGCGATGAGCGCCACGCCGTTCAAGAAGCGTCCGATCCGATCGGAGCCCAAGAAGGGGCAGATGATGCCGGTGCGGGTGGCGACGCACGTCGCCGGCACGCTGCAGTTTGCGTCGGGTGCGCTGGTGCAGGTGATGCTGAGCTTCGACGTACCCAAGCACGCGCATACGCCGATCGAGCTTTACGGCACCGAGGCCTCGATGCTGGTGCCGGACCCCAATATGTTCGGGGGCGAGGTGCAGCTCGCCAAACCGCGCGCCGAGGCTTGGGACAATGTGCCGGTCACGCTGCCTTATGCCGATGCGAACTACCGCTCGCTGGGGCTGGCCGACATGGCGCACGCGATCCTCGGCAACCGGCCGCACCGGGCGAGCGGCGCGCTGGCACTACACGTGCTCGAGGTGATGGAGGCGTTTGAGACGGCCAGCCGTTCCGGCGCAACCGTCAAAATCCGGACCAAGGTCGAGCGTCCGGAGCCGATCAAGACCTCGCTCAAACGCGGCAAGATCAGCTGACCCTGCTGGAACCTGAATACAGTTCTGCCGTTCCTTTCCGAGCGTCTACGCAAAAGAAGGACCGGTAAGATGGCTGATCGTGAGACGATTATCGATACCGGGGGTGGGGGCGATGGCGGTGCAACCGGCATCATCATTGCAGCGCTGATTGTCGTGCTGCTCGTGGCCGGCGGATTTCTGGTGTTCGGCCATTCGGGATCGGGCAGCAGCGTGACGCTGAACGTGCCGAAGGTGACGGTGACGACGCCGAAGGCCTAGCGGCGGGACTCGCGCGGCGCGGTGCTGCCGCGCGTCTTGATGACGAAGCCGAGATCGACTGACCGCACCGCCGGGCGCCGCCCGGCGCCGCGGATGATTTCGACGATCGCTTCGGCCGCCCAAGTGCCCATGCGAGGCCGTTCGGTCGAGACGCTGGTGAGCGGCGGCATCGTCCCCGAGGCAAACTCAAGGTCATTGAAACCGACGATGGCGACGTTGCCGGGCACCGCGATGCCACGTCGCTGGCACTCGAAAAGCGCGCCGAGCGCGATGTCGTCGTTGCAGGCGAACACGGCTTCCACGGACGGGGTTTGCGCGAGCACCTCGCGCAGAAGCTCGGCGCCGCGCTTGACCGTGCTCAACTCGCGCGACGATGCAACCAGCCCCTTGGTCGACAGGCCGAACTCCGCCATGGCCCGCAGATAGCCGTCGGCGCGCCGGCCGGCCCTCGGGTCGGTGGTGACCGCGAGGTGCGCAATGCGCCGATGCCCGAGCTCATACAGATAGCGCACCGCCGCCATGCCGGCCGCGCGGTGGTCGAAGCCGACGTTGAGATCGATGGGATCGTCGGTCATGTCCATCGCCTGCACCACGGGGATACCGGACTGGGCGAGCAGACGACGCGCCCGCTCGCTCTGGTCGACGCCGATGACGATCATCGCCTCGGGATGGTAGCCGAGCATGGTGGCGATCGCCTTTTCCTCCTCCTTGGCGGAGTAGCGGCTGTTGGAGACGAGCATCTGCACGCCCGCGCCCTCGAGCACGTCCTGGACGCTGACGAGGAAATCCTCGAACACGCCATTGGTCAGCGACGGCACGATGACCGCGACGATGTTGGTGCGGGTCGAAGCGAGCGCGCTCGCGAGGTGGTTCGGAATATAGTGGAGCGAGGTTACAGCCGCGTCGACACGCTGGCGCAGTGCTGGCGACACCATCTCCGGGTGACGGATGGTGCGCGAGACGGTCACCGGGCTCACGCCCGCGCGTTCGGCCACATCCGACAGCGTCGCCCGCGTTTTCCTGATCAAACCGACCCCCGTCGAAGCCTTGCCCTGGTTCTCGTGCCTACTGATAGAGCTTTCGTCACCGCTTGACAGCCGTCTCATCGCGCTGCGAGCCGACCTAGCGCGTCAGCCGCCAGCTGCGCACCTCGAACGGCAGGATGGTGTCGCGTTCGCCGCGCGGATCGGGCTCCTCCATGATCGTGACCGCAGCGGCGCGCCAGCCTGCCGGCGGATGGACCATCGCCTGACCCCGGCCGCCTGCCGGCTCATACATCCGCAAAATGAGGCCGTTGCCGTCTTCCGCGGGCTTCAGCCCGGAAAGCGCGCCACCCGCGATCCTGGCGATGGGCGCGACACTTCCGGCGGCGAACCCGGTCACGGATTTGGCGAGCAGCGGCTGGTTCAGATCGTCGGCCTCCTGCCGGACACCGGCTTCGTGCCAGGCACCGACGTGCGGCATGAGCGCATAGGTGAAACGCTGTTCGCCTTCGTCGGCGAGCGGGTCGGGATAGATCGGCGCGCGCACGAGGCTCATGCCCAGCACATTGCCGCGCACATTGTGCCCGTATTTCGCATTGTTGAGCAGCGCGACGCCGAAGCCGGGCTCGCCCAGGTCGATAAAGCGGTGCGCCGCCGCCTCGAACATCGCCTGGTCCCAGCTGGTATTCTGGTGGGTCGGCCGGGTGAGCACGCCATTGGCGCATTCGAAGGTCGCGCGGTCGGCGCGCACGGCCACTGGGGTCAGCGTGCGGAGAAAGGCGTGGCGGTCGTGCCAATCGAGCTCCGTCTCGATGTCGAGGCGCGGCGCGTTCGACCAGAGTACGTAGGTCTGGACGATGTGCGAGTGGCGCCAGCGGCGCACGACCCGCACGGCGACGCGATGCGGCGAGGTCTCGACGACCTTGATCTCCTCGACCCCGGTGATCTGCTCGCCGCGTTCCGGATAGTCCTCGTCGACGTCCCAGGCGTCCCAGTTGCGCGGCTTGTCGACTGGATAGACCCAGAGCTGATTGCCGGGACCGGCGAGCGCTTCGCGGCCATTGGCCTTGAGCACGAGGCTCGCAATGGTGCCGTCCTTGCCGATTTCGGCGCGGAGCAGCGCGTTCTCGAGATGTGTCGTGCTGACCGAGAGTGGCGCGGTCCCCTCGAATACGCTCATGGGCACTGCGGTGGCGCTTAGCGGGGCCACAGCGGCTGCGCTCGAACGCGGCGCGCCATCCTCGTCGACGAAAGCGATGCGCCGGGCATCGGCGGTCGGGTTGACGAGGAGATATGCGGCCCCTTCGCCCTTGGGGAGCTGCGCAGCGATCGCCGACATCGCGACCTCCTGAGCCGCCTTGCCGGCCGCGATCGCGCCGTCGAGTTCGCGCTCGGCGTCGACATAGACCTCGCGGATGGAAGAGCCCGGGAGGATGTCGTGGAACTCGTTCTTGAGCACCACCCGCCACTGCGGCTCGAGCGATTGCGGTGCGGCGGCGCCCATGAGATGGGCGAGTGAGGCGACCGTTTCGGCGGTGATCAGCGCGCGCTCGGCCTGCCGGTGCTTGCGCTTGACGCCCGATTGCGTGGTGAGCGTGCCGCGGTGCAGTTCGAGATACATCTCACCGACCCAGACCGGGAGGCGGGCCGACTTCGCTCGCTCGTGGGCACGATCGAAGAACTCGGCGACGCTGCCCCAGCGGGCTTTGGGAATGGCGGGGAAGTCGCGGAGCTGCACTTCGCGCTCGACCATTTCGGGCGTGACGCCACCGCCGCCATCGCCATAGCCCACGGCGAGCAGGCTCTGGTCGTGCGCCGTCTTGCCGCGAAAATTGCGCCAGGTCGGCACGTAACAATCGGGCTGCACGAAGCCGTTATAGCCGGCCATCGGGTTGTCGAAGGTGTGGGTCAGCACGCGGCTCCCGTCGAGCCCTTCCCACCAGAAGAGATCGGCTGGAATCTTGTTCGTCTCCGACCAGTTGACCTTGATGGTAAAGAAGCTCTCGATGCCGCCTTGCTTGAGCAGCTGCGGCAGCGCGCCGGAAAACCCAAAGCAATCGGGCAGCCAGCACACGGTATGGCGCTTGCCGAATTCCTTCTCGAAATAGCGCTGGCCGTAAAGGATCTGGCGCGCGAGGCTCTCGCCGGTCGGCATGTTGGTGTCGGGCTCAACCCACATGCCGCCGATCGGCTCCCATTGGCCCGACGCGACGCGCGCCTTGATGGCCTTGAGGAGCGCCGGATCGTCCTCCGCGACCTGCGCGTAGTAATGCGCGGTCGACTGGTTGAAGCGGAAATCGGGCGAGCCCTCCATCAGGCTCAGCGCGGTGTGGAAAGTTCGTCGCATCTTCCGGCGCGTCTCGTCGTACGGCCAGAGCCAGCAGAGATCGATGTGCGCATGGCCGGTGAGCAGCAGCTCGCCTTCCTGCGGGAATTGCTGTTGCAGATCGCGGAGTTCGGCGAGCAGCGCGTCGTGGGCCGCGGTCACGCTTCCGAGCTGCGCATCGGTAAGGCCCGGCGGGGCGCCCACCATCTGCGGGAGCTCCCAGATCGATTGCTGCTGCGGCGAGGACGAGGTGCGCGAAATGTAACTGGCCGTATCGGAGGGCCAGTCGAGCGCACGCAGCGCGCGTTCGGCGGCCTCGAGCAGATGCGGCACGACCGGATGGCCGCCCAGCGCGCCGCAGGCTTCGGCGACCTGCCGCAGCAGCAGCTGCAGCCGATGCACCGGCAAGTCGATCCACTGCAGCACCGCCCGCGCCAGGTAAGGCGAGCGGTTGGGCACGCCAAATAGGTCGCGCGCCGTGCATTCGGCGCTGATCGCCACCTGCCGGTGCTGGGGGGCGAATTCGCGATGGTAGGGATCGAGGCCGAACGAGGCTGAGCTGCGATTGGGGTAGCTCAGCGTCACAAGCCCCTCGCCGCCGAGGTCGAGCCAGATCCGCGCCTCGTCGAGCGGCCAGTGCGCCGGCACTTCGGCGCGCGCCGTCAGCTTATGCACGCCAATCGCGGCTCGGCCAGCCGGCGCCGTTGGCGATCGGTGCGCCATCGAGCATCCAGCCATCGATGGTGACGCCTTCACGGGCGCGCCAGTACTGCAGCTCGGCGACCCGCGTGCGCAGGCGATCGAGCCGCTGGTTGAGTGACAGCGCCATGCGAGGCTCCTTGTTGTCGCGTTAGATCGCCGAGACCCACTCGCCCTTGCGCATCAGCGGCGTGGCGCCGCCGTCGCGGGCGATGCCGTCGATGTCGATCTGGCCCGAGCCGATCATCCAGTCGATATGGATGTTGCTGGTATTGCCGCCGGCTGCGGTGACCTGCTCGGGCGTCATGTTGCCGAACTCGCGGAAGCATTTCGAGTAACACTGGCCCAGGGCGATATGGCTCGCGGCGTTTTCGTCGAACAGCGTATTGTAGAACAAGATCCCACTGGCACTGATCGGCGACGAGTTCGGCACCAGCGCAACTTCGCCGATGCGGCGGGCACCTTCGTCGGTATCCATTGCCTTGAGCAGCACATCCTCGCCGCGGCTCGCGTGGGCCTCGACGACCCGGCCGGCCTCGAAGCGTACCTCGATATTCTCGATCAACGTGCCGTTGTGGCGAGAGCGGCTTGGTCGAGCGCACGCGGCCGTCGACGCGCAGGCGATGCGGCGTCGTAAAGACTTCTTCGGTCGGGATATTGGGGTTGCAGGTGATGCCGTTGCGTGCCTCCGAGGCGCCGCCCTTCCAGGCGTGGCCGTCGGCGAGACCGATGATGAGGTCGGTGCCCGGGCCGGAATATTTGAGGCTCGCGAAATTCATCGAAGTCAGCCAGTCCTGGCGGCGGCGGAGCTGGCCATTGTGTTCGGCCCAGGCGGCGATCGGATCGTCGCGATCGACGCGGCAGGCGGCGAACACCGCATCGGCGAGCTTGCGGGTCGCGGTCTCCTCGTCGTCGCCCGGGAACACCAGCTTTGCCCACGACGTGCCCGGGTAAGGAACGATGTTCCAGTTGGTATCGAAATTGGTGATTTTTTCGGACGCGGGCTTATAGGCCTTCGACATCGCGCGGTTAGCGCGGCCGACCTTTTCGGGATCCTCGGCGGCGAGCAGCATCGGGTTGTCGCCGGCGATGGCGAGGCGCGCGGTATTTTCGGAGAAGGCCTTGGCGACACCCTCGTAGAGCCAGCCGGCGGCGCGATCGAAGCTCAGGTCGCGGCCGTTGCGATAGCGGGCGAGCGTCATGTCCTCGTCGGAAAACAGTGTCGTCACGATGCCCGCGCCCGCCTTGTAGGCCGCGGCCGCAATGCGGCGCGCCAGCGGCAGCGCGACGACGGGCGCGGTCATGTAGAGGTCCTGCCCCTCGCGGAGGCCGAGGCCGGTGCTGATGGCGAGGTCGGCGAGCTTGTCGAGCTTGGCGGGGTCGATGGCAGGCATGGTGATTCCGGGCGTTGACGATGCCCGGAAGGCCTATCGCCTCGTCGATGCCAAGGAAAGCCCCGCTCGGAGCCGCTACGCCGTCTCGTAGCAGAGGGTGAAGAGGATCTGGGTCGTGGCGCCGAAATTGGCGTTGGTGAGATTGACGCCTGCGCCGTTATTGGAGTGATAGACCGTAACCTTCTGCGTATTGGGCGCCAGCACGCAGAGCACCGCGCCGACGACGCTGGTCATGTTGGTCGCAATGCCCACCGCGGCGGAGCTGTAGATGCCGTCATTGGCGGCAACAAACGGGAATCCGGCAATCTGCGCCACGCCGGTCGAGGTGCCCTTGCTGGTCAGGACGATATTGCAGGTGGCGTTCACCATCCGGCCGATTTTGGTGTAGCGGCCGAGCACCACCGAGTAGGTGATCCCGACGACGCCGGTATTGAACTGCAGCTGTGGCGTCCAGGTGCCTTCCTCATAGTCGTCGAGGGTGTTGGCGCCGCTCGAGGGGTTCTGCGTCGCCGGAAACGCCAGCTGGCCAATCGGGAGGGTCACGAGGCCCGACGCCTGGGCGATATTCAGCGCCTCGAACCAGGTCGAGCCGTTGGGCGAGACTTTTACGTGAAACGCGTCGTCGCCGGTGAGCCCGACTTCTGCCCGGCCGGAGAGCGCGTCCTCGTAGGTGATGCTGGCGGTGTCGCCGGCGGTCGCCTTGTTGATCTTCATCCGGTGGCTGCTGCCGACATTGGTGAAAAGGCTCGCATCGGCGCCTACGGCGAGCCGGTTGGTCGTGTCGGCCGTGGCATTGATGCCGAGCTTGGCGAGCGCGGTGCCGCCATTGGTCACAAAGCTCGTCCACGCCCCGGACTGGAGGACCGCGATCTCGGCGGCGTCGACCACATAGGCCATCCAGCCCTGGGCCGGGGTACGAAAGCTCCAGGCGCCGCTGAGCCAGGCGGCAAAATTGTTGTCCTTGCCCGACCACGCACCGGTCGAGGACGGCGCGACGATGTAGGTATCGCCCTCAACGGGGCTTGCCGGCGGCACGGTGGTCGTGCGGCTTTTGACCGCCGGCTGCACCAGCTGATCGAGCGCCGCCATGGCCGCGTTGTAGGTCACTTGCTTTTGCGCCTGCTGCGGGGCGATGTAGGGAAGCGAGAGGCGGGCGGTCGTCGACATTTCACGGTTCTCCATGAGCCGCGGCCAGTCTACGGGCCCCGCCAGTCGCTTGGATAAGTTGCCCGCCGGACGCCTCTACAATGCCGAAAATCGCTGATCTTGAAACGCCTTGCGTGCTGATCGACCTGGCGCGCGTCGAGGCCAACCTGGCCCGCGCGCAGGCGCATGCGACTGCCAATGGCTACGCGCTCCGTCCGCACATCAAGACCCACAAGCTGCCGCGCTTTGCCAAACGGCAGATGGAGCTCGGCGCCGTCGGGATCACCGCTCAGAAGCTTGGCGAGGTCGAGGTGATGGCCGACGCAGGCCTCAGCGATATCTTCATTCCCTACAATATCGTCGGAGCGCAAAAGCTCGCGCGGCTTGCCGCACTCAACACGCGCATCACGCTCAGCGTCACGGCCGACAGCGCCGAGACCGTCGCTGGGTATGCGAAGACCTTCGTCGCGGCGCGGCCGCTGACGGTGCTCGTCGAATGCGATACGGGCGGAGGCCGCTGCGGCGTCCAGTCACCGGCGACGGCACTGGCGCTCGCCCGGCAGATCATCGCAGCGCCGGGCCTCCGCTTCGGCGGCCTCATGACCTATCCGGCGCGCGGCAAGGCGGCTGAGGCCGACCGCTGGCTTGGCGAGGCCAAAGCGATGATCGAAGCAGCGGGGATTGCGGTGCCGCGCGTCACGGCCGGCAACAGCCCGGACATGTGGCACACCGGCGACAAGGTCGTCACCGAGCGCCGGCCGGGCACCTACGTCTACCACGATCGCACGCAGGTCGCCGCCGGAGCCGCAAGCTTTGCCGATTGTGCGCTTACCGTCCTCACCACCGTCGTCTCGCGTCCGACCCCAACGCGCATCATCATTGACGCGGGCTCGAAGGCGCTGAGCAAAGACCTCGGGCCACCCGGCTACGGCGCGGTGATGGGACACGAGGAGGTCACCATCAAATCGCTCAGCGAGGAGCATGGGATCATCGAGCTTGCCGCGCCGTCGGACTGGCCGCCGATCGGGGAGCGGCTGCGGATCATCCCCAACCACGTCTGCGTCGTCTCCAATCTCTTTGATACCGTCAATCTGCTGCGCGCCGATGGCGAGATCGAGATCGAGCCCGTCGCAGCGCGCGGCCGGAGCACCTGAGACCTCGCGATGACCGATCTGCTCGTCCGCCTCTACGACCTGCCCGCCTTCGACGCCGAGCCGCTGGCCGCTGCCGGCGTCACGATCCGCCGTCCCCTCGCGCCCGAGCTGCACATCGTGCTCGACTGGATTGGCGCGCACTTCGCGAAAGGCTGGGTCGCGGAAGCCTCGGTCGCCCTGCACCAGCAACCGCCGACGATCTTCATCGCCGTCCGGGAGCGCGAAATCCTCGGCTTTGCCTGTTACGACGCCACGGCCAGGGGCTTTTTTGGTCCGACCGGCGTGGCGGAGACCGCCCGCGGCAAAGGGATCGGCACTGGGCTGCTGTTTGCGGCGCTCCGGGCGATGCGGGAGACCGGCTATGGCTATGCGGTGATCGGCGGCGTCGGGCCGGTCGAGTTTTACCGCCGGCAGCTCGATGTGCTCGAGATCCCCGGCTCGACGCCCGGGCTCTATGCCGGTTTGCTTGGCTCCTAAGTTGCGGGACCGCGCTAAACCCTATGTTTACGGCGCGCTGCTAGGATCGGTCTCGGAAAATGCCGGAAATCCGGCACTTCGGGGACCATGGCGCAGCGTCAGCACATCTTGGCGGGGGACGCAGGCGGCTGGCGTGCCGGTCGCGGCCCGCAGGCCGGCTGACGTGCACGAGCTCGTCGCCTCGCAACTCGAGACCGCCAGGCAAGCGGACGGAACGCTCGACGTCGAGCGGTTCTGCGCCCTGGTCGCCGAGGCCTATGAGCGCTCGCAGGGCGAGCGCGACGGGGCGCGATCGGCGGTCGAGACGCTGACCGCCGAGATCGACGCGGCACGGTCGAGCCTCGAGGCGCAGGTCCAGCAGCGGACGACCGAGCTGCGCGAGAGCCGCAAGCAGCTGCGGCTGCAAAACCAGCGCATGGCGGTGGCGCTCGATTCGACGGGCTATGCCATTTCGATCTTCGATGGGCGGAAGCGGCTCGTTTACTGCAACACCGACTTCCTCGAGCTCTATCACCTGCCCAAGCATCTGGGCCGGCAGGGCACGACCTTCCTCAGCATCCTGCGCGGCCGCATCGCCGCCAATTCCTTCGTCGGGGACGACAAGGATGCCTATGTCACCGAACGGCTGACCGGCGTTGACCGGGCCCGGCTCTATACCGACGTGCAGCGGCTCAATACCGGGGAGACGGTGTCGATCTACCACGTGCCGCTGTCCGACGGCGGCTGGGTCGCCACCCACAAGGACATCACCGAATATTCGCGGCTCCAGGACGAACTGGCGTTTCGCGCTAATCACGACGCGCTGACCGGGCTCGCCAACCGCCACCTGCTGCAGGATCGGCTGGCGCAATGTTTCACCGAGGCCGAGAAGGTCTCGAGCTTTGCGCTTCTCATCATCGATCTCGATGGCTTCAAGCAGATCAACGATACGCTCGGCCATGCCGCCGGCGACTCCGTGCTCCGCGAGCTCGCGCAGCGCATCGAGCAGGCGACCAGCACGACTGGGATGGCGGCGCGCATGGGCGGCGACGAATTCGCGGTGGTGATGGATGTGGGGGCGCTCGCCGACGATGCCAGGCAGCTCGCGGCGCGCCTGATCGAGGCGAGCCGCTGGCCGCTGCTGCTCGACGGGCAACCGGCGGAAATCGGATTTTCGATCGGCGTCGCGGTGGCGCCCGACGACGGCACGACGCCCGAGCAGCTGCTCAAGAGCGCCGACCTCGCCCTCTACGCCGCCAAGCGCGACCGCCGCGGCGGCTATCGCTTCTTCGAGCCGGCGATGGACAAGGCGTTGCGCGACCGGCATGCGCTCGAGCGCGACCTCGGCCTCGCCCTCGAACGTGGCGAATTCACCCTTGCCTATCAGCCGATCTTCAGCCTCGCCTCGCAGAGCCTGTCGGGCTTCGAGGCGCTGCTGCGCTGGCGGCGTGGGGGCGAAATCTCGATTTCGCCGGCGCAGTTCATTCCGATTGCCGAGGAGACCGGGCTCATCGTGCCGATCGGCGAGTGGGTGCTGCGCGAGGCGATCGCGGAAGCGTCACGCTGGCCGGACAATCTGCGCGTCGCCGTCAACGTCTCGTCCGTGCAGTTCCAGCGCGGCAATGTCGTGCCGACCGTCCTCAATGCGCTCGGCGCAGCAGGGCTTTCGGCCGATCGCCTCGAAATCGAGATCACCGAATCGGTGCTGTTCGAAAACAGCAGCGCCAATCTCGATGCGCTGCGGCAGCTGCACAGCCTCGGGTGCAAGATCGCGCTGGACGATTTTGGAACGGGGTTCTCGGCGCTCAGCTATCTGCTGAGCTATCCCTTCGACAAGATCAAGATCGACGGCTCCTTCGTGCGCGCGCTCGATACCGCGGGCGGCGCGCATGCCATCGTCCAGGCGATCGCGGAAATCGGCCACCGCATGGGCATCACCACGACTGCCGAAGGCGTCGAGACGGCCGAGCAGCTGCGTAACGTCTATGCCGTGGGCTATACCGAGGCGCAGGGTTATCTGATCGCGCGCCCAATGCCGGCCGAGCAGGTCCGCCGGATGCTGGGGGACCGCGACGACGCCATGCCGCTCGCCCCGTTGCTGATCGCGGGATAGCGCCGGCGATTGACTCGCCGGCGCCTCCCGATCAGTGGTGGACGAAGATCGCGATGATGATGATCAGCCAGATCGGCACGCCGAGCAGCCAGAGCGCGAGAGATCGAAACATCTTGAGCCTCCCTTAGAACCGACCGAAGGTGTCGGTGAACGCGACACCGTCGTCGCGGTGACGCCCGCCCTTCATCGCCGCCCAATAAGCGCCGACCGCCGAGATCAGCAGCGAGGCCGCGACGAGGAAGGCCGCGAGCACGGCAGTCTTGCGCGCCTGTTCGGCGGCATCGGCGGCCTTGGCCTTGGCATCATCGATCGCCTTGACCACCTGGTCGACGCGGGCGCTCGCCTGATCCGCCGGCAGACCGGTGTTCTGCGCCACGAGCTGGCCCAGATAGGTCTTGTCGTCGGCCGAGATGGTGCCGGTCGTCTCGGTCGCGAGGATGCGACCGGCCTCGGTGCGCAACGCACCGGCCGAAGGGTTGGCGGCAGGCGGCGTGGCTCCCGCCGGCAGGCGGAACAACTCATCGCTGAAATAGGCGGTCGGATCGGTGATCGCGGAGGTTGCCGACGGGTTGGCGGCGGCGCCCTGCGCGACATTGGAGGCGGCGTTGGTGGCGGTCGCGACGGCCGAACCGATGGCGCTCGCGGCGCTGCCGATGCCGCCGACGGCGACGATGGCGCTGACGACCAGCGCACCGGCCCACACGAGGAGACCATGGGCGCCGTCGCGGACGTCGCTCTCATGCTCGCTCGCGTCGTGGAAGCGGCGGCGCATGCGGCCGGCGAGGTAGCCGCCGGCCATGTAGCTCGAAACGTTCACCCAGAGCAGCCAGCTGGCTGCCGCGATGCCGGCCCAGATCGGGGCAACGCCCTGCATCGAGCGGAAATTGGTGAAGCTGAGGCCGATGGCGCCGCCGAAGGTCAGCAGCAGCAGCGAAATCGCGGCGGCAAGAACGATGCCTCCGATGATCGCGGCCCAGTCGAGATAGGAATGGTGTTCTTGGGTCGCCTGCCCGCTCGGGACGACGATGAGATCGGTTTCAACGGTCATGTGTCCGGCCCTCTCAACGCAGGCCGAAGAAGGACAGGATGGCCATGATGACCACCACCAGGCCGACAAGGTAAATGATGCCGTTCATGAGACGCTCCTAGCGTGGAAAGTTCTGTCCTCACAAAATCGCGATGCGGCATTTTGGTTGCGCGGCGGATGTAATTGATATGCAACCCCGTTGCAGGAACCGGCGACGATGGCAGAAGTTGTGCCGGCCGGCTGAGGGCTGCTAGAAGAGCGCGTCAATTTGGGCCGTTGTTGATGGACGAAAGCATCGTCGAACCCAGAGCCGCCGAGCGCCGCTGGACGTGGCGGATTCCGGCCTACATCCTGCTTCCTATCTACCTCATGGTGATCGGCCTGTTGCTGCGCTACGCGGTCTACGTGCGCACCACCAATCACTGGGCGGTCACCGACTATCTGCGCTCGATGTGCGTGTATGACTGCAACGCCTATGAGCGGCTGTCGCTCTATGGCTACGAAGGCCGGCCCTCCGGCTTCGACAAGGGCGACGCCAACAATTGGGCGTTCTTTCCGCTCTATTCGATCTTTGTGTGGACGCTGAACCGGATCACCGGCCTTTCGATGCTGGTCGGCGGCTCGATCCTCACGTCGCTGCTGTCGGTCTGGGCGGCGATCCTCAGCTGGCCGCTGTTTGAGGGACGGTTCCGCGCCTACATCCTGTTCTGCGCGTTCCTCTTCCTCGGCCCCCTCTCCTATTATTTCGCGACGCTTTATACCGAGGCGCTGTTCATCCTCCTGACCGTCTCGGGCTTCGTGCTGCTCCGGCAGCGCAACTACGTGGCCGCGGGCCTCACCGGGGCGCTGATGTCGGCGACACGCTCGACCGGCCTGCTGTTTGCCGCGGCGATCCTCATCGCCGCCTACCAGAATCATCTCAAGGACGGGGGCGGCCTGCGCTCGTTCGTCCGCACGCTGTGGCGGCGCACCGACCTGCTGGTCGCCGTTGGACTCGTGCCCATCGGGATATCGATCTTTGCGATCTATCTCTGGTTCCATTCCGGGGACGCGCTGGCCTTCGTCCACATCCAGCGCGCCTGGGGCCGCGACTTCCAGGATCCCTTCGCCAATCTCTGGGCGGCGCTCGTCGTGCAGTTCCAGACCTACAACAACTATTCCTCCATCTCGACCGACCTCGCCTTCGGGCTCGCCGCGATCATCGGGCTCGCGCTCTCGGCGGTGATGGCGTGGAAGGGCCGGTGGGACTGGGCGATCTTTTCGCTGTTCGGCGTGCTCTTGCCGCTCTCGACCAACACCTATTCGATGATCCGCTTCGTCGTCGGCCTCGCGCCGGTGCTGATCACCGCGGCGCTCCTGCTGAGCCGCTGGAAATGGCTGTTCTACGTGCTGCTGCCGGCGATGCTGATCGCCGACGTGTTCCTGCTGCCGGTCTGGACGGCGCGCAACTACTACATGATGTAGCCCCGTGCCGCCGGTCTATCGTCCCAAACTCTGGCACCTCGCCGTCGTGCTGCTGATCGCGGTGTTCGACCTCGGCGTGCTTTACATGGTGCTCAGGCCGAACGTCTCGCCCGAGTACCGCGCCTACTACATCGACCGCACATCCTCGTGCTTTCCGCGCGTCATCTCGGGCTTTTATCCGCTGGGCGAGCCGGTCTCGTTCAACTCGGTCCACAATGGCTACAACCAGGACACCATCCGCTGGTGCGGATTCCTGCCGCCGAGCCCGACGGGCATCCGCTCGTTCGGGGACTACGGCATCCTCCATCTGGAATTCCCCGATCCCGGCGAGGATCTGCTGCTCACCTTCGAGAGCTGGACCAACACCGACAGCGAAAAGCCCAAGCGCGACGTCGACGTGGTGGTGAACGGCGAGCATGTCGCGGTGCTGACCTATGCCGGTGCGGGTCGCGTCGACGGCAGCATCATCATTCCGGAGCGGCTGGTGAAGGCCGGCAACGGCATGATGGAAATCCGCTTCGACGTACCGCGCACTGGCCCTCCGGGCACCAATGGCGAGCCGGTCACGCTGCAGTTGCGGCTGGAATCACTGCGCCTCGTGAAGCTCAGCGAGGCCCCGCCGCAACCGCCGTCGGAACCGCATATTGCGCCACATACACGGCCGATCCATTAGTGCTGCCTTCGCCGTCTCGGCTAGACGCCCGTCGCCGGAATGCCGGAGCGCTCGATCTTCCGCGGCGCAGTGATCTCCTTCCAGGTCGAGAGCGCACGGTTGACGGGATTGTTCGGTTGCCGTGCAACGAACTGGCCGTGCCCCTGCTCGGTCTCGACCTTGCCGTCGTTGATGGCGACCTTGCCGCGGGTCAGCGTATAGCGCGGCAGGCCTTTGACCTTGAAGCCCTCGAAGACGTTGTAGTCGATGATCGACTGCTGCGATTTGGCCGAAATGGTCTTTTCCTTGTTGGGGTCCCAGACCACGAGGTCGGCGTCGGCGCCGACCAGAACGGCACCCTTCTTCGGATACATATTGAGGATCTTGGCGATGTTGGTCGAGGTCACCGCGACGAATTCGTTGGGCGTCAGCCGGCCCGTGCCGACACCAAATGTCCAGAGCAGCGGCATGCGGTCCTCGAGACCGCCGGTGCCGTTCGGAATTTTTGCAAAATTGCCGAGTCCGCTGCGCTTCTGCTGGGTGGTGAACGCGCAATGGTCGGTTGCCACCACCTGGAGCGAACCCGCCTGCAGCCCGGCCCAGAGCGAATCCTGGTGCTGCTTGTTGCGGAAGGGCGGGCTCATCACGCGGCGGGCTGCATAGTCCCAGTCCTTGTTGAAATATTCGCTTTCATCGAGGATCAGGTGCTGGATCAGCGGCTCGCCGAAGACGCGCATCCCCTTCTGCCGGGCACGGCGGATGGCTTCGTGGCTCTGCTCGCAGCTCGTATGCACCACATAGAGCGGCACTCCAGCCATGTCGGCGATCATGATCGCTCGGTTGGTCGCCTCGCCCTCGACTTCCGGCGGCCGCGAATAGGCGTGACCCTCGGGGCCGTTGTTGCCCTCGGCCAGAAGTTTCTGCGTCATCGCGGCGACGACGTCGCCGTTCTCGGCATGGACCAGCGGCAACGCGCCGAGCTCGGCGCAGCGCTGGAACGACGCGAACATCTCGTCGTCGTTCACCATCAGCGAGCCCTTATAGGCCATGAAGTGCTTGAAGCTGGTGATGCCGCGGTCGACCACCTCTGCCATCTCCTCCCACACCTGCTTGTCCCACCAGGTGATGGCCATGTGGAACGAGTAGTCGCACGAGGCCTTGGAGGTCTTATTGTCCCACATCTGCAGCGCCTCGAGCAGCGACTGGTTGGGGCCGGGCAGGCAGAAATCGACGACCATCGTGGTGCCGCCGGCGAGCGCCGCGCGCGTGCCCGACTCGAAATCGTCGGTCGAGTAGGTGCCCATGAACGGCATTTCGAGATGGGTGTGCGGATCGATGCCGCCCGGCATCACATAGCAGCCGGTGGCATCGAGCACCGGCGAGCCGGAGAGATTCTGGCCGATCTCGGCGATCTTGCCGGCCTCGATACGGATGTCGGCCTTGTAGGTGAGATCGGCGGTGACGATGGTGCCGTTCTTGATGATGGTCATTTGCGGGCGCTCCCAGTCTGCTCGTCCCCTCTCCCCGCAGGGGAGAGGGTGGCTGGCGAGTATCGCCAGCCGGGTGAGGGTCTAAATCCGTTCACGACTGTGCACAGCAGATCGCGGACGCCGCTCGGTTCCTTCAGCACTTCATTGTTCCAGAAGCGCAGGACAGAGTAGCCTTCAGTGTTCAGCAAGTCGGTGCGGCGAAGATCGTAGGCTGCCTGGTCGTCAGCGTGCTGGCTACCGTCCAGCTCGACAACCAGCATCCGTTCCCGGCAAACGAAGTCGACAATGTAAGGGCCAACTGGGTATTGGCGGACGAACTTCAGGCCCTCCACCCCTCTGTTGCGAACGAGGTTCCAGATTCGCCGCTCTGACTCTGTCATCTTTGTGCGCAACGCACGAGCGCGCGGTATCGCCGTGGCTGGTCGGACGGCCCTCACCCGGCGCTTCGCGCCACCCTCTCCCCCTCGGGGAGAGGGGAAGGCGGTGGGAGTGCTCGGTTCCCTCACTCCACAATCTCCGCCGTCTCCACCACCGCATGGAACAGCACGTCGGCGCCCGCGGCGGCCCAGTCCTTGGAGATGTTCTCCGCCTCGTTGTGGCTCAGCCCGTCCACGCATGGGCACATAATCATCACCGATGGCCCGACGCGCTGCATCCAGCACGCGTCGTGGCCGGCGCCGGAGATGATGTTCATGTGGCTGTAGCCAAGCTTCTCAGCTGAGGCGCGCACGCGGCCCACCAGCGCCGGATCGAACGTCACCGGATCGAAATGGCCCACCGGCTCGACGGCGCATTTCACCCCGAGCGCCGCGCAAAGCTTCGGGGCCTCGGCCTCGATCCTTGCCCGCATCCGATCGAGCTTGGCCTGTTCCGGCGAGCGGATATCGACCGTGAAGACCACGGTCCCCGGCAGCACGTTGCGCGAGTTGGGCGAGAATTTTACCTGCCCGACGCCGCCCACGGCGCCCGGCTGCTCGCTCATGGCGACGGCCTGCACCATCTCGAAGATGCGCGCCATCGCCAGCCCGGCGTTGACGCGCATCGACATCGGCGTCGAGCCGGTGTGCGCTTCCTTGCCGGTGAGGGTGAATTCGAGCCACCAGAGGCCCTGCCCGTGCGTGACGACGCCGATCTGCTTGTCCTCGGCCTCGAGGATCGGCCCCTGCTCGATGTGGTACTCGAAATAGGAGTGGAACTTGCGCGCGCCGACCTTTTCGTCGCCGATCCAGCCAATGCGCTTGAGCTCATCGCCGAAGGTCTTGCCGTCCATGTCCTTGCGGCCATACGCGTAGTCCTGCGTGAATTGGCCCGCAAAGACGCCCGAGGCCATCATCGCCGGGGCGAAGCGCGCGCCCTCCTCGTTGGTCCAGTTGACCACGACGATCGGACGGCGCGTGCGAATGCCGAGATCGTTGAGGGTGCGGATGATCTCGAGGCCGCTGAGCACGCCTAGAACGCCGTCGTAACGGCCGCCGGTCGGCTGCGTGTCGAGATGGCTGCCGACGAACACCGGATCGAGTGTAGGGTCAGTGCCCTCGCGGCGCATGAACATCGTGCCCATCTGGTCGACGCCCATGGTCAGTCCAGCAGTATCGCACCAGCGCTGGAACAGTTCGCGGCCGCGCTTGTCGTCGTCGGTCAGCGTCTGCCGGTTATTGCCGCCGGCGATTCCTGGCCCGATCTCGGCGAGTGCGTGGATCGAGTCCCAGAGGCGATCCGGGTTGATGCGGAGGTTCTTGCCGGGGCGCCGCCATCGATGGCTTACTTCTGGCTCGGGAAGCTGAATTCCGCGCCGCCCTTGATGCCGGCGGGCCAGCGCGAGGTGACGGTCTTGATCCGCGTATAAAACTGCACGCCCTCGGGTCCATAGATCGCGTTGGACCCAAAGATCGAGCGCTTCCAGCCGCCGAAGCTGTGATAGGCGACCGGCACCGGGATCGGCACGTTGATGCCGACCATGCCGACTTCGATCTTGTCGGCGAACTCGCGCGCGGCGTCGCCGTCGCGGGTGAAGATCGCCGTGCCGTTGGCGTATTCGTGGCCGTGGATCAGATCGACGGCGTCGGTATATGTCGCAGCCCGCACCACCGACAGCACCGGTCCGAAAATCTCCTCGCGATAGATCTTCATGTCGGGCTTGACGCGGTCGAACAGAGTTCCACCGACGAAGAAGCCGTTCTCATAACCCTGCAGCTTGAAGCCCCGGCCGTCGACGACCAGCTCCGCGCCCGCCCTCACGCCCTCGTCGATATAACCGACGATCTTGTCGCGCTGGGCCTTCGAAACAATCGGCCCCATCTGCGCGTCCTTGTCGGTCGCCGGGCCGATCTTCAGCGCTTCGACGCGAGGCTTGAGCTTGGCCACCAGCGCGTCGGCGGTCTTGTCGCCCACCGGCACGGCGACCGAGATCGCCATGCAGCGCTCGCCGGCCGAGCCATAGCCGGCACCCATCAGGGCGTCGGCCGCCTGGTCCATGTCGGCGTCGGGCATGACGATCATGTGGTTCTTGGCGCCGCCCAACGCCTGGACGCGCTTGCCGGCCTGCGTGCCGCGCCGATAGACGTGCTCGGCGATGGCGGTCGAGCCGACGAAGCTCACCGCCTTGATGTCGGGGTGGTCGAGGATCGCATCGACCGCTTCCTTGTCGCCGTGGACGACGTTCAGCACGCCCTCGGGCAGGCCAGCATCCACCAGCAATTTGTAAGCGAACATAGGCGCGGACGGATCGCGCTCGGAGGGCTTGAGGACGAAGGTGTTGCCGCAGGCGATGGCCAGCGGATACATCCACATCGGCACCATTGCCGGGAAGTTGAACGGCGTGATCCCGGCGACGACGCCGAGCGGCTGGCGGTCGGAATAGGTATCGATCCCGGGGCCGGCGTTGCGGGAGAATTCGCCCTTCAACAGCTGCGGGATGCCGCAGGCGAACTCGACGCAATCGATGCCGCGCGCCAGCTCGCCCATCGCATCGTCATGCACCTTGCCGTGCTCGGCGCTGATCAGCCGCGCCAGCTCGTCGGCGTGCTTTTCGAGCAGCTCCTTGAATTTGAACATCACTCGGGCGCGCTTCATCGGCGTTGTGTTGGCCCAGGCCGGGAATGCTTTCTTTGCGGCCTGCACCGCGGCGTCCACCTCGGCGATGGTCGACAGCGGTAAAACGCCGCTCTGCTCGCCGGTCGCGGGGTTGAAGATCGGTTGTGTCCGGGCGCTCGTGCTCGCGACCAGTTTGCCGCCAATGGCGTTGTCGATCATCAGCATCAGTCGAGGCCCTTCAGGATTTCGCCGAGCTTGCCGATCAGCTCGTCGATCTGCGCCTTCTCGATGATCAGCGGCGGGCTCATGGCGATGATGTCGCCGGTGGTGCGGATCAGGATGCCCTCCTCGAACGCCTTCACGAACGCCGCGAACGCCCGCTTGGTCGGCGCCCCGGCGATCGGCTCGAGCTCGACCGCGCCGATCAGCCCGAGATTGCGGATGTCGATGACGTGCGGCAGGCCCTTCAGCGAATGGAGCGCGTCCTCCCAGTATTTGGCGAGCGAGGCGCCGCGCGTCAGCAGGCCCTCGTCCTTGTAGGTCTCGAGCGTGCCGAGCCCCGCCGCGGCGGCCACCGGATTCCCCGAATAGGTGTAGCCGTGGAAGAACTCGATCATGTGCTCGGGGCCTTGCATGAAGGCGTCGTGGATCTCCGAGGTCACCAGCACCGCGCCCATCGGGATCGTGCCGTTCGTCAGGCCCTTGGCGGTGACGAGGATATCGGGCGTCACGCCAAAATAGTCGGCGGCGAACGGCGTTCCAAGTCGGCCGAAGCCGGTGATCACTTCGTCGAAGATCAGCAGGATGCCGTGCTTCTTGGTGATTTCGCGGAGCTTCTTGAGATAACCCTTGGGCGGGATCAGCACGCCGGTGGAACCTGCCACGGGCTCGACGATCACCGCCGCGATAGTCGAGGCATCATGCAGCGTCACGATGCGCTCGAGCTCATTGGCCAGCGCCTCGCCGTCGCCCTCGCGCTCGCCGCGGGTGAAGGCGTTCTTGCCCGGCGTGTGGGTATGCGGCAGATGGTCGACGCCGGTGAGGAGCGTGCCGAACATCTTGCGATTGGTGACAATGCCGCCGACCGAGATGCCGCCGAAATTGACGCCGTGATAGCCGCGCTCGCGGCCGATCAGCCGGAAGCGGCTGCCGTCGCCCTTCACCCGGTGATAGGCGATCGCGGTCTTCAGCGCCGTCTCGACCGACTCGGACCCCGAGTTGGTGTACATCACGTGGTTGAGGCCCTCAGGCGCGATGCCGACCAGGGCGTTGGCGAGCTGGAAGGCCTTCGGGTGCCCCATCTGGAAGGCCGGGGCGTAGTCCATCTCGGCCGCCTGCTCGGCGATCGCCTGGACGATCTTGGGCCGGCAGTGGCCGGCATTGACGCACCAGAGGCCCGCCGTGCCATCCAGCACCTGTCGACCGTCGGAGGTCGTGTAGTACATGTCCTTCGCGGCCACGAACATGCGCGGCGCCTTCTTGAACTGCCGGTTCGCGGTGAACGGCATCCAGAAGGCGCTCAGATCGTTCGGCGCGATATTTTGGCGATCAGACACGTGAAGCGCTCCCTCGAAGGGTTTGTCGGTCAATCCGTTTGCATGTATTGCGCTTGACGGCCGGGCGGCTAACCCGGAAAATTTGACCAGTTGGAAAAAGCCTAGCACGCTGCGGCTGCCGATCAAGGCGAAAACGCCACGGCGCGCCGGGACATCGGAAGGGGTGCCGCACGATGCCGGGTCCGGCAAAACCGCGTCCGCAGACGCGCATTCAGCGGGAAAAGCAGGACCTGATCCTCGAGGCGGCGCTCGAGGTGTTTTCGCTGCATGGCTTCCGCGGCGCGACGATCGACCAGATCGCCGAGGCGGCGGGGATGAGCAAGCCGAACCTGCTCTATTATTTTGCCGGCAAGGAGGAGATCCACCGGCGCCTGTTCGAGACCATGCTCGATCTCTGGCTCGATCCCTTGCGCGCGCTCGACAACAATGGCGATCCGCTGGCCGAGCTGCGCTCCTACATCCGCCGCAAGATCGAGATGGCGCGCGATTTCCCGCGCGAGAGCCGGCTGTTCGCCAATGAAATGCTGCAGGGCGCCCCGCACACCATCGACGTGCTCAAGGGCGCGCTCAAGGACCTGGTGGACGAAAAGGTGCATGTCATCGAAGGCTGGATGACGGACGGCCGCATCGCCCGCACCGACCCCTATCACCTGATCTTTTCGATCTGGGCGACGACCCAGCACTATGCCGATTTCGACGTACAGGTGCGCTCCGTGCTGGGTCGCGACCGGGGCGGCGAAGGCCGCTTCGAGGATGCCGCGCGCTACCTCGAGAATTTGTTCATGGACGGGCTCCGCCCGCACCGCGCTTAGCCCAGTGCGATCACCAGAAGGAAGGCGCCGATCAGCGCCAGGTTGACCGTCACGAAGTAGATGTGCGGCTCGCGTTCCTTACCCTGGAACATGAACAGATTGTGGTAGAACGCCGTCGCAGGAATGAGGAAGACGATGAGCGCCAGCGCCCCCCAGGCCGGCCACAGGCCGAGCGCCACCGAGAGTCCGGCGATGAGCTGCACGGCAAATCCGACCACGATCGCCGGTCGCGGCAGCGTAAAGCCGTAATTGGTCTTGAACGCGAAGCGCTCCTCGAGCCGCGCGAAGTTACGGATGCCGGCGATGATGAACATCAGCCCGAGCAGGAAGCGGCCAGCGAGGATGAGAGTGAGGGTCACAGCGGACTCGTGTTGATGCGAAGCCAGGCATCGAGCTCGTCTTTACGGAATGTCCCGGCTTCCAGGTGCGAATAGATGAAGCTGATGACTTCCTCTTGGGAGGCAGTCACCTCGTAGCCGTTTGCGCCCAGGAAGCTGATCAGAGAGGCGAACGCTACGCGTTTGTTGCCGTCGATGAAGCCGTGGTTCATGGCGAGGCTCTCCCAGAGAGCCGCCGCTTCCTCGACCGTGTCGGCGTAGTAGCCGCCCATCGGTCGCGCCAAAGCGGACAGAAGCAGACCCTCATCGCGAATGCCGGCGGCTCCGCCATAGCGGCGAAGCTGCTCGTCATGGATGTAGAGGAGGTCCGCGATCGTAACGTAGGTCGTGGTCACGACTACTTCGCCAGGGCCTCATAGACTTTACCCCAGCGGGCATGGCTTTCATCGTGCAGCCGCTTGATCAGCGGGTTAACCGCCGGCGCGGCGCTTGAGAGCCGGGCATATTCCTCTGGGGACAGGACGACTGCTACGTCCCTGCCGTTCTTCTGAACGTGGACCGGCTCTTTTCGGGCTGCGTCCAGCAATTCGCCAAAGCGGTTCTTGGCGTCGGTGGCCGAGATGTAGTTCATGGCTGGGTCCGATCAGCTATTTCAGCTAAAATAGCTCAGGCTCCGGGATACCGCAAGATGCCGCGTTCAGCAGCCTGCCGTCGGCAGACCCGCTCTCGCAGGTCTACTCCGCCGGCTCGACGATCCCCGCGTCACCCATCGGCTCTTTGCGCATCGGATTGTTGGGGTGTGTCGTCCAGTTGGCGTAGGTGCCGGTGACCACGCGGCCGGTGCGTTCGTCGATCGAGCCGGGCGGTAGTTGCACCATCTCGATGCAGTCCTCGACCGGGCAGACATTGACGCAGAGGTTGCAGCCGACGCACTCGTTGTCCATCACCTCGAAATAGCGAACGCCGTTCTTTTCCTTGGTGATGGCCTGGTGCGAGGTGTCCTCGCAGGCAATGTGGCAGCGCCCGCACTTGATGCAGAGGTCCTGATCGATCCGCGCCTTGGTGATGTAGTTGAGGTTGAGGTACTGCCAGTCGGTGACGTTGCGGGAGGCCTTGCCGACGAAATCGTCGAGCGTTGCGTAGCCCTTGGTGTCCATCCAATTGGACAGCCCCGAAATCATCTCCTCGACGATCTTGAAGCCATAGACCATCGCGGCGGTGCAGACCTGCACATTGCCCGAGCCGAGCGCCATGAATTCCGCCGCGTCGCGCCAGGTGGTGATGCCGCCGATGCCGGAGATCGGCAGCCCCAGCGTCTCGCGGTCGCGCGCGATCTCGGCGACCATGTGGAGCGCGATGGGTTTTGCGGCCGGGCCGCAATAGCCGCCATGACTGCCCTTGCCGTCGATGGTGGGCTCGGGCGCCATCAGGTCGAGGTCAACGGCGGTGATCGAGTTGATGGTGTTGATGAGGCTCACCGCGTCGGTGCCGCCGTTCTTGGCGGCGCGGGCCGGCTTGCGGATATCGGTGACGTTGGGGGTGAGCTTGGTGATCACCGGCATGCGCGAGAACTGCTTGCACCAGCGCACGACCATCTCGACATATTCCGGCACCTGGCCGACGGCCGCGCCCATGCCGCGCTCGCTCATGCCGTGCGGGCAGCCGAAATTGAGCTCGATGCCATCGGCGCCGGTTTCCTCGACCAGTGGTAGAATGGCCTTCCAGCTGGCTTCTTCGCACGGCACCATGATCGAGGCGATCACCGCGCGGTCGGGCCAGGCCATTTTTATGGCCTTTATTTCACGAAGATTTTTCTGCAGGTCGCGGTCGGTGATGAGCTCGATATTGTTGAAGCCCATCAGCCGCCGGTCGCTCGCCCAGATCGCGCCATAGCGCGGGCCGTTGACGTTGACCACCGGCGGTCCCGCTTCGCCCAGGGTCTTCCACACCACGCCGCCCCAGCCCGCCTTGAAGGCGCGCTCGACGTTATATTCCTTGTCGGTCGGCGGCGCGGACGCCAGCCAGAACGGATTGGGCGATTTGATGCCGACGAAAGTGTTGCGAAGGTCTGCCATAGAGTCCTCCTACGATGCCGTCTGGATCAAGACGAGGTTGCCCTCGCTGTCGTCGATCATCGCCCAGCGCGTGCCGGGCTCCCAGGGCGCGTCTTCGGGGCCGCGCTTGATCGGCACGCCGCGCGTCTGGTAGCGTCGCGCAGGTCTGGTCGACATCGTCGGTGACCAGCACCAGCGCCGGCGTCTGGGTTTTGGGAACGCTCGGCTGCTTGTCGAAGTGCAGCAGCGTGTCGGCGCCGGGCACGCGCATGAACACCCACCGGCTCTCGCCGTAGGGATTGTCGCGCTCGACGGCGAAGCCGAGCTTGTCGCGATAGAAGTCGCGGGCCCGCTCGATATCGGTCGCCGGAACGGTATCGAAATGAATGCGCCTGAACATCAGCGGCCCATCAGGAACCGGTTGATGCTTTCGGCGGCGTCGCGACCCTCGGCCACCGCGGTGACCGTGAGGTCGTCGCCGCCCGTCGCGCAGTCGCCGCCAGCCCAGACTTTGGCCATCGAGGTCTTGCCCTCGGCATCGACCTCGATCTTGCCGGCCGACAGCAGCACCCCGTCGCCGTCCGAGGCGAGGGTCTGGCCGATCGCCTTGAACACCTGGTCGCAGGCGATGGCGGTGGTCTCGCCGGTCGGCTTGAGCGTGCCGGCGGCATCGAGCGCCATGTAGCTCAGCTCGAGCCCGGTCACCTTGCCGTCCCTCGTCAGGACGCGCCGGGGGGCGAGCCAGTGGCGGATCGTGACCCCCTTGGCCGCCGCCAGATCCTGTTCGAATTCGGAGGCGCCCATCTGGCTCTTGCCGCGGCGGTAGACCATCGTCACTCCCTCGGCGCCGAGGAGCTTCGATTGCACGGCGGCATCGACCGCGGTCATGCCGCCGCCGATGACGACGACGCGACGGCCGATCGGCAGCGTGCTCAGGTCGCTGGCCTGGCGAAGCGTGGCGATGAAGTCGATGGCGTTGTCGACGCCATCCGAGTCTTCGCCCTCGGCCCGCAGCGCGTTGACGCCGCCGAGCCCGATCCCCAGAAACACCGCGTCATAATCGGCGGTCAGGGCGGTGAGCGTAAAATGTTCCCCGAGCCGCCTGCCGGTCTCGATACGGATGCCGCCAATGGCGGTGACGTAGTCGACTTCGGCCTGCGCGAAGCCGCCGGGCGTCTTGTACGTCGCGATGCCGTATTCGTTGAGCCCGCCGGCCTTTTCGCGCGCGTCAAAAACCACGACCTCATGGCCGTGCATCGCGAGCCGGTGCGCCGCGGCGAGGCCGGCCGGGCCGGCGCCGACGACGGCAATGCGCTTGCCGGTCGGTGCGGCGCGTTCGAAGAACTGCGCCTCTTCGGCCATGGCGATGTCGGTGGCGTAGCGCTGCAAGAGGCCGATCCTGACCGGCTTGCCTTCGGCCGTCTCGCGCACGCACGCTTCCTCGCAGAGCTGCTCGGTGGGACAGACGCGGGCGCACATACCGCCCAGGATATTTTGCGAGAAGATGGTTTCGGCCGCCCCAAGAGGGTTGTCGCCGGCGATCTCGCGGATGAACAGCGGGATATCGATCGACGTCGGACACGCCGTCTGGCAGGGCGCGTCAAAGCAGAAATAGCAGCGGCCCGCCTCAACGAAGGCTTCGTGGCGCTCGAGCGGGGGGTGGAGGTCGGCGAAATTGGCGGCGTACTCGGCCACGGTGAGCCGGCCCGCACTAATGCCGTCCTTGGCAACGCCATCGCCCATTCGCACCCTCCTGGACGCCTACTCCCTGAGGAACGCTAGCACGCAGGGATATTTTATCAAATGGTCAAAGATTGCGCGGCACGATGTGTCGGTCGCGTTCCGTTCCCCCGATGCGGCGACCTGACGCAACCCTTCGTTAACGAGCCTCGTTCATCTGCAGTTCAGAGTTCTAAGCCTTTGTGAATCAGCGATTTTCGTCGGACCAATAGAACTGATCTGACTACCAATCTCGTGCGGTATCGAGGCAACACAGCCTAGCGGATTTTTCTTCGCCGGATTCTGTCCACAATCTCGCCACCTGACGCTTCTTAGCTCGCGCTGTCGTTAACTAGCGTGAGTAAGTTGTTTGATTAAGCACATCGTTGTTCTCGCCGCTCTTGCTTCTGGCTGTTGTTCTTTCCTGACCGGAGCAAGTCTAGCGGGTAACAATCAATGCGGTACGGCCTCCTGGTACTCTTTGCCGGGACAGCGCACCGCGAATGGGGAACGGATGAACCCCAACGCCATGACCGCGGCCCATAAGACACTGCCTTTGGGCTCGGTGGTACGGGTGGTGAACCAGCGGACCGGCAGGTCCATCACGGTCACCATCAACGACAGAGGCCCCTACATATCGGGCCGGATCATCGATCTCAGCCAGGCTGCCGGCCGGCAGCTGGGCATCATCCCAGCGGGCACAGCACCTGTGTGCATTGCCCGGGTCTGATCGAGATCCACCACACCGGCGAAGAGGGGCGTCCCTGCAGTGGGGCGCCCTTTTCGTTTGCCCTCAAAGGCTCGCGGGGAGGAGCGAGGCGAGCAGCGCCTCAGGGGGTTGCTGGTGGCGGCTCGCCAGCGTCTCGCGGAAGTCCCGCGCCTCCGCCTCGAGGGTAAAGACGGCGTCCGGAACGAGGCGCCTGACGGCGGCTTCCACGTCCCTCAGCGGCACGCGGAAGAACTCGCTGCCCGGCCGCCGCGGGTTCACCCGCTGCTCGGCGAAGGCGACGTGCAATGAGCGCTCGAGGCTCCCCGCGTCCCTCGTATGGATCAAGGCGTGGCTGTCGAAGGCGAACGGCACCGCGTCGAGGCCCAGCTCGCGTACCAGCTCGGAGGGGTCGAGCCGGCGCGTCGTGCCGATCTTGACGACCTCCTCACCGAACGAGCCGACATTGGAGAGGACGTAGACGTAGCCCGACTGGGTGCGCTCGAGCATGGAGCGGGCCCGTGTCACCTTGGCTTCGGCGGCGGCGAGTTCGCGCTCGAGCCCGCTGATCTGGTCGGTGAAGGTCTTGAGCCGTCCGCCGACATATTTCGAGGCTTCGAGCTGGGCCTGCGACAGGAGCTTGGCAAAGCGCGTCACGTCCTCCTGGGCGAGCTCGAGGTCGCGCTTCAGGCGCACCTCGGCGCCCAGCCTCCGGCTGACCTCGGCGCGCTGGTCGGCCTCGTCCTTCAGTTTTTCGCGGTATTCGTGGGTGAGGTAGAGCTCCTGGAGCTTCAGCGCCACGTAGTCCGAATTGACAAAGATCGCGTAGGGCGCGTTCAGCCGGTCGAACTGCTCGCGGGCCCGGATGATGCGCTGCTCCATGGCGGCGATCGTCGACCAGCGGACATTGGCGATCGCCGCATCGGCTTCGCCGTTGAAGGCGCGCAGCGTGAGTTTGAGGGCGCGCGTCTGGGCGCTCTCGCTCTTGCCCGGCTCGAGCGGCTGCGGCTTGTTGGTGAACACCGCCTGTTCGGACGCAACCATCGCCTTCTGCTGCTCGCGGATCTTGCCGATGGCATCGCGAAAGGCGGTGCTGTCGCCGAGCTCGAAATGCGGCGCGTAGACGCCGAGCTCGGCATAGGCGACCCCCTCGTCATAGACCGCGATCTGCTTCAGCAGCTTTTCGTAGGTCGCGTGCTTGTCCTTGTACGACTGTTGAAGTGCGGCGATCTCGGCCTTCGCCGCTTCGGTGGCCTCGCCCAGGCGCTTCAGTTCGTCCTGATGCTCACCTTCGAGCCGGGCGATCTCGGCATCCTTGTCGGTCACCCCCTTGAAGCGCCGCTGCAGCAGCAGCCGCCGCGCGTGCGACCTCGCCAGCCCAAAGGCGAGCAGGATGCAGAGCAGCGGAAACGAAAGCGAATAGAGCACCAACGTCCAGAACAGCGGTGCGGAGATGGTCTCCATCAGGGACTCCGTGAGGCGGACGACGAACACTAAAGCGCGAGGCGGGGGGCTGTCATTTCCCGTTTGTTGCCCGAGCGCAACGCGCGGGCCCCCACCGAAGGCAGCGGGGCCTCGGCCCGTCTCAACTCCACATAAACCGGCCACATTTAGCTTCAAGAAGCTTGCCGGCTTCAAACCGCATTGGATGGCGCGACGAGGCTTGCGCAACGCACAGCCCGGTGGAACCCTCTCTGGTTACCGGCGGCGACGACGCGACGACAGGACCGGGGCTCATTGCATGGATTTTGGGGTTTCGCCCGACGATCGGATCGGCGGCGGCACAAACCGCGGCAAGAAGAGCAAAGGCACCCGTACGCCCAAAGGGCGCAAACCTAAGCGCGGCGAGCGGATCGAGCCTGGATTCGCCGGTTTTGGTTTCGCTGCCGATGAGCCCAAGCCACGCCGCAAGCCAGCGACGAAATCCAAACGCGGCCGCCAGCCCAAGGAACGCAAACGCCTGACGCTGGGGCGCGTCCTCAGCACGCTCGGCTATTGGGCCTTCACGCTGCTGCTCTGGGGTGGCATCGCGGTCGCCGGCATCGTCGTCTATTTCTACCTGCAGATGCCGGCGCAGAGCACCTGGGCGGTGCCGGAGCGGCCCGCCAATATCCGGATCGTCGCGTCGGACGGGCAGCTCATTTCCAACCGCGGCAAGATGGGCGGCGAGGCGGTCGCGCTCAAGGATTTGCCGAGTTACGTGCCGGCAGCGTTCATCGCCATCGAGGACAAGCGCTTCTACCAGCATTTCGGCATTGACCCAATCGGCATCGCGCGCGCGGCCTTCTCCAATTTGATGCACGGGCACATCGCGGCCGGCGGCTCGACGCTGACCCAGCAGCTCGCCAAGAACCTCTTCCTGACGCGCGACCAGACCCTTGGCCGCAAGGTGCAGGAAGCGATCCTCGCGCTCTGGCTGGAACGCAATTACACCAAGGACGAAATCCTCGAGCTCTATCTCAACCGCGTCGATTTCGGCCATCAGATGGTGGGCATCGAGGCGGCGTCGCAATTCTATTTCGGCCATTCGGCGAGCAACCTGTCGCTGGGCGAGGCGGCGATGCTCGCGGGTTCGGTCAAGGCGCCGTCCAACCTCAATCCCAAGGGCGACTCGAGCGAGGTCAATGCGCGCCAGCACGTGGTGCTGCAGGCCATGGCGGACGAGGGCTATATCAGCGACGCGGAAGCGAAAGCCGCGGCGATCGATCCCAACGATACCGTGCGCACCAAGGTCGCGGGCTCGGAGTCCTACGTTGCGGACTGGGTCGAGAGCATCGTCCAGGCCTATGTGGGCGACGTGAAGCAGGACGTGGTGGTCTACACCACCATCAACTGGGACCTGCAGAAGGAAGCCGAATTCCTGGTCAAGGAAGCGGTGACCACTGAAGGCCCGAAATATCATTTCAGCCAGGGCGCGCTGGTCGCGGTCGATTCCGACGGTTCGGTGCGGGCGGTGGTCGGCGGCGCCGACTACCAGCAGAGCCAGTACAACCGTGCCGTCACCGCACGCCGGCAGCCCGGCTCGACCTTCAAGCCCTTCGTCTACATGGCCGCGATGGAGAAGGGCTACACCCCCGACACCGTCGCCGACGACGATCCCATCAACATCAATGGCTGGTCGCCCAACGACGCCGACAACAAGTTCATGGGCAAGATGACGCTACGCGAGGCGCTGGCCTATTCGCGCAATACGGTGGCCGCGCAGCTCGCCTGGAATGTCGGCCCCGACAAGGTGGTCGAGGTCGCGCAGCGCATGGGCATCTCGTCGCCGTTGCTGGCGGTGCCCTCGATCGCGCTCGGCACGCAGGAGGTCTCGCTGCTCGAGCTGACCGCCGCCTATGCCCCCTTCGCCAATGGCGGCAATGGCGTCATCGCCAATGTCGTGACCCGGATCGAGACGGCCGACGGCAAGGTGCTCTACGACGCCGTTCCAGCCGGCCCCGGCCAGGTGGTGTCGCCCCAGGTCGTGGGAGAGATGAACGACATGCTCTCGACGGCGCTCGATATCGGCACCGGCAAGCACGCCAAGCTCGCCGGCTGGCAGATCGGCGGCAAGACCGGCACCAGCCAGAAGGCCCGCGACGCGCTGTTCGTCGGCTTCACCTCGCGCATGGTGTGCGGCGTCTGGCTCGGCAATGACGACGACACCGGCACGACGCTCGCCGGCGGCACCGTGCCGACGCAAATCTGGAGCGACTTCATGGCCAAGGCGCATGAGGGGATGACGCCGCAGAACCTGCCCGACGCGACGTCGGCCGCCGTGCCGGCGGACCAGCAAGGGGGCACCGACCTCATCTCCCAGCTCGCGACCGACAATGGTGGGACGAGTGCCGACAGCACGGCGCCGGATCAGCCCTCGCAGCCCTCGCAGGCCGTGCCGCCGCCCAAAGCCAAAAATCTCGGCGACCTGATCAAGAGTCTGTTTGGCGGCGGCTGAGGCCGATCAGCTTTCGATCCCGTAGACCATCAGCTCGCGGCCATGCACCCGCAGCCATTCGCGGCCACGCTCCATGGTCGGCAGCGTCCGCGCGACGGTTTTCCAGAATTGGGCGGAGTGGTTCATCTGAACCAGGTGCGCGACCTCGTGCGCAGCCACATAGTCGAGCACGAAGGGTGGGGCGAGGATCAGCCGCCAGTTGAAATTGAGCTTGCCGGTGGTCGAGCACGAACCCCAGCGCGTCGCCTGCGAGCGCATGACGATCGACTTGACCTCGACGCCGAGGTTCGCGGCATGGACGCGCGAGCGTCGCTCGAGGTCGCGCAGCGCTTCGGCCTTGAGCCAGTCGGTCAGGCGACGGGCGCGATGTTCAGGCGCCCCGGGCACCAGCAGCGCGTATTCGCCGTCGACCTCGCCGATTTCGACGACGCCGCGGACCCGACCCGTCGGCACGATGCGGTGGTTGATCCCGCGCAGCGGCACGATGGCGCCGCGCACGAAGGCGACCGGCTTGACCGAGCGCTCGATGCGGTCGGCGAGCCATAGCGTGTGGCGGTCGAGGAAATCCTTGGCCTCGGTCCAGCGGCCGTAGCGCGGCACGGTCAGCAGCGGGGCTCCGCCATGCGGCAGTGAGAGCTTGTAACTCCTTGAGCGCGAAGAGACTTTCACCGCGACCTCGACGGTTTCCCCGTCGATCCGCACCTGGGCGGCGGGTGGCCAGCGCTTCTGCAGGAGGGCGATCATGGCCAAACGCTAGAGCCGATTTCCCAGACCGCGCAATATCTCAAAAATGCAAAAAGCGCCCTCCGCGATGGAAGACGCCGGTTGCAACCCAAAAGTGCCGGATTCGGCTTGGATTGGGGCGCCCACGGGAAGGCGGGCGCCCCGGCCGTCAGGTCTGGCCGCTGCCCGAACCGGGGCGGTTGCCGTTCCGTTCACGCATGAAGCGGTCGAATTCCTCGCGGTCCCGGGCCATGCGGAGGTTCCGCATATAGTCCTGGAACTGCTGGATTTCCTCGTCGAGGCGCTTGCGCTCCTCGTCGAGCCGCTTCAGCTGTTCGGTGCGGTAGTCGTCGAACGCGGCATTGCCGCTCGACTGCCGCCAGTTGCCGTGATGATGGGACTGATGCTGCCAGTTCTGGTTGCTGCACCAGGCCTTCTTCTGGTTGATCCAGGCTTCCGCCTTTTCCGGAGACCCGCCAAAGAACTCGCCCCACAGGATATAGGCGAGCATGGCCAGGCCCAGCGGCCAGAAAACGATGAACCCCAAAACCATCAGGGCGATGGTCAAGGGGCCCCATTGCGGTTTGATAATCGCGGTGTTCATTGTTTCAACTCCAGTCACGAACGAAGTGGATGTGGCCCCCTCGTTCGCCTGATCAAGCAAATGCGTGTCCAATTTCATCACTTGAAACCCCCAAGGTTGGCTCCCATGGCCTTATTCCGGCAAACGGCGGCGTCATTCGCGCGGGCGGTCCGGTGAGCATCGACTCCGACCCGAGGGCGCGTGTTGCGGGCCATGTGCGCTCGCTCCGGCTCGGAACGCTGGTACGGTTGCGCTGGCTCGCCGTCGTCGGCCAGGCGGGTGGCGTATTCTTCGTCGCCTGGGGTCTCGGCTACCCGCTGCCGCTCGTCCAATGCCTGCTGCTGATCGGGCTCTCGGTCATCCTCAATCTGGTGCTGACGTTCCGCTTCGGCCCGGCGGCGCGACCGTCATCGGTCATCTCGACAGTGCAGCTCGGCTACGACCTGATCCAGCTCGCGGCGCTGCTGTCGCTCACCGGCGGCCTCCACAATCCGTTCTGCGTGCTGCTGCTGGCCCCCGTCGTGGTCTCGGCAACCACCCTGCCGCCCCGCTCGACGTTGATCCTGTCGGGCGTCGCCATCCTCGCGGCTTCGGCGATCTCGATCGTCCACTTGCCCCTGCCTTGGGACCCGCACGCGCCGATCAGCTTTGATCGCATCTATGTCATCGGCATCTGGGTCAGCCTCGTCTGCGGGGTGGTGTTCATGGCCTCCTACACCAACCGCGTCGCGCATGAGGCGCGCCAGCTCGCCAATGCGCTGACGGCGACGGAACTGGCGCTGTCACGGCACGAACAGCTCAATGCGCTCGACGGCCTCGCCGCCGCCGCTGCGCATGAGCTCGGCACGCCGCTCTCGACCATCGCGCTCGCCGCCAAGGAGATGAAGGCCGACATTCCGCCCGGGCCGCTCGCCGACGATGTCGACCTCATTATCGCGCAGTCGGCGCGCTGCCGGGCGATCCTGCAAAAGCTCCGGAACCTCTCGAGCGGCGACCGCGGCGATCCGTTCGCCGCCGTGCCGCTCGGGGAATTGCTCGAAGAGGTGGCGCGGCCGCTCGAAGGCTCGGGCAAGCCGATCTTCATCGAGAGCCCCGAAACGGCGGACGAGCCGGTATTCAAGCGCAATGTCGGGGTGCTCTACGGGCTCGGCAATTTGATCGAAAATGCCGCGCAGTTCGCGCAATCGCGGGTGTCGGTCGACGCCAGCTGGGACGACAAATCGATCGGCGTTCTCATCGCCGACGACGGCCCCGGCTTTCCCGAGGAGCTGCTGGCGCGGCTCGGCGAGCCGTACCTCACGAGCCGGCCACGCGGCGCGGGAAGCGACGGCGAAGGCCCGGGCGGGCTGGGCCTCGGCATCTTCATCGCCAAGACCCTGCTCGAGCGCACCGGGGCGACGCTCGGCTTCGAGAACGGCGCGCCGGGCGCCCGCGTTACGGTGCGCTGGCCGCGCAGCGCCGCCGAGGCCCGTCCCGGCTTTTGACGTTTGGGCGCGGAGCGCCTAAATGCACGCCATGAACAGCGTCGAGGATCTTCTGCAGGGCGACAAGACGCTGCTGCTCGTCGATGACGACAAGGCCTTCCTCACCCGGCTCGAACGGGCGATGGAAAAGCGCGGCTTTGCCGTCCACAGCGCCGAGAGCGTTGCCGCCGGTCTCAGCGCCGTGGAGGCGTCGCCGCCGGCCTTCGCCGTGGTCGATCTGCGGCTCGAGGACGGCAACGGGCTCGACGTCGTCGATGCGCTCCACCGCCGGCGTCCGGACGCGCGCGCCGTGGTGCTCACGGGCTACGGCAACATTGCCACTGCCGTCACGGCCGTGAAGCTCGGCGCGGTCGATTATCTGTCAAAGCCCGCCGACGCGGACGATGTGATCAACGCGCTGCTGGCAACCGGGGAAGCCGCGCCGGCACCGCCCGAAAACCCGATGTCGGCCGACCGCGTGCGCTGGGAGCACATCCAGCGTGTCTACGAGCTCTGCGACCGCAACGTCTCCGAGACGGCGCGCCGGCTCAGCATGCACCGCCGCACGCTGCAGCGCATCCTCGCCAAGCGCGCGCCGAAGTAGGCTTTACCTCCCTCCACGATGTCATTCCCGCGCAGGCCGGAATCCAGGGCCGCGCCTTCAGTGCTGTGACTCTGGATTCCCGCCTTCGCGGGAATGACACCAGTGGGCTATGCAATGGCCTCACATTGCCCTGAGGAGCTCGCATGACCGTCACCATCCATTTCCACGGCGCGGCCGGCACCGTGACCGGCTCGTGCTACCGCGTGGTCCACGACAAGGGGCAGTTCCTCGTCGATTGCGGCATGTTCCAGGGCAACAAGACGGTCCGCGACCTCAACTACAAGCCGCTGCCGTTCGACGCGCAAGGCGATCGACTTCACGCTCCTGACGCACGCCCACATCGATCACGCGGGCTTGCTGCCCAAGCTCAGCAAGGCGGGCTACCGCAAGCCGATCTGGATGACCGAGCCGACCGCCGGCCTCTGCGAATATCTGCTCCCCGATGCCGCCGGTATCCAGGAGAGCGAGGCCGAGTTCGAGAGCCGCAAGCGCGGCCGCAAGGGCGACGCGCCGCTTGCAGCGCTCTACGGCATGGTCGACGCCGAGGAGGTGCTCAAGCATCGGCAGACGACCCCCTACGAGACCTGGATTTCGCCGGGACCCGGCGTGCGCGCCCGCTACTGGAACGCCGGGCACATCCTCGGCTCGGCCTCGATCGAAGTCGAAGTGATGGATGGCGACAAGCCGGTGACGATCCTCTTTTCCGGCGACCTCGGTCCCGATGAAAAGGTGTTCTACAAGGCGCCCGAACGCACCCGCCGGCTTCGACTACATCCTCTCGGAATCGACCTATGGCGGGCGCGACCGGGCGCCCTACACGCTCGACCAGCGGCGCGAGGAGCTGAAGGCCGAGATCACCACGGCGCTCGGGCGCGGCGGCAACCTCGTGATCCCGGTGTTCGCCGTCGAGCGCAGCCAGGAGCTGCTGCACGACATCGGCGTGTTGATCAAGAACAAGGAGATCGCGCCGACCCGCGTCTTCCTCGATAGCCCGCTCGCGAGCAAGGTCACCGCGGTCTATCGCAAGTACGAAGCGATGTTCGACGACGTCGATCTCAACGCGCAGGAACTGTTCAACGACCCAAGCTTCCGCATCATCGAGGCGGTCGAAGAGAGCAAGGCGATCAACGCCATCAAGGGCGGCGCGATCATCATGTCGGCCTCGGGCATGTGCGACGCGGGCCGCATCAAGCACCACCTCGCCAACAATTTGCCGCGCGCCAACGCCACGGTGCTGTTCGTCGGCTACCAGGCGCCGGGCACGCTCGGGCAGATCATCCTCAGCGGCGCCAAGACCGTCCGCATCCATGGCGACCAGATTCCGGTCCGCGCGCGCATCCGCTCGATGGGCAACTACTCCGCCCACGCCGACCACTCCGAGCTGATGGCCTGGATCAAGGCGCGGCTGCCGGCGCATGGCGCGATCTTCCTGACGCATGGCGAGGACGAGGAGCGCACGGCGCTGCGCAACGCCATCGTCGCGTCGGGGATCGGCGGCGACCAGGTGATCATGCCGCTGCTCGACGACGCGGTGGAGCTCAAGGCCGGCGGCGGCCGCACGGTGCTGACGCCCGAGACGCGGCGCATGGATTTGAACCAGATGAATGCCGACTGGTACAACGCCTATTCGAGCTTCGTCATCGATCTCAGCAACCGGCTCCAGGCGGCGCCCAGCGATGCCGAACGGCTGAAACTGATGGCGGGGCTCAAGGGCAAGCTCGGCGTGCCGCCGGTGGTGCCGCAACAAACGCCGATCACGCCGGTCAAGGCCTCGGGCACGATCATCGAGGAGACCGCGGAAGACTAGCGGCGGAGGCCAGCGGTCAGCCGATAGGCCAGCCAGAGCGAGACGATCACCAGCGGCAGCGAGACCGAGAAGGCGTTGCGGATGCCGTACTGGTGGGCGATCCAGCCGAGCGCCGGCGGCGAGGCGAGTTGCACGAGCTGGTTGACGAAGGTGAGTGAAGCGACGTTCTGGCTCGCCGGGCGGTCGCCGATGCGCGCCGCGGCCGAAGTGGTCAGCGGATAGGTGGTGCAGACGCCGAGCCCGATGCAGAGGAACCCGAACAGCGCGACGATGAGATTGGGCGCGAACACCACCAGCGCGCCGCCGATGAAGGCGATGGCGGTGAGCACGCGCGCCACCGGCACGACGCCGTAGCGCATCACCCAGCCATCGGCGTTAAGCCGGCCGATTGCCTGCGCCACGAGAAAGGTCGGGAGCGTCAGCGTATCGATCCAGGCCGGCGCGCCGAAGCTGTCGCGCATGTAGATCACCGACCAGTTGCGCATGCCGCCCTCGAGCAGGTTCGGGCCGGCCGAAAACAGCACGAGCAGCAGGATGGCGAGGCTCGGCATCGACAGGTGGCGGCCGATTTTGCCCGCGTGGGCGCGGGCGGGCGCGGGAATAAGTCCCCAGGTCACCCAGAGCGCGATCGGCGCGACGGGTATCGCCTGAAGGCCCAGATGCTCGACCGGCGACAAATGGAGGGCTTCGGCGAGGGTTCCGAGCAGCGTGGTCACGACGTAGGCGGCACTCCAGACGCCGTGGCAGGAGTTCATCACCCGGCGGCCGGATTGCGCCTCAATGCGGTCGGCCTCGATGTTCATGGCGGAATTGGGCAGACCGTAGAGCACGCCGTAAGCAATGAAGGCGAAGAACAGCGCGACGGCCGTGGGCATCGCCGCGAGCAGCAGGGTACCGATGGGCAAGAGCGGCATGGTGACGAGCAGGATCAGCCGGGGCCCGACCGTTTCGACGAGGCGGCTGATGAAAAAGAAGGTGATCAAGGTGCCGACGGCGAGGCCCGAAAAGGTCCAGCCCAGCGCCGCGTCATCGATGTGCAGCGACTGCTGAATATCGGACAGACGCGTGTAAAGCGCCCCTGACGCAAAGGCATGAAGCGCGAACACCGCGCGGATGCGATTGGCCTGGGTGAACTCGATCAAAACGCGTCGAGCCCGCTGGTCGGATCCATCAGTCGATGCACGCGGTCCGCGCCAAGCCGTGCAAGCTTGAGCAGCATCGCCTTGCGGCGCGCTGGAGGAAGCGGCACGTCCAGGGCGTCGCGGAGGATTTCGGCGCCGCTGCCGTCGGCGGCGATCAGTCCCTCGCTCGCGGGAAAGATCGCGGCGTCGAGCTCGGGCGGCTTGGCAAAAAAGAAGCGGTCGCAATAGTCCTTGTACTCGGGCCATTTGGCGTCGACCCGAAAGTCGATCAGCGAGGACTTGATCTCGACGATCCAGAGCTCGCCTTTCGGGCCGAGGCCGAGCACATCGGCGCGGCGCCCATTGTTCAGCGGCACCTCGGCAAAGCAGGCGAAATCATAGGCGCTCCGCAGCAGCCGCATCACGCCGCGCTGCACCTTGAGCGCGGTGGGCGACTGCCTGAGGTCGACGATTTCGGGAAGGCCGTCCATGCCGCCGGGTCTAGTCGCGCGGCAGATGTCGCACAAGGGCACAGAGGCTAGGCGGAGCGCGCCGGGCGGGCTAAACAGTGCGCCGTGCAGATCTCCTATATCAACCTTGCCCGTCGCACCGACCGGCGCGCCTTCATGGACGAGCAGTTCGCGCGGCTCGGGCTCGCGGCCACTCGAATCGAGGCGGTGACACCGGAGGACCTGACGGATGCGGAGCGGGGCGCAAGGCGCGAGCACTGGATCAGCGGCGCATTGTCGGACGCTGCCCTTTGCTGCTCGCTGAGTCACCATCGGGCACTCAATGCCCTCCTCGCCACGTCCGAGCCCTGGGGACTCATTCTCGAAGACGACGCGGTCCTCTCGACCCGATTGCCCGCCTTCCTCGAGGCGTTCGCGAAGGCGCCGCCAAAAGCGCTACTGGTTCGGATCGAAGCGGCCGTTCATGCGCACCTCACGCTGCGAAAGGCCGATGCCAGTTATGCGGCTGTAGGCTTGCACCGTTACACGGGTTGGGACATGGGAGCGGCGGGCTATCTTGTCTCGCAAGAGGGCGCTCGGCTGGTATTGGCCAGCGAGATAATCCGGCGCACCGACATCGATGTTGCCATGTTTTACGACGTTATCGAGTTGTCGCGCCGCCTTCGGCCGTTGCAAGCGAGTCCTGGTTTGTGCGTCCAGGCGCATAACCTGAGCGATGCAGGCCAATCGCATGCGCGAAGCGACCTCGCAGGCTCGCGGTCGCCCTCACATTGGTGGCGGCAGGCGGCAAGAGCCCTCCACCGCGACGTCGTCCAAGCCGTCCGCAAAGCTTGGTGGCGCTTCGCGTTGGGGGCAGAACGAAAAAAGGTGCCCTTCAGCATCGACTAGAGGACCGAGCGGAGCAAATCGCGCGTGCATGTGTACTATATCAACCTTGCGCATCGGACGGACCGCCGCGCCTTCATGGAAAAGCAGTTCACCGGGTTGGGCCTGGCTGCGACGCGTGTCGAGGCGCTTACGCCCATCGACCTTTCAGACCGACAGAGGCGAGCGACCGCAGGCGGCGGCATGGAGGGCGCCCTGTGCTGCGTCCTCAGTCACAGAAGGGCCATCGGGGACTTTGTGGCGAGCACCGCTGCATGGGCGCTGATCCTCGAGGACGACGCCGTGCTCTCGGGAAGTCTTCCAGCTTTCCTTACCGCGTTCGAAACCACCCCGCCGGTCGCGGCCGTGGTCAGGATCGAAGCTGCCACGCGATTTCATTTAACGATCTCTCGCGGCTATTCAGAGATCGGACGCTTCCGCCTGCATCGATATACCGGCTGGGACTTGGGAGCTGCGGGATATGTCATCTCGCGCCAGGGCGCCCACATGGTGCTGAATACTCCCGAACCCAGGGGCCTGGACATGGACGAACTCCTGTTTCACGACGTCAATCCCCTCGCGCGACGCCTGAGGGCGCTGCAGGCCGTCCCAGCCTTGTGCATTCAGGCAGCCAACGTTTCGCAGGACGGCACGCATGCTCGCAGCGACTTGGTGAACACGCGCAAGAGGCCTAGCATCTGGAGAACGATGTTCAGGGCAATCCGCCGCGACACGGTCGAAGCTGCACGCAAAGCCTGGTGGCGCTTTGCGCTGGGTGGGCAACGAACGAAAGTGCCGTTCGACATCGGTTGACGAACAAGAGCAGAGACCATCGGCCCCGTGCAAATCTACTATATCAATCTCGCGCGCCGTACCGACCGCCGCACTTTCATGGGAGAGCAGTTCGCGCGGCTGGGCCTCATGGCGACGCGGGTCGAGGCCGTCACGGCTGACGAGGTGCCCGTAGGCGATCGGGACGCCTACTGCCACCCGAGCCGCCCGTTCTGGCTGAGTACGAAGGAATGTGCTTGTACGCTTAGCCATCTTAAAGTTATGCGCGCACTGCTCGACAGCGCGGACGCACTTGCACTGGTGCTCGAGGATGACGTCGCGCTTTCGCCGCGCCTGCCGGCGTTCCTCGCGGCGATCGAAGCGGCGCCGCCCGATTTCGACCTGCTCCGGATCGAGACCTGCGAAAAGCGCATTCGTGTGCGCCCGGCACAAGGCCCGGTTGCCGGCGTCGAGATCGTCCACTTCGTGGGCTACGACAGCGGCGCCGGCGGCTATATCGTGTCGCGGCGCGGCGCGGAACGCATCCTCGACAGCGTCGCGGCGAGACAGCGGCCTTTCGATCAGGCGCTGTTCGACAGCGAGGCTCCGATGGCGCGCCGGATCGTCATCCGGCAGACGGTGCCGGGACTGTGCATCCAGTCCAAAGAGACCGGAGCCGGCGTGCCGCTGCTCGAAAGCGATCTCGGCAATGGCGATGCGCGCCCCGCGGCCGAAGCACCCTGGGTCTGGCGGCACCGGCTGAACCGGTTCTCGCGCGCGCTGCACCGGGATACGATCACGGCGCTCAAGAAGCAGTGGTTCCAGCGCGTCGGCGGTGCGAAGCTGCTGCACATCCCGTTCCTGGCAACACCCTAGTGCAGATTCACTACATCAACCTGGCCCGGCGTACCGACCGCCGCGCCTTCATGGAGGCACAGTTCGAAAGGCTCGGACTTACGGCGACGCGTATCGAAGCCGTGACGCCCGGCGATCTCGCGCCGCCTGAGCTCGCCAGCTATGCCGATGCCCGGCGGCCCTATTGGCTGAGCCCGGCTGCCTTGAGCTGCACCTCAAGCCATCTGCGGGCCATGTCGGCGCTCCTCTCGTCGGATGCGCCGTACGCTCTGATCCTCGAAGACGACGCCGTCCTCTCCTCGGGCTTGCCGGCCTTTCTCGCCGCTTTCGATTCCGATCCACCCACGCTCGACGTGTTGCGCATCGAGACCAGCCTCAAATGGCTGCGCACCAAGCCGGAAGGCGCGCCCCTCGCCGGGGTCAAGGTGACGCGCTTCGTGGGGTGGGAGGGGGGCGCAGCTGCCTATATTGTCACCCGCCGGGGGGCGGAAATCATCACCGAGAGCCCGCGCACCCGGACGCGGTTCTTCGATCTCGTCTTCTTCCATTCCTCCGGTCCGCTCGCCAGCGCGCTGATCGTGCGGCAGACCGACCCGGGCCTTGCGATCCAGACCCAGTGCCTTCCGGCCGGCAGCGAGATCCAGCTGTTTGCGAGCGATCTCGACATGGCGGCCTTCGAGCGGAAGCAGGAGGCCCCGTATTTCTGGCGGCATGCGTTGCGGCGCCGCGCTCAGGCAGTACACCGCGACACCATCCTCGCGATGCACAAGGCGTGGTTCCGCCATGCCGAGGGCGCCACCAAGCACGTGATTCCGTTCCTGCCGTAACGCGCTTGGCATCGCCCGTCCGTCCCCCTAAAGTCCCGGGCTTTTCCGGACCCCTTATGGATCAGGCGCCGTACGATGCCGACCTGCCGCCGGCCGCTGCACCCGCGGCGGCGACGCCGGCCATGGCGCAGTATTTCGAGATCAAGGCGGCCAATCCCGGTTACCTCCTGTTCTACCGGATGGGCGATTTCTACGAGATGTTCTTTGAGGACGCCGAGATCGCCGCCCAGGCGCTCGGGATCGTGCTGACCCGGCGCGGCCGCCACCAGGGCCAGGACATTCCGCTCTGCGGCGTGCCGGTGCACGCGGCGCAGGATTACCTCAAGAAGCTGATCACGCTCGGCCATCGCGTCGCCATCTGCGAGCAGATCGAAGATCCGGCGCTCGCCAAGAAGCGCGGCGGCAAGTCGGTGGTGAAGCGCGACGTCGTACGGCTGGTAACGGCGGGCACACTGACCGAGGACGATCTGCTGCCGGCGCGAGCCAGCAACTACCTCGCGGCGCTCGCCACGCTGACGCAGGGCGAGGCCGATTTCGCGCTGGCCTATGCCGATGTCTCGACCGGCGAGACGGCGGTGCTGCCGCTCAGCGCCGCGGCGATCGGCGACGAGCTGGCGCGGATCGCCCCGGCGGAGCTGCTGGTCTCGGCAGCGAGCAGAACGGCGCTCCAGACGCTGCGGGTCGGCCTGCCGGAAATGGCGCTGGTCGAGCTTTCCGGCGAGCGCTTCGACTCGAGCCGTGCCACCGCAACGCTCGCGACGGCGTTCGGCACCGATGCGTTCGACCCTACCGCGCTGTCGCGGGTCGCGCGTGCCGCGCTCGGGGCGCTGGTTGGCTACGTGCTCGACTCGCAGAAGGGGGCGGCGCTGGCGTTGCGACCGCCTTCGGCCGAGCTAATCGAGGCGCATATGGTGATCGACGCGGCAACGCGCGCCTCGCTCGAACTCACCGAGACACCGCGCGGCGCCCGCAAGGGCTCGCTGCTCCACGAGATCGACCATTGCGTCACCTCGGCCGGGTCGCGCCTGCTCATGCAGCGGCTGGGTGCGCCGCTGCTCGATGTCGCCGCCATCAATGCGCGGCTCGCGGTCGTCGAAGCCCTGCGCGAGGAAACGTTGCTCGCCGCCAAGCTGCGGCAGACACTGAAATCGATCCCCGATCTGACCCGCGGGCTGACCCGTCTGGCACTCAGCCGCGGCGGACCGCGCGACCTCGATGGCGTCGGGCGGGCGATCTCGATCTCGCGCGAGCTCGGCGCTGCCCTCGGCGGCCTCCTCGATCCGCCGGCGGAGCTTGGGCGGATTCGCGATGTCCTCAGCGCGGCGCCAACGGCGCTAGCCGCAGAGCTGAACCGCGCCCTTGACGACGAACCGCCGGTTTTGAGCCGCGACGGCGGCTTTGTGCGCAAGGGCTACGACGGCGGGCTCGATACCGAGCGGGCACTGGCTTCGGAGACACGGGGCGTCGTCGCGGCGCTGCAGGCGCGGCTCGCCGCCGAGAGCGAGATCAAGTCGCTCAAGATCCGCCACAACGGGCAGCTCGGCTATTTCATCGAAGTGCCGCAGAGCCAGGGGCTGAAGCTTACCGAGCCGCCGCACAAGTCGACGTTCATTCATCGCCAGACGATGACTAATGCGATGCGCTTCACCACCGCCGAGCTCGCCGAGCTCGAGGGCCGCATCGCCCGCGCCCACGAAAAGGCGCTGGAGATCGAGACGGCGATCTTTGCGCGACTGGTCGCGTCGGTGCTGAGCGAGACCGAGGCGCTGCGCGGGCTCGCCGATGCGCTGGCGGAGCTCGACGTCGCCCTTGGCCTTGCGCACGTTGCGGCGGAGCGCGGCTGGTGCCGGCCGGCGATCACAGAGGGGCTCGATTTCGCCATTGAGGGCGGGCGGCATCCGGTGGTCGAGACCAATGTCATCGCCGAGGGCACGCCATTCGTCGCTAATGACACCGAGCTCACGGGCGGCGCGCTGTGGCTCGTCACTGGTCCGAATATGGGCGGCAAATCGACCTTTCTCCGCCAGAACGCGCTGATTGCGATCCTCGCGCAGATGGGCAGCTTCGTGCCGGCCAAAACGGCGCGGATCGGCATTGTCGACCGGGTCTTCTCGCGCGTCGGGGCCAGCGACGATATCGCGCGGGGGCGTTCGACCTTCATGGTCGAGATGGTCGAAACGGCCGCCATCCTCAACCGCGCGACGGCCCGCTCGCTGGTGATCCTCGACGAGATCGGGCGCGGCACGGCGACCTTCGATGGCCTCTCGATCGCCTGGGCGGCGGCCGAGGCGCTGCACAACGAAACCGGCTGCCGGGCGCTGTTTGCAACGCATTTCCACGAGATGACGGCGCTCGCCACCAGCCTCTCGCGCCTCCGCAACGTCACCATGGCGGTGCGCGAATGGGAGGGCGAGGTGGTGTTCCTCCACGAAGTCGTCCCTGGCGCTGCCGACCGGTCATACGGATTGCAGGTCGCGCGCCTCGCCGGACTGCCCGAATCGGTGCTGGCGCGGGCCCGGCAGGTGCTGGGCGTGCTCGAAAGCCGCTCTTCCGGCGCTTTTGTACCCATGCTAGACGATCTGCCGCTTTTCCGGGCCGCGCCGGCACCCAAGAAACCGGAAATGAGTACTCTTGAGACCATGCTCGATCAGCTCCATCCCGACGACCTCTCCCCGCGCGATGCGCTTGAGCTGACCTACGAGCTGAAGAAAGCCTTCAATGCCACTCGCCGAAGCTGAGCTCCGCCCGAAAAAGGCGCAGTTTCACCTCAAGACCGCCGATACGATCCTCGAGGAGATCGCCGCCGAGCTCGGGCAGAATTCGCCGAAATCGGCGCAGGGTCGCTCGATCGTCCTCGCGGTGTTGCGCAAGACGCTGCACGAGACGCGCAATTCGGCCGAAGCCGAGCTGATGGACACCGGCAAGGGCACGCGCTGCGCGCAGAACATCGCCGCGGCCGAAGACGAGATCATCACCGCCATCCACCGCTTCGCGACCGAAGAGGTCTATACCGTCGACAACCCCTCGGGGGCGGAGGCGATCGCGCTGGCGGCGGTCGGCGGCTACGGGCGCGGCACGCTGGCGCCGGGCTCGGACATCGATCTGCTGTTCATCCTCCCTTACAAGCAGACGCCCTGGGGCGAGCAGGTCACCGAATACATCCTCTATATGCTGTGGGACCTCGGCCAGAAGGTCGGGCACGCGGTGCGCGCCATCGACGAATGCATCCGCATGGCCAAGGCCGACATGACGGTGCGCACGGCGACGCTCGAGGCGCGCTATTTGATCGGCGATAGAACGCTGTTCGACAAACTGCAGAGGCGGTTCGAGAGCGAGGTAATGCCCAGGACCGGGCCGGAGTTCATCGCCGCCAAGATGGCCGAGCGCGAGGATCGCCACCGGCAAACGGGCAACACGCGCTACGTCGTCGAGCCCAACATCAAGGACGGCAAGGGGGGCCTGCGCGACCTCCACACGTTGTTCTGGATGGGCAAATACGTCTATCGGGTCAAGACCAGCGCCGAGCTGGTCGACAAGGGCGTGCTCAGCGCCGACGAATACCGGATGTTCGAGCGCGCCGAGAACTTTCTCTGGGCGATGCGGTGCAATCTCCACTTCCTCACCGGCCGCGCCGACGAGAAGCTGACCTTCGAGGTGCAGCCCGAGCTCGCCGACCGGCTGCGCTTTGCAGACCGGCCGGGCATGCTGGGCGTCGAGCGCATGATGAAGCGCTATTTCCTCGTCGCCAAGGATGTCGGCGACCTCACGCGCATCATCTGTACGCAGCTCGAATTCGACCACGCCAAGCCGCTCGACATGATGGGCAGGGTCACGGGCCTGTTCAAACGCGGACGCGTCGCGATCAAGGGCGAGGCCGATTTCGTCATCGATTCGGGACGCCTCAACACGACGCGACCGGAAACGTTTGAGAAGGACCCGCTCGCGATCATCAAGAGCTTCCTCGTCGCGAGCCGCAACGACCTCCTGTTCCATCCCGACGCGATCCGGCAGATGCAGCGCGCGCTCCGCCGCATCGATCGCGACGTGCAGAACGAGCCGAGGGCCAATGAGTGGTTCCTCGAAATCCTCACCAGCCCGCGCACCGTCGAGCGCATCCTGAGGCAGATGAACGAGAGCGGGGTGCTCGGCCGTTTCGTGCCGGAGTTCGGGCGCATCGTCGCGCTGATGCAGTTCAACATGTACCACCACTATACGGTGGACGAGCACCTGATCCGCGCCGTCGGCGTGATGGGCGAGATCGCCAATGGCGGTTTGCGCGCGGAGCTGCCGCTGACCCATGAGCTGCTGCCGTCACTGAACGACACCCGCCTGCTCTATGTCGCGCTCTTTCTCCACGACATCGCCAAGGGGCGCCCCGAGGATCACTCGATCGCCGGCGCACGCGTGGCGCGCAAGATGTGCCCGCGGCTCGGGCTCGACGCGGCAGAGACCGATACCGTCGCCTGGCTGATCGAAGACCACCTGCTGATGAGCGAGATCGCCCAGGCGCGCGACCTCCAGGACCCCGAGACCGCCAAGTCGTTCGCGCAGATCGTGCAGTCGCCGCAGCGGCTCGCGATGCTGATGATCCTCACCGCCTGCGACATCCGCGCCGTCGGCCCGGGCGTCTGGACCGGCTGGAAAGGCTCGCTGCTGCGCTCGCTCTACTACGCGACGGAGCCGCTGCTTTCGGGCGGGCATTCGCGCGTCACGCAATCGGACCGCATCGCCGCCGCCAAGGCCGATCTCGAAAAGGCGCTCGCCGCGTGGCCGGCCGACGAGCTCGCGGCGTACATGGCGCGCCACTACAACCATTACTGGCTGCGCGCCGAGCTCGAGCTGCAGCTCGAGCACGCCAAGATGATCCGCACGGCCGACCACGCCGGCCAGCCCTTCGCGGGCGCGATCCGCGTGCAGGCCTTCGAGGGCATCACTGAAGTCTCGTTCTATACGCCGGACCATCCGCGGCTGCTGTCGCTGATTGCCGGCGCCTGCACGATGTGCGAAGCCTCGATCATCGGTGCGCAAATCTTTTCGACCCGCGACGGGCGGGCGCTCGACACCTTCCGGCTGCGGCGCGCCTTCACCTCCGACGAGGATGAGAAGGTCCGCGCCAACCGCATCATCGAGACGGTCAAGCAGCTGCTGCAGGGCAAGCGGCAGATCCTCATCGACCTTGGCAAAGAGAGCCGGCACAACCGCCGGCTGAAGCCGTTCTCGCTGCCGGCCTCCGTCGAAGTCTCCAACACGCTCTCGGAGAAGTTCACGGTGATCGAGGTCTCGGGCCTCGACCGCACGGGACTCCTCCACCAGCTCACCGCCGCGATCTCCGACCTCAACCTCACCATCGGGTCGGCGCATATCGGCACCTATGGCGAGAAGGCGGTGGACGTGTTCTACGTCACCGACCTCACCGGCCATAAGATCGAATCCAAGGCGCGCCAGCGCAGCATCCACAACCGGCTGCTGAGCGTGTTCCAACCGGTCGAACCGCGCGGGCAGGACCAGCCCGCGAAGGTTGCGAATGGATAGTTCCGTTGTTTGAGGCCCACCCCTCATCCGCCCTTCGGGCACCTTCTCCCACGAGGGGAGAAGGCACACCTCACTGCTTTCACGGCTCGATTGCCTTCTCCCTTGATGGGAGAAGGTGGCGAAGCCGGATGAGGGTGGGGCCGATGGCGCGGATGTCGGCATGAGCAACCTCTACCGCAATTTCCTCAATGTGGGGTTGTTGACCACCGGCAGTCGCGTGCTCGGCTTCGTCCGCGATGCTCTCGTCGCCGCCGTGCTCGGTACCGGCTTTGCGGCCGACGCCTACCTCGCCGCCTTCCGCTTCCCGAACCTCTTCCGGCGGCTGTTTGCCGAGGGCGCGTTCAACACCGCGTTCATCCCGCTGTTCTCAAAACATCTCGAGCAGGACGGGATGGAGCCAGCGCGGCTCTGGGCCGCGCGGATCATGAGCTGGCTGTTTGCCACGGTGACGGCGGTCACCATCCTCGTTGAAATCTTCATGCCGTGGATCCTGCCGATCTTCGTTCCCGGCTTCCTCGGCGATCCGGCGAAGTACGACCTCACGGTGCTGCTGACGCGCATCTGCTTCCCCTACCTCATGTGCATGTCGCTGATGGCGGCCTACGCGGCGATCCTCAACGGGCTCAACCGCTTCACCGCCGCGAGCTTCGCGCCGATCCTGCTCAATATCGTGATGATCGTGTTCATGGCGCCGCTGGTGCTCTATCCGAACACCGACGTGCAGACGGCGATCTGGATCGCCATCGGCACCATCGCCGGCGGCATCGCGCAACTGGCGATGGTCTATGTCGCGATCCGCCGGGCGAACTTCGTTCCAAGACTGCAATGGCCGCGCTTCGATCCCGACGTCCGGCGCTTCTGGGTCCTCGCCATCCCGGCGGTGATCGCGGGCGGCATCACCCAGGTCAACATCTTCGTCGGCACCATCATCGCCTCGTCCGCCGCGAGCGCCATCGCATACCTCTACTACGCCGACCGGCTCTACCAGCTGCCGCTCGGCATCATCGGCATCGCCATCGGCACCGTGCTGCTGCCCGAGCTGTCACGCCACCTCAAGGGCGGGCGCGACAAGGAAGCCGACGCCAGCCAGAACCAGGCGCTGCTGATTTCGATGCTGCTGTCGATGCCGGCGGCGACGGCGCTCATTGCGCTGGCCCAGCCGATCGTCGCGGTGCTGTTCCAGCGCGGCGCCTTCACCGCGACCGACACCTACGAGACGGCCCAGACGATGATCTGGTTCTCGGCGGGCCTGCCCGCCTACGTCTTGATCCGCGTGCTGCAGCCGGGCTTTTTCGCCCGCGAGGACACGCGCACGCCGACGATCTTTGCCGGCATCTCGGTGGTCATCAACATCGCGATCTCGCTGCTCTTGTTCCCGAGCCTCAAGCATGTCGGCATCGCGATTGCGACCTCGGTGGCGGCCTGGGCCAACGCGGTGCTGCTCGGCATCTGGCTCGGCCGGCGCGGACATTTCCAGCTGCCGGCCGAAGACTGGCGCCGGCACGGGCTGATCATCGCGTCCTCGATCGGCATGGCGCTGATCCTCTGGGGCCTCTCGATCCCGCTCGCGCCCTATCTCAGCCCGCACGCGCCGCTGATCGTACAGCTGGTGGCGCTCGGAGCCCTCTGCTTGCTCGGCGCCGGCCTCTATTTCCTCGCCGTGCATGTGACGCGGGCGCAACCCATGGGCGTGCTGCTCCTCCGGTTGCGTCGGAACGGTTAGCTGCTAGGCTCAGCGCCTCACCGTTCAGGGGAACGACCATGCGCCTGCCTCTTGCTCTCCTCATCGCCCTGCTGCCGGTCCCGGCTTTTGCGGCCGATGCCAAGCCGGCCGTCGATCTCGTCGCGACGTTCGTTACGGGCGCCAGCGATGGCGGGACGATCGCCTTTGGCGATGGCCAGTACTCCGGCACGATGAAACAGACCGGCCCCGGCGCGTTCGAAACGCAGACTAACAACAGCGGGCCGCTGGTCGACTTCGCGATCACCGAAAAGAGCGACTGCGTGTTCGATGTCGTCTTTTCGGCCGGTGGCCAGCCACAGGGCGGCATCGAGATCGACGCCCATAAGCTCAAATCGGTGAGCTATGTGCTCTCGGCAGCCAAAGACACCTATTCCGCCTGGACCATCACTCTCAACGGCAACGATCCGAGCGTCGTCCAGGGCCTTGCTGCCGACGGCACGCTGAGCCCCACGGCCAACAACTCGGTGGTCTCGACCTCGCTCAAGGATACCGACATGCAGGCGGCCGTGAGCGCGCTGCAAGCCACATACTGCCCGGCCGCGAGCTGAGCGGCGAGGCGGACGGGACTGCTTGCACCGAAGGGCATTGACCGCTAAGGGCGCGGTCGCACATCGGTTGCCACAACGCTAGGCACAGCCCCATGCCCTTCACTCCGCGCGTCTTTTCCGGCACCCAGCCTTCGGGCGACCTGCATCTGGGCAATTACCTCGGCGCCATCAAGCGCTACGTCGAGATGCAGAAGACGCACGAGGAGTGCATCTACTGCGTCGTCGACATGCACGCGATTACCGTGTGGCAGGATCCCGACACGCTGCGGCAGGCGACTCGCGAGGTCGCCGCGGCCTATGTCGCGGCCGGCGTCGATCCCAAAAAGAACATCGTTTTCAACCAGTCCCGCGTCCATCAGCACGCCGAGCTCGCCTGGGTGTTCAACTGCGTCGCGCGGATGGGCTGGATGAACCGCATGACGCAGTGGAAGGACAAGACCGCGGGCAAGAACGCCGAGGCGGAATCGCTCGGGCTTTTCGCGTATCCCTCGCTGATGGCGGCCGACATCCTGCTCTACAAGGCGACGCACGTGCCGGTCGGCGACGACCAGAAGCAGCACCTCGAGCTGACGCGCGACATCGCGGCCAAGTTCAACAACGACTACGCGCAATTCGATCAAGGAACAGGGGCTCGACGCGGACTTTTTCCCGATCACCAATCCGGTGATCGCGGGCCCCGCGACACGCGTCATGTCGCTCAAAGACGCGAGCAAGAAGATGAGCAAATCCGACACCTCAGAGGGCGCGCGTATCCTCGTGATGGACGACGCCGATGCCATCACCAAAAAGATCAAGCGCGCGACCACCGATCCCGCTCCGCTCCCCTCCGAAGAGAAGGGGCTCGAAGGCCGGCTCGAGGCCGACAACCTCGTCGGCATCTATGCGGCGCTGTCCGACACCACCAAGGCCGACGTGCTGCGCCAGTTCGGCGGCCAGGGTTGGGGCGCGTTCAAGCCGGCGCTCGCCGAGCTCGCGGTGGCCAAGCTCGCGCCCATTGCTGCGGAAGCGCGCCGACTGATGGCCGATCCCAAGGGCATCGATGCCTTCATGGCGGACGGTGCGGCCCGCGCCTCGGTGATCGCGGCAAAGACGATGGGCGAGGTGCGGCGGATCGTCGGGTTCGTGGGATAGCTTGCCGCACATCGCCGGCAGTGGGACAATGCAGCCATGGCGGACCTCGGCTATAGCCGCAAATTCCTCGTCATCATCGACGACTCGCCCGATTGCGATCGGGCGGTCACGTTCGCGGCGCACCGCGTCAAGCGCACCGGCGGCACGCTGGTGCTGATGTCGGTGATCGACAGCGCCGATTTCGACCAGTTCATCGGGGTCGCCGAGACCATGCGGGCCGAGGCGCGCAACGAGGCCGAGCGCAATCTCGACGCCCGGATCGCGCGGATCGCCCAGATCGGCCAGATCCGCACCGAGAGCGTGATCCGCGAGGGCGCGCTCGATGCGGCGATCGAGGGCGTGCTCGCCGACGATCCGCAGATCGCGATCCTCGTTCTCGCGGCGAGCGCGTCGGACAAGGGACCCGGCCCGCTGGTTATGCATTTCGTCGGCAACCGGCGGCTCCATATCCTCGTGACCGTGGTCCCGCCGGCCATGACCGACGCCGAAATCATCGCCGTGGCGTAGCTTCTTCCGCTTTCCGGCATGTCCACAGAATGCCCGTCCTTGCAATGAACGAGCGCGGCGCTTAGTTTTAGAGCCGTTCCAGACCGGTATCCGCGATGTTCATCCAGACCGAAGCCACGCCCAATCCGGCGACGCTCAAATTCCTGCCCGGCCGCGACGTGCTGGCGGGCGAGCCGCGCGATTTCCGCAGCGTAGAGGCCGCAACGGCCTCCCCGCTCGCGGCAGGGCTGTTCGAGATTCCGGGTGTCACGGGGGTGTTCCTCGGCGCCGACTTTGTCTCGGTCAGCAAGGACACGACCGACTGGAGTCATCTGAAGCCGGCGGTGCTCGGCGTCATCATGGAGCATTTCCTCTCCGGCAAGCCAGTGATCGAGGATGGCAGCGCCGTCGCCGCGCCGACCGAGGAATTCTTCGATGCGACCGACAGCGAGACCGTCGAAGTCATCAAGGAACTGATCTCGACCCGGGTGCGCCCGGCGGTCGCGATGGATGGCGGCGACATCACCTTCAAGGGCTTCCGCGACGGCACGGTGTACCTCCACATGCAGGGCGCCTGCTCGGGCTGCCCGTCCTCGACCGCGACGCTCAAATCCGGCATCGAGAACCTGCTGCGGCACTTCGTGCCCGGCGTCGAGGCCGTGCAGCAGGTCTAGTTGTCGCCTCGGAGCCTCCGGCCGGCTGAGCGCGGTGACGCGATATGTCCTCCGCCATGACGACCCTTCTCTCGCCATCGACACCGCCGCGCCGCGGCTGGCGCTCGCGCTGCTGCGCGATGATCGCGTCGACACCCTCAGCGAGGATATGGCGACGGGCCAGGCCGAGCGGCTGTTTCCGGCGCTTGCTGAACTCCTCGCGCGCAACGGCGCCGCCTATGCCGATCTCACCCGCATCGCCGTGACCACAGGTCCCGGCTCGTTCACCGGGCTCAGGATCGGGCTTTCCGCCGCGCGCGGACTCGGGCTCGCGCTCGGCATCCCGGTGATCGGCGTGCCATCGCTGCTCGCCCTGTCGCTCAGCGCGCAATGCGACCCGTTGCCGTGCTGCTCGATGCGCGGCGCGACGAGGCCTATTTCCAGGCCTTCTCGGGACCGGCGATTCCGATCGGCGCGCCGGTGTTGCTGCCGATGGCGACCGCGCGTCAACGCGTGCCGCAAGGCGCCGGGATCATCACCAGCCCGCTCGTCGACATCGCCGCCCTCGCCCGCTTCGCGGCCACCGCCGATCCCGCCTCGTTCCCGCCGGACGCCGCCTATATCCGCGGTGCCGACGCCAAGCCGCAGGACAGGTTCCGCGTCGCCCGCGTGGTGGAAACCGCGCCATGATGCAGCGCTCGTGGATGGCGCCGCTCGGACTGCACATCGAGCCGGCGCAGCAGCGCGACGCCGATGCGGTCGCGAGCCTCCATGCGAAGAGCTTTTATCGCGGCTGGCCGCGCCAGGACATCGAGTCCTATCTCGAGCGATTCCGACACGCCGACGCTCGTCGCCTGCGACAAGGCGCACAAGGTCGCGGGCTTTGCCATGCTGCGGCTGCTCGGCGACGACGCCGAGCTGATGACCATCGCGGTGGACCAAAAATATCGCGGCAAGGGGGTTGGCGCGGCGCTGCTCAAGGCCTGCTTCGAGGATTTGCGCATGACGGCGTCCCGGCGCATGATCCTCGAGGTCGCGGCCGACAATCCGGCCGCGATCCGGCTTTACGAGAAGCTCGGATTTTCGAAGCTCAGCGAACGCCACGGCTATTATGCGCGGCCCGACGGCCGACCGGCGACGGCACTGGTGATGGCGCGCGACCTGGAATGAGGTTCTGGTGATGGACAAGCCCGCGGCCGGCGACACCCTCGAAGAACAGTGCGCCAAGAAAGGCATGCGCATGACCGAGCAGCGCCGCGTCATCGCCCAGGTGGTCGAGGCGGCAAGCGACCACCCGGATGTCGAGGAGCTGCACCGCCGCGCCGCGGCGATCGATCCCAAGATCTCGCTGTCGACGGTCTATCGCACCCTCAACCTCTTCGAAGAGGCCGGGCTCGTCGCCAAGCACGATTTCAAGGACGGCCGGGCGCGCTTCGAGACGCTGCCCGATACGCACCACGACCATTTGATCGACGTGCGCTCCGGCAAGGTCATCGAGTTCCGCAACGAGGAAATCGAGGCCATCCAGGAGGTGATCGCCAAGCGCCTCGGCTATCGGCTGGTCGACCACCGGCTCGAGCTTTACGCCGTACCGCTCGGCAAGGACGGGGGCGTCAAGTGATCTTCAGAACGCTGTTCTTTATTTTCGTCTTTATCCCGATGCTGATTATCGGCGTGCCGACGCAGTTCGTGATCACGCGGCTCGGGCTGTTCTCGCCGTTCCTGACCATGCTGTTTCACAAGACCGGCTGCGTTTTCCTCGGGCTGCGCGTCCACACCATCGGCGAGCCGCTGCACAACCGGCCGACGCTGCTGCTGTCCAACCACATCTCGTGGACCGATATTATCGCCATCGGCTCGGTCGCCGACGTGACGTTCGTCGCCAAGAAGGGGGTGCGCAACACCTTCTTCGTCGGGTTCATGGCGTCGCTGCAGCGCACGCTTTATGTCGACTATGAGCGCCGCACGGATGCCAGACGAACCGCCCGGGAAATGGGCAAGCGGCTCGCGAGCAACGGCGCGGTGCTGCTGTTTGCCGAAGGCCACCGCGACCTCGGCACGCATGTGCAGCCGTTCCGCAGCGCCCTGGTCGGTGCGGCGCAGCAGGCGATGGCCGAGGGTGGTGCCAAGGAGGTGATGATCCAGCCGGTCACCATCGCCTACACCCACCTCCAGGGCCTGCCAGTGTCGCGCAACGAACGCTCGGGCATCTCCGGGATGAACGCGCGCGGCTTCAAGGCGGTGCTGACGAACCTGCTCACCTCCGGCGTCAAGGACGTGACGATCGCCTTCGGCGCGGCGATCCCGATGACCGCCGAAACCGACCGCAAGATCATCACCCGGCAGGCCGAGGTCGAGGTGCGCCGCATGCTGGTGAGGTTGAACCGGCACGAGGATATGGCGGGGCCAGCCGGAGTGCCGGTCGCTGCCCCAGCGGAGTAAGGCGGGCGCGGGGCCCGGACCTCGTGGTTCGACAGGCTCACCATGAGGTCCTCTGGGACACCGCGGGTTCAGGAGCCCTCACCGTGAGGATTCCGCTGTCGCCCTCATGGTGAGCTTGTCGAGCCACGAGGGCGTGGCACATCTGGCTCCGATGCGGGCGCGGTGCTAAATCCCGGCGATGACGACCGAGCTCCGGCCCAAGCGCCTGTTCATCAAGACCTACGGGTGCCAGATGAACGTCTATGACAGCGACCGCATGGCGGACGCGCTGGCGCCGCACGGCTATGAGCCGACCGCCGCGATCGAGGACGCCGACCTCGTCGTCCTCAACACCTGCCACATCCGCGAGAAGGCGAGCGAGAAGGTGTTCTCCGAGCTCGGGCGGCTCGCCGAGATGCGCCGTGACGGCCATGATTTCATGATCGCGGTCGCGGGGTGCGTGGCACAGGCCGAGGGCGAGGAGATCGCTCGGCGGAGCAAGGCGGTCGATCTGGTGTTCGGGCCGCAATCCTACCACCGGCTGCCTGACCTCGTGGCGCGCGCGCGAACGCGGCGAGCGCGTCATCGAGACCGAGTTTCCGGCCGAAGATAAGTTCGCGCATCTGCCCGCGGCGGCGCCCCATGTCATCCGCGCGCGCGGGCTCACCGCGTTCCTCACCGTGCAGGAGGGCTGCGACAAGTTCTGCTCGTTCTGCGTCGTGCCCTATACCCGCGGCGCCGAGACGAGCCGTGCCGTCGAGCAGGTGCTGGCCGAGGCGCGAACGCTGGTCGCCGCCGGGGTGCGCGAAATCACGCTGCTGGGCCAGAACGTCAATGCCTATCACGGGCGCGATCTGCGCGGTCGGGATGTCGGACTCGGTGAACTCTGTTCACGGCTCGCGGAGATCGAAGGTCTCGCCCGGATCCGCTACACCACGAGCCACCCTGCGGACATGACGGACGAGCTGATCGCGGCACACCGCGACAATCCCAAGCTCATGCCATTTCTGCATTTGCCGGTGCAGTCGGGCTCGGACACGATCCTTGCCGCAATGAACCGCCGGCACAGCCGCGCCGACTATCTGCGCCTGATCAAGCGCATCAGAGCCGCGCGGCCGGATATGGCGCTATCGGGCGATTTCATCGTCGGCTTTCCGGGCGAGACCGACGCCGATTTCGCGGCGACGCTGTCGATCGTGCGCGAGGTCGGCTACGCCTCGGCCTATACCTTCAAATATTCGCCGCGGCCAGGCACGCCGGCCGCCCAATCCGCCGAGCAGGTGCCCGAGGCGGTCAAGACCGAGCGCCTCGCGGCACTCAATGCGCTGATCACCGCCCAGATGCGCGGCTTCGCGGAGGCCTGCGTCGGCAAGACGCTCGACGTGCTGCTCGAAAAGCCCGGCCGGATGCCCGGCCAGCTCGGCGGCCGCTCGCCCTATCTGCAGGCGGTGCATCTCGAGGCGGCGGAAACCCTTATCGGCACGGTGCAGCCGGTGCTGATCACGACCGCTGGCAACAATTCAATTGCGGGCAAGATTGTCACACACGCGGAACGCAAAGCTGCTAGCGTAATTGAGTCCCAGCCGATCCCGGCCTGAGCGACGCACCGCCGAAGGAGAAAACCCAGTTTGAACAGGCACTTGTCCGCGACGCCCGACAACGCTCTTGCCTCTCAGCTTGAACTGGCCTTCGAAGACAACCGGCTCGCCGCCCAGCTCTACGGCGATTTCGACCAGAACCTTGCGCTCATCGAACAGCGTCTCAAGATCACCGCCGCGCCGCGCGGCAACCACCTCATGCTCAAGGGCAGCGCCGGCGCCGTCGACCAGGCGCGGCGGGTGCTCGAATCGCTCTACGCGATGCTCGAGGAAGGCCGCTCGCTCGATATCGGCAATGTCGATACGATGATCCGCATGATCGAGCAGGAAGACAGCCAGCTGACGCTCCCGACCCTCGAAAAAAAGGGCAAGGTGCGCATGGCGCAGATCGCGACGCGCAAGGCGACGATCGTCGCGCGCACGCCGGCGCAGGACGCCTATATGCGCGCCATGGAACGGGCCGAGCTGGTGTTCGGCATCGGTCCCGCCGGCACCGGCAAGACGTACCTCGCGGTTGCGCACGCGGCAACGCTGCTCGAGCGCGGCGACATCAACCGCATCATCCTGTCCCGGCCGGCCGTCGAAGCCGGCGAGCGCCTCGGGTTCCTCCCCGGCGACATGAAGGAAAAGGTCGACCCCTACCTCCGCCCACTCTACGACGCGCTCTACGACATGATGCGCCCCGAACATGTGGAACGCTGTATTACTTCGGGCGTCATCGAGGTCGCGCCGCTCGCCTTCATGCGCGGCCGCACGCTCGCCAATGCCGTGGTGATCCTCGACGAGGCGCAGAACACCACGTCGATGCAGATGAAGATGTTCTTGACCCGGCTCGGCGAGAATTCGAAAATGATCGTCACCGGCGATCCGAGCCAGGTCGACCTGCCGCCCGGGCAGAAGTCCGGCCTCGTCGAGGCGGTGGGCCTGATCGAGGGTATCGAGGGCGTCCACGTCTCGCGCTTCAACGACAAGGACGTGGTGCGCCACGCGCTGGTCGGCCGGATCGTGCGGGCGTACGATCAGGCGTCGGCGAACAAGTCTTCAACTTGATTGATTTCGAGAGCCGTCGGCTCCTGCGATCCTCACCTGTGCGTCGCACGGGGGAGGGGGACCGCCGTCAGGCGGTGGAGGGGGCGAGACTGAACCGGGTGGTCGTGGCCGCCCCCTCCACCATGCTTCGCATGGTCCCCCTCCCCCGTGGCTGCGCCACAGGTGAGGCCGCCGACTGCGGCCTTCGCAGAGGGTCGTGAATGGCCGCTCCTCTCAGCATCGAAATCTCCCGCAATTCAGCCGGCTGGCCGGAGGCGCTCGACGCCCGCGCCGACGCGGCGGTGCGCGCGGCGCTCACCCGATCCAAGGCCAAGATCGCCGGCGCAGCGGAGCTCTCGATCGTTCTGACCGACGACGCCGAGCAGCGCCGTCTCAATCGCGACTGGCGCGGCATCGACAAAGCCACCAACGTCCTCAGCTTCCCGCAGATCGAGCCGTTCGGGCCGGTGATCGGGCTTTTGGGCGACATCATCCTCGCCCGCGAAACGCTGGAGCGCGAAGCGGCCGATCTCGGGGTGTCGTTCACCGATCACTTCACCCACCTCGTGGTGCATGGCTTTCTGCATCTGCTCGGGTATGATCACGTCGCTGACGACGAGGCCCTCGTGATGGAGGGGCTCGAGACCCAAATTCTTGCGTCCCTGGGGGTAGCGGACCCCTACGCCGAAGAGCCATGAGCGACACAAGCACCGCGCCGAAGCCCGAGACGGCGGAGCGCCAACAACCGTCCGAGCCTTCCCCTCCTGCCGCCCCCCAGCCGCGGGGGCCGTCCTGGTTTGCACGGCTCAAATCGATGTTCGTGCCGGCGCCGTCGCTGCGCACCGACCTCGAGGAGGCGCTCGAATCGGAGGCCTCCGGCGAGACGCAGGATTTTTCGCTGCCCGAGCGGACGATCCTCCAAAACGTGCTGCAGCTCGGCGACAAGCACGTCGAGGACGTGATGGTGCCGCGCGCCGACATCGAGGCGATGGATGTCGAGCTGACGCTCGGCGATTTGATCGAGCGCTTCCGCGAGGTCGGCCACTCGCGCATCCCGGTGTTCCGGGACTCGATCGACAACATCACCGGCTTCATCCACGTCAAGGACGCGCTGCGGCGCATCACCGAGCGCGTGACCGACCCTGACAAGCAGGTGCATGTGCGCCTGATGTCACCGGCGCTCAGGCAGAAGCTGAGCAAGCTCGAACTGGCGCGTGCGGTGCTGTTCGTGCCGCCGCTGCTGCCGGTGGGCGACCTGTTACAGCAGATGCAGGCCAAGCGCGTCCACATGGCGATCGTCATCGACGAATATGGCGGCACCGACGGTCTCGTCACCATCGAGGACCTGCTCGAGGCCGTGGTCGGCGACATCGAGGACGAGCACGACAGCGAGGACGGCCCGCTGGTCCGCAAGATCAATTCCAACATCTTCATCGCCTCGGCCCGCGCCGAGCTCCGCGACCTCGAAACCGCGATCGGGCCCGACTTCGACCCCGGTGAGCATGGCCGAGGAAGTCGATACCATCGGCGGCCTGGTCTTCGCGCTCGCCGGCCGCGTACCCAAGCGCGGCGACATCGTCGGCGGCATCAAGCATTTCGAGTTCGAGGTGCTGCAGGCGGACTCGACACAGCTCAGGCGCATCAAGATCAAGCGGCTGAAACAGCGCAAGGCGGCGGTGAAGGCGGATGGGCCGGAGCCCGACGAAACCAAGCCGTCGCGAGAGTGATCAAAAGGAGGTTCCCGCTTTCGCGGGAGTGACGCCGTGGGGGAGGCAGCGAGCCCAGCTGTCATCCCGGCGAAGGCCGGAATCCAGTATCCACTGCACCTCCGGTTTGTACTGGGCCCCGGCCTCCGCCGGGGCGACACCGTGTCAGTTTTCGCTTGAAGCCAGCGGAGAAATGGGTCCCCGCTTTCGCGGGGATGACACCCGCAGGGTGGGCGGCAACAGGGCCCAGCGTGCTATCCCTCGGCGCAATGTCGCTTCGCCCTGATTCGCCCGCATGACCCGTCTGGCCGAGTGGGCCATGCTGTCGCATGGCTGGCGCCGCTTTCTGATGTTGGTCGTGGCCGGGGCGGTTGCGGGGCTGAGCGTGCCACCGCTCTTCGTGCTGCCGGCGATCTTTGTCGCCTTCCCGTTCTGGGTGTGGGCGCTCGATGGTGCCGAACGCCGCAGCGGCATCGGCCGCATCTTCGGGCCGGCCTTCGGCATCGGCTTTGCCTTCGGCTGGGGCTATTTCACCGTCGCCTTCCACTGGCTCGCCTGGGCGTTCCTGCTCGAAGGCGGGCCGCTTTATCTAACGGTCATGCCGTTCGCGATCCTGGCGCTCGCGGCGCTGATCGCGCTGTTCTGGGGCCTCGCCTCCTCGCTGGCGCATCTGTTCTGGAGCCATGGCGCGTGGCGCATCGTGGCGCTGGCGACCTTCCTCAGCGCCGCCGAATACGCGCGCGGCACGCTGTTTTCGGGCTTTCCGTTCGATCTCCTCGGCTACTCGCTGACCGCGACACCCGAGATGATGCAGCTCGCCTCAGTGATCGGTGTCTATGGCCTCACCGCGATCGCCGCGCTTTTGGCGCTGACGCCGGCACTGATCTGGCCGGCCGACGGTCGCGACGTCGCGACGCGCCTCCTGCCCTTCGTTCTCGGCGTCGCGGTGATCGCGGCACAGATCGGCTGGGGGCACCTTCGCCTCACCGACACGCCGATCGTGCCGCGCACCGACATGAAGGTACGGCTGGTGCAGCCGATGATCACCGAGCACGCCAACTGGTCGCTGGCCAAGCCGCCCGAGATCGTGTCGCGCCTGATCGAGCTCAGCACGGGCTCGGGCGGCATCGCCGACAAGACGCTCGTGATCTGGCCGGAATCGGTCTTTCCGTTCTTCATGAGCCAGTATCCTGAGGGGATGGCGCGGATCGGGCACATGCTGCCGCCGACGACGATGCTGCTCACCGGCGCGCCGCGCGAGCCCGATGCCGACCCCGACAATTCCGACGCCGACAACCCTGGCTACAATTCGCTGTTCGCCATCGACAACAAGGGCGAGATCGTCGCGAGCTACGACAAGGCGCACCTCGTGCCGTTCGGCGAATACCTGCCGTTCGCGGGCTTCTGGAAGCTCTTCGGCATCCGGCAGTTCGTGCAGGGCACCAATGGCTGGGCGGCCGGCGACGGCAAGCGGCTGTTTTCCGCCCCGGGCATCCCGACCTTCATCGCGCTCATTTGCTACGAAGCGATCTTTTCGGGCGACCTCGGCGCCGATCCCGACAAGGCGCAGTTCCTCGTCAATGTCTCGAACGACGAGTGGTTTCTGGGCTCGATCGGGCCGGCCCAGCACGCCCACCACGCGCTGCTCCGGGCCGTCGAATCCGGGCTGCCGATGCTGCGCTCGACCAATTCGGGCGTGACGTTCTTTGCCGATCCGCTCGGGCGGATTACGTCGAGCCTGCCCGAAGGCAACCCGGCGGTGCTCGACGGCGTGCCGGCGCAAAAGCTGCCGGAAACAATCTTCGACCGCTTCGGTGAGCTGCCGTTTTTCGGCGCGCTGATCCTGGGGCTGGCGCTGACGCTGCTGACGCGCCGCCGCCGCAGCGAACCGATCGGGCATGAATTTTGCCCAAGAGCGGGCTGCGGCATATCAAGCTTTCTTTATATCCGCCTTGACCGTCTTGACGTGCGGTGACAAAACCCACGCCCAACCACGCGAATTTCCGCGTTTTCGGTCCATTTTTGGGGGTTTCGGCCGTGCGGCAGTCCTATCTCTTCACCTCTGAGTCCGTTTCCGAAGGCCACCCCGACAAGGTTTGCGACCGCATCTCCGACGAGATCGTCGACCTCGTGTTCAAGGAAGCCAAGAAGACTGGCATGGACCCGAGCCAGGTCCGCATCGCCTGCGAGTGCCTCGCGACGACCAACCGCGTGATCATCGCCGGCGAGGTGCGCGTGCCGGCCTCGCTGCTCAAGAAGGACAAAGAGGGCAATATCCTCAGGGACGCGTCGGGGGCGCCCATCGTCAATCCGGCCAAGTTCAAGTCCACCGCGCGCAAGGCGATCAAGGCCATCGGCTACGAGCAGGCGGGCTTTCACTGGAAGAAGGCCAAGATCGACGTGCTGCTGCACGGCCAGTCGGCCGACATCGCGCAGGGCGTCGACGAAAAGGGCAACAAGGACGTGGGCGCCGGCGACCAGGGCATCATGTTCGGCTATGCCGCGCGCGAGACCCCGGAGCTGTTGCCCGCGCCGATCTACTACGCCCACAAGATCCTCGAAATCCTGCGCGACGCGCGCAAGGCCGGCGAGGGCGAAGCGGTCAAGCTCGGGCCGGACGCCAAGAGCCAGGTGACGGTCAAATATGAGAACGGCGTTCCGGTGGGGGTGACACAGATCGTGCTTTCCACCCAGCATGTCGACGCCTCGCTGACCTCCGAGGACGTGCGCAAGATCGTCGAGCCCTATATCCGCAAGGCCCTCCCCGAGGGCTGGATCGGCAAGGACACCGTCTGGCACGTCAACCCGACCGGCAAGTTCGTCGTCGGCGGCCCCGATGGCGATGCCGGCCTCACCGGCCGCAAGATCATCGTGGATACGTATGGCGGCGCGGCTCCGCATGGCGGCGGCGCGTTTTCGGGCAAGGACCCGACCAAGGTCGACCGCTCGGCCGCCTACGCCGCACGCTACCTCGCCAAGAACGTCGTTGCAGCGGGCCTTGCCGACCGCGCCACGATCCAGCTGAGCTACGCCATCGGGGTCGCCAAGCCGCTGTCGATCTATGTCGATCTCCACGGCACCGGCAAGGTCGACGAAGAAAAGCTCGAGGGCGTGCTCGGCAACGTCTTCGACCTCTCGCCGCGCGGCATCCGCACGCATCTCGACCTCAACAAGCCGATCTACGCCAAGACCTCGGCCTACGGCCATTTCGGCCGCAAGCCCGGCCGCGACGGCTCGTTCAGCTGGGAAAAGATCGACCTCGTGCCGGCGCTGAAGGCGGCGGTGAAGGCGGCCTAAGCTGCGGCGGTCGGGAGCGGCATGACGAAGCCCCCGCCCCTCACGCTTGCCGGCGAGCCGCGCGCCTTTTTCGGCCGGCGCTCGGGTAAGCGGCTGCACAAGGGGCAGGACCGGCTGTTTCGTGAGAAGCTGCCGGGGCTCGAGATCGCGCTCGGGGATGGTGCGCTCGACCCGGAGACGCTGTTTCCAAGCCTGGCCCACTTCGCCATCGAGATTGGTTATGGCGGCGGCGAGCATCTGGTGCGGCAGGCGCTGACCCACCCCGACACCGGCTTTATCGGCTGCGAGGTGTTTTCGGGCGGCATTGCAAAAATGGTCGAGGCGATCGCGGCCGAGGGCATCGGCAATGTCCGGCTGTTCACCGACGATGCACTGAAGCTCCTCGTGAAGCTGCCCGACGCTTCACTCGATGGCGCCTACCTGCTCTATCCCGATCCGTGGCCCAAGACGCGGCACCACAAGCGCCGCTTCATTTCGCCGACGACGCTCGGCGAGCTGGCGCGCGTGCTCAGGCCTGGAACAGCGTTCCGGTTTGCGACCGATATCGAGGATTACGCCAACTGGGCGCTGGCGCACATTCTGCGCGAGCCGCGCTTTCGCTTTGCCCCGGCGCGACCGGGTATCTGGCACGACCCCTGGCCGGGCTGGGTCGCGACGCGCTATGAGGACAAGGCGCGCCGCGAGGGCCGCATCCCCAGCTTCTACTTCGAGTTCATCCGGCAATGAGATTTGTGATTTACGGTGTCGGTGCGATCGGCGGGGTGCTCGCCGCGAAGCTGACGCTTGCCGGAGCGAACGTGGCGGGCATCGCGCGCGGCGCCCAGCTCGAGGCACTCCGCTCGAAAGGCCTGACGCTCCGCACGCCGGCTGGCGATGAGCACGTCCGCTTCCCCGTCGCAGCCGATCCTGGCGCGAACTCGGCATCGGCGCCGACGACGTCATCGTGCTCGCCATGAAGAGCCAGGACACAACGGGCGCCCTCATGCGCTGCGCGCAGCCGGCATCACGGATCAGCCGATCGTCTGCGCGCAGAACGGCGTCGCCAATGAGCGCATAGCGCTGCGGTTCTTCCCCAATATCTACGGCATGATGATGGTGATGCCGGCGACCTACGTGACGCCCGGCGAGGTCGTGGCGTTCGGGATGCCCAAAGCGGGGTTCTTCGATCTTGGCCGTTATCCGAGCGGGAACGATGCGACCGTCGCCGCGATCTGCGCGGCGCTCGACGGCGCCGGCTTTGCCGCGTTCCCGAGCGATCGCGTGATGGACAGCAAATACGCCAAGCTGATCCTCAATCTCGGCAATGTGCTTGACGCTGCGGTTGGGGAGCAGAAAGGCCTCATGGAGCTCGCGGCGCCGGTGCTGGCCGAGGGCCGCGCCGTGCTCACGGCCGCCGGCATCGCCTTCAGCGATGTCGGGCCCGACACCGAGCGGCGAAAACAGTTCACGCAGATGCAGCCCGGTACCCGGCGCCGAGCGGATCGGCTCGTCCTCGGCGCAGAGCCTCGCGCGGGGCGCCGGCTCGATCGAGACCGACTACCTCAATGGCGAGATCGTGCTGCTCGGCCGGCTGCATGGCGTGCCGACACCGCTCAACGCCAAGCTGGTCGCCCTGGGCGCGTGGCTCGTCGCGGAACGCCGACCGCCGGGCAGCCTGTCGCTCGCCGAGGTCGAGGCGGCGCTGCGATCCCGCCTGACGGCGAACAGCCCGGCATTGACGAACGCGCCGCCGCGGGAACGAAATGACCCGCGCCCGCATCTGATGGGGAAACGGAGACCGCCATGCCCAGCGTGAAGATCGTCGAGATCGCCGACGTTACCCACAATGTCCGCCGCTATCGCCTCGAGAAGCCCGCCGGCTATGCATTCCAGCCCGGCCAGGCGACGGACGTGTCGCTCGACGAGGAGGGCTGGCGCGACAAGAAGCACCCCTTCACCTTCACCGCGCTCACCGATGCGCCCTACCTCGAATTCACCATCAAGAGCTATTTCAAGACCGGCGGCGACGGCGTCACCGAGCGGCTCTACGGCTACAAGCCCGGACAGCACCTGCGTCATCCGCGACGTCTGGGGCACCATCACCTACAAGGGCCCGGGAACGTTCATCGCCGGAGGCGCGGGGGTGACCCCGTTCATCGCGATCCTCCGCGACCTCAACCGCAAGCACGCCCTCAAGGGCCACCGACTGATCGCCTCCAACCGCACGGATGGCGACATCATCCTGCGCGAGGAATTCGAGAAGATGGCCGATCTCGAAATCCTCTGGACCGTCACCGACGATCCCAGGAGCAAGCTCCTCCACGAGCGCATCGATGCCGGATTCCTCAAGCGCCACGTGCCCAGCTGGGCGCAGAACTTCTACGTCTGCGGCCCCGACGACATGGTCAAGGAACTGCGCGGCACGCTCGAGGAGCTCGGGGCCAGCGTCGAGAATGTGACGTTCGAGAAGTAGTTCGGCCGACCCTTGCGCCAGCGCGCGCGGCGGACTATATCAGCGCCACATCATTGCTCTCATTCGAGAGTGGGTGCCCTGACCGGCCCCCGCTCTTTTTGTTTTCCACCGGCGAGTCACGAGCTCTACGCGAGTGGCCGCCAAGCAAGGCGAACCCTGCCGTCCGCATGCCCTTCGAGCTCACCGAGAAACGCTATATCCGCCAGAGCGGGCTCGAGGCGCGCATCGCCGCGATCGTCGAGCCGGTGGCGAACGATCTCGGCTACAGCCTCGTCCGCGTGAAGATCACGCAGGACAACGGCACGACGCTGCAGATCATGGCCGAGGACGGCAATGGCCGGTTCGCGATCACCGATTGCGAGCGGCTCAGCAAGGAAATCTCGCCGGTGCTCGACGTCGAGGACCCGATCGATCGCGAATATCACCTCGAGGTGAGCTCGCCCGGCATCGACCGGCCGCTGGTCAGGGCGCGCGACTTTCGCACCTATATCGGGCATGAAGCCAAGATCGAGCTCGCGGACCTGCTCGAAGGCCGGCGGCGCTTTCGCGGCACCATCGCCGCGGTGACCGACGAGACCGTGACCATCCATCTGCCGGATGTACCCAGCGGCCAGGATCCCGATCACGTGCTGCCGCTCACCGCGCTCGCCGAAGCCAAGCTGGTGATGACCGACCGGCTGATGAACATGGCGCAGGCCGACCAGGACGAACATCCGATCGACGACGCCGACGACGTCGAAACCGTAGAACTCAATTCTGACCTCACCGAGGAGATCGACTAAATGGCCGTGAGCGCAAACCGCCTCGAGCTTTTGCAGATTGCCGACGCCGTGGCGCGCGAGAAGTCCATCGACCGCATGATCGTCATCCAGTCGATGCAGGACGCGATCGAAAAGGCGGCCAAGACCCGTTACGGCGCCGAGACCGAAATCCGCGCCGAGATCAATCCGCGCACCGGCGAACTGCGACTCACCCGGCTGCGCGAAGTGGTCGAGACGCTCGAGGAGCCGGCCCGGCAGATCGCGCTGCCCGACGCACTTGCCAAGAACCCTGCCGCCAAGATCGGCGATTTCGTCGGCGAGCCGCTGCCGCCCATCGAGTTCGGCCGCATCGCGGCACAGTCGGCCAAGCAGGTGATCGTCCAGAAGGTGCGCGATGCCGAGCGCGAGCGCATGTATGACGAGTACATCAATCGCGTCGGCGAGATCGTCAACGGCTCGGTCAAGCGCGTCGAGTACGGCAACGTCATCGTCGACCTCGGCCGCGGCGAGGCCATCATCCGCCGCGACGAGCTGATCCCGCGCGAGATGTACCGCTATGGCGACCGCGTGCGCGCCTACATCTACGACGTGCGCCGCGAGCAGCGTGGCCCGCAGATTTTCCTCAGCCGCACGCACCCGCAGTTCATGGCGAAACTGTTCATGCAGGAAGTGCCGGAAATCTACGACGGCATCATCACCATCCGCTCGATTGCCCGCGACCCGGGCAGCCGCGCCAAGATCGCGGTGACCTCCAACGAGAGCTCGATCGATCCGGTCGGCGCGTGCGTGGGTATGCGCGGCAGCCGTGTGCAAGCCGTAGTCGCAGAACTGCAAGGCGAAAAGATCGACATCATCCCGTGGACCGAGAACATCGCCGATCTCGTGGTCTCGGCGCTGCAGCCCGCCGACGTGGCCAAGGTCGTGCTCGACGAGCAGGCGGAAAAGATCGAAGTCGTCGTTCCCGACGAGCAGCTGAGCCTTGCGATCGGTCGCCGCGGCCAGAACGTGCGGCTCGCGAGCCAACTCATCGGCTGGGACATCGACATCCTGACCGAGCAGGAAGAGAGCGAGCGCCGGCAGAAGGAATTCACCGAGCGCTCGGCGCTGTTCATGCAGGCCCTCGATGTCGACGAGACGCTGGCCCAGCTGCTGGCCTCGGAAGGCTTCTCGTCGGTCGAGCAGCTCGCCTATATCGAGCTCAGCGAAATCGCCTCGATCCAGGGGTTCGACGAAGAGACCGCCGGCGAAATCCAGCAGCGCGCCACCGATTATCTGGCGGCGATCGAGAAGGCCAACGACGAGGAGCGCACCAAGCTTGGCGTCGACGACGCGCTCTACGAGATCGCCGGCCTCAATGCCGCGATGCTGGTGGCGCTCGGCAAGGAAGGCATCAAGACGGTCGAGGACTTTGCCGGCTGCGCGGTCGACGATCTGATCGGCTGGACCGAGCGCAAGGACGGCGAGGTCAAGCGGTTCGACGGCACCCTCAAGGACTTCCCGGTGAGCCGCGAGGAGGCCGAGGAGATGATCCTCAATGCCCGCGTCAAGGCCGGCTGGATCACCGAAGCCGACCTCGCGCCGGCCGAGGCCGAAATCGCCGAGGAAACCGCGGAAGGAGCGCCCGCGTAAATGCGGGCGACCCCAGCCCGGTGCCCGGCAAGGAAGAGATCGAACGGCGTTGCGCGCTCACCTATGAGGTGAAGCCGGCGGCGGAGCTCATCCGCTTCGTCGTCGGGCCGGACGAGGTGCTGGTGCCCGACACCGACGCCAAGGCCGAAGGCCGCGGAGTATGGATCAGCCTCGGCATGGCCAAGGTCGCCGAGGCGGTGCGCAAGAAGGCCTTCGCCAAGAGCCTCAAAGCGGCGGTCAGCGTTCCCGACGACCTGCCGGAACTGACGCGGCTGCGGCTCGAGCAGCGGCTGATCGCGGCGCTCCAGATGGCGCGCAAGGCGGGCCAGCTTTTGACCGGCGCGATGAAGGTCAAAGCCGCGCTCGAGACCGGCGAAGCCATCGCGCTCCTCACCGCGACGGACGCCGCCCAGGACGGCCGCAAGAAGATGCTCGCGACCCTTACCGCCTCGACGAAAGCCGCGGCGGAGCAGGGGTTTGCGATGGCCGAACGGCCCCATTTCGAATTGCTTTCTTCCGAGCAATTGGGTTTGGCGCTGGGGATTGAAAGTGTGATACATGCTGCGCCGACCCACGGGGCAGCAGGCGAAGCAGCGATGAAACGGGCCGAGAGATTGGCTCGTTACGTCGCCAATTGACCTTTGAAAGAGACGAAATTTATGGCTGATAGCGACGATAAGACTCAGGACAGCGCCCACAAAAAGACCCTGACCCTCAAGACCGGGGCCGGGGCTGGCGCACGTCCGGGTTTCAATCGCGGCCCGTCGCGCACGGTTGTTGTCGAAAAGCGCAATCGCGTGGTGCCCCAGCACGGCGCGACCGGCGCACCGGCGCGTCCTGCCTCGAGCAGCCCGCCGCCGGCACCCGCCGCGACCCCACCGCAGCGTCCGGCGGCCCGCAGCGACAGCGGTCGCGCACCGTCCAGCCGGGCGATGCCGGCCCCGCCGCGCCAGGTCGGGTTGTCGTCGACCGAAGCCGAAGCGCGCGCGCGCGTGCTGCGCGAGGCCGGCGCCCGCCAGGCCGACGACGACCGCCGCGCCCGCGAGGCGGAAGCCCGCCGCGTCGAGGATGAAGCGCGCCGCCGCGAGATTCGTGAGCAGGCCTCGCGCGACGACGCCGCCCGCGCCGCGCGGGCCGCCGAGGCCGCTGCCGCAACGACGATTGAAGCCGAGCGTCCCCAGACGGATGCCGCCGCCCCGGCCGGCGCCGAACGTCCGTCGTTTCGCCGGCCGGCGTCGTCACCCACCGATCGCCGCCCCGGCGGCCCGTCGACCGATCGCCGTCCCGGTGGCCCGAGCGCACCCGGCGCCGACCGCCGGCCAGCCCCGTCGACCAGCCGCCCGGGCGCACCCGGCGCCGACCGCCGCCCTGGCGGGCCCTCGAGCCCCCGCCCCGCGGGTGGCTTTGCCGACCGCCGTCCCGGCGGCGGCGGGTTCAGCCGCGGCCCAGCGCCAATTCCGAATGTGCCGCCCGGCCCCTCCGAGGCCGATGGCCGGCGCACGCGCACCGGTACCGCCCGCAGGTGGCGCCCGTCCGTCTGCCGCCGAGGCCGAAGCCGAGGCGCGCCGCAATGCGCGCGCCGTTCCCGAGAAACCCAACCGCCGTGCCGGTGAAGAGGATCAGTTCGCGCGGGCGCGGCTGACGCTCTCGACCGCGACCACCGAATCCGACCGCGACCGCGGCCCCTCGCTCGCGGCCATGCGCCGCCGGCGCGACAAGAAGATGGGCCGCAACGTCCAGGCGCAGCCAAAACTCAGCCGCGAAGTGATCGTGCCTGAAGCGATCACCGTGCAGGAGCTCGCCAACCGCATGGCCGAGCGTTCGGTCGACGTCATCCGCCTCCTGATGAAGGACGGGCAGATGGTCAAGATCAACGACATCCTCGACACCGATACCGCCGAGCTGGTGGCGCGGGAAATGGGCCACACGGTCAAGCGCGTCTCCGATGCCGACGTCGAATCCGGCCTCTACGACATGCCGTCCGACGACAAGGCCGAGGATCTGACGGCGCGCCCGCCGGTGGTCACCATCATGGGCCACGTCGACCACGGCAAGACCTCGCTGCTCGATGCGATCCGCGAGACGAACGTCGTTTCAGGCGAGGCCGGTGGCATCACCCAGCACATCGGCGCCTACCAGGTCGAAGTGAACGGTCAGCGCGTCACCTTCCTCGACACGCCGGGCCACGAGGCGTTTACCGCCATGCGTGCCCGCGGTGCGCAGGCGACCGATATTGCGGTGCTTGTCGTCGCCGCCGATGACGGTGTCATGCCGCAGACCATCGAGAGCATCAAGCATGCCAAGGCGGCCGGAGTGCCGATCATTGTCGCCATCAACAAGATGGACAAGCCGTCGGCCAACCCGCTGCGCGTCCGCACCGAGCTGTTGCAGCACGACGTGCAGGTCGAATCGATGGGCGGCGAAACGCTCGATGTCGAAGTCTCGGCGGTCAAGAAGACCGGCCTCGACAAGCTGCTCCAGACCATCCTGCTGCAGGCCGAAGTGCTCGAGCTGCAGGTGCCGCGCGATGGCCGCGCCGAGGGTCTCGTCATCGAGGCCAAGCTCGATCGCGGCCGCGGTGCGGTGGCGACGGTCCTGGTGCAGCGCGGCACGCTCAGGATCGGCGACATCGTTGTGGCTGGAACGGAGTTCGCCCGCGTCCGCGCGCTGATCGACGACAAGGGCGCGCAGATCAAGGAAGCCGGCCCATCGACGCCCGTCGAGGTGCTCGGCTTTACCGGCGTGCCCTCGGCGGGCGACCGCTTCTCGGTGGTCGACAACGAGGCCCGCGCCCGTGAGGTCACCGATTATCGCAGCCGCCAGCTGCGCGAGAAATCTGCCACCGGCGGCGCCACCAGTCTCGAGCAGATGATGAACCAGCTCAAGGCGCAGGGCATTTCGAAGTTCCCGCTGATCATCAAGGGCGACGTGCAGGGGTCGGTCGAGGCGATCGTCTCCTCGCTCAACAAGCTCAGCACCGAGGAAGTCTCGGCACAGATCCTGATGTCGGCGGTCGGCTCGATCACCGAGTCGGACGTGACGCTGGCGGCGGCCTCCAAGGCCATCATCATCGGCTTCAACGTGCGCGCCAACAAGCAGGCCAATGACCTCGCGACCCGCGACGGCATCGAGATCCGCTACTACAACATCATCTACGACCTCGTCGACGACGTGAAGGCCGCGATGTCGGGGCTCTTGAAGCCCGAACGCCGCGAGACCTTCATCGGCTACGCCTCGATCAAGGAAGTCTTCCAGATCACCAAGGTCGGCAAGGTCGCCGGCTGCCAGGTTACCGAAGGCATCGTCGAGCGCGGTGCCGGCGTGCGGCTGCTGCGCGATAACGTCGTGGTGCACGAAGGCAAGCTCAAGACGCTCAAGCGCTTCAAGGACGAGGTCAAGGAAGTCCCCGCCGGCCAGGAATGCGGCATGGCCTTCGAGAACTACGAGGACATCCGTGCCGGGGACGTCATCGAATGCTTCCGCGTCGAGCAGGTGACGCGCACGCTCTAAGCGCGAGGACACGATCCAGTTTCGAGGGCGCGGAGCGATCCGCGCCCTTTGCTTTGTGGCCAGCAGTCGGCGGTCCTCCGCCCGCGTAGCGGGGGAGGGGGACCGCCGAAAGGCGGTGGAGGGGGCGGCCACGCGCACTGCGCAATGCGGCCGCCCCCATCCGTCGCCTCCGGCGCCACCTTCCCCCGCTGCGCAGGGGAAGGAAACCGACTGCACAGTCCGCGCTCTGGCGCTACACTCCCGCCATGCTCCCCGAGCCCGTCCGCACCACGACCTACACGCTGACCTCGGCCGACGCGCTCGCCTACGAGCAGGCGGCGGCGCGGATGACGCCGCTGGTCACCGTCGCATTCGTCGTCTGGCTCGGTCTTTGCGGCAGCGTTGCCCTCCTCATTCCGGCCGACTGGGCCGGGGCGCGGCTGAGCTGGAGCTTTGGGCTCGTCGTCGCGATCCTTCTCGCCATCGGCACCACGCTGGCGCTGCTGGCGCAGGCGCTGCGCCAGTGGCAGGCGGCGCGACGGCGGTTCCGCCGGCCGCAGGAGGTGACGCTGGTCGAGTGGCCCGCCCATCTCGAGGTCATCGGCGCCGGCCTGACCGCGCGCCCTCGCCTTCCCGGCGGTGCGTGCGGCGATCCTGACGCGCACGCATCTTTTTCTCAAATCGGAGAGCGACGTCGTCATCGTTCCCCGCCGCGCCTTTCCCGAGGAGGGGGCCGTCGAAGAGCTGAGCCAGCGAATCGTCGCCGCGAGCACGCCGCCGGACCCCGCGACGCCCCTGCCCGCGCCGCTCGAGCCGGCGACGCCGTCACCATCCGAACCTTCGCCCCCGGCAATGCCGGCCCCGCCGTCCACCGCTCCAGAACCGGACCTGGTTGCGCTCGCCAAAGCGCTCGAACCGGCACCGGCCGCCCCGGCTTCGGCCGAGCCGCCTCCAGCTGCGGATGCCGGCGGCCAAAGTTGACCCCAAGCCGCCGAGCGCCTAAGTCCGCCCGATGCGATCGGCCCACCACAAACCCACTGGCCCGACCCAGCGCATGCTGCGCGTGGGCGAGCTCGTGCGCCACGCGCTGGCCGGGCTCTTCACCCGCGGCGAGATCGAGGACGAGACGCTCGCGGGGGTCACCGTCACGGTCCCCGAGGTGCGGATGTCGCCGGACCTCCGCCTCGCGACCGCCTACGTCATGCCGCTCGGCGGCGAGCATGCGCCGGAAGTCGCCGCCGCGCTCAATCGCCACGCGCGCTTCGTGCGCGGTCGCGTCGCGCCGGAGCTCGATCTCAAATTCGCCCCCGAAATCCGCTTTGCCGTCGACACCACGTTCGATGAGTTCGGCAAGATCGACGCGCTGCTCAAATCCGACCGCGTGCAGCGGGATCTCAAGCCCGACGACGAGGCCGATGACGACAAGGACTCCGACTAGTGGGTCGCGACAAGCGGCCCGTCTCAGGCTGGATCATCCTCGACAAGCCCTATGGCATGACCTCGACCCAGGCGGTGGGCAAGGTCCGCTGGCTCTATGGCGCCGAGAAGGCCGGGCATGCCGGCACGCTCGATCCGCTGGCGACCGGGCTCCTGCCGATCGCGCTCGGCGAGGCGACCAAGACCGTGCCCTTCGTCCAGGAGGGACAGAAGCGCTACAGCTTCGAGATCGAATGGGGTTCGCAAACCGCGACCGACGATGCCGAGGGCGCGATCATCGCAAGCTCGCCGCACCGGCCGGACGAAGCCGCCGTGCGCGTGGCACTGCCCGGGTTCACCGGCACCATCCTCCAGCGTCCGCCGGCGTTTTCGGCGATCAAGGTCGCCGGCGAGCGGGCCTATGACCTGGCGCGTGCCGGTGAGCCCGTCGCGCTCGCGCCGCGGCCGGTGACGATCGACGAGCTGGTGCTGATCAGCCACGACGCCGACCGCTCGCGCTTCGAGATGGCGTGCGAGAAGGGCACCTATGTGCGCGCCCTCGCCCGCGACCTCGCCGAGGCGCTCGGCACGCGCGGACATGTGACGGCGCTGCGCCGCACGGCCGTCGCCGGATTTACCGAGGCGAACGCAGTTCCACTCGAGGCGATCGAGTCCACTGCCGATCGCGATGCCCTGTTGCTCGCGCCCGCCATCGCGCTCCGGCACCTGCCGGAGCTGCGCATGACGGCGGACGACAGCGCGATCCTCCGCAATGGCGGCGCGGTGCTGCTCCGCGGCAGCGGAGCCCCGGTGATGCTCGAGGCGGCATGGGCGAGCCATGGCGGCGCGGTGGTTGCGATCGGTGCCGTGCGTGCCGGGCAGTTTCAGCCGAGCCGCGTCCTCAAGGGCTAGCTCACGGCCCCTTCGCGAGCTTGCTGAGCACGCCGGCATAAGCCCGCCCCGCAACGCTTTCATCGATCGCCGCCGGACCATTCCAGGTCGCGCTGATGCACCATTTCGTGCCGTCCCTGCCGGTCACCGCGGTGGTGAAATTCAGCACGCCCGTCTCGCTGCCGCCCTTGTAGGCGATCGATTGCCAGTCGGCTTTCGCCGCGATGCCCGGGTTGATCTGCATCACGTCGAGATCGGCGAGCCCGGCAATCAGCGCGCACAGCTTGGCCGGCGAAAGGTCCCATTCGGCGCCGGCGTCGTAGGGCGTCAGCACCTTGCTCGCATCGGGCAGCGGCAGCTCGTCGGCTTGGGCGAGCACGGCCCGTTTGCCGGCAACATCGGCGGCGAGGTATTTGTCCTTGAGGTCGGGATTGGCCTTGAGCGTAAACAGCTCGCGCGTCGTCAGCACCGGCGCGATGCCGAGCGCGGCTTCGACCTTGTCGCGGCCGACGAGCTTCAGCAGCGTATCGGCGGCGGTGTTGTCGGAGATCGAGATCATCAGCGCCGCGAGCGTGTGGAGCGTCAGGGGCGAGCCGACCGGCCAGGTGCCGAGAAAGCCGCTCGGCAGCGACAGCGTGTCGGCGCCAAGCGTTACCACGTCGCTCCAGCTATGCGTTCCGGCGTCGATCGCCTCCTTGAGCGCCCGCAGGATGCCGAGCTTGAATGCCGAGCCCACCGCGAGGGCGTTGTCCGGGTTGGAGGCATAGACCCGCACGCCGTTCCTCGTGACCACATAGGCGCTTTGCGGCGCGATGGTGCCGAAGCTCTTCAGCAGCTCGTCGATCGTCGCGGCCTTGGCGACCGGCGGATGGAGGAGCAGTCCCGCCACCTTGCCATCGGCATCGAGCACGATGTCCGCCAGCATCTCGTGCGTCGCCGTTTCAATGGCATAGCTCGTCCCGCCGCGCGGCTCGATGGCGATTGCGGCGCCGATCTCGGCCTTGAGCGGTTCCACGGTCTGCTGGATTTGCGCCGGCGGCACGGCCTTGAGGAAAGCGGCGTCGAACAGGCCCAGATCGAGCGGTCCCGGCGCCAGCAGGGCCTCGAGCACCGCGATTTCCTTGTCGCCCGCCATTGCCGGACCCGTTGCCAGGATCGCCGCAACACCGAAAGCTGCGAGGATTGTCAAGACGATACGCATGCTTTGCGTCCCCTCAACTTGCTTTGGATGACGGAACTTTTCCTGCCCTCGTGCATCTTACGTCGCGGGGTCCAAGCTGGCCAGTTCGGGCCGGTTTTGTCTTCCGGGCGGCGCTGGTTATTGTCACCCTGCGACGGAGACGCTTCGCTTGGCACCGCTTCAGCCCCCTCAGCCGACAAAAGCCCGGCCGCGCTCGATTGCGATCTACCTGTTCGTCCTGGCGCTGGTGGCCCTGCTGCCGGCCTTCGCGTTCTCCGCCATCCTGCTCGAGCGCAACAACGAGGCGCAGGAACAGGTGGTCGAAACGCTGATCACCGGCTCGGCGCGCTCGATCGTGCAGGCGGTCGATCGCGAGGTGTCGGCCAACATCTCGACGCTCAAGGTGCTGGCGACCAACCACACGCTGGAGCAGGGCGACCTCGAATCCTTTTACACCCAGATCAAGGCCGCGCTCGCCGGCACCAACACCTATGTCTACGCGCTCAACTCCGATTTTTACTCGATGTTCTCGACGCGCCAGGACTATGGCGCGGCGCCGGTGCTCAGCGCCGACATCGCAAGCGCCAAGGCAGCGTTCAACACGCGCAATGTCGTAACCTCGGGCCTGGTGGTGGGCGCCTCGTCGCAGGCCAAGGTGTTCAACGTGCTGCTGCCGGTGTTCACGGGCAAGCTCGCGCCGCTGATCCTCGGCATCTCGCGCGATGCAGAAAGCCTCGAGGCAGCCCTGGTCTCCGACAAGCTGCCGAACGGCTGGAACGTCGCCATGGTCGACCGCCAGGGCACCGTCATCGCCGGCACCTCGCATGCCGGCTCGCCGGGCGACCGGTTCACCCTCGCCGATGTCGGGCCGCTCGATACGACGCCCGGCCTCGTGACCCTCGAGACGAGCGACGGCTCCTATCGCGCCGCCATCCGCAAGTCGCCGCTCACCGGCTGGACGCTCATCGCCTGGGCACCCTCGGCGGTGATCGGCAAGCCGCTGATGGATGCGGTCTGGTCGCTGGCCGTCGGCGGCCTCCTGCTCGCGGCGCTCGTCGTCCTCGTCGTCTATTGGGTGACGCTCCAGATCGCGCGCTCGGTGCGCAACCTCGAGGTCGAGGCGCGCCGGCTCGGCACCGGCCAGCCGGTGGTCGCGCAGAGCTACCCGATCTCGGAAATCGCGACGGTGTCGGCGGCGATCGCCGATGCCTCGGTGCGCCGCCAGCAGGCGGAGACCGAAGTGCGCTTCCTGATGCGCGAGCTGGCGCATCGGTCGAAAAACCAGATGACGGTGATCGCCGCGATGGCCAAGCAGACGGCCCGCGGCGTCGATTCGGTGCCCGAATTCGTCCAGAGCTTTGAAAAGCGCATTTTCGGGCTGGCGCGCTCGACCGACCTGCTGCTCGCCAACGGCGTCGTCGGGGTCGATCTCAAAGAGCTGGTCAACGGCCAGCTCGACCCGTTCGGCCCCGAGGACGCGAGCCGGCTGACGCTCAGCGGGGCGCCGGTGCGGCTCAATATCCAGGCTGCCCAGATCCTCGGGATGGCGAGCCACGAGCTCGCGACCAATGCCGTCAAATACGGGGCCTTCCGCCGCGACGGCGGCAAGCTCGAGATTTCCTGGGAGATCGAAGGCGAAAACCTCCATTTCGACTGGCGGGAGACGGTGGTCCCGCCTTTTGCCTTGCCGTCGGACCGGCGGGGCTTTGGCACCACCGTGCTCGAATCGATGGTCGGCCGGTCGCTCGGCGCCAAGGTTGAACGCATCATCCATCCCGACGGGCTCGAATGGGTGTTCGATATCCCGGTTTCGGCGATCGATCCCAGCAAGGGGCCCGAGGAGGGGGAAAAAGCGTAAACCGGTTGCCGATCCTACTCTCGGTGTCATTCCCGCGAAGGCGGGAATCCAGGGCGACGGCGAACTATTGGGGCTTTGGCCCTGGATTCCCGCCTTCGCGGGAATGACATTCGGATTGACGAGCGATCCGGCCCAACCCACTAGCATTCCCGCCGCTTTTCCCCTATATGCCCGCGCAACCGAGGGTTTTGCCCCGGTTGAACGGCCCGCCCTGGACGACATCCCGGAGCCGGGCATCCCAATCCTGAGTTCGAAAGGATGTTCGATGTCGATCACGGCCGAGCGCAAAACGACGCTCATCAAGGAATACGCCACCAAGACGGACGATACCGGCTCACCTGAAGTGCAGGTCGCCATCCTCTCGGAGCGCATCAACAACCTCACCGAGCATTTCAAGATTCACGGCAAGGATCACCATTCGCGCCGGGGCCTGTTGAAGCTGGTGCAGACCCGCCGCTCGCTGCTCGACTACGTCAAGCGGATCGACGAGCCGCGCTACAAGAAGCTGATCGAGGCCCTCGGCATCCGCCGCTAACTCGATCGAGACCAAGCGGGTTTGCGAGGCACGCCTCGCGGACCAAGCCACTTGCGTAGGCTGGTTGGACTACGCGGAGCATGGCGAGATCATCGGCCACTCATGCGGTGAGTGGCTCATCGTCTTGTCCATGTTCCGCCCGGAACCTCAGCGTTCCGGACATGCCAGCGCGGAACCCGTGCCGATTTTGGGCGCGGCCCAGCACATGGGGTGCGGGCCGACGCTGGCACAACGGATGAGTTCGTCGGGGTGACTACGCCCCCTTCGTTCCCGCTCATCCGCAAAATGGAAAGACGTTCTATAAATGCCGATCAATTTCGATCATCATAAAGTCGAGCTCAACTGGGGCGGCCAGCCGCTCACCCTCGAAACCGGCAAGATGGCGCGCCAGGCCGACGGCGCCGTACTCGCGACGCTCGGCGAGACCGTGCTGCTCGCCACCGTCGTGTCGATGAAGACCGCGAAGCCGGGGCAGGATTTCTTCCCGCTCACCGTCAACTACCAGGAAAAATACTTCGCCGCCGGCAAGATCCCGGGCGGCTATTTCAAGCGCGAAGGCCGCCCGACCGAGAACGAGACGCTGGTCAGCCGCCTCATCGACCGGCCCATCCGCCCGCTCTTTCCCGATGGCTATAAGAACGAGACGCAGGTTGTCGTCACCGTCCTCCAGCACGACATGGAGAACAATCCCGACGTGCTCGCGATGGTCGCGGCCTCTGCCGCGCTGACCATTTCGGGCGTCCCCTTCATGGGTCCGGTCGGCGCCGCGCGCGTCGGCTATGTCGATGGCCAGTACGTCCTCAACCTCGCCGTCGACAAGCGCGCCGATTCAAAGCTCGATCTCGTCATGGCCGGCACGCAGGACGCGGTGCTGATGGTCGAGTCCGAGGCGCAGGAGCTCAGCGAAGAGATCATGCTCGGTGCCGTGATGTTCGGCCACGAGCAGAGCAAGAAGGTGATCCAGGCGATCATCAAGCTCGCCGAGCTCGCCGCCAAGGAGCCCCGCGACTTCACCCCGCCCGACTATTCCGATCTCGAAAAGGACGTGCTCGGCATCGCCGAAGCCGATCTGCGTGCCGCCTACAAGATCACCGACAAGCAGCAGCGCTATGCGGCGGTCGATGCCGCCAACAAGAAGGTCAAGGAGGCGTTCGCCGCCCGCATCGAGGCCGGCACCGTCAAGGCCGACGCGCTGGGCGAAGTCGTCCACAATCTCCAGGCCAAGATCGTGCGCTGGAACGTGCTCGACACCGGCACGCGCATCGACGGCCGCGATTTGAAGACCGTGCGTCCGATCGTCGCCGAAGTCGGCGTGCTGCCGCGCACCCACGGCTCGGCGCTGTTTACGCGCGGCGAGACGCAGGCGCTGGTCGTGGCTACTCTGGGCACCGGCGATGACGAGCAGTACATCGACTCGCTCGAGGGCACCTACAAGCAGACCTTCCTGCTCCACTACAACTTCCCGCCCTACAGCGTCGGCGAGGCCGGCCGCATGGGTTCGCCCGGCCGCCGCGAAATCGGCCACGGCAAGCTCGCCTGGCGCGCCATCCACCCGATGCTGCCCAAGGTCGAGGAGTTCCCCTACACCATCCGCGTCGTCTCCGAGATCACCGAGTCGAACGGCTCGTCCTCGATGGCGACGGTTTGTGGAACGTCGCTCTCCCTGATGGATGCGGGCGTGCCGATGAAGAAGCCGGTGGCCGGCATCGCCATGGGCCTCATCCTCGAGGGTGAGAAGTTCGCCGTGCTCTCCGACATCCTTGGCGACGAGGATCACCTCGGCGACATGGACTTCAAGGTCGCCGGCACCGCCGACGGCGTGACGTCGCTGCAGATGGATATCAAGATCGCCGGCATCACCGAGGAGATCATGAAGGTCGCCCTCGGCCAGGCCAAGGACGGCCGCGAGCACATTCTCGGCGAAATGGCCAAGGCGATCACCGCCGCCCGCGGCCAGGTCGGCGAGTTCGCCCCCCGCATCGAGACCATCAAGATCCCGACCGACAAGATCCGCGAAGTGATCGGCACCGGCGGCAAGGTGATCCGCGAGATCGTCGAAAAGACCGGCGCCAAGATCAACATCGAGGACGACGGCACGATCAAGATCGCCTCCTCGGACGGCAAGCAGATCGACGCCGCCATCAAGTGGATCAAGGGCATCACCGACGAGGCCGAAGTCGGCGCCGTCTATCAGGGCACCGTGGTCAAGACCGCCGATTTCGGCGCGTTCGTGAACTTCTTCGGTTCCAAGGACGGCCTCGTCCACATCAGCCAGCTCGCCGACCAGCGCGTCAACAAGACCACCGACGTGGTCAAGGAAGGCGACAAGGTCTGGGTCAAGCTCCTCGGCTTCGACGAGCGCGGCAAGGTCCGCCTCTCGATGAAGGTGGTCGACCAGGACACCGGCAAGGAAAAGGCCGCCGAAAAGGCCCCGGCCGAGCCGGCGGAGTAATCCCTGCCGCAGCATTCCAATGCAAAAGGCCCGGGAGCAATCCCGGGCCTTTTCAATTCCAATCTATACAATCTTAGCGTGCGTCGCCCATCAGCGCCGACAGCGCCTTTGGTTCAAATCCCTTCACCGTCAGCCAGATGCCGAACCCGAGCTCCCAGAAGAACTCCGGCACGGTCGCGATTCCCTGCCAGATCGAAAGACCGTTGATCGCGCCAAGGACGACCGCGGCGCCGGAGAGCAGGATCAGCGGTCCGCCCACGAGCCCGAAAATGGTGAGGGCACGCGGGATCAGTCGGCTCCGCCACATCAGGGTGCCGAGAATCAGGCCATTGCCAAGGCCGCATACAACGCCCGGCCCGAGCCGGAAGGTCCAATCGTGGATCGCGACTAAGGCCTTGCCGATCGCCGTCATCGCACCCGGGTCGGCGCCGCCGGCACTGAGCCGCAGCGTGCCGATCGCCAACAGCGCGACGATCCCCATCGCGATAAACGCCGACTCGATGATGCGGGAGGCGACGAAGCCCAGCGCGAGCGCTTCGCTCTGGCGCCTCGCAATCGGAAACAGCGCAATGGCCGATCCGATATTGGCGAAGATCAGGAGGAGTTCGAGCAGGGCGCCCCAGGAAAGGCCGGTACCGCTCGCCGGAGCCCAGTATGTAGGCCGGATCGCTCAGCACCGGGACGTAGAGCGTCAGTACCGGCGGAATCGAGGTGAGGAAGGTGACGATGAAGAAGATGCCGGTGAGCCGTGCCATCGTCTGGGGATTCGGTCGCCCGTGCGCCAAGGCAACCTTGGGCGGTGCTCCGTCCAGCGTCAGGGATGTGGGAATGTCGAGTGTGGTCATTTGCAGTGGCCCTCTTGTGATCGTGGTGTACGGCGTACACCTATGGCGAGGCGTATAGGTGTACGATATACACCTTGTCAAGCGCAGAGTTTGGAGACGCGATCTTGGAGCCACAGACCAAAGGCAGAATTCCCCTCAACCGGACGCGCGTGCTCGTCGAGGGGGTAGCGTGCGCCGATGCGGGCCGGCTCGAGGGGCTCAGCATGCGGCACCTCGCCGACCGGCTCGGCGTAGTGCCGATGGCCCTCTACAAGCACGTCGCCAGCAAGGAGGAGCTGATCGACGGCATGATCGATGTCGTGATCGGGGAAATTGCGCCGCCGCTCATCGGTATCGATTGGCGCACGGCGGTGCGCACCCGCATCCTCTCGGCCCGCGAGGCGCTGCTCCGACACCCCTGGACCTCGCGCGCCATGGAATCGCGCTCGACGCCGACTCCCGCTGTCCTCGCCTACATGGATTCCATGATCGGAATGTTCCTCGCCGGCGGCTTTTCGGTCGATCTCACCCACCACTGCATGCACGCCCTTGGCAGCCGCATGTTCGGCTTCTCTCAGGAACTCTACACCGGCAGCCAGGGGGGCACGCCCAGCGCAGAGCAGGCACGCCAGCTGGCCTTGCTGTTTCCAAACATCGCCGCCATCGCGACGGTCGCCGTGCATGACGACGGCACGATTGTGGGCCCCGGCTGCGACGATCGGTTCGAATTCGAATTTGCCCTCGATCTCGTCCTCGATGGGTTCGAACTTCTCCGGGAGCGCGACTGGCAGTCGGCGGATCGGCGTACCGGGTTGTACGCCGCCTGAGCTGACAATCGGCCGCCGCCTCCGGCGCCAGCCACCGCATCGTGATCGTCCGCGGCCTTCAAATGCCACGATCGCCGCGCCATTTATTGGGCATGCGCCCGCTCCTTCTTGCCGCCGTCCTCGCCGCCCTTGCCTCGCCCGCCTTTGCCGCGTGCTATGCGCAGGCGGTCGGCACGGTGCCCGAGGAGATCGCGAGCCAGACCGATGCGCTCCTCTGCCAGCAGCGCGAGACACAGCAGGATTCGGCTGCGCAGTTCCGGCAGGTGCAGATCGACGCGCAGCTGCAGGAGCAGCAATTGCTGATCCAGCAGCAGTTGCAGCTCGAGCAGCAGCAGCAATTGGCGAACCTCACGCCGCCCAACGTTCCGTGACCGATCGCGAGCCCTCGCCGTGGGCCGCCCTGGCGGCGTGGCCCAGCGGCTATTTCACCGCGCGCTATGACGGCCGCCGCTACGGCGTCACCCGGTCGGTGCATGCCGGCGGCCGCTCAATGAAGCTTTATGCCGAGGAACTCGGCGGCGCCGACCGCATCAGCCTCAACATCTTCGCGCCGTCTTCGGGCGAGCCAACGCTGAAACCGTGCGAGATGCCGCTCGACAAGGTGACGGCGTTCATCGCCGGGGCTATCCCCGAGCGCGACTGACCGCTCAGGCCGCGGCGCGGAAGTCGTCGAGCGCGCCCACCATGTACTGCACCAGCTCCGAGGTGTCGGTGTCGGCGACGCGCTTTTCGGTGACCTTGCGGCCGCGGTGCATGACGATGACCCGGTCGGCGACCGCGAACACGTCCGGCATGGTGTGGGTGATGAGGATCACCGGCGTCCCCTGCGCGCGGAGTTTTCGGATCAGCTCGAGCACCTTGTGCTGTTCGGGCACGCCGAGGTTGTTGGTCGGCTCGTCCATGATCATCAACCGGGCCTTCCAGTAAACGGCGCGGGCGATGGCCACCGCCTGCCGCTGACCGCCTGACAGGCTCTCGATCGGCTGCGTCAAGGTGGGGAACTGGATGTCGAGCATGGCGAGGCTCGCGCGCGACTCGCGCAGCATGGTCTTGTTGTCGAGCGTCTTGATCAGGCCGCCGAAATAGCGGCGCTTCATCTCGCGCCCCAGAAAGATGTTGGAGGGCACGTCGAGGTTCTGCGCCAGCGCCAGGTCCTGGTAGATGGTCTCGATGCCGACGCCGCGAGCATCGATCGGCTTGGCGAATTGGACCCGCTTGCCGTCGAGGAACATCTCGCCGTCGCTCGGCTGATAGACCCCCGAGACGCACTTGATCAGGGTCGACTTGCCGGCGCCGTTGTCGCCGAGCAGCGCCACGACTTCGCCGGCGCCGATGTCGAGGCTGACTTTCCTGACGGCGGTGAGGCCGCCGAAGCGCTTGGTGACGTCGCGGATCGAGAGGACGGGATCGCTCACGATTCGCTCTCGCTGTCGTTGCGCCCGACGATGAGATCGCGCGACTGGTCGATGAGCACCGCAATGATCACCACGGCACCCACCACGATGAATTGCCAGAAAGCCTGGACGTTGAGCATCACCAGCCCCGTGGTCAGCACCGCGATGATCAGCGAGCCGATCACCGTGCCGGTGATGGTGCCGGCGCCGCCGAAGAGACTCACCCCGCCGATGATCACCGCGGCGATCGAGGAGAGCAGCAGCGGGTCGCCGATCACTGCCGAACCCGCAGTGTACTGCAACGTCGACAAAAAGCCCGCGATCGCCGGCGGTTGCAGCCGACAGCGAATAGATCGCGATGATGCGGCGATCGACCGGAATGCCGGCGCGGTTTGCCGCTTCGCGGTTACCCCCGATGGCATAGGTGTGACGGCCGAATTGGGTGCGGCGGAGGATGAACATGGCGATGCCGACGACCACCGCCGTCATCACCACCGGCCAGGGCAGGATGCGGTCGAGCTGGCGCAGCATATCGGTCGGCAGGTCCGGCTTCTGCAGGAACGAGAATCCGCCGTACCTGGCCGCCGCCGCGGACGAAATAGAACATCGATTCATTGCCGTAGGAGCGAATGTCCGGCAGGCCGATCACGGTGGTGTTCTCGGACCACAGCAGCGCGACGCCGCGGACGATGAACGACGAGCCGAGGGTGACGATGAAGGCCGGCACCTTGAGCTTGGCAATGATCACGCCATTGATGAAGCCGACGACGGCGGCGCCGAGCGTGCCGGCGAGGAGGCCGAGGATCACCGCCAGCCAGACCGGGGCGCCGATATTGTAGCTGTCGCGGATGGCGAGAGCGGCGAGCACCGAGGCAAGGCTCATCACCCAGCCGACGCTGAGGTCGATGCCGGCCGAGATGATGACGAAGGTCTGCCCGAGGCCGAGCAGCACCACCGGTACGATCGCGGTCAGGATATTCTGCGAATTGCGCACGGTGACGAACGTCGCCGAGCGACACCACCGGCACCGAGATCACGAAGAACAGCACCAGCACGACCAGGAACAGCCACGCCCACAAGTCGCTCAGCACCACCAGCAGCCGCTTGCCCGGGGAGAGCCGTGCGAGCCGCCCGCGCGTTGCGTCTGCGGCCTGTCCATCGGGCACCGCCACGTCGTCATTCCTCTTGAGGGGAAGCTGGACGATGTCCGGGAGGCGTGAGTGCGCCTCCCGGCCGATGATCGCGTCAACCGCGACTTACTTGTAGATGAACCGCGAGAAGTTCGGATCGGCTCTCGTTGGTCTTGTCGAGGACGGCAAAGCCGGTCTCGACGTGCTTGGGCAGGCTGGTCACCCCGGCATGGTCCGCGACCGCGAACTCGACCGCGAGATAGCCCATGTCGAAGGGCTTCTGCGCCAGCACCTGCGACACGATACCCTTGTCGAGGTTCTCCATGTTGGCGGCGCTGGCGTCCCAGGTGGCGATCGACACCTTGCCGGCGAGACCGGCGTTGGTGACCGCCGCGGCGGCGCCCTGCGCGCTGAACACGTTGGTGCCGAAGACACCGACGAGGTCGGGATGCTGCTCGATGACCGCGGCGGTCATCTGCGTGGCCTTGGCCTGGTCGTCGAGGTCATAGTCCGGCCCGATGACGGTGATGTTGGGATGGTTCGCCTTCATCTCCTCGGTGAAGCCCTTCTCGCGGGCGCCGACCGACGAGACGTTCGGATTGGTCGAGCAGCAGGTAGACCGTGCCCTTGTCGCCGACCGCCTTGGCGAGGCCGTCGGCAATGACCTTGCCGCCTTCCTCGTTGTTCGAGCCCAGAAAGCTCAGCGGGAACTTGACCGCGCCATTGGCGTAGTCGCCGTCGCCGAGGAACGTATCCACGGTGATGATCTTGATGCCGGCGTCATTTGCCGCCTGGAACGGCGCCACCATCTGGGTCGTGTCGACCGGCGCCGAGATGATGTAGTTGAGGTCGCCGCGCGCGACCAGCGCGTTGAGCAATGGCGTTTCCTGCTCGACGCCCCAGCTGGGCGGGATCTGCGTCACCACGTCGACGCCGAGATCCTTGGCGGCCTGCTCCACGCCGCGCTGCATGTTCTGGTAGAACGGATCGACGGTGCCTGGCAGGAAGCCGATCTTGATCCCGGCCGCGTAGGCGCCCTGCATCCCCAGAGCCAGCGTTGCCACTGCAGCGCCCGCAAAAAGATAGCCCTTTACGCTCATGCTAGTCCTCCCTGTTGCGTGGGACCGCCTTCTCGGCGTGTCCTGTTCCCACTTGCCGAAACGATACGCCCGCGATTCCGTCGGTGGCAATCAACCGCAGCAGGCGTCCGCATGAGGCGGCCCTTGCCAGCGGCGCCGCGTCGCGCGAGGCTTGGCGCAACCAGGGAGACATCACGATGAAAGTCCTGTTCATCGGCGGCACCGGGCAAATCTCGCTGCCCTGCGTCAAGCTCGCGCTCAAGGCCGGGCACAAGGTCAGCGTGTTCAACCGCGGCCTGCGCGACGAGGCGCTGCCCAAGGGTGTCGAGACCATCACCGGCGACATGAAGGACGCCAAAGCCTACGCCAAGCTCGGTAAGCACGACTGGGATGTCGTCGCCCAGTTCATGGTGTTCACGCCCGAGCAGATGCAGCAGGACATCAAGACCTTCTCGGGCGCCACCGGCCAGTACATCTTCATCTCGTCGGCCTCGGTGTACCAGCATTCTATCGATGAATATGTGATCACCGAGAAGACGCCGGCCAACAACCCGTACTGGCTCTACAGCCAGAACAAGATCAACTGCGAGAACCTGATGAAGGCGGCGAAGAAGCTGCCCTGGACCAATGTGCGGCCCTCGCACACAGTGCGCACCGGCCTGCCGACGCTGCTCAACGAGGGCGACATCGTTCCGCATCGCATGCTCGCCGGGAAGCCGATCCTCGTTGCCGGCGATGGCAATGCGCCATGGACGCTGACGCGGTCGGAGGATTTCGCCAAGCCGTTCGTCAAACTCTTCGGCAAGAAGCGCGCGCTCGGCGAGGACTTCCACATCACCGGCGATGTGGGCTTTACCTGGGACGACATCTACACCGCGATCGGGCGCGGGCTCGGCGTCACGCCGAAGCTGGTCCACGTGCCGACCGAGATCATCCTCCGCTTCGCCCCCGACTGGGCCGGCCCGATGCTGGGCGACAAGAGCTGGACGACGCTGTTCGACAATTCCAAGGTCAAGAAGGTCGCCGGCGACTTCCGCTGCGAGACCGACCTCGACAAGATCCTCGAGCGAGCCGATCCGCAACTTCAAGCGGCGGCGCGACGCCGGCACGGCCTACAATCGCGACAGCGAGCCGATGCTCGAAAAGATCATCGCGGCCGCCGACGCGATGCGGCCCTGAGCCCGGCGGCTTATTCGGCGGCCTGCAGCTCCACTCTGGCCGGCAGGCCGTCTTCGAGGCGCTGCATCTGGAACGGCCGGGTCGGCGCGGTGATCACGCGGTCGCGGCCCTGCTGCTTGGCCTTGTAGAGCGCGGCGTCGGCGGAGGCGAGCAGCTCGGTGACGCTCGATGACGTGTAGGGAATCGCCGCGACGCCGAACGAGGCCGAAATCGGCGTGCCGTGCGTTTCGGTGAGCGCGGCGATGCGAACCCGCAGCGCCTCGGCCTTGTCGGCGGCGCGCTCGAGGCTGCAATCGGGCAGGATCACCACCAGCTCCTCGCCGCCATAGCGGCAGACGATGTCGGTCTCGCGCAACCCGCCGATCAGCGTGACGGCAGTATCGCGCAGCACCGTGTCGCCGAAGGCGTGGCCGTGCTCGTCGTTGAGCCGCTTGAAATGGTCGAGGTCGACCATCACCACGCTCACCTCGCGGTTCTCGCGGTCGGCGAGGCGCACGAAGCGCTGCAGGCAATCCTCCATGTAGCGGCGGTTGTAGAGGCCGGTCAGCGGATCGCGCAGCGCCTGGTTCTTGAGCTTTTCGCGCAGCGCCATGTTGGCGAGCGCCAGAGCGACATGCCGTCGGCGAGCGCCGTCGCGAGGCTGGTGACGCCTTCGAGCTTGTCCTCGGCGTTGTCGCCGGTGGCGAAGAGCTGGAACAGGCCCCATGATCTCGCCGCGCGCGATCATCGGAATCTCGAGCGCGGTGTCGTCGCCGTGGTGATGCTCGCAGCAGAGCTTCTTGCCATCGTGGCGATTGAGGTGCGGCTTGCCGCGCTTCAGGGCCCAGCACTGGTCGGGCGGAATGGTCTCGACCGGCAGCTCGTCGTCGAGCCGGCCCCAGCTGGTCGAGAGCACCAGCCGGTCGCGCGAATTGTTGAAGACGTAGAGCGCGCCGGAAAATCCGGGCAACAGGTCCGAGGCGGTTGCCTTCAGCACCTGGTTGGCGTCGGTGTAGTCGGTGGCGCTCTGCAGCACGTCCGCCATCTCGAACAGCCGCGCCACCTGGCCGCGCGAGGTATCTGCCGATCTGAGTGCGGCGGCCCGGCCGTCGGCCTCCCGCGCGCTCGAGCGGAACGCAAAGAACATGCCGCTCATCGCGAGGGTGCCCGACAGCACCTGCAGCACGAGGATGGCGAGGGTGCCGAGCCGGATGCGATCCTCGTACTGGCCGGCCTGCATGTCGATCTGGGCCAGCGCGGCCACGGCGCTGTCGACGATGCGCGTCGTGGCGTCGCTGTCCTGCCGGTCGACGACGAGCTGGCGCCCCGCGACCGTGTCGGCGGCGGCGGCATCGTCCCAGTCATGCAGCAGCTTGTCGAGCGCGGTGGAGGTGCCGGCGAGCGTATCGAGCGTGTCGACGCGGCTGTCGGACAGCAGCTGCCGCTCGCGGAAATAGTCGGTGGTGGCGTCGTGCTCGCCATTGAGCATGTGGGCGAGGCTCGCGTCCGCCAGCTCGAGCGCGCTCGCGGCATTGCGCATCGCCTGGTCCTCGGCCCTGCAGCGTGCTCAGCGTCTCCTGCTGGCTGCTCAGATAGGCAAAGCCGCCGACCGCGATCACCACCATGGCAAAGACCAGCAAGACGATCGCCGGCGGCAGCAGCCGCCTCGGGCTCTGCGGCCCCGGCGCACTCGAGCGCATCATGTCCAGCAATGACGTGGTCATCCTCGCGCCCCGCGGGATTGGGTCAGCCCGGGAGTGTGCTCCCACTCCACGAGCTTGCCGCATTACATCCGGAAAATGCCTTATCCACGGATGAACCCGGCTGGTTGCTTTCGGGCTTTCGCGGACGGCTCAATTTGAGCGAACTTGTCGGCGCCCGGCTGAAACGGAATTATTTCCAGCCGACTGTCGAATTGGCCGGCGCGGCTTCGTCCAGATGCGGCAACAAACGGAGACTTTCCCATGCGCTATATGTGTCTGGTGCACCATGACGGCACACCGGTAGAAGAAATGCCGCTACTCCAGCAGCAGGACCTGATCCGCCGCTCGCTCGCCTATGACGAGGAACTCGAGCGCGACGGCCATTTCGTCATCGCTACGGCCATAAAGGACCAGACCTCGGCCGTGCTCGTGCGCAAGCGCGACGGCAAGCTGTCGGTGACCGATGGTCCCTATATGGAGACCAAGGAGCAGATGGCCGGCTTCATCCTGATCGAGGCCAAGGACATGCCGGAAGCCGAGCAGATCGCGGCAGGTATCTCCTGGGCCGAGACCGGCACCATCGAGGTGCGGCCGGTCTTCGTCTTCCAGAACGAACGGGCGGAGGTCTGAGCATGCGCTACATCGCCATCATGCACCTCGAACCCGGCACGTTCGACCGGATGACCGACAAGCAGCGTGCGGAGCTCGACGCCGGCACCGGCGGCTTCGACCGCGAGTTGAAGGCTCAGGGCCGATACGTCCACGCCGAGGCGCTCGAAGGCCCGCGCGCCGGTCGGCTGGTGCGCGTGCGCAAGGGAAGCGCGAGCTTCACCGATGGACCTTACATCGAGACCAAGGAACAGATGATCGGCGTCATCATGTTCGAGTCGCGCGATCTCAACGAGGCGATCGCGACCTTCGCGGGTCATCCCTTCGCGGCGCTCGGCACGGTCGAAATCCGCCCGACCTTCGATGCTCCGGTGCCGCCACCGCTGTCATGATCGATATCGATCGCATCTACCGCAACGAACGCGGCCGGGTCCTCGCGACGTTGATCCGGCTGCTGGGCGGCTTCGAGCTCGCCGAGGAAGCGCTCAGCGATGCCTTCCTCGCGGCGGCCCGCGACTGGCCCAAGAGCGGCGTTCCAGACAATCCCCGCGCGTGGCTGGTCTCGGCCGGGCGGTTTCGCACCATCGACCGGCTGCGCCGCGACCGGCGTATGCGCCCTTTGACCACCGAAATGGAGCGGCAATTGGATTCCCTGCCTGCCCCGCCCGAGCCCGAGCCCGAGCCGATCGCCGACGATACGCTGCGGCTGATCTTTACCTGCTGCCATCCGGCAATTCCCTCCGACCAGCAGGTGGCGCTGACGTTGCGCGAGGTCTGTGGGCTCACCACCGAAGAGATCGCGGCGGCGTTCCTCACCAAGCCGCCGACTATCGCGCAGCGCATCGTGCGGGCGAAGTTGCGTATCCGCGAGTCGAGCCTGCCCTACGAGGTGCCGTCATCCGAGCACTGGGCGGAGCGGCTCGATGCGGTGCTCCAGACCATTTATCTGATCTTTTCCGAAGGCTATTCCGCCTCGCGGGGCGACGACGTGATCCGGACCGAGCTCTGCCTCGAAGCCATTCGGCTCGCGCGCCTTTTGCGCGAACTCCATCCGACGCCCGACGGCGACGGGCTCCTGGCGCTCTTCCTCCTGCACCAGTCGCGCGCGGCGACCCGTGTCTCGGCGAGCGGCGACATCGTGCTGCTCGAGGACCAGGATCGCGCCTTCTGGAACCGCGACCTCGTCGCCGAAGGCACCGCGCTCGCGCAGCTCGCCTTCGCCGCTCCGCCGGTCAGCCGCTACACGATCGAGGCGCTGATCGCAGCGACGCACGCCGCGGCGCGCGAGCCCGAGGATACCGACTGGCGGCGCATCGCCGGGCTCTACGACCTCCTGCTCGAGGCTGAACCCGGCCCGATCACCGAGCTCAATCGCGCCGTCGCCATCGCCATGCGCGATGGCCCCGAGGCTGGGCTGCACCTGATCGAGCCGCTGATCGCCGGCCCGCTCAAATCCTATCGCTTCGCCCACGCCGCCCGCGCCGACCTGCTGCGGCGCCTCGACCGCAAGGCCGAAGCGCGCGCAGCCTATGAGGCGGCGCTGGCGCTCAGCACGCAGGCCGGAGAACGAAATCTCATCCAGAAGCGCCTGCACGAGCTCAGTTAACGGAGGGCTCAGCTCCGCGCGCGCGCCTCAGGCAGCACGCGATGCGGCGGCTGGTGGCCGTCGGCAAAGGCCCGGATGTTGACGATCACCGTCTCGCCCATCTCGATGCGCGCTTCGAGCGTCGCCGAGGCCATATGCGGGGTCAGCACCACGCGATGCGCTTCGGCCAGCGCCCGGAGCCGCGGATTGAGGCCCGCATGGTTGTCGAACACGTCGAGCGCTGCCCCGGCGAGCCGCCCCGCTTCGATCGCCTCGATCAGCGCCGGCTCGTCGACCAGCTCGGGGCGGCTGACATTGACCACGAAGGCGTCGGGTCGCATCCGCGCCATGCGGTCGCAACTCAGCAGGCCATTGGTATCGCGCGTCAGCGGGGTGTGCAGCGAGACGATGTCGACCGCCCCAACGAGCGCATCGAGGCTCTCGTGGAACGTCGCGCCGAGCTTTTCCTCGAGCGCCGGCGGCCGGCGGTTGCGGGAGAAATAGTGGATCATGAGCCCGAAGGTCTTGGCGCGGGCCGCCACGGCGCTGCCGATGCGGCCCATGCCGACGATGCCGAGCGCCTTGCCGCGCAGCCGGCGGCCGAGCATCCAGCTCGGCGACCAGCCCGGCCACACGCCGGTCTGCGGCAACACCCCCGCGCCTTCGACCAGCCGCCGCGGCAACGCCAGCATCAGCAGCATCGCCATGTCGGCGGTGTCCTCGGTCAACACGCGAAGGCGTGTTGGTGACGGTCAGCCCCGCGGCGTAGGCCGCCTCGATGTCGATATTGTCAAAGCCGTTGCCGAACTGGGCGATGAGTTTCACCGATTTCGGCAGCCGGCCCAGCAGCGCCCCATCGAGCCGGTCGGTGATCGAGGAAACGAGCACGTCGCACCCGGCGAGCCCCGCCACCAGGGCGTCGGCGGAATAGGCGATATCGGTGGAGTTGAACCTCGCCTCGAACAGGGCCGCCATGCGCTCTTCGACCGGGCCGGGCAGGCGCCGCGTCACGAGAATTTTCGGCTTGTCGCTGGGCAAGCAGGCGGGCCTTTCAAGGACCATTAAGGTCTCTGCCCTAACGATAGGGAAATTCCGCGACCCTTCCAAGTCCGAGGCGTTTTGCCGTGCTGTTGCGTGCTGCCGCCACCCTTGCGCTGATTGCCCTGCCCGCCGTCGCGTTCGCCGCGACCACCAATCCCAGCGGGCTTCCCCTCCCCCAATTCGTGACCATCCGCAGCTTCGGCGCCGATGGCACCGTCCATGTCGGCCCGGGCTTCAAGTACGACGTCGCCTGGACCTACACGCAGCCCGGTGCGCCGGTCGAAGTGATCCAGGAATTCGACGTCTGGCGGAAAATCCGCGACGTCGACGGCTGGGAAGGCTGGGTGCAGCAGAGCACGCTGGGGGCAAGCCGTGCCGGCTATATCCTCGGAACGCTGACCGGCGAGCTCGGCCTTCGCGCCAGCCCCTCGGACGATGCCAGGATCGTCGCCTGGGTCGGGCCCGGTTTCCCTGTAAAGCTCCAGACCTGCGACGGCAGCTGGTGCGCCGTGGTCGCCGCCGATCACCCGCAGGGCGGCAGCATCACCAGCTATTCGGGCTTCGTCCCCGAAAGCGATCTCTGGGGCGTCTACCAGGGCGAAAAGTTCGACTAGCCCGTCGTACGGCCGGTTCAAGCCACCGTGTCATTCCCGCGAAGGCGGGAATCCAGAGTCAGCTGCACACGGGCCTGTGCGAGTTTCTCCCCCCTGGATTCCCGCCTTCGCGGGAATGACATGTGGATCGTTCAGTTGCGCAACTCAGTGAACTAGCCTTTAGCCCGCCGCCACGCCCTTGCGCACCCGCACCACCACGTCGACATGCGTCACCGACATGCCGCGGCGGCGGCTCGGGCAGGTTCTGGATGACGATCGCGGAGGCGGGGATGTCGATCACCCGCTGCTCGTCCTCGAGATAGAAATGGTGATGGTCGGAGGTATCGGTGTCGAAATAGCTGCGGGCCGCGTCGACCGCCACTTCGCGCAGCAGCCCGGCCTGCCGGAACTGGTGCAGCGAATTGTAGACGGTCGCGAGGGAGACATTCACTTTGGCGGCATGGGCTTCGGCCAGCAGCTGCTCGGCGCTCACATGCCGGTGCTCGCCGCCAAACAGGATTTCGGCGAGCGCGATACGCTGCCGCGTGGGCCGAGGCCGGCCATGCGCAGCACCGCCGTCAGGCAGGGGCGCTGCGAGGGGACGTTGCTCGAAAACTGCCGATACTCTGGCATACCGCTTGAAACCCTGATTTTATGCCCAAACATATAGCTTTGGGGGCAGTTGCGCACAAGCGGCGCGGCGTCGCGCTGGCGCGCGCTTGACCCTCCGGGGTGTGCTATCTAAAGACGGCGCGAACGATCCCCGAGCGGAGCCTTGATGGCGGACCCACGCAATGCGTACGGATATGACGAGCTGCTCGCCTGCGGGCGCGGTGAGCTGTTCGGTCCGGGCAACGCGCAGCTGCCGCTGCCGCCGATGCTGATGTTCGACCGGATCACCCGGATCGACGATACCGGGGGCAGCCACAATCGCGGGCAGGTCCGGGCCGAGCTCGACGTGCGGCCGGACCTCTGGTTCTTCAAATGCCATTTCGAGGGCGACCCGGTGATGCCGGGCTGCCTCGGGCTCGACGCGCTGTGGCAGATGACCGGCTTTTTTCTCGGCTGGACCGGCGGGCCGGGCCGTGGCCGGGCGCTCGGGCGGCGAGATCAAGCTCGCCGGCCAGGTCACCGATGACATCAAGCTCGTCGAATACGGCATCGACATCAAGCGCGTCGTGCGCTCGCGGCTGGTGCTCGGCATCGCCGACGGCTGGGTCAAGGCCGACGGCCAGCTGATCTACGAGGCCAAGGATCTGCGGGTGGGCCTGTTCACCAATACCGGGCCGGCGGTTGCGCCGGTCGTCGAAGGCAGCCTCGCGCGATGAGGCGCGTCGTCGTCACCGGGATGGGCATCGTCTCGTCCATCGGCAGCGACCTTGCCGAGGTGAGCGAGAGCCTGCGCACCGCCACTCCGGGCATCGTCTTTGCCCCCGACTATGCGCGGCTCAATTTCCGCTGCCAGGTGCACGGCGCGCCAAAAATCGAGGACCCGCTGGCGCTGATCGACCGGCGCGCCAACCGCTTCATGGGCAAGGGCGCGGGCTGGAACTATCTCGCCATGCAGCAGGCGATCGCCGCAGGCCGGGCTCGAGGAAAAGGACATCCAGAACCCGACGACCGGCATCGTCATGGGCTCGGGCGGCCCGTCCACCCGCACGCTGGTCGACGCCGCCGACATCACCCGCGACAAGGGGCCCAAGCGCATCGGGCCGTTCGCCGTGCCCAAATCGATGAGCTCGACGGCCTCGGCGACGCTCGCGACGCCGTTCGGCATCAAGGGCGTCAACTATTCGATCACCTCGGCCTGCGCGACGTCCAAGCATTGCATCGGCAATGGCTACGAGCAGATCCAGATGGGCAAGCAGGACATCGTGTTCGCCGGCGGGCACGAGGACCTCGACTGGTCGCTCTCGATGCTGTTCGACGCCATGGGCGCGATGTCGACCGACTTCAACGCCACCCCGGCCGTCGCCTCGCGCGCCTATGACGCCAGGCGCGACGGCTTCGTGATCGCCGGCGGCGCCGGCGTGCTGGTCCTCGAAGAGCTCGAGCACGCCAAGGCCCGCGGCGGCAAAATCCTCGCCGAGCTCATGGGCTACGGCGCGACCTCGGACGGCTACGACATGGTCGCGCCCTCCGGCGAAGGCGCCGCGCGCTGCATGCAGCTCGCGCTCTCGAGACCGTCAAGGAGAAGGTCGACTACATCAACCCGCACGCGACCTCGACGCCGATCGGGGACCTCAAGGAAATCGAGGCGATCCGGCAGGTCTTCGGCCGCGGCGAGGACTGCCCGCCGATCTCGGCGACCAAGTCGCTGACCGGCCATTCGCTCGGCGCGACGGGCGTGCAGGAATCGATCTACTGCATCCTCATGATGCAGCAGAAATTCCTCTGCGAGAGCGCCAACATCGACGAGCTCGACCCGGCCTTCGCCGACATGCCGATCCTCCGCGCCCGCCGCGACAATGTCGATGTCGGCGTCGCGCTCAGCAACAGTTTCGGCTTCGGCGGCACCAACGCGACGCTGGTCTTCCGGCATCCGGATTTGATCTAGGCGGGAAGACTGCCCCAGCTTTGCGCGCCGACCACCCACGGTGTCATCGCCGGCGCAGGTCGGGATCCAGTACGCACTGAGGTTCCGGCGTTTACTGGGCCCCGGCCTCCGCCGGGGCGACACCGAGGTCAGTGCTGTGAACGCCGTTAGTACTCCACTCAGTGAACGTGCGCTGCGCCCGTCATACAGCAGCAGCCTGCCGCTCAGCGGCTCCCCCGCACCGGTGATGAGCTTCATCGCCTCCACCGCCATCAGCGTGCCGATCACCCCCGTCACCGCGCCGAGCACGCCGACCATCTCGCAGCTCGGTGCATCGGCTTCGTCGGGTGCCACGGGATAGAGATCGGCGAAAGCGCCTGGCCGCCGCGGCGAGGAACACCGTCACCTGCCCGTCCCAGGCCATCACGGCGCCCGAGACCAGCGGCAGCTTCGCGCGTTCGGCGGCCTCCGCCACCACGCGGCGCGTCTCGAAATTGTCGCTGCCGTCGATGACCAGATCATAGTCTGGAACAGCGTTCCAGCATTGGCCGCAGTCGAGCCGCACCGTATGCGCAACAAACGTCACATGCGGATTGAGCGCTGCAACGAACGCTCCGCGCTTTCCGCTTGCACCGCCCCGATCGCGTCGGTCGATGCACGATCTGCCGCTGCAGATTGCTCAGCGCCACCGCGTCGTCGTCGACGACGCCCGAGCGTGCCGACGCCCGCCGCCGCGAGATAGGCGATCACCGGGCTGCCGAGGCCGCCCGCGCCGATCACCAGCACGCGCGCCGCCTTGAGCTTCTGCTGGCCGTGCCCGCCGATGCGCTTGCAGCACCAGATGCCGGGCATAGCGGCGCGTCTCGTCGGGCGAGAGCGTCACGGCGCAGCGACCGGTCAGCGCGGCCGGTCGAGCCAAGCCCCTCGCCGCGTGCGGTCTCATCGAGCGATTCGCGCTCGTCGAAGCGGAAGTGCGTCACCGGCGCTACGACCAGCTGGGCGATGCGGTCGCCGCGCCGCGACTCGAACGGCGTCTTCGCCGTGGTTGATGAGGATCACCTTCACCTCGCCGCGATAGTCGGCATCGAGGTGCCGGGAGCGTTGAGCACGGTCAACGCCGTATTTCGCCGCAAGCCCCGAACGCGGCCGAATCTGCGCCTCGAAGCCGCGTCGGCAGCGGCGATCGCAATGCCGCGTCGGGATCGTCGCGTCGCAGCGCCCTGCCGGCGCGATCGGTTACGGCTCTCCGAGATGCCGAGCGCGGCGAGGAGGTCCACTCCTGCCGCGCCCGCGCTCTGTTGCCGGGGAAGGTCGAGGCCGCGGCCGTGGTCCAGCCAGCGCAGCGCGATCGTCGACCGGCGCCCCCATCGTCTAGTTCGTCGACACCACCGCGTAGAGCTCGGCGGGGAGCTTGGCGGTGCCGTTGAACAGGTCGGTGAACGGGATCTTGATCTCGGCCGAGGTCTTGTCGTCCGCAATCGTCATGTTGGAATCGGTGACTCGCCTTGCCGCTGATCGCGGATGGTCAGGAAGTGGTTGGCGAAATAGCTGCCTGCGATCATCGCCTCGCCCTGCGGGTCCGGCGAGGACGACGCGTCGGAACTGCCAGCCCCCATGCTGCCGGCCATGCCGGCCGTCGGGAATCGCGACCTTGACGACGCCCGGCGAGACCGTGGTGAAGGTCGGCGTGGTGTCGCCTTCCGAGAAGCGAGGTCGGCAAACGGGCCTTCCTGGGTGCGATGCAGGTCGCGGTGCCGTCCTTGTTCTCGGTCAGCTGTTCGCCCGGCTTGGTGCAGAACTTCTCCGTCGTGCCGCCGCCGTCCTGGCTCGCCGCATCGGCGCTTTTCATCATCGCGTAGATGTCCGCCGCCATGGTCATGGTCATGGTGGTCTTGGCGGTGGTGTCGGAGGTGACGTTCACCTCCTCGGTCATGTCCACGCAGCCGGCGAGCGCGATCGTCACGGCCAGTGCGCCGGCGATCTTGCCCAGAGTAAAGAGTTTCATGTTGTGCCCTCGTGTTACGCCCCGGCCATCGCCGGCCGCAACTCTAGGGTCCGGCGGCAATGGCGGCAAGCGAGCGTGTGGCGTAGGGCGCCCGCGATGAACGCTCCATGAACTAGCGCAGCACAATCTCGAACAGCAACGAGGCGGCGATGAGCACCAGCACCCAGAAGCCGGCGACCATCAGCCGGCCGGCGCGGCGGCGGGCCGGCGAGCGCTTTTCCGCGTCATAGTCGTCGAGCGCCGCCTCGGCGCGGCTGACCAGCCCGGGCAGCTTGCCGATGGTGTCGAGCGCCAGCCCGGCCTGATCCTTGAGGTCCTCGATACGGCCGAGGGGGCCCGCCTCGCGGCGCACGAAACTCGCCGACCACCGGCTCGGCGAGGGTCCAGATGTCGAGCCCCGGATCGAGCATGCGCGCCACGCCCTCGACCAGCACCATGGATTTTTGCAGCAGCACGAGCTCGGGCCGCGTCTGCATGTCGAAGAGCTCGGTCGTCGCAAACAGCTGGCCGAGCACCTTGGCCATCGAGATGTCGTTGGCCATGCGGCCCTGCAGCGGCTCGCCGATCGAGCGCAGCGCCAGCGCGAAATCGTCGACCGACTGGTGCTTTGGCACATAGCCGATCTCGAAATGCCGCTCGGCGATCATCCGGTAGTTGCGGGTAATGAAGCCGTAGAGGATATCGGCGAGGAAGCGCCGCTCGCGCCGCGTGATCCGTCCCATGATGCCGAAATCGACGGCGATGATCGCGCCGGTCTTCGGATCGGCAAACAGATTGCCCTGGTGCATGTCGGCGTGAAAGAAGCCGTCGCGGATCGCGTGCTTGAGGAACGACTGGAGCACGATTCTAGCTAGCGCCTTGCGGTCGAGCCCGGCGGCGTCGAGCGCCGCGAGATCGCGGATCGGGATGCCCTCGACCCAGCTGGTGGTCAGCACCGTCTCGGCGGTCTGGTCCCAGCCCACGGCGGGGATGACGAAGTCGGGATCGTCCTTGATGTTCTCGGCCATCTCCGAGATCGAGGCCGCCTCGAGCCGGAGGTCGAGCTCGAGCCGCGCCGAGTGATCGAGGGTCTTGACCACATCGGTCGGCCGCAGCCGCCGCAGCGCCGGCACCCAGCGCTCGGCGAGACGGGCTCCCGCATAATAGCTTTCGAGGTCGGCGCGGAACCGGTCCTTGATCCCGGGCCGCAAGACTTTGACCGCGACCGTCTCCGACACACCGTCGCGGCTCAGCGTCGCCTGATGCACCTGCGCGATCGAGGCGGCGGCGATCGGCGGCGACAGCCCGCCCAGCGCGTCCGCCTTGTCGCCGAGCGCGGCCTTGAGCAATCCCGGCACCAGCGCCGGATCGAAGGGTGGCATCTTGTCCTGGAGTTCGGCGAGGTGCGCCGCGACCTCAGGCCCGACGAGATCGGGGCGCGTCGCGAGGCTCTGGCCGAACTTCACATAGGTCGGCCCCAGCCGGTCGAGCGCCTGCCGCAGGTTTTCAGCCGGCCCGCGGCGCTTGACCGAACGGCCGCTCCAGCAGCCGCCCAAGCCCAACCCCCGCCTTCAGCACCGGCGGCAGCGCCGCTGGATCGATGATCGAGAACGCCCCCTCGCGCGCAAGCACGAAGCCCGCGCGGATCAGGCGGAAAGTGGCGGCGAGGGTCACGGGCAGGGCCCCTCCGCGAGATGCGCGTCTGCGGCCCACCCCTCATCCGCCCTTCGGCGATCCACCTTCTCCCGCAAGGGGAGAAGGACCATCGAGCCGAAAACCCGGAGTCGGGTTCCCTTCTCCCCTTGCGGGAGAAGGTGGATCGCGCGCAGCGCGAGACGGATGAGGGGTGGGCCGCGAGCACGAAGCTACAGCTTCCACGCCGCGTGCAGCGCCGCGATATTGCCGCTCATCGCCGTATGCGTCACGCGCGCAAAGCCGGCCCGTTCAAGCATCGCCGAAAATCGCCCGGGAGGCGGGAACTTGCGGATCGATTCGATCAGATACTGGTAGGGCTGCGCGTCGCCGGTCACCGCGGCGCCGATCGGCGGGATGGCGCGATCGCTCCACTCTTTATAGAGCCGGTCGAGCAGCGGCATGTCGACCGCCGAGAATTCGAGGCAGAGGAAGCGTCCGCCGCGCTTCAGCACGCGGAAGGCCTCGCCGAGCGCCAGCTCGATGCGCGGCACGTTGCGGATGCCGAAGGCGATCGTATAGGCGTCAAAGCTCTCGGCCTCGAACGGCAGGGCCTCGGCATTGGCCTCGACGAACGAGGCCTGCGTGCCGAACCGCCATTTGGCGCGCGCGCTCGCGGCCAACGGCCAGCATGTCGGCGTTGATATCGGCGACCGTCACCTCGGCGTAGCCGGCGCTCGCCGCGATGATGCGCTGCGCGATGTCGCCGGTGCCGCCCGCCATATCGAGCACGCGATAAGGCTCGGCGCCGGTCTTGGGCGGCGCCAGCCGCGCCACCAGCGCGTCCTTCCAAAGCCGGTGGACGCCGCCCGACATCAAATCGTTCATCAGGTCGTAGCGCGCCGCGACCTTGTGGAACACGTCGTCGACCAGCCCCTGCTTGTCGCTGAGGGGCACCGTGCGCTCGCCGAAATGAGTGGTTTCCGCCATGCTGCCAGTCTTTGTCAGTGTGTGGGTTCTATATAGAGAACGTGCACGGCTTGGAATTGGTCTTGGCCGCACATGGTTGCCGGCCCCTCGTGGAATCATCGCAATGCCCGAACTGCCCGAAGTCGAAACCGTCCGGCGCGGCCTCGCGCCTTATCTCGAGGGCGCGCGCATCGAAAAAGTCGTGCTCAACCGCAAGGACCTGCGGTTCCCCTTCCCGCGCGGCTTCGCCAAGGCGCTCGAAGGCCAGACCATCATTTCGGTCGGCCGGCGCGCCAAATACCTGCTGTTTCACCTTTCGGGCGGCAAGACCTGGCTCGGGCATCTGGGGATGACCGGCGCCTACCGCTTCGCCGAGTTCAAGTTCAAGGAGCCGTCGCGCTATTACGAGCCGGCGGAAACCGAAAAACACGACCATCTGGTGATGGAGCTCAGCCACCCCAGGCACGGCCACGAGACGCTGATCTATTCCGACGCTCGCCGCTTCGGCTTCATGGACCTCTTCGCCCGCGAGGCGGACTCGCCCTATCTCGCGGGCCTCGGCCCCGAGCCCCTCGGCAATGAATTCAACGCGGCCGAGATGGCCGAGCGCTTTGCCGGCAAGGCCGCCCCGATCAAGGCGGCGCTGCTCGACCAGCGGGTGGTCGCGGGGCTGGGCAATATCTATGTGAGCGAAGCGCTGTGGCGGGCCCACATCCGGCCGACCGTGCCGGCCAAAAAGCTCGTGCTCAAATCCGGCAAACCGTCGGTGCGGCTCGAGCTCTTGGCGCAGGGCGTCCGGGACGTTCTCACCGCGGCGATCGAGGCCGGTGGCTCGACGCTGCGCGATTTCCGCAAGGCCGACGGCCGGCCGGGCTATTTCCAGCACCGGTTCGACGTTTACGACCGTGAGAACGAGCCCTGCCACACCCCGGACTGCACCGGGCACATCAAGCGCATCGTCCAGTCCGGCCGGTCGAGCTTTTACTGCCCGGTCTGCCAGAAGGGGTGAGTTTGGCCCGCCAGCCCTCCGCCCGTTGACGCGCCGGACCGTTGCCACTATAGAACCGCCAGCTTTGGCGGCCCGGTGCCGCCGCTTTCATTTTCATATCCCGGCGTTTTCCTTGGACAGCGCCCGGACAAAGAGGACCCGGATGGCCAATTCTTCGTCGGCGAAAAAGTCGGCCCGCAAGATCATCGCGCGCGCTGAGGTCAACAAGTCCCGCCGCTCGCGCATGCGCACCTTCATCCGCAAGGTCGAGGAAGCGATCGCCGGCGGCAAGCACGACGAGGCGATGGCCGCCCTCAAGGCCGCCGAGCCCGAGATCGCCCGCTCGGCCAGCAAGGGGATCGTCCACGCCAATGTCGCGTCGCGGAAAGTGTCGCGGCTCAATGCTCGCGTGAAGGCCCTCAAGGCCTGACCCGATCCATCGATCGCCGACCTGCCGAAGGCTCCCTCCTGGGAGCCTTTTGTTTTCGCGTCTCCCCGAGTCTTCGATCCGTACCTGGGTACGACCTCGCCGCGCTTTCCTGCTGCGGTTGCAGACTCGCGCGACGGCCTCGATGACGAACCTGTGTCGTTTCTGCGACACCCACGGCCGTTTCGGGCAAGCCCTTGATTTCACGCAAGCCTTCGTTGACGGGTGCGAGCCCGCGGCCCGCGAGGCGGAGATGAATCATTCCGATTCACCCCATCGCCCGAAATCTGGAACGGCACTCCAGATTTCGCCGCGTTCACCGATTCAGCGTTGAGTCACAGAGCCTTGCTTTTGCCGGCGTGTACGTGCTTCCGAAAAACCATTTTCCGCGCTCGCTCGCAGGGGCACCTGTCAAGCGCGCGCGCGAAAAAATGGATGGTTGCGGGGTCTATGGGGCGCCTCTAAGATGGCGTCACCGCTTGCGAGACGAGAGACCGAATGGTCCGGCGAGAAGCCTGCGGTGTGCGTGTTGGGGCAATCGAGTATCCGTGGAAGCGATCGTTTGATCGCGGGTGGATCGTCGGGAGTGACCATCCGTTGCGGCATTTGGGATGGCACATTTATCGTCTTGCGTAGGCGTAAGAGATAGGCGCAGTCCGGAGCGCTCCAGAGAGTCCGGGTTCATCATCGAGTTAAGTGCGTGCGGTCGCCAACACTGGCGGCACATGAGTGGATTCGTCTCGCGCGTTGGCGCGGGCACGGTAACGGCAATCATCTGAAGAGAGCCCGTCTCAGGGCTCCTGGCGTCACAGGTTGGGGCATGGCGGCAATGACTTTAGGTGCAAGCGGCGGACGCGATGAGATCGGCAAACCTCACGCGAAATCCTCCAGCAAGGCGTCTCTCATGACCGGCGACGAACGCGAGCTCTTCCAGCGCATCCGCACCCGGCTGCGCGCCATGGTCGGCGAGGACGTGTTCAACTCCTGGTTCGCGCGGCTCGAGCTCGAGGAGATCGTCGACGACCGGGCGCATCTGAGCGTGCCGACGCGGTTCCTCTGCTCGTGGATCCAGTCCAACTACGCCGACAAGATCCTCGAGACTTTCAAGTCCGAAATGCCCGACGTCGCGCGCCTCCATTTCACCGTGCGCATCAACGGCCAGGCCCGGCCGCGGCTCAATCCGGCGATCGAAGTGCCGGTCGAAGCCGAAGCCGAAATCACGCCGCAGGCGGCCCGGCCGAACCGCGACATCGCAGCGCCCCGCGGCGACGCGCTTTCGGGCTCGGCGCTCGATCCGAGGCACACCTTCGACAATTTCGTGACGGGACCGAGCAACGAAATCGCACTCGGCATCGCCAAGCAGATCGCGAGTGCGGCGCTCAACGGCACGGTGAGCTTCAACCCGGTCTACATCCACTCGACCGTCGGGCTCGGCAAGTCGCACCTGCTCAATGCCATCGCCTGGGCGGCGGGCGCGGGGGATGCCTCGCGCAACATCGTCTATCTCACCGCCGACCACTTCATGTACCACTTCATCACCGCGGTGCAGCGGCAGTCGGCGATCGCGCTCAAGGACTGGCTCAGGCGCGTCGATCTTCTCCTCATCGACGACATGCAGTTTTTGCAGGGCAAGTCGGCCACCGAGTTCGGCCATACGCTGGGCACGCTGTTGACCGGCGCCAAGCAGGTGGTGGTCGCCGGCGACGCGCCGCCGCGCGATCTCGAAATGCTCGACGAGCGCGTGCGCTCGCGGCTGTCGGGCGGCCTCGTCGTGCCGATCGCGGGCTTCGATATCGAGTTGCGCCGCTCGATCCTCGTCCGCCGCGCCGAAAACGCGCAGACCCGGTTCAAGGTGCATTTCCCGCCGCAGGTGATCGACTACATCGCCCACATCGTGGTCAGCCACGGGCGCGACCTCGACGGCGCCATCAACCGGCTCGTCGCCGCCAACCAGCTGACGCAGGAGCCCATCACCGTTGCCCTCGCCGAGCGCACGCTCGCCGATCTGATCCGGGCGCGCGAGGCGCGGCGGGTGCGGATCGAGGACATCCTCAGGATCGTTTCGCGCCATTACAAGGTGCCGCGCAACGAGCTGCTCTCCTCGCGCCGCTCGCGCGACGTGGTGCGGCCGCGACAGATCGCAATGTACCTCGCCAAGTCGCTGACCTCGCGCTCGCTGCCCGAGATCGGTCGACGTTTCGGCGGCCGCGATCACACAACGGTCTTGCATAGTGTCCGAAAAGTCGAACAGATGATGAAAGACGATGGTGATCTCTGTCAGGAGATCGAACTGCTCAAGCGCATGCTCGAGGAGTGACCGTCAGGAACGAAGGGCGGCGGACGCCTGAGTGAGTGACCGGGGCGGGCGGTTTGCCTCGGAGTTGCGTGCGGTGCGTGATCGGCCCCTTCGGGCCTCAGTCAAATAGTTGCGGTGTTGCGTTGCGTGGAGGTTGGTGTGTTGCCACGGTTGGTGGTGCGTGTGCGTCGTGCTGTCCAGCACCTGACGGGGCTGGACGCTCATGAACCCGAGCTTTCGGGCGAACGGATCCTCGAGAGCTGGGACAGCATGATGGCCCAGGTCCGCGGCCGTGATCGCGAATACGAGCGGCGGTTGCGACGGGCCGAGCAGGCGCTCAACCAGCTGAGCCTGCAGTAAGGCTCAGCACGGGAGTTTGTCTGGGGACGCGCGGGCCGGGCCGGCCTGCCGCGCTTGCGTTTTGCGCCCTGAATTGCAAAGCTTCCGGCCCGGATTGCCGCAGCGCGTTCAGGACGGGCGACGCCCGTTTCCGGCTATGATCGCGCGCGGCGCAGCAGATGGTTTTTCGCCTCCCGGGGGCGGGGGTCGCGTGCAATGAAAGTCACTCTCGAGCGGAATGCTCTCCTCAAGTCGCTGGGCCACGTGCATCGCGTGGTCGAGCGCCGAAATACCTATCCGATCCTCGCCAACGTGCTGCTCAAGGCGGCGTCGGGCACGCTCGATTTGAGGGCCACCGACCTCGACATCGAGGTCACCGAATCGGTGCCGGCGATGGTCGGCACCGCGGGCACGACGACGGTGCCCGCTCACACCCTCTATGAGATCGTCCGCAAGCTGGCCGACGGCGCCGAGGTTCGCCTCGAAACCGAGGGCGAGCAGATGCTGCTGACCTCGGGGCGCTCGCGCTTCCACCTCGGCTGCCTCAGCCCCGACAGCTTCCCCGATCTCAAATCGGGCGTCTTCAGCCACAGCTTTTCGATCGCCGCCGAGACGTTGCGCGACCTGATCGAGCGGACGCAGTTCGCCATCTCCAACGAAGAGACGCGCTACTATCTCAACGGCATCTACGTGCACACGCTCGAAGTGCGGCAAACAGACCGTGCTGCGCGCCGTCGCGACCGACGGCCACCGCATGGCGCGCGCCGAGACCGAGGCGCCGGCCGGCGCCCGCGGCATGCCCGGCATCATCATTCCCAAAAAGACCGTCGGCGAGGTGCTGAAGCTCCTCGAAGGCGCCGAGGGCGAGGTCGCCATCGAAGTCTCCGACACCAAGATCCGCTTCACGCTCGGCGGCGTGGTGCTGCTCTCCAAGCTCATCGAGGGCACCTTCCCCGATTACGAGCGGGTGACCCCCAAGAACAACGACAAGTCGCTGAGCGTCGATCGCGCCTCGCTCGCGACCGCCGTCGACCGCGTCTCGACCATTGCGTCCGATCGCGGCGGCAAGGCGGTGAAGCTCGCCATCAAGGACGGCAATCTCGAGCTCAGCGTCACCAATCCCGACCACGGCACGGCGACCGAAGAAGTCGCCGTCGCCTTCGAGTCCGAGAGCTTCGAGATCGGCTTTAACGCGCGCTACCTCCTCGACATCATCAGCCAGATCAAATCCGACAATGCTGTGTTCGAATTCAAGGATTCAGGCTCGCCCACGCTGGTCCACGAAGAAGACGGGGCGCATGCGCTCTACGTGCTGATGCCGATGCGGGTCTGATCCTGCACCGGCGGCTCCGCCAGGTCACCAAGAGCCTCATCGTCGGCACGCGTGTCGCCCGCGGACTGCTCGCCGAAAACGGCGTTTCCGCCACGCTCCGCTTTGCGATCCTCCATTGGCTGCGCCGCGTCCGGCTCGTCGCGGTGACGCTCGGCGGCGTGCGGGTGTGGCTCAGGACCGGAACACCCGACATTTACGTCGCCATCGACAGCCTCGGCAAAGAATTCGATGCCGCTATCGCTCTCTTGCCGGCCAGCTGCGAGGGGCTGGTGATCGACGCGGGCGGCTATATCGGCACGGCGGCTATCAAGCTCGCGCGCGCCTTTCCGCGAGCCCGGATCGTTACCATCGAGCCCTCCAGCGAGAATCTCGCGATCCTCCGCCGCAACGTCGCCGGTCACGCCAATATCGAGGTGCTGCACGCGGCGCTGGCCGCTCGTCCAGGTCCGGTGGTGCTGCACGATCCTGGCCGCGAACAATGGGGCTTTTCGATCGTCGAGGCCGCGGACGGAGTAGCCCACGCGCCGCTCGAAACCATTGAGGCGGTCGGTCTCGGCGGCCTTCTTGCGACCTACGCCGCCGAGCGCATCGCGCTGTTGAAACTCGATATCGAGGGCGCCGAGGGTGAGCTCCTTGCGGCCGCGGACGGCTGGCTGTCGCAGGTCGACGTGGTCATCGCCGAGCTCCACGACCTGGTCGTTCCTGGCATCGAGGCGCACTGGGATGTGGCGGTCGCGGGCCGGCACAATTTCCACCCTGCGGGCGAAAAGGTCATGTCGGTCCACCCACGCTTGTTGTCGCCGCCGGAAGGTGCGACAGGGGGAGCGACCTGAGCCCGAAGGCTTCGCGGCCAACCGATATGCCCGCCCGCTACATCTCCCGCCTGCGCCTCAGCGCCTTCCGCAACTACGCCGCCGCGGCGCTCGACCTCGACGGCCGGCACCTGGTGCTGACCGGACCCAATGGCGCGGGCAAGACCAATCTGCTCGAGGCGGTGTCGCTGCTCGCGCCCGGCCGCGGGCTGCGCCGGGCGCCGTTCGAGACGCTGGGCACGCAGGCCTCCGGCCAGAACTGGGCGGTTGCCGCGACCATCGAGACGCCGGATGGTCCGGCCGATGTCGGCGCCGGCAGCACCGAGGAGGGCGGCGGGCGGCGCGTCCGCATCAACGGCGCCAACGCCCGCACCGTCGAGGAGATGAGCGACTATCTTCGGCTCTTGTGGCTGACGCCGGCGATGGACGGACTCTTCACGGGTCCGCCGGCTGAGCGCCGGCGCTTCCTCGACCGGCTGGTGACGACGCTGATCCCCTCGCATTCGGCGGCGGTCTCCGACTACGACCGTGCGCTCCGCCAGCGCAACCGCCTGCTCGAGGAGAACGCCGATCCACTCTGC
>CAWKEC010000002.1:0-355076 GCA_963848625.1 uncultured Alphaproteobacteria bacterium
TTGCGATTGGAAGTCAGCCGTCAAAAACCCCGAGATCGATTTCGTCGACGTCGGCGCTCCGAACAACGCGCATCTGGAAATGTCGCTCGCCGCCCTCGAAGCCGGCAAAACATGTCGCTTGTGAAAAGCCGCTGGCCGGCACGCTCGCCGAAGCCCGGCAGATGCGCGATGCGGCCAGAAGGTCGAAAAGCAAAACGTTCGTCTGGTACAGCTATCGCCGCGTGCCGGCCGTCGCCCTGGCCCATCAACTGGTGAAGGAGGGGAGGATCGGCGGATCTATCACGTCCGCGGCGTATTACCTGCAGGACTGGGCCGGGCCGGATGTGCCGCTGATCTGGCGGTTCAGCAAGGAGATCGCCGGCAGCGGGTCGCACGGCGACTGGGGGCGCACATCATCGACATGGCCCGCTTCGTCACCGGCGAAGAGATCACCGAAGTCGACGGCGCGATCACCGAAACATTCATCAAGGAACGCGAAATCCCCGCGCCAGGGCTCAGCGGCGGAATCGCCGGCGGGTCCGCCGGGGCACGGGGCAAAATGGGCAAGAGTCGAGATCGACGATGCCACGCTGTTCCTCTGCCCGATTCAGCGGCGGCGCCGTCGGCAATTTCGAAGCGACGCGATTCGCCACCGGTTACCAGAACAAGAACGGCGTGGAAATCCACGGCGAAAAAGGAGCGATCAGCTTCAACTTCGAAGACATGAACTGGCTGATGTATTTCGACAACACCGCCGACGCGAAGACCAAGGGCTGGACCAAGATCATGGTCACCCACGCCCCCGATCATCCGTACGCGAATGCCTGGTGGCCGGATGCCCACATCATCGGATACGAGCACACGTTCATCAACCAGGTCGCCGACATGATGGCCGATCTCGGCGGCGGCAAGCCGGTCGATTCCGCTGGCGGATTTTGAGGATGCTACAAGACGCAACAGGTGCTGGAGGCGGCGGTCGTCAGCGCGCGAGAAAAAGTGTCGCGGTGAAGGTGGCGGAGGTGGGGTGAGGGGTTAACCACGAAGGCACGAAGACACGAAGGGACGACAAGCGGGACACCTCCGTATCAGCCTAGGCCCACAGGCCATAGGGGGATGAATTGCAATCTCGCATTCTGAATTATGAATCTCCCAAGGTTCGCGTTGCAACGCCCGGGCTCGTGCCTCTTTGCACTGCTCTGCTGGCTCGTGCCCGCAGTGCTTGGCGTTGGCGCACTCGCGGCCTATTGGTTGAAGCCTGATGATGGGTTCGCCCTGCTTGGGCTTTTAGATTTGGTATTCGGAAGCGTCGCCTTGCTCGTTGGATTGATCGTCATCGGTTTCCTATCTGCATTCCGCAGCGACATGACGAAGGACCGCGATCATTCCCTCCGACGCGGAATTCTCGTGCTCGTATTGCTCCTGTCAAATGTACCCCTCGCGTGGCTATGCGATCGCTGCGGCGACCGGCTAATGGAAATGGGCAAGAAAGCGTCCCGCCTCTTAGCTTAGTGGAACGTACTACCCGGACCTGAAGGTCCGGCTTGATGGAGTTCAGCGCTTGCTCCAATCTTCTTGATCCCCTTCGTGCCTTCGTGCCTTCGTGGTAAAACCCACGGATCATGCCCTGGACCAGCCTCTGCGATCTCGACGAACTCAAACCGGACGAAGGCAAATACGTCGAGATCGACGGCTTTCAACTCGCCGTCTTCCTCAGCGACGGCAAAGTCTCCGCGATGGACAACCGCTGCCCGCACGCCGGCGGCAATCTGGCCGGCGGACATGTCGCAGATGGCTGCCGGTCTGCCCATGGCACTACTGGGCCTTCCGCCTCGATAACGGCCAACTAAAGGACTACCCAGGCGTGGCCATTTCGGTTATCCGACACGCATCTACGACTACAGGGCAGACAGGTCGTGCAGGCGAAGATCTGCCGTCGACATAACTGAATAATCCTTCTTCGACCCGGGGAATCTTACTAGGAACCAATCAGTCGAATCATCCATCGCAGGGCGTGCGTGTTGCTCGCACTTTTTTCGGCGTTCTTCATCGCATATGGATGTCTGCTGACCCTGTTTCTCTTTGACGAGGAAGTTCCGCGGGGAAGAATTCAATCGATCGAGCCAGCCAAGAGAGGCGTTGTTGTCGTGCTCGACAACATGCACAGATGCCTGATTGAAGCTAGATCTCTTGCGAAATCAACCCGTGCCACTCGTCTTGTCGCAAGGCAACGAGTTGGCGAAGCTGCGTTCGACGCTCAACTACTCCATCAATGGTCGGTTCGTGACGAACCGAAACTCGGGTACTGCGACACTGGTTGTTACCTCTACGAGCTACCCTCACAACGACAGCGTTCTTTGTCGTCGGAATTGTATACGTGATTCGATGGCCCTCGCCGCTCAGGACAAAACCGGCTGGGGTTACAGCGGTTCTTGAGATCAACAGCAGATCAAGAAAAGTTCTAGGACGAACTGCCATGTTGCTCCTGCTTTGGGGATTGCTCGTCATTTTTATCTTCGCGGCAGGCTGTGTGATGGGATTGCTTGGGTTTGGTCTCAGGTTCGTCTTCCGCAGATTGTAAAAAAAGCCCCGCATGTACATGCGGGGCTTCGCTTGCTTCTTCGCGCTGATCGGCGTTAGTCGATCGTCACTTCCTTCTCCGCCTCCGCCGAGCGATAGACGCCATCGAGAATCTTCTGCACCGCCAGGCCCGCTTCGCCCGGGGCGCTCAGCGGCGTGCCCTTCAGACAGCCGTCGACGAAGTTCCGCAGCTTGCTGGTGAACAGGTCGGGAAATCGGTCTTGTCGCGACAGGTAACGCCGGGCGTCTCGTTGATCATCGTGCCGGCGCGGTCGGTGAAGATCGTCGGCCGGGTCCCAGCTTGCCGCCGCCTTTGTCGCCCATGAGGGTGAAGTTCCAGACGTCCTTCTCGATGTGGGCGGCGAAGCATGGCTTCGATCTGCAGGATCGCGCCGTTCTCGAAGCGGATCTGGCCGATGGCCAGGTCTTCGACCGTGTAGGTCTTGTAGTCCCAGTTCGGGCCACATGCTGGCGACGTCGCTGGGCTTGTTGCCCAGGTAGGTCCAGGTGTTGCCGCGTGGCGGCGACGGGCTTGGGGCAGCCCATGACGTAGTGGGCCATCTCGATGACGTGCACGCCGATGTCGATCATCGGGCCGCCGCCCTGAAGTTCCTTCTGGCCGAAGACGCCCCAGTTGGGAATGCCGCGGCGGCGCAGGGCCTGGCACTTGACGAACATGATGTTGCCGAACGTGCCTTCGTCGCGGGCGCGGACGAGGAACTCGCGTGTCGGGGTGGTAGCGATACTGGAAACCGACGCGCCAGCTTCTTGCCGGCCTTCTTCGGCCGCGTCGATCATCTTCTGGCATTCGGCGGGCGTTCATGGCCATCGGCTTTTCGACGATGACATGGCAGCCGGCGTTGGCGGCGTCGATCGCGGGCTGCGGCGTGGACGCCGTTGGGCGTGCAGATGCTGACGGCGTCGGGCTTGACCTCCTTGAGCATCGTCTTCCAGTCGTTGTAGAGCTTCGTCGACGCCCCATTTCTCTTCCATGACCTTGAGGCGGTCCGGATCGATATCGACGCCGGCGACGACCTCGACGTCGGGGATAGTCTTTGAGCGCGCCCAGGTGCGTCTGCGCGATCCCGCCGCAGCCGATGAAGGCGATGCGGAGTTTTTTGCCGTTGTATTCTCTTCTTGGTTCCATCGCCAGCGAATCAGTGGAAACGCTCTTCTCTGCCATGATTGCGATCCTTGGAGGGGTAAAGGGGTTTATTGGAGTGGAGAGTTTGCCGTCACTCGCCTTCGGATTCAATACACCGGCGGGGCGGGATTGTTGCGATTTCTAGGCGTTTGCCCATTTTGACTGCCGTCGGCGTCGGTATTGACCTTGGGACGATGAAACACGAATCCACACGAATTAGCGGTGAATCGCGCAATCGTCACGAATTAATGCAATTCGTCTGAGATTCGATGCAGATTCGAGTCGATTGGTGCAGATTCGTGTTCCATCGTCCCAATCGCAGCGAGAACGTTGTTCACACGGGATTCGGCACGAACGGTCCGCCGCGGCAGTTCTTCAAATAATTCAGGGCGTGGACCTGGCCGGTCATTTCCAGATCGCCTTGATAGACCGGGTCGTGCCAGCCTTCGATGTCGATGCTGCCCTTGAACCCGCCCATGCCGCAGGATGCTGATCACGTCGGTCCAGTTGGTATCGCCGAAGCCCGGCGTGCGGTGCCACACGTAGGCTTGCCGCCGCGGATGCCGTACTCGCGCACGACATCCCACGCCACCGTCGCGTCCTTGCCGTGCACGTGGAAGACCTTCTTGCACCCACTTGCGCAGCTGCGGCAGCGGATCGATCAAGCTGAACCATCTGGTGGCAGGGCTCCCATTCCAGCCCGAGCGCGTCGGACTGGGGATCTCGTTGAACATCATCTCCCAGGCGGTGGGCGAGTGGGCGATGTTCCACCGCACGTCGTGCCACCAGCCGCCCATGTCGCAGTTTTCGAACGCGATGCGCACGCCCTTGTCTTCGGCGCGCTTCGCCAGCTCGCCCCAGACTTTTTTGAACTCCGGCATCGATTCGGCAGCGGCTTGCTTTCGATCGCCCCGGCGAACCCGACGACAATGTCGCAGTTGAAACAGCTTGCGCGGCATCGATCAGCCGTGGCAAAATCTTCGGCGGATGCTGGCGTCCTGCAGCGGATTGCCGAACATGCCGAGCGAGCTGATGACGGCCTTGTCGCCGATGACGTCGGGCACTTCCTTCGCAGTGCGTTCGAGGTCGACGTCGCCGATCTTCTCCCAGAACGTCAGCGAGAAACTTTCGAAGCCGTGCGGCAGAATCTGGCGGATGTAGCCTGGGGCACTTGTCCATGGAGACGAGCGTTCCGATGCGGATGATCGTGGTGTATTGAATGGGGCATGGTGTTTCCTTCTTGATTCCCGAATTAAGGCAAAATCGTAGCGGTTTCGTTGAAACCACGGGGACGTGCTTTCGCTCGGCGGATTGCGCAAAGACGCATTAGGATTATGATGCCGGGGAAGCGTGCCCTGGCGCGGCTTCGCTCACGACGGCCGGAATCGCCGCTACGCGAAACGTCGGATGCCGCTATAACATCCCCCCGTGCCCAACCCCAGATCAGCCTCATCATTCCCGCCCTCAACGAAGCGGAAACATCTCCGCTGCTCCTCCGCCGGATCGCCGCGGCCCTCGCCGGCCGGCCGTACGAAGTGCTGATCGTCGATGACAACAGCAAAGACGCCACCCCGCAGGCTGTGCCGAAGCTTGGCCCAACGCTATCCCGCTGACCTTGCTCATCCGCACCGATCCCCAAAGACGGCCTGGGCGGGCGGTGCTCCACGGCATCGCCGGCGCGCTAAGCGGCGACGTACCTGGTCGTGATGGATGCCGACCTCCAGCACCCGCCCGAGCGGTTGCCCGATCTTCTCGCTCCCTGGAGAACAACGAAGCCGATTTCGTCCTCGGCTCCCGTTACGTCCCCGGCGGCAGCACCGGCGAGAAAGTGGTCGCTTGTTCCGCAAGATCAACTCCCGCGCCGCGACGTTGCTGGCCCGCCCGTTCGCCGGGACAACGCCGATCCGATGTCCGGCTTCTTCGCCTTGCGTCGCGCAGACTACGAGAATGCCGCAGCGGCTCACGCCGCTGGGCTACAAGATCGGCCTGGAGCTGATGTGCAAGTGCCGGGTGAAAGACGTGTGCGAGAAGTGCCGATCCATTTCGCCGCGCACCCGCGGCCAGAGCAAGCTGACGTTGCGCCGAGCAGTTCCGTTACCTGGAACACTTAAGCCGGCTATACGATTTCACCTTCCCGCGATTTTCGCCGATCGCCAAGTTCGTCGATCGTGCTGACGCTGAGCTGGCTGATCGGCGGGTCGGTGGCCGCGTGCGATGTTCGACTTGCGGCATGCACCCGGGCCGAGCGACGGCGATGCTGTCGTACATGGCGGCGTTGATGGTCGAAGCCATATTTCATCGCCGATACATCCGAACGCAACGGGAGTTCATCCTCAGCAAACGCCCGTGGCGGACGTTCGGGCTGATCTCGATGGCCGAGTGGGTTGTCTGCACGATCGTCGCGTTCTGGACGACGCATCGCGTGAATCATCCCAACGGTTTTGAGATCATCGCAATGGCCTACGGCGGCGCGACGATGGCTCGATACGTGCTGCGAAAGGAATTGCTTCAGGATGTTCGCGGCTTACGCCGGGAACTGCGGAAGGAAGAGCTTGCCGAGTTCTCCCGTTACGCCGGGGCCAGACGCCGGGAGCGAAAGTGACCAGAGCCGGAGTCGTCAGCCCCCACTCCCGATTCCCGCATCATCCGATCGCCTGGCTCTGCTCGTGCCGCTCCTGATCTTCGCCGCACTGTCGTTGCGTCGCATCGGTCACCTCAGACGGCTTTCTCGAAGCCGATGGTTGCACGCATTATCTCTACGCCCAAATCGCCCTGGCTGAACAGCATTACCTGGTGAATGTCTGGGGCCGACCGCTATGTACCGCGTTGTACGCGGTCCCCGCCTATCTGGGCAACCGATTCGGCGTTCGCACGGCGAGCTCGTGATCGCGCTCGGCTGCGCCTTCGTCGTCGGATCCATCGCGACGGCGCTGGGCGACCGCCGACCGACGCTGGCGGCGATCTTCACGCTTGCTCAGCCGCTCTTCTTTCTGCATTCTTCAGCGAATTGACGGAGCTGCCGTTCGCGTTCCTGCTCGCCGCCGCGTTTCTTGCCTACGTACGCCGCTGGTTTTTTCTGATGGCCATTCTCATTGGTCTGTCTCCACTTGGCCGGCCCGAAGGGTTCGGATTTCTCATTCTCGGGTGCGATCGCACTGATCGCGCATCGAAATTTCAGTGGTCTGATTCTGCTTCCGGTGCCCTTGCTGCTGTGGGACTACGCGGGCTGGACGCTATATGGTCACCCGCACTATCCGGGCCTAGCCGAACGACTGCCCGAAGCGTTGCGATGGCTCATGTGGCTGCCGAACAACTGGCCGTATGCGGGACAAGAGCTTGTACATGCCCGGCTCCTGTTTCATTTCGTGATGTTGTTGCCGACGGTGATTTCGCCGTTGATTTTTCCGGCGCCGTAGGCTGGGAGTGTGGAGGACATATCTCCATCTGGATTGGGTGATCGGGCCATTGAGTGATTGGGTGATTGGAGGGGCAAAAGGTCCGCAACTCCCAAATCACCCGATCACCCAATCACCCAATACCCAATCATCAAACCCATTGCCGCTGGCTCACCGCCCTGATCCCACTGCTGATCCTGGTCGTCCACAGCCTGCTCTATTACCTCGGTCGGATGGCCAGCAGCGGCGAGTTGCGTACATGCTCGTCGTCTCGCCGTTCTGGGGCATCCTCGCGGCCCGGGGGTGGATGTGGATCTTCGACAGCCTCAAATGGCGATTCCCCCTGCGCTGGGCGGCGTCGCCGGTGATGCCGCTGCTCGCAAACACCGCTTATCCAGTCGTCCCACTCATCTACGTCGCCGATTGGCTTCAAGCCCGCTCGTTGGCGAATTGGATTGAGGACACGCCACCGCGGAGGACTTTCCCCAAGCTGCTCACCGCCCATCCGGCAATTTCTTATTTCCTCAACGTGAGCATCACCGACCACACCCGTTCCTACGAATGGACGAAGACGACGATCGATGCCGCTCCCGGCACGATGATGATGTGGGACAGTGTGTACGGGGTGTACAACGCCGACACGGCCCGTTCGGTGAAAGTCGACGAGATTCGCAACGCCGGCTGGATCGAAATGCCCTTGCCGATCCAGGACGACCAGAGCCACACCTGGCACGTGTTCCTCAGCCCCCGCACGATCGCCGGCTCGACAACCGGCCGATCGAGATCCCCGCGTATGGCAATGAAACATCCGAGCGACGTGCAGCTTCGCCGTAACATGGGCGTCTCGCCCATGCTTGCGATTCGGCACGGGCGAGACGCCCGTGTTACGCGGTGCGTTTCAAAAACGCGAGCACCTCGGCTTCCCCCCCGAGCCTTGATTGGGGCTGTCGACGATGCCGGCGATCGTGAATCCCAGTTGTTCGATGTCGCCTCGCACGGAGGTAACGACGTCAGCGATGCACTCCATCGGCAAACCCTGTGCAACAGCGACGGCGGCTTCGTAATGCGGTTTCATAAGCGTGACATCTGCCCACCCTGGGCCGACCAGCTTCGCATAACCGGCAGGATATTCCGTTGTTTCGTCCAGGCGACGTCAATCGATCACCAACCATGGTCGGGAAGGTGACATGCATGGCGTTGGTGCGCTCCATGACGACGACGCGGGGATCGTTGCGGAGTTTCCAGTCGAGCACGCCGTAGCCGGTATCGACCGAAAAGACTTTCTCGGCCCCGCGCTGCAAAAGACAATCGGTGAACCCCCCGGTGGTGCAACCCAGATCGGCGCAGATGATCCAGTCACATCGATCGCGAAGGTCGTCAGGGCATGTTCCAATTTTTGTCCTGCGCGGGATACATGCCACGTCTCGGCAGGGTAGCTTTCCTTTCCGCGAAGGGCAAGCCACGGCGTAAACCGTTGGATAAGGCGAGGACTTCGCGAAGGGGCACGCTACTGCGAAAGCTGTTCGACAAGTCGAGCGGTGCACACCGTGGCTTGCCCCTTCGCGGAAGAAGCGATTAACTCTACTCGCTCAACAACTCCACCGTGCACTCGATCACCGGATCCGGACACGACCACACGAGCAGGAACATCGCTTCCGCGCCGAACCGCTGGCCCGATGTCCCGCGAGCAGAGCTGTCCCCTTATACAGCGCAACGGCAGCGTGCGTGATACTCCGCACCGCGAGGTCGTTGCACTGCGCCGCGGAAGCTCGGGAGGATCTTCGGATCAGGGGTCCCATTCGAATCGCAGTATTTCGGCACCGGCCGGCAGCAGGTTCAATTGATCCGCGAGCCGCTTGTGCGTCACCCGCGCCCGCTCCGAATTGTGCTCCGCAATCAGATCAAGCGCGCCACGGCACAACCCCATCGCCATGAACGATTGCCCGATGGGCAACGCTTTCTTCCGGCCAGTCAGGGTACTCCGCCGGACCGGTTAAAACCAGCCGCTTCGGCAGCTTTACGTTTTCACACCGCACCGCGCAGGTGTGCGTAGATGCCAACGCCACCAGCGGCAGCGTTTCGACTGTCACGCCCAGTAGCTCCATCGGCAGGATGAACAGAATTTGCGACGGCGTTTCACCGCCGACCGCCGACCCCGCGACGATGAAATCGCTCTGGTCCGCGCCGGTTGCCCACGGAATCGTGCCGTTGAGCAGGTAGCCGTCCTCCACAGGCATCGCCATAGGCCCGCCGCGACTGCTGGTGGTGAGCTGCGCGATGCCGACTGTCGACCAGACTTCATTGTTCGCCAGTTTCGGCAACAGCTCCGCCGCCAGCGATGCCGCGACGCTCGTCGCGCGGGTCGCCAACCGCGCCAAGGAAAGCGGCGGGGCCCGGGCCGACGACAGCGCCGAAGTCGCCCGCAAGCGGCTCGAGGTCTATCGCGAGCTCACCGAGCCGCTGGTGGCGTATTACCGCGGCAAAGGGCTGCTCAAGACGGTCGACGGCATGGCGCCGGTCGAGGAGGTCACGGCGGCGATCCGCCATGCGCTGGAAGTATAGGAAATCCGGCCATTCCGCCAGTTGACTCTGGCGGAATCGGCCAATAGAACCGCGCCAGTCTCAAAGATTGTTTGGGCTGGATTCGGTTCCTCGGATGGGTGAGGGGTCGGACTCCGGTCCCTTGTTGTTATGGAAACGGCCCCTAAATGTTGAGGGCCGGAACGAAGGAGAGCAGACGTGGCTCGTATCGCTGGCGTCAATATCCCGACGAACAAGCGCGTGGTTATTGCGCTGCAGTATATCCACGGCATCGGGCCGAAGTTCGCCAAGGACATCACCAAGAAGGTCGGGTATTCCGTCCGAGCGCCGCGTCAACGAGCTGACGGACGCCGAAGTGATCCAGATCCGCGAGGCCATCGACAAGCGACTATGTCGTCGAGGGTGACCTCCGCCGCAACGTCGCGATGAACATCAAGCGGCTGATGGATCTCGGCAATTACCGTGGCCTGCGGCATCGCCGCGGCCTGCCGGTTCGTGGCCAGCGCACGCACACCAATGCGCGCACCCGCAAGGGTCCGGCCAAGCCGATCGCCGGCAAGAAGAAGTAATCCGGGCTCGAGGCACCGCCTCACGCCCCGATGTAGCTGCTGGAATTACGGCAGCGTCGATATCGAACGCAAAGGATCTAAATTGGCAAAACCCGAAGGCGCTCGCGTCAAACGCAAAGAGCGCAAGAATATCACCTCCGGCGTCGCCCACGTGAACGCCAGCTTCAACAACACCATGGTCACCATCACCGACGTTCAGGGGAATACCATCTCCTGGTCGTCGTCGGGCGTCATGGGGTTCAAGGGGTCGCGCAAGTCGACCCCTTACGCCGCGCAGGTTGCGGCGGAAGATGCGGCCAAGAAGGCTCAGGAACACGGCATGAAGACCCTCGAGGTCGAAGTCCGCGGTCCGGGCTCGGGCCGTGAATTGGCGCTCCGTGCCCTCCAGGCGGCCGGCTTCAACGTCACCTCGATCCGCGACGTGACGTCGATCCCCCACAATGGCTGCCGGCCGCGCAAGCGTCGCCGCGTCTGATCCGGGTTTCCGGCAGACTCCGCCGGCGCACAGCGCGCGCCGGGCTGCTCATTTGGTACATGCGGCCAAGCGGCGGGCGAGCGCCGCAGTTTTTGAAAGGACGTTACCGTGACCATCCAGAGGAACTGGCAAGAGCTGATTAAGCCGACCAAGCTGGACTTTGTTTCGGGCAGCGACAACAACCGCGTGGCCTCGGTCGTCGCCGAGCCGCTGGAGCGCGGCTATGGGCTGACCCTGGGCAATGCGCTGCGGCGCGTGCTGCTCTCCTCGCTGCAGGGCGCGGCGGTCACCGCCATCCAGATCGACGGCATCCTGCACGAGTTCTCGTCGTTGCCCGGCGTGCGCGAGGACATCACCGACCTCGTGCTCAACGTCAAGGAAATCGCCCTCAAGATGCAGTCGCGAGGGTCCCAAGCGCCTGACGCTGCACAAGCAGGGACCGGGCGCGGTGATTGCCGGAGACATCAAGGTCACCGGCGACATCGAAGTGCTGAACCCCGAGCTGGTGATCTGCCACCTCGACGACGGCGCCGAGATCAACATCGAGTTCACCGTCAATACCGGCAAGGGCTACGTCGCCGGCCGACAAAAACCGTCCGGAAGACGCACCGATCGGCTTCATCCCGGTCGACTCGCTGTTCTCGCCCGTCCGCCGCGTCTCCTACAAGGTCGATGCGACCCGCGCCGGCGAGAGCCTCGACAAGGACAAGCTGACGCTGACCGATCGAGACCAATGGCGCCATCTCGCCGGAAGACTCCGTGGCCTTTGCCGCGCGCATCCTCCAGGACCAGCTCTCGGTGTTCGTCAACTTCGAGGAGCCGACCAAGGAGAAGGCGCAGGACGCCGTTCCCGAGCTCGCCTTCAACCCGGCGCTGCTCAAGAAGGTCGACGAGCTCGAGCTCTCCGTCCGCTCGGCCAACTGCCTCAAGAACGACAACATCGTTTACATCGGCGACCTCATCCAGAAGACCGAGGCCGAGATGCTCCGCACCCCGAATTTCGGGCGCAAATCGCTCAACGAGATCAAGGAAGTGCTCGCCCAGATGGGGCTCCATCTCGGCATGGACGTGCCGAACTGGCCGCCTGAGAACATCGACGATCTGGCCAAACGCTACGAAGACCACTATTAAGCCGGCCAAATTGGTCGCCGGCCCGTCGCGAGACGCCGCCGCCTAGGGAGTAAGAAATGCGCCACGGCAACACCAACCGGAAGCTCAACCGGACCGCGAGCCACCGCAAGGCGATGTTCGCCAACATGTCTGCCGCGCTGATCAAGCACGAGCAGATCGAGACGACGCTTCCCAAGGCCAAGGAGCTGCGGCCGATCGTCGAGAAGCTGATCACGCTGGGCAAGCGCGGCGACCTGCATGCCCGCCGCCAGGCGATCGCGCAGGTGCGCGACGAGACCCAGGTCCAGAAGCTCTTCGGCGTCCTCGGTCCGCGCTACAAGGACCGCCAGGGCGGCTACATCCGCATCCTCAAGGCCGGCTTCCGCTACGGCGACAATGCCGCGCGTCGCCATGATCGAGTTCGTCGACCGCGACGTCTCGGCCAAGGGCCTCGACTCCGGCCCGGTGCAGGAGCGCCGCGAAGAGGACGACGTCGCGGCGTGAGCAGCGGCAGCATCTGATATATTCCAAGGCGGTCCGGCGATCCGGGCCGCCTTTTTTCATTTCGGGAGACGAGTCGTGACCGACCTGATCCTGGTGACCGGCGCGTCCGGCTATCGTCGGCAAGTGGTGCGTCGATCGAAGCTGCTCGAGACGGGCTATCGCGTTCGCGGCACGGTGCGCAGCGAGCCAAGGCGGCGCAGGTCCGCGAGACCATCGCAGCCAAGCTCGGCGCCGAGGCGGCCGCACGTCTCGATCTGGTGCAGGCCGACCTATCGTCCGACGACCGGCTGGGCCGCATGCGATGCAGGGCGTCGCGGCCGTCATGCACATCGCTACGGTGATCCGCGCCGACGAGCCGCAGCGACCCGAATGTCGTCGTCCGCCCGGCCATCGAGGGCACCGAGCGGGTGCTGCCGCTTCGCGCACGAGGCAGGCGATCGCGCGGGTGATCATCACCTCGTCGATCGCGACCGTCGGCTATGGGCACGGCCAGACCAGCGGACGGCGGGTTTATGACGAGACCTACTTCACCAATCTCGACGGGATGCGGTGGACGTGGGCCTATTGCATCGGCAAGACCAAGGCGGAACGCGCGGCCTGGGACTACGCCAAGACCAACGGCATCGAGCTCACCACGATCCATCCCGGCGCGATCATCGGGCCGGCGCTCGACAGCGACGCGAGCGTGTCCGTAGGGTTGGTCTCGGGCCTCCTCCAGAACGCGACTCCGGCGCTGCCCTCCAACGGCTACTCGATCATCGACGTGCGCGACGTCGCCGATATGCATGTCGCCGCGCTCGAAAAGCGCGAGGCCATCGGCCAGCGCTACCTCGCCACGGCGGAGTACATGCCGTTCCCGAAAGTCGCCGACATCCTGCGCGAGGCCTATCCCGATCGGCGCATCACCTCGCGCACGGTGCCGGACTGGGTCATCCGCATCATCGCCATGTTCGGCGGTCCGGCGCGCCAGATCATCAACGACATCGGCAACGAGAAGGTCTTCGACGGCAGGAAGGGCGAGGCGCTGATCGGCCGCCCTTACATTCCGGCCAAACAATCGATTCTCGATACCGCCGAGAGCGTCGACCGCCTGGGACTTAAATTCGTTTTGTTCTGAGACAGCAGATACTTCCAGGTACGCACCCTCGGCCCTCCCTCAGCGCCGCCCACAAACCTGCTGACAACTTCGGTCGGCGGATGCGCTGCGGCGGCCCGCGCGTTGGATTTTCCTGGGCGATGCATCCTTTGGGGGAAATCGATGAGGCATCTGTCGTATTATTTCATCGGCGTGGCCGCCATTCAGGCGCTCGTCGGCATGGGTCTGGGCATCTACATGGGCGTCGGCGGCGACTTCACGCTGGCGCCGGCGCACGCCCACAACAACCTGCTGGGGTGGGTCAGCATGGCGATCTTCGGGCTCTATTACGCCGTCGCGCCGATGGTGGCCGCCAAGCGCATTTCGGCGGTGCATTTCTGGGTCGCGCTCGTCGCCAACATCATCTTCCCGATTGGCATCGGCCTTGCCGTGACCAATCAGGGGCCGACCGTCTCCATCGTCGGTAGCCTGCTCGAGGTGCTGAACATGCTGCTGTTCGCGATCATCGTGTGGACCAACCGTTCGGCCCTGCCGTCGCTCGACGGTCGGCCGAGCTGAAGGCTCAGGCCGGCAGGGCTTCGCGGTCGCTTACGCGCACCGGTTCGGCGAAGAGATCGTATTCGTCCGAGCCGGTGACCGTGACCATCAGCTTGTCGCCCGGCTTGATCCCCGCGGCGCGGTCGATGATCACCTGGCCGTCGATGTCGGGCGCGTCCCACTTGCTGCGGGCGATCGCCTTGCCCTCAGCGGGCTTCACGTCGTCGACGAGCACCTCGATCGTACGGCCGACCCGCGTTGCCAGCCGGTCGGCGGACACGGCCTGCGCGACTTCCATCAGGCGGGCGTAGCGCTCGTCCTTGACCTCGTCGGGCACGGCGCCGTCGAAGGCATTGGCGGGCGCGCCTTTCACCGGCTCGAACTTGAAGCAGCCAGCGCGATCGATCTCGGCCTCATCGAGCCACTCGAGCAGGAACTCGAAATCTTCGTCGGTCTCACCGGGGAAGCCGACGATGAAGTTCGAGCGGATTGCGAGGTCCGGGCAGATCTCGCGCCATGCCTTGATGCGATCGAGCGTCTTGACCTGATTGGCCGGGCGCCGCATCGCCTTCAGCACCTCGGGCGAGGCGTGCTGGAACGGAATATCGAGATAGGGGAGGATTTTGCCCTCCGCCATCAGCGGGATCACCGCATCGACATGCGGGTAGGGGTAGACGTAGTGGAGGCGGGTCCACACATCGAGCTTGCCCATCTCTTCGGCGAGCGTCTGAAACTTTGCGGTGACGTCGCGGCCGCGGAACTTGCTCGGCGCGTATTTGAGGTCGACGCCGTAGGCCGAGGTGTCCTGCGAGATCACCATGATCTCCTTGGCGCCCGAGGCGACCAGCCGCTCAGCCTCGTAGAGCACCGAGGCCATCGGCCGGGAGCTCAGGTCGCCGCGGATCTGCGGGATGATGCAGAACGAGCAGCGATTGTTGCAGCCCTCGGAAATCTTGAGATAGGCGTAGTGCCGCGGCGTCAGCCGCAGGCCCGCTTCGGGCACGAGGTCGACGAATTTGTCGGGCACCGGCGGCAGGTGCTCGTGCACCGCTTGCACCACCGCTTCGTATTGGTGCGGACCAGTGACCGCGAGGACATTGGGGTGCGTGTCGCGGATCAACTGCTCTTCGACGCCGAGGCAGCCGGTGACGATGACCTTGCCATTGGCGCCCAGCGCCTCGCCGATCGCCTCGAGGCTTTCTGCTTTGGCGCTATCGAGGAATCCGCAGGTGTTGACGATGACGACGTCGGAGCCGGCGTAGTCGCGCGAGAACTGCGTAGCCCTGGGCGCGCAGCGTCGTCAGGATTCGTTCGGAATCAACGAGGGCCTTGGGGCAGCCGAGGCTGACTAGGCCAATTTTCGGGGCAGCTGTCATTTGGCGCGCGGATATAGCGCAACCCCCGCAAAAGCAACTAAAGGCCCCTGCAACGCTGGGTTGCGGCGAAAGATTACGCGGTTTTTAGGTGGCAAGGGGTCGCGAACGCTCAATTCTGCGTTCCCTGACTGGTTCGGCCGCGATGCCGCGGCTAGCACAGGGAATAAATGCAAATAGGTGACCCAATGAACGCCACCCTCGAGAAATACGCGCCCTGGATGCTTGGCATCCTCCGGATCGTGACTGCGCTCGTTTACATGGCGCACGGCACGCAAAAGCTGTTTCATTTTCCACCGCAACAGGTGCGTGCTGCTGCGGCAGGCGGACGCGCCGCGGCAACCGCCGCGAAATCGGCTGCCGATGCCGCCGTCTCCGCCATCAGCAGCGCCGCCGATACGGCGATGTCTGCAGTTTCGAGCATCGCTTCGAGCGTCGAGTTCGCAGTCGGCGGGCCGCCGCCCGGTGGTGGCGCCGCAGGGCGCGATGGTGGGCGTGTTCCTGTTTGCGGGCTTGCTCGAGACCTTTGGCGGCCTCCTGCTCGTGCTTGGCCTGTTCACCCGTCCGATCGCATTCATCGTCGCCGGCGAATGCGCGGTAATCTATCTGGTGGATGCACGTGCCGCGCGGTGGCTTTTATCCCGCGAACAATGGCGGCGAAGCGGCCGTGCTGTTCTGCTTCACTTTCCTCTATCTGGTCTTCGCCGGCCCGGGCGCGTTCGCGCTCGACAATGTGCTCGGGAAGCGCCGCGCCCCTACGGCTTGATCTGCGGCGGTGCGCGCCGCGGTGTGCGGCGCGAGCCGCGCGGCGGCGGGATTTGCGCACCGGGCGCCGGAACGGTCGCGGGCGTGATCAGGTCGTCGTCGTCTTCCTCGTCGGCGATGTCATGGATCGCATCGCGAACCTCCTCGAGCAGGCTCGATGAGATGCGGGTTCGGCTGACCGAATTCGGCAGAGCCTTCATTGGCCTTGAAGTAGACCAGCAGGGTCTCGCAGACGGCCCGCAACACTACGACGGCAAACGTCCCATAGACGGCGATTTCGAGCAGGCCCCAGAGTCCGTCGCCGAAATTGCGGCCAAAGCTATCGAACAGATGCGTCACCGCCCAGAGCAGGATGCGTTGCGAGACCAGTCACATAGAGGACCGGGATCAGCCGCGGCGACAGGATGGTGTCGAGCCGAAACAGCGTCGGGCCAAAGAAGATGCGCCTGAGGTCGTCGGTGGTCATGGCCGTGGCCTCCCAGAGTTGCGGCCTAAGATGATGGCGCTCAGGCCGCCGTGACAAGGGCTTCGGCGCATTGCTCACGGTCGGCCCGAAACAGCGCTCGAAGGCGGCGCGGAGCGCGGTGTCCGACCTCGGGCATCGAGACGATCTGGCCGAGGTCTTCGAGGCTGGTCACGCCGCGGTCCGAGATTCCGCAGGGCACGATCCCGTCAAGTGGCTGAGGTCGGGCGAGACGTTGAGGGCGACCCCGTGGGTCGTGACCCACTTGCTGACCCGCACGCCGATCGCTCCGATCTTGCTTTCGCCGCCCGGCCGGTCCGGGGTCCTGACCCACACGCCGATGCGGCCGTCGCGGCGCTCGCCGGTCGACGTTAAAGGCCGCAAGCGTCTCGATCATCCACGCCCTCGAGACCCTGGACGAGGCAGCGCACGTCGCGGCCGCGGGCTCGCAGATCGAGCATCACATAGGCCACGCGCTGGCCGGGGCCATGATAGGTGTATTCGCCGCCCCGCCCGGCCGCGATAGACCGGGAAACGGTTCGGCGCCGAGCAGGTCCCTGGCGCTCCGCCGAGGTGCCGGCGGTGTAAAGCGGTGGATGCTCGAGCAGCCAGACCGCTTCCGGCGCGGTTCCGGCAGCAATCGCGAGAGCCCGCACCCTCATCGCTCCAAGCGCCTCGGGATAGTCTACCGGGCGCGTCGGCGATGATCCACTCGACCGGCGCGCCATCGAGGCGCTTCAGCTTCTCGGGAGCGGCGCAGGTTAACGCTTCGGTAATCATCGCTGGCCGATGCTTTGAACGGGCTGCGGCGCCTGATTCAGGCGCTCGCGACGGGTAATATATGAGCACCTTCGAGCAGATTGAAGTCGAGATCACCGTGGAACTCGGCGCGGCGACAATGCCGATCCACCATCTCCTGCGGATGGGTCGCGGCGCGATCATCGAGCTCAACACCACCGAGCACGAGCCGCTGGCGATCTACGCCAACAACACGCTGGTGGGGCGCGGCGAGATCAAGGTGGAGGACGGCCGGCTGAGCGTCGAAGTCACCCACAAGGTGCTCAAGGTCGGTTGAGATTTTGGCTTTGCGGACCGCGATTTAATCCGCTTGTGGGGCCCACCAGCGTTTGCTACACGCGAGCCGCTCCGGCGTGCGGTCGTGGCGGAATTGGTAGACGCGCAGCGTTGAGGTCGCTGTGCCGCAAGGCGTGGAAGTTCGAGTCTTCTCGACCGCACCATTTTCTCTTTCGAGGCAGCCTGTCAGGCCTTCGTCTGGTCCTCATAGACCCCGACGATGAGCAGCCATGCGCCCGAAATGAGAAACGCGAACAAGACGATGGTTGCTATCGCGGAGATGGTGACCCCGGCACTGTTTCCGAGCAGCAGCAGGACCGCGCCGACAATTTCCGCGAGATAGCAGGCAGTGCCGCCGCCGAGCCGGGGCGCCGTCAGGCCGATTGAGCTCATGCCCGTCCTGATCGCGACTACGTAGCCGCGGACGAAGATGAATGTCGCGATAAGCCAGAGGACGAGCCACTCGATGCCCAGGGCCGGAGGGGACTGGTTTCCGATCAGTGCCAGGCCGCAGGCCATGAAAATCGCGCTGAAGCCCGACAGCATATTGATGGCGCGGTTCCTGTGCGTCGTGTTGCGGATGATTTCCTCGGGATTGATCGACATCGCGACGAAGATCAGACCGGCGAGCGTCGCCGAGCCTCCGCCGACCATCACAAAGAAATTGTCCATCGGCTCAATCTACAAGATTTGACGAGCGCCTCAACAATAGTCGGTGCGCCCTAACGCCAACGGGACGTGCTCCGAGGGCCCGAGCGACGACCGCATGGACGTCGGCTGGATGTCATCAGCCTCACCGCTGCGGCGCCTGCGCGAGACCTGCGGCCAGTCGCTTCGGCGCCCGGTAGCGCCAGGCGTCCTCAAGCCGAAGGGTCAGTTCTTCGTCGCCGATGACATCAAGGCGGATCAGCAGGCCCGGCCAGCCGCGATAATGTTCGGTCTGGTAATAGACGTCGGGGGCGCTCTCCAACAGCACCTCCTTCATGCCAAGCGGGCAGGGGAGGTAGAGGACGCCGGTTTCCTTGACGACGGCCATGGTCTTGTCGCGCAGCTTGAGGGCCGGATCGCCGTGGGTGCTGGACAGCACGATTTCGGGCAGTCCGCGGCGCTTAACGAGGCGCAACAGGCGTTCGACGGCACGATCCTTGCTGGCGTCCATTGCAGCCATCGGCTCCTAACTCCCAGCCAGTCTGGCGCGTTCCCCTGCGATTGGCTACACCGCCGCTACCGCCCTGTCCCCGGCCACTCCTTGACGGCTGGAGGGCCGGGTGGAGCGATACGATCTCCACACAGTCGACCGTAATTCCAGTCGCCGAGGTGCCGAAATGAAGCTGATCTTTGCCAACCGCAACTATTCGAGCTGGTCGCTGCGCCCCTGGCTCGTCCTCAAGCACTTTGGAATCCCGTTCGAGGAGGACCAGGTGTTGCTGAGCGGCGAGGGCTGGCAGGAAAAAATCCGAAAGAAATCGCCCAGCGGCAAGGTGCCGGTGCTGATCGACGGCGAGGCGATAGTGCCGGAATCCATCGCCATCATCGAGTACCTCCACGACAAGTTTCCGGCAAAAGGCATCTGGCCGTCGGGACCGGATCGAGCGGGCGATGGCGCGTTCGGTGTCGGCGGAGATGCATGGCGGCTTCTCGGCGCTGCGGAAGGCGGCCCCGATGAACATTCGCGGCCAGCATCCGGGCAAGGTCGACGTTCGAGACGGTCGCCGACGACCTCCGACGCATCGAAGAAATCTGGGGCGATCTCACTTCGGATTCCGGCGGCCCCTATCTCTTCGGCAAGTTCACCGCGGCTGACGCGATGTTTGCCCCGGTCGCGACCCGCATCAGGACCTACGATCTGCCCGTCTCGGAGGTCGCGCAGGATTATGTGGAGGCGATCTACAAGCTGCCGGCCTTCGTCAGGAATGGCTGCGAGGCCGCACTCAAGGAGCCCTGGGTCGTCGATGACGACGAGATCGACGTGCGTGCAGTGCGAGGGCCGCCGCCAAGTGATGCATATGATCAAGCTCTGCGTCGGCGTCGCGACGCTCGAGGAGCTCGAATCCTATCGCAGCGAACGCGCCCATTGGTGGGGGCTCGACTATGGCGAGGACGTCCACGTCCATCGCACGCGGACCATGCCGAAGCGGCGCGCCGAGATCGAGGGGATCGGCTCGATCTACTGGGTGATCTCGGGCGTCGATCCGCTGCCGGCAGCCGAATCCTGCGGCTGGCCGAGGCCGCCGACAAGGAGGGTCTTGCCTGCTGCGATATCATCATGGCGCCCGACATGGTGCGCGTTACGCCGCGACCACGCCAACCGTTCCAGGGCTGGCGCTATCTCGACCCCAAAGATGCGCCCCCGGATATGAAGCCGCGGGCGACGCCGGGTCGGGCGAGCTCGCGCTGGAGCTGAGCCGGCTGGGTCTGATCTAGAGCGTCAGGCGCGTCGTTTGTGACCAATCTGCATCTTGAACCAAATCACGATTTGGCCGCAGTCTGAACTCGGGGCATGTCTGGAGTCGCCAATGGGTCGGACGGGGACGCACGTCATTGTCGTGGGCAATGAGAAGGGCGGCTCGGGCAAGTCGACCACCGCGTTCCATCTCGCGATCTACTTGCTGTACCAGGGCTTTCGCGTCGCGTCGATCGATGTCGATTTGCGCCAGCAGACGCTCACCAACTACGTGAAAAACCGCCGCAACTGGGCGCAGTCGCGCGACCTCAAGCTGCCGCACACGACGCACTTTCACCTGCCGCTGACCAAGTCGGATTCGATCAAGGAAAATCAGAAGCTTGAGTTCGACCTGTTCCGCCAGGCGGTGGTCGAGGTGGAGGGCAGTCGCGGATTTCCTCGTCGTCGATACGCCCGGTTTCGATACCCACCTGACACGCCTGTCGCACTCGCTCGCCGACACGCTGATCACGCCGCTCAACGACAGCCTGATCGATCTCGACGTCATGGCGCATGTCGATCCGGTGACTGGCGATCCCAAGGAGATGAGCCACTACGCGCGCCTCGTGCAGCGCGCGCGGACCGAGCGGCTCGCGATCGACGGTCGCACCATCGACTGGATCCTGGTGCGCAACCGCATCTCGATGCTGAGTCGCGCTCGATGCGGCTGGTGCAGTCGGCGATCGAAAAGATCGCGACCCGGCTCGGGGCCCGCGTTGCCGAGGGGATCGCCGAGCGCGTGATCTTCCGCTCGCTGTTTCCGATGGGGCTGACGGTGTTCGATCCGCTCGACGACGAACTGCTCGGCGGGCTGCCCTCGATGTCGCATCTCAGCGCGCGGCAGGAATACCGGCAATTGCTCGAGGCGCTGCGCTTGCCGGTCAGCGAGCGGGCGGCCGCGCGCAACGCGGCAATGGCCGCATTCTCGGAGAGCGAGAAGGCCCCTGCGGCGTTCGAGCACATGGCGGGCACCAACTGAATCGCGCTGGCGATTCAGGTTCGCGAAAGGACTGGCGCGCTAGCATCGGGCAGCGCCCGGAGCCCCTTCGTGCAGCTCGATCGCGTTCACCGTCCTCGTCGCGGGTTGCGCCACGCTGGTGCTGCAGGGCACGCTGTTCGTCTACTCCTGGGTGCGCGACCGGCAGTCACCGTGGCTGCTTGTGGTGGGGCGTGCCGTTCCTGGTCGGCGGCGCAGCGATCATCTTTTACGTGCATGCCGGACTGGGGCACCGATTTCGGCGCGATCGCTTTCGGCAATGCCTTCCGCATGCTCGCGGTCGGAGGCCTATGGCAGGGGCTGCGGCGTCTTCAACGGCGGCGCGGTGATGATCTGGCCGCTTCTGCGTCACGAGCGTGGGTTGGGTCGCGCTCTGCTTCGTTCCCGGCATCATCGGCGAGCATGCTGCTTCGCGTCGGGATCGTATCTGCCATCAACGCCTTGTTGTGTGGCACCTGCGGCTTGGGAGCTGACGAGCGGCCGCAGCGAGGACCTGCCGTCACGCCGTCCGCTGATGCTGGTCTTCGCGAGCTTTGCGACCCTGATGGTGGTGCGCGCGTTGCGATCGCGCCACTCGCGCCGTTCCCGATGGGCGCGGGCGTCGCCGATCCGCTCTGGGTTGGCGGGCTTCGTGCTGCTCGTCTTCGGCCACACCGCGTTTGCCGCGCAGCTCTTCTTCTCGCATGACGCGCGAACGTCGCGAGGCGCAGCAGCGCAGCTTCGCGCTCTCCGATCCGCTGACCGGCCTGATGAACCGCCGCGCCTTCTCCGATTTCGCCGAGCGCATACCGCGCGGCCAGCGTCTGAAGGCTCGCAGTGCAATGGCGCTGCTGGTCCTCGATCTCGACCACTTCAAATCGGTCAACGATCGCTTCGGCCACGAGGCAGGCGACCGGATGCTGCAGGCGTTTGCCGAAGTGGCGCGAGCGAGCGTCCGGCCGTCCGATCAGCTGTTCCGCGATGGGCGGCGAGGAGTTCTGCTTCGTGCTGCCCGCGGCAGGCGCAAAGGAAGCGCGTGGCGATCGCCGAGCGCATCCGCGGCGCCTTCGAGGCGACGTCGGTCGAGACCCGCTACGGCCGCGCGCAGGCGACGGTCAGCATCGGGATCGCGGCGAGCCGAGCTCCCGACGTGTCGGCAGACGTGCTGCTCGCAGCCGCCGATGCCGCCGTCTACGAGGCCAAGGCGCGCGGCCGCAATCGCGTCGTGCTGCGCCGAGCCAGGCGCGCTTGTGCGATGTGGTGCGGGCCGGCGCCGCGTTGACCGCCGCCGCGCCTGACCGTGCCAGATTATTCGGGAAGCATCATCCGCACGGCGCGCTGGCCGCCCGGCGCGAAGACGTCGAGATCGACCTCGACCTGGGGCAGCACCATCCGCCGGGTCCGCGCCGACAGCGTCAGGACCACCGCAAGCAGGTCCGAGACGCGCTGCCGCGAGGCGGCGGCGCACCAGGCGTCCGGCGAGGCCGTCTGACAGCCTTAGCGACTTCGCATCTCGCGTCGATGCGAGGGATGACTGGCCCACGAAGCGGGCCAGTTCGGTCAGGCTAGACGTATCGCTCATTTGGGCTACTCCGTACACATGCCACAAACTCGCTTCCCGGTTCGGCTATCCTCGTTCGTCGCGCAGTAGCCTTAGCTCTGCATCGCGAGGCAGCTCATTTTGGCTTGCTTCAGCTGCTTGCAGATGTCGTTCGCCGCGTCCTGTCCGGTAAAGCCGCCGAACCGGGCGCGGAAATAGGTTTGTCCGTCCTTCTCGAAGCGCTGCACAAAGCCCTGGAACTGGGCGAGAGCGCTGACCTTTCCGGACGCATCGCCGATAAGGCCGTTGGCGCCGTCCTGCGTTCGGCGCGGCGCCGATCTGGACGATCCAGCCGGTCGGCAGCGCTGACGGCATGGGCTGCGTCGACGCCGGCAGCGTCGGCGACGGCCTGAGCGGCCTCGGCGTCGATGCTCGCCGGACGTCGTCGATCGACGGCTGGCCTTGCCGCCGACTCCGACCGGCGGAATGAGCGGCGCCGAGGCGCGGGTCTGGCCGAGAGGCGCGGGCGGTGCGCCGAGCGAATAGTTGTCGGTGTAGGCGCCGACGACTCGCTCGGCGGCGGTTTAGGGCATTGGCCGGCGAGCTTCGGCGGCCGTCCACGGCCGCGGCGGCAGTTGCGCGATGCCGAGGTCGACCGGCTTGCCTTGCGGCGCGAGGCTCGCGACGTTGACGGTATCGACGGTATCGACATCGCCTACCCCGATCTGCGGATCGGCGGGCGCTTCGTCCGCGTCGTCGTCCGAACCCGGTGCGCGGAAGTCGGCGCCGGCATCGGCATCACCGGCTGGCGCTCGGCGACTTGAACCGTCGTCGGCCGGCAGCGGCGAGCCCTTGCGGCCCGGCACCGGGATCATCGCCGTCTGCAGATAGGTCGCCGGCCCGGGCATTGGGCAGATAGGAGTCGACCAGGTCGCGCACCTTGCGCGTCGCGGCTTGCCGGCGGACGGGAAAGCCGAAGCCGACCACGACGATGTGCTTGCCGTCGACCCGCGCGGCGGTCAGCAGGTTGTAGCCGGCGGCGCCGGTATAGCCGGTCTTGATGCCGTCGATGCCGTTGTCGCCGAGCAGATTGTTGTGGTTGCCGTAGGTGCGGCGCCCGTAGCTGAAGCTCGCGGTCTGGAAATAGGCGTAGTACTTCGGGAAATGCTCGTAGATCGCCATGGCGAGGATCGCCTGGTCGCGCACCGTCGTCACCTGCCGGCCGTCCGGCAGGCCCGAGGCGTTGACGTAGGTGGTGTGCGTCATGCCCAGCGACGTGCGCCGTGGCGGTCATGCGCTTGGCGAAATTGGCTCTCGCTGCCGCCGATATATTCGGCGACGACCCGCGCCATGTCGTTGGCGCTGAGCGTGCACGATGGCGCGGATCGCATTGTCGACGGTAATCGTGGCGCCCGGCTTGAGACCGAGCTTGGTCGGCGAGGCCGAGGCCGCCCAGCGCGCTGACGGGCATCTTGTCGGTGAGCTTGATGCGGCCGGCGCTCAACTCCTGGAACAGGATGTAGAGCGTCATCACCTTGCTGACCGAGGCGGGGTAGCGCGACGGCGTCGGCGTCGCTCGAATAGAGCACCTTGCCGGACTTGGCGTCGACGACGATGCCGGCATAGGTCCGCGGCACGCCGGCGGCCGCCGCCGAGGGCAGGGCCAGCGAACCAGGAAGACGAAAATCGCTGCAAGGACGCGCCAGAGGGCAGCGGCGCGGAAAACTCATAGACCCTTTGGGAAGCCAACCCCGGTACTCCAAACTATCGGGGCCTTCTGGCCCTCGCTGGCGACTCGACAGGGTCTGACGCGGCTTCCCCCGTGCCGCGCGCCATCACCTTCAGTTGCGGCAGAATAGGGGCGCGCCCTTACCATTCCGTAAAATGCCATCCGATCGTGAAATGCCTCGCCGGCAGGTCGCAGTGCAGGCCCCGAACGGCCGGCATGGCGCTCGCGAACGTGCCCCTTAACAGCGGCGAAGTTTTGCCTACATAATGGCTTCACCATGCTGCGTCGTTTCGATCGATCCAGCGCTTCTTTCCGATCTGACGACCCGGGCCCCATCCGGACCGGGCCAGCCGCTCAAGAGCGGCACGAGAGGATAAGGACGGCGAGGGCGGGTCGAAGTACGACACCGGCACGATCACCCAGGACCAAACCCAAGACGCAGCGCCCGAATCTCTATCGGGTGCTGCTGCTGAACGACGACTACACGCCCATGGAATTCGTCGTCCTGGTTCTGCAGGACGTCTTCAACAAGTCACGCGAAGACGCCACGCAGCATCATGCTGCACGTCCACACCAAGGGCGTGGGGGAGTGCGGCGTCTATCCATACGAAGTGGCCGAGACCAAGGTCACGCGCGTTATGGATACGGCACGCAAGAACCAGCATCCGCTGCAATGCGTGATGGAAAAGCAATAGGAACCACGACATGCCTTCTTTCTCCCGCGGACTGGAAAAGGCCCTGCATCAGGCGATGAACCTGGCCCGCGAGCGCGCGCATGAGTTCGCGACGCTCGAGCACCTGTTGCTGGCCCTGACCGACGACCGCGACACCATCGCCGTGCTCAACGGCTGCGACGTCGACATCGAAGCGCTCAAGGGCGACCTCGAGGATTTCATCAACGAGGAGCTCGACAGCCTCGTGGTGCCCAACGGCCAGGATGCGCGGCCGACCGCGGCGTTCCAGCGCGTCATCCAGCGCGCCGTGATCCACGTCCAGTCGTCCGGCAAGGAGGAAGTCACCGGCGCCAACGTGCTCGTCGCCATCTTTGCCGAGCGCGAGAGCCACGCCGCCTATTTCCTCGAGCAGCAGGACATGAGCCGGCTCGACGCGGTCAATTTCATCTCCCACGGCATCACCAAGTCCGGTCCCAACGAGCAGCGCACGCGTCCGCGGCGCCGAGGAAGGCGCCAGCGGCGCGCCACAGCGAAGAGGGTGGCGAGCAGCGCCCGCCGGCAACGGCCAGAGCTCGGCGCTCGCCGATTTCTGCGTCGACCTCAATGCCAAGGCCAAGGCCGGCAAGATCGATCCGCTGATCGGCCGCGACGCCGAGCTGCGCCGCACCATCCAGGTGCTGTGCCGCCGCTCCAAGAACAATCCGATCTATGTCGGTGACGCCGGCGTCGGCAAGACCGCCATCGCCGAGGGTCTCGCCCGCAAGATCGTCGAAGGCGATGTGCCCGAAGTGCTCAAGGGCGCGACCATCTACGCGCTCGACATGGGCTCGCTGCTCGCCGGCACGCGCTATCGCGGCGACTTCGAGGAGCGGCTCAAGGCCGTCATGAAGGAGCTCGAAAAGCACCCCGACGCGATCCTGTTCATCGACGAGATCCACACCGTGATCGGCGCCGGCGCCACCTCGGGCGGCGCGCTCGATGCATCCAACCTGCTGAAGCCCGCGCTCGCCTCGGGCAACATGCGCTGCATCGGCTCGACCACCTACAAGGAGTACCGCCAGTTCTTCGAGAAGGACCGCGCGCTGGTCCGCCGCTTCCAGAAGATCGACGTCGCCGAGCCGACGATCCCCGACGCGATCGAGATCGTGAAGGGCCTGCGTCCGTACTTCGAGGACTTCCACAAGCTCAAGTACACCGACGAGGCGCTGACCGCCGCCGTCGAGCTCTCGGCCCGCTACATCAACGACCGCAAGCTGCCCGACAAGGCGATCGACGTGATCGACGAGACCGGCGCCAGCCAGATGCTGCTCCTCGCCGAGGATCGCAAGGCGCTCATCGACGTGCCCGAGATCGAGGCGACCATCGCGACGATGGCGCGCATCCCGCCCAAAGTCGGTCAGCAAGTCCGACACCGAGATGCTGCCGAGCCTCGAGGTCGATCTCAAGCGCGTGGTCTTCGGCCAGGACGCGGCGATCCACGCGCTGGCGTCGGCGATCAAGCTGGCGCGCGCCGGCCTGCGCGAGCCGGAAAAGCCGATCGGCTCATACCTCTTCACCGGCCCGACCGGCGTCGGCAAGACCGAGGTCGCCAAGCAACTCGCCGACACGCTCGGCGTCGAGCTGCTGCGCTTCGACATGTCCGAGTACATGGAGCGGCACACCGTCAGCCGTCTGATCGGCGCGCCTCCGGGCTATGTCGGCTTCGACCAGGGTGGCCTGTTGACCGACGGCGTCGACCAGCATCCGCATTGCGTCGTGCTGCTCGACGAGATCGAGAAGGCGCATCCGGACCTGTTCAACATCCTGTTGCAGGTGATGGATCACGGCAAGCTCACCGACCACAACGGCAAGTCGGTCGATTTCCGGAACGTCATTCTGATCATGACCTCCAACGTCGGCGCGATGGAGCTGCAGAAGTCGCCGATCGGCTTCGGCCGCAAGCGCGAAGTCAGGGCGACGACGAGGAAGCGATCAACCGCATGTTCTCGCCGGAGTTCCGCAACCGGCTCGACGCGATCATCTCGTTCGCGCCGCTGCCGCCGGCGGTCGTCCGCCAGGTGGTCGAGAAGTTCGTGCTGCAGCTCGAAGGCCAGCTGGCCGAGCGCGGCGTCACGATCAACCTCACGCCGGAAGCCGCCGAATGGCTCGCCTCCCGCGGCTATGACGAGCGCATGGGCGCCCGGCCGCTTGGCCGCGTGATCCAGGAGCACGTCAAGAAGCCGCTGGCCGACCAGGTGCTGTTCGGCGAACTGGTCAATGGCGGCTCGGTGACGGTCGCGGTGGTCGGCATCGGCCCCGACGCCAAGCTCGAGCTCATCGCGTCGCCGCCGCGCCCGGCGCGCCCGAAGGCCATCCCGGGCCCCGAAGGCGGCCAAGAAGGCGCGGCCAAGCCGCCGAAGAGAACAGCTAGACGTCATTCGATCGAATGAGCATGTCAAAGGCCGGGAGCGATCCCGGCCTTTTCGCGGATCCTCCGCATCGATGAAAGCGCCGCCCATCGCAACTCGAGGGCAGCGACCAAACTCGGAAGGTGTTGCTCGTCGAGCGTTACGCCCTTGCGGGCCGGACCAAGAACCAGATCACGCAGCCGAAATAGACCGCCGCGGGAACGTCCAGCGCGCTCATCTGAAGGCGACCATAGGCGAGGGCGCCGACCAGCGCGCCGGCAGCCAAGGCCGCCCAAACCAGCAGATGCTGCAGCCAGCGCCAGGGCGGCGCTCCGCCGACGGTGGCGCGCGCCAGGTCCTGACCCGCGGCGAACAGCGTTCCGGTGACGAAGGTTGCGCCCGAGCCGGCCGCGCCGCTCGGGCGCAGGACGGCGTTCTGCGCGCCGGCCGCGGCCGCCAGCGCCAGCATCGATTGTGCTGCGCCGGATAGCCGCATAGCGTGCAGCACCAAGCGACATCGCGATGCCGACGAGAACGATCAGCGAGCGTGGCGACTGCCGGACCGCAACGCGCGCTCGCCTGGGCTCGCGAGGGTGCCGAGAAAACTGCCGATGAAGAACAGCGCGACGAGGCCCGCCGCCAGCAGCACGATGCTCCCACTGCCCGTCGCGATTGCCGGTGCCGAGCTGCGTGGTGTTGCCGCTCATGAACGACGTGTAGAAGCCGCCCAGCGCGATGAAACCGACGGCGTCGATGAACCCGGCCGTGGCCGGTCAGCAGTAGGCCGGCGCCGAGAGCGCGTGCCGGCGTCACGTCGCACGAGTTCGGCCGCGATCGCCGCGGCCAGCGCCGTCAGCTCGGCATCGTCGGCTCGCCCGCTCGCCGCGTGGCGACCGAGTTCGACGCCGGCATAGACCGGGATCAGGTGGAAATGCAGGTGGAAGACCGTCTGGCCCGACGCCGCCTCGTTGAACTGCATCAGCCGCATGCCGTCGGCCTTGGTCGCCGCCTTCAGGGCGCGCGCGAGCCGGGGCAGATAGGCAGTCAGCCTGGCGCCAGCGCCGGGGGTCGGCATCGAGCAGGTTGCGCGAGGCCGCTTTTGGGATCACCAGCATGTGGCCGCGCGACTGCGGAAAGATGTCCATGGTCACGAGCATCGTGTCGTCCTCGAACACCTTGTGCGACGGGATCTCGCCGCGCAGCATCCTGGCGAAGATGTTCTGGGGGTCGTAGGCGGTCACGTGGCGGCTCCCGACAGATGATAGGTGCGCGCCGGCGGCCTCGCGCCGAAATCGGCGATGGTTTCCTCGATCACATCCACGGCGAGGCTTGTCCCGTCCTCGAGCCTCAGCTTCTCGCCAAGCGCCGCCGCGGCCCGCACGTAGGCAGGGGTCGTGTCGAGATCTTCGAGCGCGCCGGCGAGCAGGCTCGTGGTGAGCTTGCGCAGGCGCACCGGCTGGCGGTCCGGCGCCAAGGTCGTAGATGCGCTGGCCCCAATAGGGCTGGTCGAAGAACTGCGGCACGACGAAGGTCGGGCGGCCTGCCATCAAGCCGGTGTGGGTCGTTCCCGCGCCGCCGTGGTGAACGACGGCCTTCACATGGTCGAACAGCTTGCTGTGCGGCGCGCGCTCGATGACGAAGACATTCTCGGGCATGGCGTCGGCCTTGAGGCCGCCCCAGCCCTTGCTGACCAGAGCGCGACCGCCCCACTGCTTCAGCGCCTTGCCGATAATCTCGCTGTTGCGCTGGGCGCCGAACGACATCGAGCCGAAGCCGATGTAGATCGGCATGTCACCCTTGGCCAGAAACTCCTGGAAGTCGGGCGGCGGCGTCCAGCCGGTAACGTCATCGAGCTTCCAGAAGCCGGTGATGATGTTGTTCTCGGACCAGTCGCCTGGTGCGGGCGAGATGGTCGGCGAATACGCGTGGAGCGTCGTCAGCGGCTCGCCGCGGGCACTGGTATGGACGTTGCCCTTCTTCTTGCGACGCAGGCCGAGGACGCTGCGCAGCGCATCGCGCGGCAAATCCCAGTAGGTCTGCTGCGCCGTCTGCACCATATAGCTCAGCTTATTGATGAACGGATCGACGCTCGGGCTCTTGGCGAAGGGCTCGCGGTTGAAGCGGAAAAGCAGCGGATCGATCGGTGGCAGGCCGAGGTCGAAATACGGGAATTCCGAGGTCGGATAGATGGGCTGGAAGACCGTGAGGATCGCCGGGATGTGGAGCGCCTCGGCGATATCGATGCAGAAGCTCGTGACGTTCTGGAAGATGAGCGCATCGGCATTCTGGGCGATCTGCCACGCGCGGCGGCTCGCTTCGCGCAGGACCTTCTGGCCGGCGCGCATGAGCGCAGGGGCGTAGAGGATGGACCGCTTGGTCATGAAGTTGTCGAACTGCGCCTGGCGCAGGAATTCCTGGGCATCCCCACCGAGATCGTGAAATTCGATGCCGTGCAGCTCGGCCATCGGCGCGAAGTCGCGGGTCGAGCAAAGCGCGACAGAAAAGCCGCGCTTTTTCAGGCGGATAGCCAGCGCGACGAAGGGCTGGACGTCGCCCTGGGTGCCGATAACGGTAATGACAATCCTGCGCGCCACGCCAGCCGTCGCCCTGAGCCTAGGTTCTAACGGGAGGTAGCAAGTGCGGCCCGGATTTTCAAACGGGCGCCGCGCGGCCCGCCGCCGCCGCCGGCGGGACTGTAGGGCCTGGGGTGAGGCTGCGGAAGCGGAAATAGTTCCAGAAGGCGAGGGTCGTGAAGGTCACCGGCACATAGCAGAAGCCACGCCGGATGAAAAACAGGGCAATTCGCGCCGCGGTCGCCGCCGACATCGGTCCCGGCCCCATCGCGGACGTGAAGGCCGAGGGCACGATGTGCCGGTAGATCACATCGGCGTTCTGGTAATAGCCACGGGCGTGCTTGGCGAAAGCGCGCTTGGATGCTGTGTAGTCGACCATCGAGGCCATGCCGAAATCGCCGTGGATCTCGGCTTCCGATCCAAGCGCCCAGACTTCCGGCGGGACCAGCCGGTCCTTTCCTGTGGCGATGAACCGGTCGATGAGATCGACGAAGGTCACGTAGTTGGCGTTCCAGCAATTGTCGGTCTTGGCGCCGTGCGACAGGATCAGCACGTCGGCGGCCTTCAGCTTGTTTTCGGCCCGCGCGTAATCGCCTGGTCCGAAATCGACGCCCGACTTCGCCGTTTCGACGATGCCACCAAGTTTCTCAATCCGCTGCCGGATCGCCGTCCCGAACGCGCCGCTCGCGCCGGTGATGAGGAACCGGCGCCCGCTGATCTGGCAGGTGGTGCCGAACACCAGATCGAAGACGTTGGAGAACGAGGAGTAGAAGTTCTCGGGATAGATGTGGTGCATGGCGTGGTAGTCGGGGCCGACCCACAAGAGGCCCTGCCGGCCGCTGATGCGCTGCTTGGCCATGTGGTTGGCGTCCATCCCTTCTTCCTTGATGGTCATTCCCAGCATCAGCGTGCGGAGCGCCGCGAGCGCTGCGATCGGCGGCCAGGGGAAGACGACAAGGAAGATGACGGTGCCTGCCATCGAGGTCAGGGTACTCGGGGAGGATGTGGAACCAGACGTTCTTGAATGTCAGGTCCGTGTGCACCCGCATCTTGCGATCGAGGAACGCGTGGTGGACCCAGTGCCACGATGCAAAGCGGCGGAGCAGCGGATTGGTCGATTTGCCCCACCGGTGCAGCAGGTAATGGAGGATGTCGAACAGTGCCGTCGAGGCGATGAACACCACGGCGCCTTCGAGGATCCAGCTCACAAGGGTCGGCAACCAGTCCATCACTCCGCTTCCGTCGTTTCGCCGCGCTTGAAGGGCAGCGGGGCATTGGCCTGTTCGCGCGCCACGGCGCGCCGTTCGCCGTCGAGGAACCGGGCTACCGCCTGCCGCAGCCCGGGATCTGCGATCCAATGGACCGAGCGCGTCGTCGTCGGGGCGTAGCCACGCGCCAGCTTATGCTCGCCCTGTGCACCTGCTTCAACCGTTGCGAGCTTGTGGGCGATGGCGAAGTCGATCGCCTGATAATAGCACAACTCGAAATGGAGGAACGGCACCTGCCGCGTCGCTCCCCAATAGCGCCCGTAAAGTGTGTCTTTTCCAAGCAGATTCAAGGTTCCAGCGATGGGCGTGTGGCCGTCATAGGCGAACATCAGGACGACGCGATCCGCCATCGCCTCGCCCAGCATCGAGAAGAACTTCCGGTTGAGATAAGGCCGGCCCCATTTGCGGTTGCCGGTGTCCTCGTAGAAATCGAAGAACGCGTCCCAGACGCCTTCGGTCAGCTCGTTGCCGGTCAGCCAGCGAACGGTCAGTCCCTCGAGCGCATCGCGACGTTCGCGGCGGGTCACTTTGCGATGCCGCGACGACATCGTTTCGAGGTAGTGCTCGAACGAGGCGAACTCGGCATTGTGCCAGTGGTATTGGGTATCGGTGCGCAGCAGCCAGCCGCCGGCGCGGGCGAGTTCGCTCTCCTCCTCGGGAACGAAGGTCGCGTGGATCGAGGAGATGCTGCGTCCCGCCGCGTATTGCTCCGCGGCGGCCATCAGGGCGCGCCGGATTTGCGGATCGGGTGAGGCGCTTAGGAGCTTCGGCGCCGTGACGGGCGTGAAGGGCACAGACGCCTGCAGCTTGGGATAATAGCGGCCTCCAGCCTGGTCGAAGGCATTGGCCCAGCCATGGTCGAAGACATATTCGCCCTGCGAGTGGGTCTTCTCGTACATGGGGAGCAGTCCGACGACTGCGCTGCTCGTCGCGCAGCACAAGATGGCGCGGCGTCCAGCCGGTTCGGCGGCGTCGCGGAGCCCGATGCCTCGAGCGCCACGAAGAAGGCGTGGTCGAGAAACGGATTGCCGTGCGGGTCGGTGGCGGCCACCAGACGGTTCCAATCGGCGGCATCGACCGCACTGGCGGTCTCCGCAAAACTCGCTGTGAGGCGTTCAGGCACTTGCCGGCAGGAACCCTTCGAACACGATCTGGTCGGCGTGTTGCAAAGCCTTCACTGCGCCTTCGGGCGAATTGATGGTCCAGGTGGTGACGGGCATGCCGAAGGCGCGGAACAGCCTTACCGCGGGCATGGAGAGCGACACGTCGCGGCAGGAGATGAAGTCGAACCGCGAAAGAGGCCAATGCAGCAGATTGCGCAGGATGAAGCGCTGGGCGGGGGTGATCGCCCGGTCCCAGTCAGGTTCGTCAAAGTCATAGGTCGCAACGCCGATCGGAGCGCGGACACCGGCGCGCCGGAGCGCGATCAACAGCTTTGGGTCAAAGGATTCGAGCGTGTAGGGGCCGCGATATCCAGCGAGGGCCCGCGCGGTCTCGCGGGCGAGCGTCTCGGTCGCATGGGCTGTGAACTGCTGCTTGAGCTCGATCTGCATGAGCGTTCGGCCGCCGATCTGGGCGAGAAACTCGGTGAACCGCTGGGGCACGTCGCCGGCGACGCTGCCCTTGAGGATGAGCTTCTGAATTTCGCCGATGGTCTTGCCGTTCGAAGGACCGGTCGCGGCGGTCAGGCGATCGAAGTCGTCGTCGTGAAAGATGTATGGCACGCCGTCGCTCGACAGTTGCACATCGCACTCGATGGCGTAGCCACCATCGATCGCCGCCTCGAACGCCGAACGGGAGTTCTCGATGATCCCGGCCGCGGCGTTGTGGAGGCCACGATGCGCTATCGGGCGATCGAAGAGCTTTGCGGCCATCAGGCGACTTCGACGATGGCTTCGACCTCGACGGCGGCGCCACGGGGCAGGCCGGCGACCCCGATCGCCGAGCGGGCATGCTTGCCGGCATCGCCGAGCACACCGATCAGCAGGTTCGATGCGCCGTTGGCGACGAGATGCTGCTCTGCAAATTCAGGGCCTGAGGCCACGAAGACGGTGAGTTTTACGATTTGCTTGATGTCTTCGAGCTGAACGCCGGCGGTGTGGACGAGCTGGGCGAGCAGGTTCACAGCGCAGAGCTCGGCCGCGTTGCCGCCCTGGACGACATTCATCGTCTCTCCGAGCCGGCCCTCGGCAACCGTGCCATCTGCCGCCGACGAGATTTGTCCCGAGACATAGATCAACTTGCCCACGCGGCTGACCGGGACATAGCTCGCCACAGGCGCCTTCGGCATCGGCAGCTCGTAGCCATAGGTGCGCAACTTCTCGATTGGTTTCATCGTCAGACTCTCGGTTCGTTCGGGTATCGGCCGCGCCCGGCTGGGCTTTTCACCGGTCGCGAACGTGGTTGTATCGTCATAGCATGGGCTTGGGGGCCGCGCTCTGTCGCGGGGCGATTCCGAATCAATTTTCCGCCGTGTGCAGCCGCTTCCACGCGTTCCCGATGGATTTCGGGCGACCAGCCCCGGCTGGCGGCGACCGCCAGCAGCAGCGGCTCGTTCGAGACGACGTAGTCGACCAGGCCATGCGCGAAAGCTTCGGTTCCGACCAAGCCTCGCAACGCCGACGGGGTCAACCCGGAATGCACCATGAATTCAGCCAGTTGCTCCGGGTTCTCGACCAGGTGGCTGAGGCAGGCGTCGGCGAGGTTTGCAAGTCCGATTTCAGTCGGCGGCCTGGCCACGAATGCGTCCATTACGTGTTTCGTAAGTCATTGATGTTACCCGAGCCGTGGGGCAGAACACAGGTCCCCAAGGGGCGCCATATCGCATGCCCAAGACCGTCATGATCGTTGAAGACAACGAGCTCAATATGAAGCTCTTCAACGACCTACTCGAATCCCGTGGCTATTCGATCATCCAGACCCGCAACGGGATGGAAGCGATCGGGCTCGCCCGTGCGCATCATCCCGACCTCATCCTGATGGACATCCAGCTGCCCGAAGTCTCCGGGCTGGTGGTGACCAAATGGCTCAAGGAGGACGATGACCTCGCACTCGATCCCGGTGATCGCCGTTACCGCCTTCGCCATGAAGGGCGACGAGGAGCGGATTTTGCAGGGCGGCTGCGAGGGTTACATCAGTCCAAACCCATCTCCGTGCCTCACTTTTTGGAAACGATTGCCCGCTACATTGGGCCCGCTAACTAGGGGCCATTAGCCCCGTTTATCCCCGGGTAGTTCTGAGTCGAAGGGCGGCCGGTCTTTGACAGCACGCGTGCTGATCGTTGACGATATTCCCACCAATGTGCGTCTGCTCGAAGCGCGCCTGACGGCGGAGTACTTCGAGGTCAGATCGGCCTCGATCGGGCGCGAGGCGCTCGCCATCTGCGAGAGCGGGCTCTGCGATATCGTCCTCCTCGACGTAATGATGCCCGGAGATGGATGGCTTCGAGGTCTGCCGCCGGCTCAAAGCGGATGCCCGAACCGCCCATATTCCGGTGCTGATGATCACGGCGCTCGACCAGCCCTCCGATCGCGTGAAGGGCCTGCAGGCCGGCGCCGACGACTTCCTGACCAAGCCGGTCGACGACATGCAGCTGATGGCGCGCGTCAAAAGCCTGGTGCGGCTCAAGGCGCTGACCGACGAACTCCGGGCGCGGGCCCAGACCGGCCAGGAAATCGCCATCGAAGACGCCATGCGGGCGATGGACGTCGGGGAACGCCGACGGCGGCAAGATCCTGCTCGTCGACACCGATCCGCGCAGCGCCGAGCGCATGCGCGGCTATCTCGCCCCGGCGCACCACGTCGACGTGCTCGCCGACCCTGCGGAGGCTGCGCTGCAGGTTGCAACCGGCGAGCTACGAGCTCGCGATCGTGTCGATGGCGCTCGGCGAGTTCGACCCGCTCCGGGTGTGCTCGCAGATGCGAACGCTGGAGCAGGCCCGGAACCTGCCGATCCTGCTCGTCGCCGATGACTCGCGACCGGGCACGCGTGGTGCGCGGCCTCGACCTCGGGGTCAACGATTTCATCATGCGGCCGGTGGAGCGCAACGAACTCGCGGCGCGGGTGCGCACGCAGATCCGCCGCTTCCGCTATGCCGCGGAGCTGCGCCAGAGCGTCACCAACACGCTGGCGCTTGCGGTCACCGACGAACTCACCGGGCTCTACAACCGGCGCTATTTCGACCGGCACCTGTCGCTGATGCTCGACAAGGCGCGCGAGCAGGACCGCGACATGGCGGTGATGCTGATCGACATGGATTTCTTCAAGTCGGTCAACGACACCCACGGTCACGACATCGGCGACGCGGTGCTCAAGCGAGTTCGCGCGAGCGCCTGCGGCGCAATATCCGCGGCGTCGATCTTGCCTGCCGTTTCGGCGGCGAGGAGTTCGTGGTGCTGATGCCGGATACCGACTACCGGCAGGCCCAGGGCGTGGCCGAGCGGGTGCGCATCGGCCGTGGCGCGAGCGGCGCTTCGAGATCGGGCGAGCAGCGGCCGCTGACCGTCACGTGCTCGGTCGGCGTGGCGCTCAACGAGCATCCGCTCGACACGCCGGAGATGATCCTCAAGCGTGCCGACGTGGCGCTCTATCGCGCCAAGCGCGAAGGCCGCAACCGCGTCGTATTCGACGCCGCTTGAACATACTTTATAATTGAATCAAATGCATCTGAAGTAAGGTTACTGGTTCACTACCGGCAGCGGGTTCGATTGCGTTTGTCGGTCCGCGGGTTTAAGTGTGGGGCAACAGAGACGAGGCGGTGCCTCGTCCCAAAGCTCCCTACGGTTCCCTCAGGTCCGCCGCAACTCCTGAGTCCCGTAGGGCGGCCGGTCCGGAGTTGCTGCGAGGCCTCTTCGGCACCCTCTCCGGATCGGCCACTCTTTCGTTCCGCGCACACGGAAAAACAAAAAGCCCCGCGTCAGACGCGGGGCTTTTTCGTTCAGCGCAGAGAGCCAAGATTATTTGATCTTGGCTTCCTTGAACTCGACGTGCTTGCGCACGACCGGGTCGTATTTCTTGAAGCTCAGCTTCTCGGTCTGCGTGCGCGAGTTCTTCTTGGTGACGTAGTAGAAGCCGGTGTCGGCGGTGGACACGAGCTTGATCTTGACGAAGCGGCCTTGGCCATAAAGAAATCCTTGGGGAGAGCAGGGCCCGCGCCCTGAAATTTGCGCGCAACCTACGGATTTGCGCCTGCTTGTCAAGGTTAGGGCAGCGGTCGAACCCGGTGCTGCTCAGGGATAGCTTGGCAAAGCCGGATCGACGGACCGTTGCGCCGCTGTCGAAGCCGTGCATCCGGCTCGCCCATTGCAGGCCGACGATGGCGCCCTTGATCGAGGGGAGCAGCGCCAGCGGGAGGACCACGGCGGCGGGCAGCAGCGTGGCGAAATAGATCCACGGCGCGATCTCGAAGGCCTGCAGTTCGAGCAGGATTCCCGACGAGGATGTGGCCGGTGATGAAGATCGAGATGTAGGGCGGGAAGTCGTCGGCGCGGTGGTGAAACAGCTCCTCGCCGCAGACGTCGCAGTTGTCGGCGACCTTGAGGATACGACGCGGAAGAGGTGGCCCTTGCCGCAATGCGGGCAGCGGAGCCGCATGCCGTTCCAGATGGCACTGCCCGATACTGCGCTGTTCGGCGAGGGTGCTGACCTGGACGGGCATTCGCCTATCTCCTGCGGCCGGACGATCGCCCTTGGGGCCGTAGCTCTGAGATGGGCGCTTCGCGGGTGCGTTTCCCAGATGACGGTTTGCCGCGGATGCCCTCGCTCAAGCAGCTCGAAGCGCAGCGCTCCGGCGACCGGCGCCGCCTCGACCAGCCGGACGCTGCACCGTGTCGCCGATGCGGAAGGTCTCGCCGGTGCGGTCGCCGACCATGGCCTGCATTTCCTCGACGATAGCGGTAGTAGTCCTGCCCCAAGGTCGAGGCCGGAACGAAGCCGTCGGCGCCGGTCTCGCTGAGCCGGACGAACAGCCCCGAACGGGTGACGCCCGAGATGCGCCCGTCGAATTCCGCGCCGATCTTGGTGGCGAGGAACTGCGCCAGCAGCCGGTCGGACGGTCTCGCGCTCGGCGAGCATGGCGCGACGCTCGGTGACGGAGATGTGCTGCGGCGATCGCGCGGCAGCTTCGCGCAGCTTCGGCTTCCGCGAGCCCGTCGTTGCCGAAGTCCGAGCGCGGCGATCAGGGCGCGATGGACGATCAGATCGGCGTAGCGCCGGATCGGCGAGGTGAAGTGGGCGTAGCGGTCGAGGTTGAGCCCGAAATGCCCGTAGTTCTCGTGCGCGAATATTCGGCCTGCGCCTGCGAGCGCAGCACCATCTCGCTGACCTGCTGGATGTTGCCGGCCTCGCGGGCCTTTGCCAGCACGCGGTTGAAGTCGACCGGCCGCACGGCCTCGGACTTGCCGAAGCGCAGGTCGAGCGAGGCAAGGAAATCGCGCAGCGCAGTCGAGCTTCTCGCGGCTCGGCGTGTCGTGGACGCGATAGAGCAGTGGCGTCTTGTGCTTCTCGAGCGTCTCGGCCGCCGCGACATTGGCGGCGATCATCATCTCCTCGATGAGCCGCATGGCTTCGAGCCGCTCGGGCGTGCGGACGTCGGCGACCATGCCGGCCTGTCGTCGAGAATGATTTTGCGCTCGGGCAGGTCGAGGTCGAGCGGGCCGCGCTTGTCGCGGGCTTTCGCCATCGCTGCGTAGGCGCGCCAAAGCGGCTTGAGGATGGGCTCGAGCAGCGGCGCCGGTCTTGTCGTCGGGCCGGCCGTCGATCGCGGCCTGCACCTGCTGGTAGCTGAGCTTGGCAGCCGAGCGGAACATCACGCGATGGAAGCTGTGGCGTCTTCTTCCGGCCGTCGGAGTCGAACACCATTCTGACGGCGAGCGAGGGCCGGTTCTCGCCTTCCTTCAGCGAGCAGAGATCGTTCGAGATGCGCTCGGGCAGCATCGGCACGACGCGGTCGGGGAAATAGACCGAATTGCCGCGCAGATAGGCTTCGCGGTCGAGCGCCGTGCCCGGCCGCACATAGGCGGCGACATCGGCGATCGCGACGGTGACGATATGGCCGCCGGCGATTCTTCGGGTCGGTGTCGGGCTCGGCATGGACCGCGTCGTCGTGGTCCTTGGCGTCCGGCGGATCGATGGTGATGAGCGGGAATGTGCCGCCAGTCCTCGCGGCCCTTGAGCGACGCCTCGCCGGCCGCCTCCGCTTCCTTCAGCACCGATGCCGGGAAGCGGTACGGGATTTCGAGGTTGTGGATGGCGATCATCGAGACCGCGCCTTCGGACTGCGGATTGCCGATGACCGCGACGACCTTGGCCTTGGGGATCATCAGCCGGCCGCTGAGCTTGGCTGGTCGACCTCGACGAGGTCGCCGTCGCGCGCGTCGCCGAGATCGCCGGCGTCGATCCGCATTTCCTTGAGCTTGCGGTCGACCGGCACCAGGCGCGCGCCGCCTTCGTCGATCCGCACGATGCCGATCTGCCCGCGGCGCGGCTTGTCGAGGATGCTTCATCGGCTTGGCGGTGTAGTGCGGCACCGGCGCCGTCGCCCGGCATCGATGCGGGCGAGGATGCGATCGCCGGGCGCCGGCACGACGCGCGCGTTCTTGCCGCATGACGACCGTCGACGCGCGGCTGCTCGCCCTCGTCTTCGTTCCACTGCGCCGGGAAGGCGTGCAGATTGTCGGGGTCGGCGTCGGCGGGGATGTCGAGCGTCGGTCACTGCCGGCAGCGTCGCGGTGCGGCGGATGGTCTTGCGGGTGCGGGCCAGGATGCCGTCGCCCTCCATCTCCTTGAGCAGGACCTTGAAGGGCGTGCGCATGTCGCCGTGGATGCCGAAATGTTTGGCGAGGTCGCGCTTGCCGTCGAGGTCCGGCTGGCTGGCCATCGCCTCGAGGATGGCTTCGCGGGAGGGCAGGGTGCCGACCGGCATATGCCGCGCGGGCTTCGTAGAAGTGGTTTCTGTCTGGTGTCTTGATCATGTGTCAGACTCCCGTGTCATCCCGGCGGAGGCGGGATCCAGTCCGTGCGGGAAGGGCACGATGACGACATCGCACGCGGATCTCCAGGCTGGAATACTAGGTCCGGTCTTCGTCGGGACAGCCTTCGCTGGCGTTGCTTTCTTTTCTTTGCGCGCCTTCTTGGCCGCGGGTTTCTTGGCTGCCGCCTTCTTTGCCGGTGCCTTGGCCGCGGCCTTGCGGGCGGGTTTCTTGCCGCCGCTCTTCGCCGCGCGCTCGGCGAGCAGCTCGAGCGCCTGCTCGAGCGTCACGTCTTCGGGCTTGGTCGTCTTGGGCAGCGTCGCGTTGACCTTGCCCTGGTTGACGTAGGGGCCATAGCGGCCGTCGCGCACCGAGATCGCGCCGTCGGCGTGCTCGAACGTCTTGATCGCCGCGATCGGCGCGCTGCCGCGGCCGAACCGGCCGCCGCCCGCGGCCTTCTGCGCCAGCAGGTCGACCGCGCGGTTGAGCCCGACGGTGAAGACTTCCTCGACGTCGGGGAGGTTGGCGTATTTGCCGTCATGCAGGATGAACGGGCCGTAGCGGCCGAGGCCCGCGCTGATCGGCTTCCCCGTTTCCGGGTGAAGGCCGACCGCGCGGGGCAGCGCCAGCAACTGCAGCGCCTTCTCCAGCGTCAGGGAGTCGGGAGACCAGCCTTTGGGAAGGGAGGAGCGCTTCGGCTCGTCGCCGTCGCCAAGCTGCACATATGGGCCGAAACGTCCCGACTTCAAGAGCACGTTGAGGCCGCTTTCGGGGTCGACGCCGAGGATGCCGTCGCCCGGCGCCGCTTCTCGGCGCCGCCGGTCGCGGCATCGGAAAGCTGCATCGTGTAGCGGCACTCGGGATAGTTCGAGCAGCCGATGAACGCGCCGAACTTGCCGAGCTTCAGCGACAGCTGGCCGGTGCCGCAATTGGGGCAGCGGCGCGGATCGGAGCCGTCGGCCTTGGCCGGGAAGATGTGGTCGGCCGAGCGAGCTCGTTGAGCGCATCGAGCACCTCGGAGACGCGCAGGTCCTTGATCTCGTCGGTCTGCCTGGTGAAGTCGTCCCAGAAGTCGCGCAGCACGTCCTTCCAGCGCGAGCTCACCGGCGGAGATCTCGTCGAGCTTCTCTTCAAGGCTGGCGGTAAAGCCGTACTCGACGAGCTTCTTGAAGAAGTTCTCGAGGAACGCGGTGACGATCCGTCCGCGATCCTCGGGAACCAGCGCGCGCTTTTCGAGCCGCACATAGTTGCGGTCCTGCAGCACCGAGATCGTCGCGGCGTAGGTCGACGGCCGGCCGATGCCGAGCTCTTCCATCTTCTTGATGAGGCTGGCTTCGGTGTAGCGCGAGCGGCGGCTGGGTGAAATGCTGCTCGATCAGCGCTTCGTCGAGTTTCGGCGTGTCGCCCACGGCGAGCGGCGGCAGCTCGCGGCTGTCCTCGTCTTCCTCGTCGTCGTCGCGATCTTCCTTGGCCGCAACGCCATAAACCGCGAGGAAGCCCGGGAAGGTCACGACCGAGCCGACGGCGCGCAGCGTGACGTCGCGACCCGGCGCGTTCACCGCGATGTCGGCGGTCGTGCGCTCGATCTCGGCCGGGCGCATCTGGCTCGCCAGGGTGCGCCGCCAGATCAGGCCGTAGAGCTTCTTCTGGTCCAGCGTCGCCGAGCGTGTCGGGATGCCGGAACATGTCGGTCGGGCGGATGGCCTCGTGCGCTTCCTGCGCGTTCTTGGCCTTGTTCTGATAGATGCGCGGCGTCGGGGGCAGATAGGCCGAGCCGAATTCCTTCTCGATGGCGCTGCGCGCCGCGGCGATCGCCTCGGGCGCCATGTCGATGCCGTCGGTTCGCATATAGGTGATGACGCCGTCTTCGTAGAGCCGCTGCGCGATCTGCATGGTGCGGTTCGGCGAAAAGCCGAGGCGCGAGCGAGGCGTCCTGCTGCAGGACTGAGGTGGTGAACGGCGCGTAGGGGTTGCGCTTGGTCGGCTTCTTGTCGACCGAGCGGACCTCGAACCGGCCGGCCTCGATCGCGGCCTTCAGCGCATCGGCTTCGTCGCCGGTCTTGACGTCGAGCTTGTCGGTGACCTTGCCGTCGACCGAATAGAGCCGCGCCTCGAAGCTCTTGCCCTTTTCGATGAGCTGCGCCGCGACCGACCAGTATTCGACCGGCTTGAACTTCTCGATCTCGTTCTCGCGGTCGCAGACGATGCGCAGCGCCACCGACTGGACGCGGCCCGCCGAGCGCGAGCCCGGCAGCTTGCGCCAGAGGATCGGCGAGAGGGTAAAGCCCGACGAGATAGTCGAGCGCCCGGCGCGCGAGATAGGCATCGACCAGCGGCTCGTCGATCTGCCGCGGATGCTTCATCGCCTCGGTGATGGCCGATCTTGGTGATGGCGTTGAAGACGACGCGGCTGACCGGCTTGTCCTTGATCAGCTTCTTCTGCTCGAGCACGTCGAGCACGTGCCAGGAGATCGCCTCGCCCTCGCGATCGGGGTCGGTGGCGAGGATCAGCTCGTCGGCATCCTTGAGCGCGTTGCCGATGTCGCCAAGCGCTTTTTGCGAGGCGGTATCGACCTCCCAGCTCCATCGCGAAGTCTTCGTCGGGCCGGACCGAGCCGTCCTTGGCGGGCAAATCGCGCACATGGCCATAGCTGGCCAGGACCTCGTAGTCCTTGCCCAGATACTTGTTGATTGTCTTGGCCTTGGCCGGGCTTTCGACGACGACCAGTTTCATACGCGATGCTTTCGGGAGGGGGTGTGAACGCGGCGGAAAATGGTGAAGCCGCCCGGCGCTGTCAACCTCGGCGCCGCGCCGCCCGCGCTTCCCCTTTAGGGGAAGAAAAGTGATGAATCAGGCTTTTGTCGCTGGGGGCGAGCGAGCGAAGCTCGGTGTTCGCCGCGGCCGCGCTCGCCCTTGGAACGCCGTTCTTCGGTTGGTCGACGGTGTTTTTTGCGCATTCCGCGTCGGGCAGCCTGCTGCTTATCGCGTTTGCGATCGCGGCATGGCCGGGCGAAAGCCGCTGGCGCGGGGCGATCCTGGGACTGCTGCTTGGAGTGCTGCTGACGGTCGATCTAACCGCGGCGCCGGCGAGGGCGATTGTCGCGGGATACTTCCTTTTTGCGAGCCACCCCGACCGGCTGCGGCCCGTCCTCACGCTGGGGATCGGCGGATTGGTTGGAGTGCTGCCGCTGCTGGTCTATGGCCAGGTGGCGTTCGGGTCGCCGTTTCACCTCGGGTATTCGGACGTGGTCGGGTTTACGGGCATGAAGCAGGGGCTGTTCGGACTGACGACGCCTAATCCAGGAGTGCTGTTCGAGATCTGTTCGGGCTTTATCGCGGGCTGTTGCCGCTCAGCCCGGGGACGGAGGGCCACCAGCTGGCCGCTCGACCACTCGATCGGCCGGCCAGGTCGAGCTCGAGCAGGAGCGTCTGGATCGCGGTCACGGAGAGGCCGGTTGCCGCGATCAGCGCGTCGACCGCGACCGGCGTCGGGCTCAGCGCTTCGATCAGGCGCGCGCGGTCGGCCGTTGCTGGGCTCGACGTCGGCAAAGGACTCGGCGCCGAGGTCGGGCTCCCAGTCCGGCTCCAGCAGGGCCGTGCGCGACGGATCGGCGTCGCTCGACGCTCTCGATGATGTCGGCTGCCGAGGTCACGAGCTTGGCGCCCTCCTGGATCAGATGGTTGCCGCCTTCGGCCCGCGGATCGAGCGGCGAGCCGGGGACGGCAAAGACCTCGCGGTTCTGCTCGAGCGCCAGCCGCGCCGTGATCAGCGAGCCCGAGCGCTTGGCCGCCTCGACCACCACGACCCCGAGCGACAGACCCGAGACCAGCCGGTTGCGGCGCGGAAAATCCTGCGCCCGCGGCTGCCAGCCCATCGGCATTTCGGTGAGCAGCATGCCGCCATTGTCGAGGATCGCGCGGGCCAGCGGCTATGTTCTCGTCGGGATAGATCTGGTCGAGGCCGCCGGCGAGGACGGCGACGGTTCCGGTGGTCAGCGACGCCTTGTGCGCCGCCGCATCGATGCCGCGGGCCAGGCCCGAGACGACGGTGTAGCCGCGCTCGCCGAGATCGCCGGCGAGCACCTGCGTCATGCGCTGGCCGGCCGCCGAGGCGTTGCGCGCGCCGACGATCGCGACCGTGCGCGTCGAGGTCGAGCCGCTCGCCGCCGATGCATCGACAGCAGCGGCGGCGCGCCCGAGATGTGGCGCAGCAGATGGCGGGATAGTCGGCGCTCGCCGGAGGCGACGAGCCGGCCGCCGAGCTTTTCGATGCGCCGCGATCTCGTCTTCGGCTTGGCCGCGACCGAGGCGACTACGCGTCCGACGCCGACGCGCGACGGCGAGCCGCGGCAGATCGGCAAGCGCGGCTTCCGCCGAGCCGGTGCGATTGAGCAATTGCCGGAAGGTGACCGGCCCGACATTCTCGCGTGCGGATGAGCCGCAGCCAGGCGACGCGTTGGGCGACGGCGTAAGCGTCGTCCCTGCCGCGCCTGCCATCACGCCGGCCCGGACTGGCGCTTTTCCGAGCCGATCTTGGGCTCGGTGCCGTTGAGCAGCCGCCCGATATTGGCGCGGTGGTTGAAGATGAGCAGCGCCGCGAGCAGTGCCGCGGTCGCCGCGAAGTTCGATGCCGTCGGCGGTCCAGCCCATCAGCCAGGCCACATAGGCAAAGATCGGCGACGGTCACCGCGGCGGTCAGCGCCGCGAGCGACGAGATGCGCTGGGCGCAGGCGATGAACAGCCAGACGGCGCAGAAGATCAGCCCCGACCGGCCAGGCGAGGCCGAGCAGCACGCCGATGAACGTCGCGACGCCCTTGCCGCCCTTGAAGCCGAGCCAGACCGGGAAGCAGTGGCCGAGAAACACCGCGATCGCGGCAATGAACATCGCGCTCGCCGGGCCAGAAATACCGGGCGATCAGCACCGCGGCAACGCCCTTGGCCGCGTCGAGGACCAGCGTCAGCGCCGCCAGCTCGCGCCGGCCGGTGCGCAGCACATTGGTGGCGCCGATATTGCCCGAGCCGATCTTGCGGACATCGCCGAGCCCGGCGGCGCGCGTGATCAGCAGGCCGAACGGGATCGAGCCGAGCAGATAGCCGACGATCGCCGCGAGAGACGTAGTCCGATCATCTGGCCCCCCTCGGCCACTCAGCATGGCGGAAGACCGAGCGGCCCGCAACGAAGGTCTGCATCACCGCGCCCTGCAGCCGGGCGCCCTCGAACGCCGTGTTGCGCGAGCGCGAGACGGAGGTCCTTCTCGGCGACCACCCACGGGATAGTCGGGATCGAACAGGATGAGGTCGGCCGGCGCGCCGACGGCGAGCCGGCCGCGACGGCAGGCCGAGGATTTCCGCCGGCCGCTGCGTCATCGCCCGCAGCACCGTCATCAGCGGCACGTCGCCCGAATGCACCAGCCGCAGCGCCGCGGCCAGCAGCGTTTCGAGCCCGATCGCGCCTTCCGAGGCCTCGGCGAAGGGCTGCCGCTTGACCTCGGAATCCTGCGGGTCGTGCGCCGGAGTGGATGACGTCGATCGCGCCCGACTTGCAGCGCTTCGATCATCGCCTGCCGGTCATCCTCCGAGCGCAGCGGCGGCGCTGAGCTTGAAGAACGTGCGATAGGGCGCGACGTCGTTTTCGTTGAGCGCCAGATTGTTGATCGAGACGCCGGCGGTGACCGGCTGGCGCGGCTGCTTTGCCGCGGCGATCAGCTCGGCCGATCCGGCCGTCGATATCTGCGCCGCGTGGTAGCGCACGCCGGTCAGCGCCGCGAGCTGCAGGTCGCGGGCGAGGGGGATGGTCTCGGCTTCGACGCGGAATGCCCTTGAGACCCGAGATGGTCGCCAGCGTGCCCTCGTTCATCACCCCGTCGCCGGCGAGGCGAGCATCGGCCGGCATGGTGGACGATCAGGCATGTCGAAATTGGCCGCGTAGCTCATCGCGGCGCGCAGCAGGCCAGCCGACTGGATCGAGCGGCGGCCGTCGGTCAGGCAGACGGCGCCGGCTTCCTTCAGCAGCCCGAATTCGGTGATCTCCTCGCCGCGAAGGCCCTTGGTGATCGCCGCCGAGGGCAGCACATTGACCTTCGCGGTCGCCGCCGCGCGCCGCACGATGAAGTCGACGATCGCGCCGTCATCGACGACCGGGGTGGTGTCGGGCATCAGCACGAAGCTGGTGACGCCCGCCCGCCGCCGCCGCCTCGGCGGCGGTGGCCAGCGTCTCGCGGTATTCGTGGCCGGGCTCGCCGGTGAACACCCGCATGTCGATGAGGCCGGGGGCGAGCGATCAGACCCCTTGGCGTCGATCGATCTCGGCGCCCGTCCGGGAGCCCGCGGCGCGCGCCGGCGGCGATGCCGCTCGATCACGCCATCGCTCACCAGCACGTGCGCCGCGCTTGTCGGTGTCGCTTGCGGGATCGACGATCCGGGCATTGCTTGATGACCAGCGGACGGCTCATGCCGCCACCTGCGTCGGGTCGGCCAGCAGGGCATCGAGCACCGCCATGCGCACCGCGACGCCCATCTCGACCTGCTCGGTTGATCACCGAGCGCGGCCCGTCGGCGATGGCCGGATCGATCTCGACGCCGCGGTTCATCGGCCCGGGATGCATGACGATGGCGTCGGGCTTGGCCAGCGCCAGCTTGTCGGCATCGAGCCCGTAGAAGCGGTAGTACTCGCGCACCGATGGGATCAGCCGGCCGGCGGCGCGCTCGTGCTGCAGCCGCAGCATCATCACGACGTCGGCGCCCTTCAGCCCCTCGCGCATGTCGGTGAAGACTTCGCGTCGCCAGCGCTCTCGATGCCACGCGGCAGCAGCGTCTGCGGCGCGATCACGCGGGTCCGCACCTGCATGCGCGCCGAGCAGCAGCAGATTCGAGCGCGCCACCCGCGAATTGGCGATGTCGCCGCAGATGGCGACCGTCAGCCCGGCGAGCCGGCCCTTGTGCTGGCGGATGGTCAGCGCATCGAGCAGCGCCTGCGTCGGATGCTCATGCGCGCCGTCGCCGGCGTTGATCACCGCGCAGCCGACCTTCTGGCTCAGCAGTTCCACCGCGCCCGGACGCCGGATGCCGGACGATGATCACGTCGGGCTGCATGGCGTTGAGCGTCGCGGCGGTGTCGATCAGCGTCTCGCCCTTGGTGACCGACGAGGTCTTGACCGACATGTTGGTGACCTGCGCGCCAAGCCGCTTGCCGGCGATCTCGAAGCTCGCCTGCGTGCGGGTCGAGGGCTCGAAGAACAGGTTGATCTGGGTCTTGCCGCTCAGCGTCGGCAGCGATTTGCGCTGCTGCCGCGACACCGGGATCATCGCCTCGGCGCGATCGAGCAGGTCGAGGATTTCGTATTGATTGAGCTGGGAAATACCGAGGAGGTTGCGGTGGGGGAAGGGTCGCCGCTGTGCCCGGGCGGATTGCTCATTCCGCTCCGATCCTCGATGCGGCCGGGGTCTAGCCCAGCATCGGCCGGTGGGGCAAGCCGGCTCATCGGTTTATCCTTAGCCGGTCGAGAAAGCCCTGCAGAATGTAGGCGGCCGCGAGCTTGTCGACGACTTCGGCCCGCCTGTCGCGGCGCGTGTCGGCCTCGATCAGCATGCGGTCGACGGCAGCGGTCGAGAGCCGCTCGTCCCAGAAAGCGATGGGAAGCGGCGACCTTCGCCGCGAGATTGCGCGCGAAGGCGCGGGTGGACTGGACCCGCGGGCCCTCTGAGCCGTCCATGTTGAGCGGCAGGCCGAGGACGAACGCGACGGCGGCGTTTTCGGCGACGAGCTGCGGCAGCCGCTCGGCATCGGCAGTGAATTTCGTCCGCGCGATGGTTTCGAGCGGCGTCGCCGTGAACCGCAGGCCGTCGGATATCGCGACGCCGATGGTCTTGGTGCCGAGATCGAGGCCCAGCAGCTTGCCGGCGGCGGGTAGGGCGGCGTTGAGGTTGTCATCTGGCATCGGTTTTCGCTAGCTGTTGGCCGGCTCGGAGGCAAGGAACGTGAAGCTCACCTGGTTCGGCGGGACGACGCTGCGTGTCCATCTCGGCGGCAAGATCGTGGTGGTCGACGCGGAAGATGCGCCCGAGGGGATCGATCGCGCCGAGCTGGTGAGCGGCGTCGACCGGGTGGTGCAGATCGGGGAGGTGGCGTTCGTCGATCCGGCTGGATGGCGGCCGAAGCCATCGCGCGGGATCGATGCGGAATCGCCGCTCGAAGTGATCCGAATCGGCCCGGCGGCGCTGCTGGTTGCGATTGCCGGTGAGCCGCCATTGGTGGTTTTGGGTCGGCCGACCCGCCGCGCTTCGGGCGCTGGGCGGATGGGGCGGTGGTGGTGCTGACATCCGGGCGCGAGAACTTCGTCGCCGAGGCGACCGTGCTGCTCGATGTCGCGCGGCCGCGGCTGATGGCGCTTGCGGCAGACGAGCAGACGCTCGATCTTGCGATCGAAGAGCTGAGCGAGCACCTCGACGGCGCCGGGCTGATCTCGCTCGAGCCCGGGCCTTGCGGTCGAGGTCTGAGCGCGGCGTAGAAGGCCGGCAACAGGAGACTGCCTATGGCCGTCGACGCCCAGACCGTCAAGCCGCATCGGCCGCCTCGCCCGGATCCGCATCGAGGAGGACGAGGTCGACAAATACCAGAGCGAGCTCAACGCCATCCTCGAACTTTGTCGAGCAGCTGGGCGAAGTCGATGTCGAGGGCGTCGAGCCGATGACGTCGGTGACGCCGATGCAGCTGCGCCGCCGCGAGGACAAGGTGACCGATGGCGGCTATCCCGAAAAGATCGTCGCCAACGCGCCGCTGACCGAGGACAATTTCTTCATGGTGCCCAAGGTCATCGAGTAGCCGGAACTGTTGCCGCGTTGCCGCAGAGCCGCTAACTGAGGCGGACCTTCGCCGCCGAGACCAATGCCTTTGACCGATCTCACCAAGCTCACCCTCGCCGCTGCCCGCAAGGGCCTGAAAGCCAAGAGCTTTTCCTCCGACGGAGCTGACGGGCGCCTACCTTGCGGCGATCGAGGCGGCCAACCCCAAGCTCAATGCCTATGTCGCGGTGACGGCGGACAAGGCGCTCGAGATGGCGGCCCTCTCCGACCGACGCACGCCTCTGGGCGGCCGATGCGGCGGGCCGCTCGAGGGCATTCCGCTCGGGCATCAAGGATCTGTTCGGCACCAAGGGCGTCCATACCCAGGCGGCGAGCCACATCCTCGACGGCTTCAAGCCGGAATACGAGATCGACCGTGACGGCCAATCTCTGGCGCGACGGCGCGGTGATGCTGGGCAAGCTCAACATGGACGAGTTCGCCATGGGCTCGTCCAACGAGACCTCGTATTACGGCCCGGTGATCAATCCGTGGCGGAGCAAGGGCAGCAACGCCAACCTCGTGCCCGGCGGCTCGTCGGGCGGCTCGGCGGCGGCGGTGACGCGCCTGGCTTTGCGCCGCCGCGACGGCGACCGATACCGGCGGCTCGATCCGCCAGCCGGCGGCCTTCACCGGCACCGTCGGCATCAAGCCGACCTATGGCCGCTGCTCGCGCTGGGGCATCGTGGCGTTCGCGTCCTCGCTCGACCAGGCCGGCCCGATCGCCCGCACCGTCGAGGACGCGGCGATCATGATGACCTCGATGGCGGGGTTCGATCCCAAGGATTCGACCAGCGTCGATCTGGCCGTGCCGGATTTCGCCGCGGCGGTCGAGCGCGGGGTCAAGGGCCTCGCGATCGGCATTCCGCGCGAATACCGGATGGACGGCATGCCGGCCGAGATCGAGGCGCTCTGGCAGCAGGGGCATCGCCTGGCTCAAGGCCGAGGGCGCGACGGTCCGCGACATCTCGCTGCCGCACACCAAATACGCGCTGCCGGCCTACTACATCGTCGCGCCGGCCGAAGCGTCGTCCAACCTCGCGCGCTATGACGGCGTGAAATACGGGCTGCGGGTCAGCGGCAAGGACATCACCGACATGTACGAGCTGACCCGCGCCAAGGGGTTTGGCGCCGAGGTGCGGCGGCGGCTGATGATCGGCACCTATGTGCTGTCGCGCCGGCTATTACGACGCCTATTACGTGCAGGCGCAGAAGGTCCGCACGCTGATCAAGCGCGACTTCGAGATGGCGTTCAACGATGGCGTCGACGCCATCCTGACCCCGGCGACGCCATCGGCGGCGTTCGGCGTCGGCGACGAGGACATGAAGGCCGATCCGGTGAAGATGTACCTCAACGACGTGTTCACGGTGACGGTGAACATGGCGGGCCTGCCGGGCATCGCCGTGCCCGCCGGCAAGGACGCCGCCGGGCTGCCGCTCGGGCTGCAGCTCATCGGCAAGCCGTTCGACGAGGAGACGCTGTTCGCCGCGGGCCGGGTGATCGAGCGCTCCGCCGGCATCGATTTTTCGCCCGAGCAATGGTGGTGAACGATGGCCGACGACATCTTCTCGACCGCCGACTGGCGCGACGTCCCAAGGACATGACCAAGCCGCTGCAGGCGCTGTGGTGGTCCGCAAGGGCGAGTTCCGCATCGGGCCCGAATGGGAAGAGGCGCACGCCATCGTGCAGACCATGGAAGGCACGATGGAGTTCGACTGGGTGCATGCGCTGCTGCACTGGATCGAAGCCGACATGGGCAATGCCGACTACTGGTATCGCCGCGCCGGCAAGAAGCGCTCGGCGCCCAGCGTCGAAGGCCGAGTGGGAAGTGATCGCCTCGGCGCTGAGCGGGGTCACCAAGCACTAGGCGCGATGCCGCCTCCGGCGGCCCGGATCGCACCGAAGAAGACGGGGCCGCGGGACGCTGGACGCCCTGTGGCTAATATGTGGGACGCCAAACGTCCCGCGGCGGCAGGATTTCGGAGCAGGGTTCAGGCCAGGCACTCGTTTCAGCCTGGCGTTAAGCCCGAACCTCGTGAGGGCAAACGGAGCCCCACGCCTACCTGTCCCCCCGCCCCGTCCGTTTGACCGGTCCCGTCCGTCGCGCGGGAGATGAGCGGGAATATGCGCGTCGGTGGAAGGCGCGTGGATAGATTCTGTGATGGGAGGCGGAGAGGACGGGGAATGCTGGGGTTTTGACAAGAGGGAGCGGAGAGTATCGAAGCGCTCGCTGCGCGTGGCCGGTCAATGCCCGGCCATGACGGCCGAGAGGCTAGCGGTCGTTAAGAACAGGCGCTCGCAGCGCTTCGCGTGGTCCGCCTTCCCCGCTGCGCAGGGGAGGAACCTGACTGCAGGCGACGGTGGGCGTCCTCTTCCCGGGTGTCGCTCCGGCATAAGGAGGGGCCCGGCAAGCGCCGAGGCTTCAGCGACGACAGCTGCGAGTGGGTGACCTGGGCAGGGGAACTCCGGCGCCGACACCAGGCTCGTGACTCAACCTTTCGGCATGATCGGCGTGCCGAGATCGACATAGGGAGTCGTCACCTTGCCGCCAGGCGGCACGTCAGTCGGGCGCCGGGCCGCCGACGTCGCCGAGCGACTTGATGTACTGGTAGAGCGAGCGCATCTCGGCTTCGGTCATCGCATGGACGTTGTACAACGGCATCGGCGGACCGGCGGTGAAAGTCTTGAGGAATTTCACCCAGTCGTCCTCGGTCATGTTCGAGGCGAGGAGCCGCAGGTTCTGCGCGTAGTTGACGCCCCACGGCCCGCCGTAGCCGACCGGGTTGCCCATCAGCGCCTTGTCGCGGATCGATCTTGCCGCCGGTCTCGCCGTAGCCGACGCGTGTGGCAATCGTGGCATCCGCCAACGATCGAGATGCGCTAGCCGTTCGTCGACGGACGACGTCGTCATCGGCGGCGAGGCCGATGCCACGGCCGCGACAGTCCGCGGCGGCGAGCAGCATGCAAAGCGAAGCATGTGTGATCTCCCCCAAGATCCGGTTGCGCGACATGCGTGGTGCCACGTTCGGCGCCGTCTGCAAGCAAGGTTGAAAACGCGTGCCGATGCCGTGCAAACCAGACGTCGATATCACGCCCTGCCGAGGCCAGATTCGCCGTGACCAAAGCCCCCGCCGACTGCACGACCAAGGAAGACGTGCGCGCCGAGCTCGACCGCATCGACCAGGCGCTGCTGGCCTGTTCGCCGAGCGGCACCGCTATGTGACGCGCATGGCCGAGATCAAGACCGATCCGCACGAGGCGCACGACCCGGTGCGCATCGAGGCGATGCTCGACAAGCAGCGCAAGCGCGCCGAGGAGCTGGGGCTCGACGAGGACCAGGCCGAGCTGATCTGGAAGACGCTGATCGACTGGAATGTGAACTACGAAAAGGGCATCATCGTCGCCCGACGCGGCACGAAGTACTTCCTGATGTCTCTCAACCTCATCATCCGCAAAGCCCTGCCGCCGAAGAGTCGACACGCTCGCCGACATCGCCTTCGTGGCGTGGGAGCGCGACCTGCTGCCGTTCCTCGACGGCGCAGCGGCATCGCGCAGCAGCCGAAAAGCAGCGGCTGACCGCCGCGGTGCGCGAGGGGCTCGACCGCATCATCGTCGCCGAGGTGAACGACGTGGCGGTCGGCTGGTGCCAGCGCATCCGCGGCCGGGCCTATGTCCCGTTCCTGTTCGTGACGCCGCTGCTGCAGAACCAGGGCGTCGGCTCGGCGCTGCTGCGGCGCATGGAATCGATGCTCGAGCTCGAGGGCGCCGACCGCATCCAGCTCGATACGCTCGCCGACAATGTGCGGGCGGTGAATTTCTACCAGCACCAGGGCTACCAAATCCTGGCGCTCAAATCCGAGGGCCAGCCGCGGCCGCGAGACGCAGATGAGCGTGCGGCTCGAAAAGCGCCTCGACCCGTGGCGCGGCCCCATCGACGACATCGAGTAGAACGAACTTCATTGACCCTCATCGACACGCGTACGCCCAACCCCAAGAGCTTCATCAAGGGCCAGACCGGCGATTGGGAAGTCATCATCGGCATGGAAGTGCATGCGCAGGTGACCTCCGAGAGCAAGCTGTTCTCGGGCATCTCGACCGAGTTCGGCCGGCCGCCCAATTCCAATGTCAGCTTCGTCGATGCGGCGATGCCGGGCATGCTGCCGGTGATCAACGAGGAATGCGTGCGGCAGGCGGTGCGCACCGGGCTCGGCCTCAAGGCCGCAGATCAACAAGCGCTCGATCTTCGACCGCAAGAACTACTTCTATCCGGACCTGCCGCAGGGCTACCAGATCTCGCCAGTACAAGGACCCCATCGTCGGCGAGGGCAAGGTGCTGCTCGACATGGGCGAGGGCGCGCCGATCGAGATCGGCATCGAGCGGCTGCATCTCGAGCAGGACGCCGGCAAGTCGATCCACGACCAGCATCCCATCGATGAGCTTCGTCGACCTCAACCGGTCGGGCGTGGCGCTGATGGAGATCGTGTCGAAGCCCGATCTGCGCTCGTCGGATGAGGCGAAGGCCTATCTGAGCAAGCTGCGCACGATCCTGCGCTATCTCGGCACCTGCGACGGCAACATGGAACAGGGTTCCATGCGCGCCGACGTCAACGTCTCGGTGCGCAAGCCGGGCGGCGAGTTCGGCACGCGCTGCGAGATCAAGAACGTCAACTCGATCCGCTTTGCCGGGCAGGCGATCGAGTACGAGGCGCGCCGGCAGATCGATATTCTCGAGGATGGCGGCAGCGATCGACCAGGAGACGCGGCTGTTCGACCCCAAGAACGGCGAGACGCGCTCGATGCGCTCCAAGGAAGAGGCGCACGACTATCGCTACTTCCCCGATCCGGACCTGCTGCCGCTCGAATTCGACCAGGCGTTCATCGACGGCGCTGCGCGCCAGCATCTGCCGGAGCTGCCGGACGAGAAGCAGGGCGCGCTTCATCGCGCGAGTATGGCGTGACGCCCTACGACGCGATGGTGCTGACGCTCGAGCGCGAGACCGCCGACTATTACGAGAGCGGCGGTGAAGTTCGGCGGCGGCAAGCGCGACGGCAAGGCGGTCGCCAACCTCGTCACCGGCGACATCGCGGCCTATGCCAACAGCCAGGGGCTGAGTCGGCGTTCGAGACCCACATCAAGCCGGCGCAGATCGCCGGCATCGTCGATCTCGTGGCGGCGGGCACGATTTCGTCCAAGGGCGCCAAGGATCTGCTGCAGGTGATCATCGCCGAGGAGCCCGAGGGCGATCCGGCCGAGATCGTCGAGCGGCGCGGCATGAAGCAGGTGACCGACACTCGGCGCGATCGAGAAGGTCGTCGACGAGATCATCGCCGCCAACCCGGATCAGGTCGCCAAGGTGCTGGCCAAGCCGACGCTGATCGGCTGGTTCGTCGGGCAGGCGATGAAGGCCTCCGGCGGCAAGGCCAACCCGCAGGCGCTGAACGAGATCTTGAAGCGGAAGCTGGGGCTGTAGCGTCAGGCCGCCGGCCGGCCTCAGCCGCTTCACCAGCCGGCCGTCGATCACCACGAGGCCGAGGAAGATCACAGCGATGCCGGCGATCTGGACCGGCGCGAGGCCCTCGTGGAGGACGAGCACGCCGAGCAGGATCGCCGAGATCGGGGTGATGAAGGTGTTGAGCGAGAGGTTGGTCGCGCCGACGCGCGGCAGCAGCCAGTAGACGAGCAGGAAGCTGAAGCTGGTCGAGAAGATGCCGATGCCGAACAGCGCGCCCCAGGTCTCGGGGCGGGTGATGACCGGGACGCCGCGAAAAGATCAGGGCGATCGGGATCATGACGATGGCGGCGCCGGTGAGCGAGCTCGAGGCGACGGTCGCGGAATCGAGCGGCCTTGAAGCGGCGGGCGTAGTTGAGCGTCAGGGCGTAGCAGAGGGTTGCGACCAGCGCGGCGAGAAGGGCGACGATTTCGGTCGCGCCGGCGCCGAAGCGAGGGCGAGGCCAGGAGGACGGCGCCGAGGAGGCCGATGATGCACGCCGGCGATCTTGTTGCCGCGTGGCTTTCTCGCCGCCGGGCCAGAGCTGGGAGACGATCACGGTGGTCATCGGCGTCATGCCGTTGATGACGCCGATGATCGAGCTCGCGACATGCTGCTCGGCGAAGGGGAACAGCGCGAACGGGATCGCGTAGTTGAGGATGCCGAGCAGCAGGAGCTGGGGATAGACGCGGCGGTCGCTCGGGCAGGCTGCGGCGGGTGGCGAGGAAATAGGCCCAGCAGATCAGCGCGCCGATGGTGACGCGGCCCGGCCGAGACCCAGAGCGGGCTGATCTCGCGGATGAGGATGGCGTTGAACAGGAACGAGCAGCCCCAGATGGCGCCGAGCCCGATGATCAGCGCCCAATATCGCAATGGCATGGAAGGTCTCCTAGACGTCGACCTTGAACGGGATGCTGGCTGGATCGGCGGGTCGGCCGCGCAGTCCCCAGTTGTCAAAGGGCACGTCGTGAACAATAATTTTGAGATCGCTTTCGGCAAGCCCGAATGCGCTCATCTCGCGTTGCAGCGCGGCATAGAGCCGGGCCTTGGCTTCGGGACTTCGGCCCTTGAACATTGAGATTTCCAGGACGGAATAGGCTGGGCCGCAGCCAGACGGGACGATGAAGGCCGCCTCGGGGTATTCCAGAATGCGCACGCATCGGTCCTGGGCTGGGATGCGAATCCCATCGATCAGGCCGCGCTGGATCGCTTCGAGAATCTGGCCGTGGCGGCCGTTGATCCAGCCGCTGCGTGTTTCAAGGCGAGTAGAGGGCATGGTGGTTCCTTGGTCGCGGATGATGACGCGGCCACGCAGCGACGTCGAACCGAATTTGACGATGGACGCGATCAAATCGGGTGATGGACTTGGACCGGTGGGCGGCTAGGGTGCCAGCGAAAATGGATGGAGCACTCGCGCGGTGACCGATGCCAAGCTGATAAATCTGTTCTGGTCTTCGGCGGGGGTGTACCCGATGGAGGCCGAGATCAGCCGGTTCGAGTTCGAACGGCGGGCGCGATCTGCCGCGAAGGCCGGGTTTGCCGGGATGAGTTTTTGGCACACTGATCTCGACCGTATCCTCGAGACGCGATCGCTGGGCGAGGTGAAGCGCATCCTCGATGACAACGGGCTGTCGACGTTCGAGGTGGAGTTCGTCGAGGACTGGTTTGTGGACGGAGCGGGCAAGGCGACGTCAGACAGGCGGAAGTGGCGGCTGCTGGAGGCGTCGCAAGCGCTCGGGGCGCACCATGTGAAGGTGGGCGATTTCCACAACACGGCTACCAGCATGCCCCACCTCATCGATGCGTTCGGGGTGCTCTGCGCCGACGCCGCCGGATACGGCGCGACGATCGGTTTCGAGTTCATGGCGTCGGCGATGATCAGCCGGCTCGAGGATTGCCTGACGATGGTGCGGGGCGCCGATGCGGCCAATGGCGGGTTGATCGTCGATATTGCGCACACCAACGCGCTCGGGATTTCGAACGAGGACGTGGCGGGCATTCCCGGTCGGTTCGTGATCAGCGTCGAGCTGGGTGACAATCTGAGGGCGTCGACCGCGGGATACGAACCCGGCGAGCGGCGCTATTGCGGCGAGGGCGAGCTGGATATTGCGGGGTTCGTCGCGGCGGCGCGGGCGACCGGCTATCCGGGGCCATGGGCGGTGGAAGTGTTCAACCACGCGCAGGCCGGCTGGCCGGTCGAGGAGCTCGACCGGCGGGCGTTCGAGACGACGCTGCCGTTCGTCCGCTGATTTCAGGCGAACTTGCCGCCGCCAGGGCTGGCGGAGGACGACGACGTCGACGAGCTGGCGGACCCTTCGAGCGCCTGGAGCTGCGAATTGAGGGCGGTGATCTGCGCCTGCAGCGATTTGGCGGCGTCGCCCTTGGCCTGCAGCAGCTGGGCCTGTTTGGCCGCGATCTGTGCCTCAAGCTGGGCTTGCTGGTTGGAGCTGGTCGAGGACACGGCGGACGCGACCGACGATGCCCCCACGCTCGATATCGCACTCACCATCGCCGCCTCCTTGATGACAATGATGGCGACGCTGGTCGCGTGCGATTAACGAGGCGTTAAGATCGCGTTACCGTGAGCCACCATCGCCAGCGCCTCGGGATAGGCGATGTGCTCCTCGACGAGGATGCGGGCGGCGAGGGTGTCGGCGGTGTCGCCGGGCAGGACCGGGACGCGGCGCTGCAGGATGGTCGGGCCGTCGTCGAGATCGGGGATGACCCAGTGGACGGTGCAGCCGCTTTCGGTGACGCCGGCGTCGAGCGCCTGTTGCTGCGGCTTGAGGCCCTTGAACAGCGGCAGCAGCGAGGGGTGGATGTTGAGCATCCGGCCGGTCCAGTGCTGCGGCGAAGCCGGCGCCGAGAAGATGCGCATGAAGCCGGCGAGGCAGACGATATCGGTGCTGCCAGGCGGCGAGGATGCGCGCTGATCTCGGCGTCGAAGCTCTCGCGGTCGGGATAGTCCTTGTGGGAGCGGACGGCGGTCGGGATGCCCGCCAGCCACGGCATATTGCAGGCCCGGGGCATCGGCGCGGTTGGAGAACACGCCGACGATTTCGGCCGGATAAGCGGGATCGCGGCGCGGCCTCGACCAGCGCGGTCATGTTCGAGCCGCGGCCCGGAGATGAGGATGGCGACGCGCGTTTCGCGCCGTCACAGCGCCGAGCTTGCCTTCGAAGGTCACCGGCTCGCCGGTGCGCTCGGTGATCTTGCCGATGATGGCTGGCCTTTTCGCCCTGCGCGTTGAGGTGGGTGACCAGCCGCTCGGCTTCGTCGGCCGCGATCGCGCAGACCATGCCGACGCCGCAGTTGAAGGTGCGCAGCATTTCGCGCTCGTCCATGCCGCCGACGCGGGCCAGCCAGCCGAAGACTTTCGGCACGCTGACCTGCGTCGAGATCGACGTGGGCGGCGACGGTGTCGGGCAGCACGCGCGGAATGTTGTCGATGAAGCCGCCGCCGGTGATGTGGGCCAGCGCCTTGATGCGCGATGCCGGCCTTCAGCGCCGACAGCAGCGGCTTCACATAGATGCGGGTGGGGGTCGAGCAGCGCGCCCGACAGCGTGCGGTCGGGTCGAACGGCGCCGGCAGGTACCAGTCGATGCCCGAGATCTCGACGATCTTGCGCACCAGCGAGAAGCCGTTGGAGTGGACGCCCGAGGAGGCGATGGCGACCAGCGCGTCGCCCGGCACCACGTCGGCGCGCGGCAGCAGCGTGCCGCGCTCGGCGGCGCCGACGGCGAAGCCCGCGAGGTCGTAGTCCTTGCCGTGGTACATGCCGGGCATCTCGGCGGTCTCGCCGCCGATCAGCGCGCAGCCGGCGATCCGGCAGCCCTCGGCGATGCCCTCGACGATCGCCTTGCCGGTCTCGACGTCGAGCCTGCCGGTGGCGAAATAGTCGAGGAAGAACAGCGGCTCGGCGCCCTGCACGACGATGTCGTTGACGCACATGGCGACGAGGTCGATGCCGATGGTCGAGTGGCTGCCGGTGTCGATGGCGATCTTGAGCTTGGTGCCGACGCCGTCATTGGCGGCGACGAGCACCGGATCGATGAAGCCCGCAGCCTTGAGGTCGAAAAGCCCGCCGAAGCCGCCGATTTCGGCATCGGCGCCGGCCCGGCGGGTCGAGCGGACGGCCGGCTTGATGGCCTCGACCAGGGCATTGCCGGCATCGATGTCGACGCCCGCGTGCTTGTAGGAAAGCCCGTTTGATGGCAGGTTCGATGCGTCGGACATGGGCGCGGATACCGGCTCGGGGAGGGGCGAAAATCTCGCCGCGCTGATAGCCGCTTGGCCCGCAGCGACGCAAGGGTCGCGACGGCATGACACTCAGAACTCAGGTCCTGGTCTGGGTCGGCTTCACGGTCGTCGTCATCCTCGCTGATCTGGCTGTTCCGGCCGATCCTGCTGCCGTTCGTCATCGGCATCGCGCTCGCCTACGTCCTCAATCCGGCGGTCAACTTCGTCGCAGCGCAGCCGGCATCAGCCGCGGCTGGGCGAGCGCTGATCGTGCTGCTGGCGGTGGTCGGCGCTCATCATCGGCGTCTTCGTGATCGATGACGCCGCTCGATCGTCACGCAGATCGTCGGGCCTGGCTGGCCCGGCTGCCGGGCTATGTCGAGCGATCTTCAGCAGCTGGTGCAGTCAGATCGGCCCGCAGCTCAACGACTGGCTCGGGCCGGAGCGCGCCGCGCAGCTCGAAACCAGCCTCGCCGCAGTTCCTCGGCTCGGGCGTCGAGTTCCTCGGCAGCCTGACCGCGCAGGTCGCGCCAGAGCGGGCTGACCGTGCTCAACACCATCGCGGTGCTGTTCCTCACGCCGGTGGTCGCCTTCTACCTGCTGCTCGACTGGGAGGGCATGGTCGAAGGCGATCGACGATCTGCTGCCGCGCGAGCATCGGCGCGAAGTCCGGCACGGTGCTCGACGAGATCGACCGCTCGATGGCCGGCGTGATCCGCGGGCAGGGCGGCATCGTGCTGGTGCTCTGCGTCTACTACGCCGCGGCGCTGACGCTGACCGGGCTCAACTTCGGCCTCGTGATCGGGCTGATCACCGGGCTGCTCGAGCTTCGTGCCGTTCCTCGGCTTCATCACCGGCTTCGTCCTGTCGATGGGCATCGCCGCGGTGCAGTTCGCGCCGAACTGGTGGTTCGTCGGCGATCGTGTTCGTCGTCTTCATGATCGGCCAGTTCCTCGAGGGCAACATCCTCTACCCGCGGCTCGTGGGGCAGAGCATCAACATCAACCCGGTGTGGCTGATGTTCGCGCTGTTCGCCTTCGCGTTCCTGTTCGGCTTCGTCGGGCTGCTGCTGGCGGTGCCGCTGTCGGCGATCGCCGCGACGCTGATCCGCTACGCCGTGCGCCGCTACAAGGACAGCGCGCTCTATCGCGGCGAGCGGCAGCCGCAAGCGACGGCTGCCGACGCCGAGAGTGCCGACCGCGCGCCGCCGAGGCGGAGCTCGCCAAAGGCGCCGGCGCGCCGGCGCGGCCGCTCCAGAAATGATGTCGCAGCCCGGCGGCCAGCTGCCCTTCGACTACGGGCACGAGCCGTCGCATCTCGAGGACGACTTCATCGAGGGCGAGGGCAACCGGCTGGCGCTGGCGCACATCTGCGCCGTTCCCGGACTGGCCGGGGCCGCTGACGCTGCTCGAAGGCCCGGCCAAAGTCCGGCAAGTCGCATCTGGCGCGGATCTGGTCGGCAGCGCGCCGGGCGCGCTGGCGGCGCGACCGCGGCGACCGATGGCGATTGGCGCGCAGCGGGCGGGGCGCAGCCGCTGCTGATCGAGGACGTCGACCGCCGCGGCTACGCCGAGGCGGCGCTGTTCCACCTGCTCAACCAGTCGCATCCGCGACGGCCGGCCGCTGCTGCTCACCGCGCGCGAGCCGATTGCCAACTGGCCGTTCGAGACCGATGATCTCAAGTCGCGGGCCCGACTCGCGGCGCTTTTCACCCTCGCGCTCAGCGATGACATCCAGCTGTCGCAGATGTTCGTGAAACTGTTCGGCGACCGGCAGGTGGCGGTGGACCCGCAAGGTGATCGCCTATCTGGTGGCGCGCATGGAGCGCTCGCCGGAAGAGGCGGTGGCGCTGGCCGAGCTCGCGGACCGGCTGGCGCTTGGCGCGCGGGACCGGCGATCACCCGCCGCATTGCTGCCGCGGCCCTGGCGCGAACGGGGCGTGGCGCAGGCCGAGCTCGACCTGGAAGGCGACGACGATGAATGAGATGGGCGAGATCATCCGCCGACGAGGCGGCGCAGCCCGACATCGAGGCGCTGCGCCACAGCCCGGCCCGCTTCGTCAACCGCGAGGTCAGCTGGCTGCAGTTCAACATGCGGGTGCTGGAGGAGGCGGGGAACGTCAACCACCCGCTGCTCGAGCGCATGCGGTTCGTCTCGATCTCGGCCAACAACCTCGACGAATTCTTCATGGTCCGCGTGGCCGGCCTCAAGGGCCAGGTGCGCGCCGGCGTCGATCACGCAGAGCGCCGACGGGCTGACGCCGACCGAGCAGCTCGAGGAGATCGCGACGCTCGCCCAGCATCTGCAGCTCGAGCAGCAGGATCACTGGCAGACGCTGCGCGAGGAGCTGTTCGCCAAGGACGTGGTGATCCACGAAGCGGACGACCTGTCGCCCGACCAGGTGAAATATCTGCAGCGGCTGTTCCGCGAGGAGATCTTCCCGGTGCTGACGCCGATCGCGGTCGATCCGGCGCACCCGTTCCCGTTCATCCCCAATCTCGGTTTCACGCTGGCCTTCGAGCTGACGCCGGCCGGGCAGCTCGGCCCAGACGCTGACGGCGCTGGTGCGCGTGCCGTCCAACCTCGACCGCTTCATCACCCTGCCGTCGGGGCTGGCGACCGAAGGGCGGATCGAGGTCGTGACCATCGACACGCTGATCAACCTCTTCCTGCACAAGATGTTTCCGGGCTACGAGGTCGCCGGCTCGGGCTCGTTCCGCATCATCCGCGACAGCGAAATCGAAATCGACGACGAAGCGGCGGACCTCGTGGTCGAGTACGAAATCGGCGCTGCGCCAGCGCCGGCGCGGGCAGGTGATCCGGCTCGAGATCGAAAAGAAGATGCCGCGCGCGCTGCGCCGGCAGATTTCCGAGCGGCTGGGCGCCACCGCGGCCGACACCTTCGAGGTCGAGGGCTTCCTCGGCCTCGCCGACGCGGCCAAGATCTGCGAGATCGACCGGCCGGACCTGAAATTCCCGCCTTACATACCGCGTTATCCCGAGCGCGTGCGCGACTTCAACGGCGACCTGTTCGCCGCGATCAAGGCCAAGGATCTGCTGGTCCACCACCCGTTCGAAAGCTTCGACGTGGTGGCGCAGTTCCTGATGCAGGCGGCGCGCGACCCGGACGTCGTCGCGATCAAGCAGACGCTCTACCGCACCTCGCGCGACAGCCCGATCGTCAAGGCGCTGGTGCTCGCCGCCGAGTCCGGCAAGTCGGTGACGGCGCTCGTCGAGCTCAAGGCGCGCTTCGACGAGGAGGCCAATATCCGCTGGGCCCGCGACCTCGAACGGGCCGGCGCGCAGGTGGTGTTCGGCTTCATCGAGCTCAAGACGCACGCCAAGATGAGCCAGGTGGTGCGGCGCGAGAACGGCAAGCTGGTGAGCTATTGCCACCTCGGCACCGGCAACTACCACCCGATCACCGCCAAGATTTACACCGACCTCAGCTACTTCACGACCGACACCTCGATCACCCGCGACGTGGCGCGGGTGTTCAATTTCATAACAGGCTATGCCCGGCCGACCGAGCTCGAATCCATCGCCGTTTCGCCGGTCAATCTGCGCTCGACGCTGCTCGAACACATCGCCCGCGAGGTCGGCGTTCGCCGAGCGCGGCCAGCCGGCGAACATCTGGCTCAAGATGAACGCGCTGGTCGATCCCGAGATCATCGACGCGCTCTACGACGCCAGCCAGAAGGGCGTGAAGATCGAGCTGATCGTGCGCGGCATCTGCTGCCTGCGGCCGGGCATTCCGGGCTTTTCCGAGAACATCCGGGTCAAGTCGGTGGTCGGCCGCTTCCTCGAGCACTCGCGCATCTATCTGCTTCGGGCAAGGGCGAGCCGATGCCGTCGCGCAAGGCCAAGGTCTACATTTCGTCGGCCGACCTCATGCAGCGCAATCTCGACTGGCGCGTCGAGGTGATGGTGCCCATCTTCAACAAGACCGTGCACAAGCAGATCCTCGACCGCATGCTGGTCGCCTATCTCAAGGACAATCAGCAGAGCTGGGAGGTGCTGCCGGACGGCTCGTCGCACCGGCGTGCCGCTGCAGGAGGGCGAAGAAGCCCTATAGCGCGCACAACTACTTCATGACCAATGCGAGCCTCTCCGGCCGCGGCACCGCGCTGCACGCGCGAGGGCGAAGAGAGCGACGATTGAACGAGTTCTGGGGCCATGACGCCGATCCGACGGCGCAGGGCCGCATTCAGGGCGCCAAGCCCGTTGCGGTGCTCGATATCGGCTCGAACTCGGTGCGGCTGGTCGTCTATGAGCGCCTCGCGCGCTCGCTGACGCCGCTCTACAACGAGAAATCGGCCTGCGCGCTCGGCCGCGGCCTCGCCCAGACCGGCAAGCTCGCCTACGAGAACATCGATCGGGCGCTGACGGCGATCCAGCGCTTCGCCCTGGTGACGCGGCTGATGCGGGCCGGCGAGGTGCACGTGCTCGCCACCTCCGCCGTGCGCGACGCCAGCAATTCGCAGGCCTTTGTCGATGCCGTCGAGGCGACGATGAATGCGCGAGGTCGAGGTGCTGAGCGGCGAGCAGGAGGCGCATTTCGCGGCGCTCGGCGTGGTCGCCGGCATTCCCGAATTCGCCGGCATCGTCGGCGATCTCGGCGGCGGCAGCCTCGAGCTGTCCTCGATCGCCGGCGGCCACGACGCGATCGGGCGAGACGCACGAACTCGGCGTCATCCGGCTGCAGGACGATTCCGGCCGCGTCCGGTGAGCGCGCGCGCGAGCTGGCGCGCGAGCGGCTGGCAGCAGTCGGCGCTGCTCAAGCGCAAGCCGGGCGGCCAGTTCTGCGCCATCGGGGGCACCTGGCGGTCGCTCGCCAAGATGCATCAGGTGCTGCGCGACTATCCGCTGCACATGGTCCAGCACTACGTCGCCAAGGCCAGCGACCTCGCAAAGCTCTGCGAGGAGATCGTCGACGCCGCCGCGGCCGGCAAGCCGATGCCGGGCGCCGACAGCGTCAGCTCGTCGCGGCGCGATCTCGTGCCGTACGGCGCCGCGGTGCTGGGCGAAGTGCTCCGCGCCGGGCAAGTTCGACAGCGTCGTGTTCTCGGCGCTCGGCGTGCGCGAGGGCTACCTCTACGGCCAGCTGCCGCCCGACGAGCAGGCGGTCGACCCGCTGCTGCAGGGGGCCGAGGAAATCTCGATCCTGCGCTCGCGCTCGCCGGCGCACGCCGTCGATCTCATCGACTTCACCGCGCGAGTTCCTGAGCGCCGATCCACGTCAAGGAAACGGCCGACGAGGAGCGGCTGCGCAAGGTCGCGTGCTATCTGAGCGACATCGGCTGGCGCGGCCATCCGGACTATCGCGGCGAGCAGAGCGTCGATCTCGTCGCCTATGGCTCGCTGTCGGGCGTCGACCATCCCGGGCGCGCGTTCCTCGCCGAGGCGCTGGCGGTCCGCTACATGGGCCTCAAGCACAAGAGCGCAGAGCCAGGACGCTGATGGCGCTGGCCGGGCCGGCCGCCAACATGAAGGCGCGGCTGCTCGGGGCGATCGTTCCGCGTGGCCTATCCGATGTCGGCGGCGATGCCCGGCGTGCTGCCGCGCACGCATTTCTCGCTCGAGCCGGCAAGCTGCGGCTGCACCTGCCGCACGACCTCGCGTTCCTCGCCGGCGAGCATCTCGAGGGCCGGCTCGAGCAACTGGCGGGCGTCGCCGGGATCAAGAGCAGCGAGATCGTCGCCGGCCTAGTCCTTCGGTGATCGGGATCTCGACGACGCCCTTGCGGGTGGCGGCGAGGCCGATGCTTGCCGTGCTTGATGGCGAGCGCCTTGTCGCCGAAGAGCTTGCGGCGCCAGCCGCGCAGGGCCGGGACGTCGGCCTCGTCGTCGAGCACCAGCGCGTCGATCTCGTCGGAGGTCGCGAGGATGCGCGCCGCGACGCCGTGCTCTTCGCTGACGGCCTTGAGCAGCACGCGGATGAGGTCGCCGACGGCGCCCTTCGGCGAGGGGCCGCGATAGCGCTCGGCGGCCGGGCGGCAGGTCGATTTGGGCAGCGCCTCGACGCCTTGCAGCAGCGCGATGATCTCGCCGGCGGCGGAGGAGCGGCCATAGCCGCGCTGCACGGCGCGCAGCTTGTCGAATGCCTCGGGCGGTGCGGCGGCCGCTGCATGGCGAGTTCGATCAGCGCGTCGTCCTTGAGCACGCGGCTGCGCGGCTGGTCGGTGTCCTGCGCGCGGCGCTCGCGCCAGGCGGCGAGCGACCTTGCAGCGCCGCGAGGTCGCGCGGCTTGGCCGAGCTTGGTCTTGAGCCGCTCCCAGGCGTTCTCCGGCTTGACCACATAGGTGTCGATCGAACGGAGCGTCTCGAGCTCGTCCTCGACCCAGTCCCAGCGATGGGTCTCGGTCACCTGCTGCGCGCAGCTTGAGGTAGATGTCGCGCAGATGGGTGACGTCGGCGAGCGCGTAGAGCCGCTGCTTTTCGGTCAGCGGGCGGTGCGACCAGTCGGTGAAGCGCGAGGATTTGTCGAGCTCGACGCCGGTGACCGAGCGCACCAGATTGTCGTAGCTGACGCTGTCGCCGAAGCCGCAGACCGAGGCCGCGATCTGGGTGTCGAAGATGTTCTGCGGGCACCTTGCCGGAGAGCTTGACGAAGATTTCGATGTCCTGCCGGGCGGCGTGGAAGACCTTCACGATCTTCTCGTTGGCGAGCAGCTCGAAGAAAGGCTGGAGGCTGAGGCCGTCGGCGAGCGGATCGACCAGCACCGCCTCGTCGGGCGTCGCGGCCTGCAGCAGGCAGAGCTTTGGCCAGTAGGTGGTCTCGCGCAGGAATTCGGTGTCGACGGTGACGAATTCGAAGTGTCGGGCGCGCGCGCAAAAGGCCGCCAGCGCGTCGGTCGTGACAATCAACTCCATTGGTCCGGTCTTTACTCGAAGGCGTCCCGGGACACCGGGACTTATCGTCCGCTCTTAGCAGGCCCGGCGCGTCGGCTCCAGCGCGATTTGGCCGAGCCGGGCGGACTCGGCGGGCCGGAAATCTTGACATCCACGCCCCTCGCATGCGCTTGTCCGGCGCCGTTTCGGCCCCCTTCCAACCGCCTTAGACGAGACCACAGATGCACCGCTACCGGACCCACACCTGCGCCGCCCTGACCGTTGGCGACGTGGGCAATAATGTGCGGCTGTCGCGGCTGGGTGCATCGCGTCCGCGACCACGGCGGCCTGCTGTTCATCGATCTGCGCGACCATTACGGGCTGACGCAGCTGGTCGTCGATCCCGGATTCGCCGGCGTTCAAGCTGGCCGAGACGGTGCGCGCCGAGTGGGTGATCCGCGTCGACGGCGAGGTCAAGGCGCGCACGCCCGAGACGGCGAACGCCAAGCAGCCGACCGGGGCAGGTCGAGGTCTTCATCCGCGAGCTCGAAGTGCTCGGCGAGGCCAAGGAACTGCCGCTGCCGGTGTTCGGCGAGCCGGACTATCCGGAGGATATCCGCCTCACGTACCGGTTCCTCGACCTTCGGCGCGAGACGCTGCACGCCAATATCGTCAAGCGCACGAAGGTCATCTCGTCGATCCGCCGGCGCATGGGCGAGATCGGCTTTGCCGAATATTCGACGCCGATCCTGACGGCGTCGTCGCCGGAGGGCGCGCGCGACTTCCTGGTGCCGAGCCGCATCCATCCCGGCACGTTCTTCGCGCTGCCGCAGGCGCCGCAGCAGTACAAGCAGCTGCTGATGGTCGCGGGCTTCGACCGGTATTTCCAGATCGCGCCGTGCTTCCGCGACGAAGATCCCCGCGCCGATCGGCTGCCGGGCGAGTTCTACCAGCTCGACCTCGAGATGAGCTTCGTCACCCAGGAGGACATCTGGGACGACGATGGAGCCGGTGATCACCGGGCTGTTCGAGGAGTTCGCCGAGGGCAAGCCGGTGACGCAGGACTGGCCGCGCATTCCTTACGAGACGGCGATCCGCAAATACGGCTCGCGACAAGCCGGACCTGCGCAATCCGATCGAGATGCAGGCAGGTCAACGCGCATTTCGCGCGGCTCGGGCTTCAAGGTGTTCGCCAGCCAGCTCGCGAGCGACGACAAGGCCGAGGTCTGGGCCATTCCCGCGAAGACCGGCGGCAGCCGCGCCTTCTGCGACCGCATGAACGGCTGGGCGCAGGCCGAGGGCCAGCCGGGCCTGGCCTATATCTTCTGGCGCACGGAGAACGGCGCGCTCGAGGGCGCCGGGCCGGTCGCCAAGAACATCGGCCCGGAGCGCACCGAGGCGATCCGGACAGCAGCTTGGGCTGGGCGAGGGCGACGCGGTGTTCTTCGTCCTCGGCCGGCCGGACAAGATGTACCGCTTTGCCGGCGAGGCGCGGACGAAGGTCGGCACCGAGCTCAACCTCGTCGACAAGGACCAGTTCGAGCTCTGCTGGATCGTCGATTTCCCGTTCTACGAGTGGAGCGAGGAGGAAAAGCGCGTCGACTTCGCGCACAATCCGTTCTCGATGCCGCAGGGCGGGCTCGAGGCGCTGCAAGCAGCCAGGATCCGCTGACCATCAAGGCGTTCCAGTACGACGCCGTGTGCAACGGCTTCGAGATCGCGTCGGGCTCGATCCGTAACCAGGAGCCCGAGACGATGGTCGCGGCGTTCGAGCTGACCGGGCAAGTCGCGGGCCGAGGTCGAGGAGCAGTTCGGCGGACTCTATCGGGCGTTCCAGTATGGCGCCCCGCCGCATGGCGGCGCGGCGTTCGGGATCGACCGCATCGTGATGCTGCTCTGCGGCGCGGAGAATCTGCGCGAGATCACGCTGTTCCCGATGAACCAGCAGGCCCAGGACCTGCTGATGGGCGCGCCGAGCGCGGCCAGTGCCAAGCAGCTGCGCGAGCTGCACTCTGCGGCTCAACGTGCCGGACAAGGCACTGAAGCGCCGGCTTAATCCGGCCCTTAAGCGCGGATCTGCTACCCAGTAGGCATCGCAGGGGAGCTGGGCGGCCGGGGTGAGGTCCAAGTACTCCAACATCGTCACGCTGGTCGCGGCGATCCTGGCCTTCGTGCCGGTGATGGGCGTCGACTGGCTGCTCGACGGCTATGTGCGGGTGCGCGAGCACGGGCAGCTGCAGCAGGCATCGACGCGATCACGGACCGCATCCAGGCCGGCGCCTACTGACGCGATCGGCCTCCTCGCCAAGATCGCTCGCCGACAGCCCGTCGCTCTGCACCCCGACCTTCATCGCCAATGTCCGCAAGGCCATCGCGGAGAGCCTCTACCTCAAGCGAGTCACTGGTCGAAGAACGCCGACGGCGTCGCAGTACTGCGACGCGCTCGGGCAGCGACAGCGCTTATTCGCCGCTGTCGCCGGCAGCCTCGCCATTCCCGGGCATACCGAGACCGTCGCGCGTCGGCATGCTCGGCGGGCTCGACGACCCCGGTGCTCAAGATCACGCAGGCCGTTCGGCGACGACCCGGCTGGTCTCGGCCTTCGTGCCGGTGGTGTCGAGCGACGCCAAGGGGCTGCTCAGCCGGCGTTCAAGCCTGCGGCGATGGTGCGCATCTCGCTGACCAACGGCACGCCGGTCATGGTCGCCGGCGACCCGTCGCCTTCGACAGCGCAAGGCCGGCGACTTCATCTCGGCCGACGGCTTCGCCGGCGAGCTGCCGATCCGCGTCGAGGCGGCGGTGCCGTTCGCGGTGGTGCGCGGCCGACTATGCCGACCTCGACATGAGCTTCACCATCATCGCCTGCATCATGAGCGCGCGCGTTCCTGGTGCTGGCGCTGCAATATGTGCGGCGCAGCAAACTGCCGGCGTTCGACCTCGAGCGGGCGATCGCGCGCGGCGAGATCAAGCCGTACTACCAGCCGGTGATCAACCTCAAGACCGGCGAGCTCGCCGGCTGCGAGGTGCTGTGCCGCTGGGAAAAGCAGAACGGCGAGATGGTGATGCCGGGCGCCTTCATCGACTATGCCGAGGTCACCGGCCTCGCGATCCCGATGACACTGAGCCTGATGCAGCAGGTGCGCAGCGATCTCGGCGACCTCTGCGTCGAGATGCCGAGCCTAAAGATTTCGATCAATCTGTTCGAGGGACATTTCCGCGACACGTCGATCGTCGAGGACGTGCAGGCGATCTTCGGCGGCTCGACGATCGGCTTCCGCCAGCTGGTGTTCGAAATCACCGAGCGCCATCCGCTCGACGAATTCGCGCGATGGCGACAGCGGTGATCGGCGGTCTGCACGCGCTTGGCGCGCCGGCTCGCGATGGACGACGTCGGCACCGGGCACTCCAACCTCGCCTACATGCAGACGCTGGGCGTCGACGTGATCAAGATCGACCGCGTGTTCGTCGACATGATCAAGCCGGACACGCCAGCAGGTGCCGGTGCTCGACGGGCTCATCGCGATGTGCCGCGACCTCGGCACCGAGATCGTCGCCGAGGGCGTCGAGACCGAGGCGCAGGCGCTGTACCTCCGCGCGCACGGCGTGGTGATGGCGCAGGGGTTCCTGTTTGCCCCGGCGCTCAAGGCTGGCGCCGTTCCGGCGAGCTGGCGCGGGCGCTCAACGGCGCGCCGCGGGCGATGCCGCTGAGCGCGGCATCAGCGCGAGCCCGGTCGCCGCCTGAGGCCGCCCTTTCCAGCGGGCCGGATTAGTGGCACGAAGCCACGTGGGTTTCGAGGGGTTCCTGCTGATGTCGGACGTCAACGATCAGCTCAAGGCGCGGCGCGAGGCGGCGCTGCATTTTCACGAGTTCCCGAAGCCCGGAAAGCTCGAAATCCAGCCGACCAAGCCGCTCGGCAACCAGCGCGACCTGGCGCTCGCCTATTCGCCCGGCGTCGCCGCGCCCTGCGAGGCGATCGCCGAGGATCCCGACGCGGTGTTCCGATACACCGCGCAAGGGCAACCTCGTGGCCGTGATCTCGAACGGCACGGCCGTGCTCGGGCTCGGCGCCATCGGCGCGCTGGCCAGCAAGCCGGTGATGGAGGGCAAGGCGGTGCTCTTCAAGAAATTCGCCGGCATCGATGTGTTCGACATCGAGGTCGACGAGACCGACCCCAAGAAGTTCATCGAGGTGGTGCGGCCGCTGGAGCCGACCTTCGGCGGCATCAACCTCGAGGACATCAAGGCGCCGGAGTGCTTCGAGATCGAGGAAGCGCTGCGCGCGCGGATGAAGATCCCGGTGTTCCACGACGACCAGCACGGCACGGCGATCATCGTCGGCGCGGCGGTGCTCAACGGGCTCGAACTCGCGCGGCAAGAAGATCGGCGACGTGAAGATCTGCACCAGCGGGGCAGGGGCCGCGGCGATCGCCTGCCTCAACATGCTGCTCGCGCTCGGCGCCAAGCTCGAGAACATCTGGGTCGCCGACAAGGACGGGCTGCTCACCTACAAGCGCAACGACGTCAACGACAAATGGCGCGGCAAGTTCTGCCGGCAGACAGCGAGGCCACGACGCTCGGCCGAGGTGTTCGACGGCGCCGACATCTTCCTCGGCCTCTCGGCCGCGGGCGCGCTGAAGCCCGAGATGCTGAAGCGGATGGCGAAGAACCCGCTGGTGCTGGCGCTGGCCAACCCGAACCCCGAGATCATGCCGGAGGAGGCGAGGGCGGTGCGGCCCGACGCCATGGTCTGCACCGGCCGGTCGCGACTACTCCAACCAGGTGAACAACGTTCTATGTTTCCCCTTCATCTTCCGCGGCGCGCTCGACGTCGGGGCGACCGCGATCAACGAGGAGATGAAGCTCGCGGCCGTCCAAGGCGATCGCCAAGCTGGCGCATGAGCCGGGGCTCGAGGTGTCGCCGACCGGCCAGCCGGCGGTGTACGGGCCGGAGCACATCATCCCCAATCCATTCGACCAGCGGCTGATCCTGAGGATCGCGCCGGCCGTGGCGCGGGCGGCGATGGAGACCGGCGTCGCCACGCGGCCGATCACCGATTTCGACGCCTATCACGACAGCCTCAACCGCTTCGTGTTCCGCTCGGGCCTGGTGATGAAGCCGATCATCGACCGGGCCGCAGGGCACGGGCAAGCGCATCGCCTTCGCCGACGGCGAGGACGAGCGCGTGCTGCGCGCCGCGCAGGTGCTGATGGAGGACCGCATCGCGCGGCCGATGCTGATCGGCCGGCCGCAGGTGATCGAGAGCCGCATCACAGCGCTTCGGGCTGACGCTCGACATGGCAGCGCTCGAGATCGTCAACCCGGAGGACGATCCGCGCTATCGCGACTATGTGACGCTGTTCCACTCGCTGGTCGGCCGGTCCGGCGTGACGCCGGAGACGGCGCGGACCATCGTGCGCACCAACACCACGACGATTGCGGCGCTGGCGGTCAAGCGCGGCGACGCCGACGCGATGCTGTGCGGCCTGCAGGGCCGCTACATCAAGCATGTGCGCGATATCCGCTCGGTGATCGGCATGCAGGACGGCGTCAAGGACGTCTCGGCGCTGATCATGCTGATCATGCCGCGCGGCGCGTTCTTCCTGACCGACACCTACGTCAACATCGATCCGACGGCCGACGAGCTCGTCGCGCATCGCGCTGCAGGCGCGCAACCATCTCGGCGCTTCAACATCGAGGCGAAGGCGGCGCTGCTGAGCTATTCGAACTTCGGCTCGCGCGACGGCGAAACGGCGTTCAAGATGCGCGAGGTCTATCGCAAGCTGACAGGCCATCGCGCCGGAGCTGATCGTCGAGGGCGAGATGCAGGGCGACCTGGCGCTCAACGAGGAACTGCGCGAGCGCTACATCCCGGAGTCGGTGCTCAGAGGCGAAGCGAACCTGCTGATCTTCCCGAACCTCGAAAGCGCCAACCTGTCGATGACGCTGCTCAAGGAGATGAACAATGCTCTGGCGGTCGGGCCGATCCTGATGGGGCCGCGCGCGCCGGCGCACATCCTTGCGCCATCGGTCACGAGCCGCGGCATCGTCAACATGGCGGCGATCGCCGCGAGCGAGGCGGTGAACGCCGCTGGGCTAGCCGATGCGGCCGCAAGCCGGACGTTACGGAGCGCTCCCGCGGGGCGACGCTTTGCGATTCGCGGCGGGCGGCCTTGGTGCGCGAGACGAGGGTGCGGCGCTTGCGGCTGACGGCGCAGGCGTCGTTCATCATCTCCATCTGGATCTGCTGGATCTCGGCAAGGCGCTGCCATTGCCGGAGACGAGGTAGTCGAGCTTTTCGTGCAGGTGCCGGATCTCGAGCTCGGCCTTGAGGTTCACCCGGTAGTCGTTGTCGGCGCGCAGGCGGTCTTTCACCTCCTGCCGCTTCTGGCTCATCATGATGATCGGCGCCTGCACGGCGGCGATGCAGGAGAGGCAGAGGTTGAGCAGGATGAACGGATAGGGGTCGAAGGCGTGGATGCCGGCGATGACGTTGATCGCCATCCAGACGACCAGCACCGACGCCGAACGAGATCAGGAACGCCCAGCTGCCGCCGAAGCTGGCGAGCTGGTCGGAGACCTTGTCGCCGAAGGTCCGGTGTTCCTCGAACTCCTCCTCGGTGTTCTCGGCGATCGTGTCCTGCTCGCGCGATGCTCTCGGCCACCTGCGCGGTCGAGCTCGCTGAACTCGCCGTGCTCCTGCTTGAGCAGGTCCTCGGTGTAGCGCATGCGGTAGCGCGCGAGCTCGCGGACGCTGATCATGGCGTCGGGCGGGCAGGTCCGGGAAAGTCGCGGCGGATGAATTCGGCGAGCGTCGGCCGCAGCGCATCGAGGCGGACGAGGTCGCGCTTGCGGTAGCGCTTGCCGCTGATGGCCGAGGCGATGCGCTTCGAGCGTCTTGCGCCGTCGATTCCGGCGCGTGTGGGCCGAGCGCCGGTCGCATCGGCCGCTGTCGATGACCGGCACGTCGGTCTCGAAGACGACGTCGTCCGGGCGGCGTGAAGTCGGGATCGCTGGGCTGGCTCATGTCGTCGACTCCGCTCTGCGCGTGCAGAGCGCGGCATTGGCGCCAGAAGTTTGGCCGAAAAAGGTTACTGGAACGCCGTCTCGGCGAAACTTCTGCAGCTTGCGCGAGTGGAGCTTTTCCGGCGGCTGGTTGCGCAGGATTTCCATCGCGCGCAGGCCGATCAGCAGGTGCTGGTTGACCTGGGTCCGGTAGAAGTCCGACGCCATGCCGGGAAGCTTCAGCTCGCCGTGCAGCGGCTTGTCGGAGACGCAGAGCAGGGTGCCGTAGGGGACGCGGAAGCGGAAGCCGTTGGCGGCGATGGTCGCCGACTCCATGTCGAGCGCCACGGCGCGCGACTGGCTGAGCTGGCGGGTGATCTCGATCTGGTCGCGCAGCTCCCAGTTGCGGTTGTCGAAGCGTCGCGACGGTGCCGGTGCGCATGATGCGCTTGGTCTCGATGCCCTCGAGGTGGGTGATCTCGGCCACCGCCTGCTCGAGCGCCACCTGGACTTCGGCGAGCGCCGGGATCGGCACGGTCACCGGCACGTCGGCGTCGAGCACGTGGTCCTCGCGCAGATAGGCATGGGCCAGCACGTAGTCGCCGAGCTCCTGCGAATTGCGCAGGCCGGCGCAGTGGCCGAGCATGATCCAGGCGTGCGGGCGCAGCACCGCGATGTGGTCGGTGATGGTCTTGGCGTTGGACGGGCCGACGCCGATGTTGACGAAGGTGATGCCGCGCGCGCCGCGGCATCTTGAGATGATAGGCGGGCATCTGCGGCGCGCGGGCCGCCGGCGTGCCGGTGGTGCCGCCGCCGAGGCGGACGTTGCGCGTGACGACAGTTGCCCGGCTCGACGAAGGCCTCGTAGTCGGGATGGCCCTCGGCCATGTACTGCTTGGCCAGGCGGCAGAACTCGTCGACGTAAAATCCGTAGTTCGTGAAGATCACGAAGTTCTGGAAATGCTCGGCGTCGGTGCCGGTGTAGTGGCTCAGCCGATAGAGCGAATAGTCGACGCGCGGCGCGGTGAAATGCGCCAGCGGGTAGGGCCCGCCCGGCGGCGGCACGAACGTGCCGTTGGCGATCTCGTCGTCGGTGTCCTGCAGGTCCGGGACGTCGAACAGATCGCGCAGCGGGATCGGCAGCGCGTTGATCGCCTCGCCGTCGATCCGCTCGTCGGGCGCGAGCGCGAAATGCAGCGGAATGCGGGTCGCGGATTCGCCGACATCGATGGTGCCGCCGTGGTTGCGCAGGATCACCGAGAACTGCTGGACCAGATAGTTCTTGAAGAGGTCGGGCGCGGTGATCGTCGTGCGGTAGATGCCGGGCGTATGGAGATAGCCATAGGCCAGGGTTGAATTCGGTCTTGCCGTAGCTGCGCGAGGTGACCTGCACCTCCGGATAGAAGGCGCGGACGCGGCCCTTGGGGACGTTGCCCTTGCTCAGCCCGATCAGCTGGTCGCGGATGAAGCGCGGTGTTGCGGTGGTAGATTTCGGCCAGATAGCCCAGGCGTCCTCGGGGTTCGTGAAGGCCTTTTGCGGCAGCGTCGGCGGCGAGATGGATGTCCATGCGCGTCTCCATTTGCTTGGCGGGGTCGAGCCTCGCGTTGCCGTGCTTTCTTAGGGATTTTGGCCGCTGCGGGCAACGCGCATGACAATTCGTCCATGAACATCACACGTCGGTGAAAGGCTCTTTTATTGATGCCCGGAGGTCCATTTATCCGTCGTGTTCGCTGGGATTCTGCAAACGACCCATGCACCGGTGAACCGTGAGGCGCTCGCCGCTGCCCCCAAGCCCTCAACAGTGCGGCGGGCGTCCCTCCCAGGGCCACAATCCGGAAACGGACTGTGGCCCCTTCATTTTCGCAGGGTCCGTTGATCCGCGGGGCCGATTGCTTTCCCGCCGCATTGCTGCGATGCATCGCCGATTGACGATGAACGCGCGGAGCGTCGCGCGCCCTTCGATCGCAGTGACGGATGGGACCCCCATGACGATTTCGTTCTTTTCGATCTCGGCAGGCACCTTCGTGCACATGCTGAGCACTCTCGACGGCATTCTCGGCAAGGCGGAGCTCTATGCGGCCGAGCGCAAGTTCAGCCCGGACAATTATGTGGGGCTGCGTCTCGCGCCGGACATGCACGGGCTCGCCTTCCAGATCCAGTCGGCGACCGATCGCAGCAAGCTGTTTCTTGCGCGTGTCAGCGGGGTGGCCGCGCCGTCCTGGCCCGATACCGAAAAGAGCTGGGCCGAGGTGCGCCAGCGGCTCAGACCGGCCTCGATTTTGCGAAGTCGATCACAGCGGCCCAGCTCGACGGCGCCGAGGACAAGATGATCCCGCTCAAGGTGCGGGGCGAAGACGTGCAATGGCCGGCGATCAAATATCTGCTCGAGAATGCGCAGCCGAATTTCTTCTTCCACGTGACGACCGCCTACGACCTGCTGCGGCACGCCGGCGTGCCGCTCGGCAAGCGCGATTTCACCGGCTGAGCGTTACGAGTAGCGCTCCTCGAGCCACGGATCGGCGTGGTTGTGATAGCCCCGGACTTCCCAGAAGCCGGGGTGGTCGCGCGTCGCGAACTCGATCCTGCGGAGCCATTTGGCGCTCTTCCAGAAATAGAGGTGCGGCACGACGAGCCGCACCGGCCCGCCATGCTCGAGGGTCGAGCGGCTCGCCTTCCCAGGTGTGCGCGAGCAGCGCGTGCGGGGAGGCGAAATCCGCCAGCGCCAGATTGGTCGTGTAGCCGTCATTGCTGGTGAGCTCGACATGGGTGGCTTCGGCCGTCGGCTGCACGGCATCGAGCAGATCGTGGGTGGTGACGCCGTCCCAGTGGTTGTCGTAGCGCGACCAGGTGGTGACGCAGTGGATGTCCGACAGCGACTTGGTCTGCGGGGCCGAGAGCAGATCGTGCCAGGTCCAGGTCACCGGGAACTCGACCGCGCCGCCGATATCGAGCCGCCAGTTCTCGTGCGCGACGTTCGGGGTCTGGCCGAGATCGAGCACCGGCCAATTGCGGACGAGATGCTGGCCGGGTGGCAGGCGGCTGTCCTCCGGGCGCGAGGTGCGTGCCGGTGAGGAACTGGCCGAGCGCGGCCCAGCGGGATTTGGTCTGCGTAAGCTTGGTGTCTTCCGGGGTGTCGGCCATCGCGATCTCCCTCCTGCGCCCAGACTAGCAGGATCGCGGCGGTCCCTAGACAAGTCGGCCTAGAGACACCGAGTTGCCTCAGGATTTCCAGTAGAAGGCGTTGCCGCCCGCGACCTCGACGTAATGCATGTTGTCGTAGGGGAAGGTGTAGCCGGCGGTGTGGAAATATTCGGCGCCGCCGACGCTGCGGGTCGCGTTCGCCGGCGAGGACGCGAGGGGCCATCTCGCGAGCGAGGTTCAGGCCGCGGCCGGACTGCATCGGGAGCCAGAGGGCGCCGGACGCGAACTGGTTGGGCTGGCCGACCACGGCGCAGACGGAATGGGGAAATTTCGGGTCGTTGACGCGGTTCATCACCACAGTGCCGACCGCCAGCATGCCGTCCGGCCGACGAGCGGTTGGACTCGAAATACATGACGCGGGTCATGCAGTCTGCCGAGCGACATGAAGGCGGTGAACGGGGAAAACACCGCGCAGCCGGCAAGCAGCGGCGCTGCCGCGAGTGCAGCAAGGGCGGGCAGTACGCGAAACAAGGCCTGCTCCGGGTCCGTAACGCTGAGCAGTATGGGAGGATGCGGTTAAGATCGGGTGAGCGGGACTTGAGTGGCGCTTTTCGCGGACCATATCGAGGAGATGAGCGAGACCTTGCCACCGCCGCCCGCCGAGGCCCGTCTGCAGCGGCAGTTCGCGCGGATCGGCCGACGTTTCCCCGCTGCGCGAGGATTCCTCGCGTGGCTCCGGCGTCCAGGAATGCATCTGGTCCGGCTGCCGCTTGGGCTGTTGCTGGTTGTGTGCGGGCTCCTCGGCTTCCTGCCGATCCTCGGGTTCTGGATGCTGCCGCTTGGCCTGTTGGTCCTGGCGCTCGATATTCCGGCGCTGCGCCGCCCGGTGGGCAACGCGCTGGTGCGGCTGCAGCGCTGGATCCGCAATTTGCGCCGGCGGAAGACCCGTTAGTCGCCGCCCTGATTGCCGCAGCTCAGCACTTCGGATTTGAGGTTGTTGCGATCGAGATAGACGAGGTCGATGCCCTCGCCGGTCGGGAGCGAAGATCGGCCGCATCGAGACGCGCTCGTTGGTGGTCGTGCCGTTTGCCGTGCACGCCATAGTCGCGGTGTAGCTGCCCTTGCCGTCATCGGTGAAGCCGGTGATGTCGCAACCCGAGCCGGGACCCTCGAAGCGGGTCTTGCTGATCTTGAGGACCTGACTGTCGCATTGGGAGGGATCGAGCGCCCAGGTCCCGAACAAGGGCTTGAGGACCGCGTCGGCGGGGACCGGGCCTGGAGCGGGCGCCAAGGCGGGGGCCGCCGCAGTCTGGGTCTCGGGTGCAACCGCCGCGGTGGCGGGCGGTGAGGCTGAGGCCGCTGGCGCTGGAGGATTGCCGCCACCGCACGCGGCGAGTGCCAAAAGGCTCAAGGGGGAGAGGAGATAGAGCAGGCGCATGCAGACTGCCCTCGTTGACGCTTGCCGGGAAACGCGTGTTGCCACCGATCGTTGCAAGATAGCGGATTCGGCGGTCGGCGCCCAGCGTCAGCCTTTTACCGAGCCGGTCAGGCCGCCGACGATCTGGCGCTCGAGGAACAGGAAGAACAGCAGCGCCGGGATAATGCTGAGGGTGGTGAATGCGAGAACGGAGGCGGTGTCCTGCGCGTACTGCGTCTGGAACGCGGCGACGCCGAGCGGCAGGGTGAAGTTGTTCTGGTCGTTGAAGACGAGGAGCGGCAGCAGATAGCCGTTCCAGCTGGTGATGAAGGCGAGCACGGCAACGGTCACCAGGGCGGCCCGGGAGAGCGGCAGCAGGATGCGCCAGAAGAAGACGAGCTTGCTGGCGCCGTCGATCTCGGCGGCGTCCTGCAGTTCGCCGGGATCGCCGCCATAAAGGGCCGTAGGATGATGACCGTGATCGGCATCGAGAAGGCGACCTGCGGAATGATCACGCCCGGCGGGTTCTCGAGCAGATGGAGCTGGTGGAGCTGCAGATAGACGGGCAGCACGGCGACGCTGAGGGGGGACGGCGGGTGCTGCAGCAGAAACGTTTCCGGATCGAAGATGACGCGGTCGTGGGCGAGACGTGCCGAAACCGCCGGCCCCATGCACGTGAATCGGTGCCCTCGATCGTTGCAACGGGCCACGCACGCAGCCCTGCGCCACCTCGCGTCGGGCACAGCTCTTACCGGTTCGGGCGGCGCTCGGAGCGAAAGCGCCACTCGGTTCGCCGGCTACGCCGGCTGCAGCGTCGGCGTGCCATTGTTGAGATGCTTGTTCGGGGGCGGGAAGGCGAGGGCCATCAGCGCCGCCGCGACGCCCACGGCGGCCGAGGCGATGTAGAGCCAGTGATACGTGCCGTAGGTGTCGATAGAGCCAGCCGCCTGCGACCGGGCCGAAGGCCATCCCCAGGCTCGACGTAATGCCGGCGGCGCCGAGCACGGTGCCCATCACGGACTGGCTGAAATACTCGCGAGCAAGCACCGAGTAGAGCGGCATTACACCGCCATAGACGATGCCGAGGATCGCGGCGAGAATGTAGAAGTGCGGCAGTTGAGAGACGTAAATGTAGGAATAGATGCCGACCGCCTGGAGCGCGAGGCCACCGACGATCACTTTGCGGGGGCCGTAACGATCAGCGAGGAAGCCGCAGATCAGGCGACCGAAAAGGCCGGCGACGCCCTCGATGCTGTAGAGGTTGGTGGCGGCGGAGAGGTTCACTCCGCACAGGATCATGGCGTAGCTCACCGTGTGGAAAATCGGACCGGAGTGAGCGCCGCAGCAAAACAGGAAGGTGACGGCGAGGACGATGAACTGCGGCGTTCTCAGCGGCGAGAGATCGATCCCTTTCCGCTTCGCCGACGACGCGACAGTCGTTGCGGCCGGCGCCGCAACAGGCGCTGATCGCACCAGGAGGCTCAGGGGCAGGAGGAGGACGGTGGCGATGATGGCGATGATCAGCATGGCGGTGCGCCAGCCATGGTCCTGGATCAGCATTGCCGCGAGCTGCGAAAAGATCATCGGGGCGACGCCGCCGCCGATCGAGGCCAGCGAGATGGCAAGGCCGCGGTTCTTGTCGAACCAGCCGAGCGTCGCGGAGGTCAGCGGGGCGAAAAAGGCGCTGCCGGAAGCACCGACCAAGGCGCCATACGAAAGCTGGAAGATGAGGATGTTCGGCGCGTTGCTCGCGATGAAGAGACCAACCCCGAGCAGGACGGCGCCCATGATGACGACGGGCCGGGCGCCGATGCGGTCGCTGAGGGCGCCCCAGCCAAATCCGGCAACGCCCATGACGATGAAGCCGATCGTCATGGCGAGGGAGATATCGGCGCGCGACCAGCCGGTATCGGTCGCCATCGCCTGCAGGTAGACCGGCAGGGCAAACAGTGCGCCCATAGCGACGCAGGTGATTACCGCGCCGACCGCAACCATCACCCAGCCATACTGTATCCGCATCTCGAAGCTCCTCGTGCGCATCCTGCCATCTCGACGAATGGCCGGCGAGGAATTCGACATTCCGCCGAAGATATCCGCACCAACTCTTCGCACGTGGATATGCTATAAGAGGAATATGCCTGTCAAGGAATACTAGACGATAGCGGGAAGCTCTCGGCTACGGCCGTGGGGCGCCGATATTGACCAGCCAGCTCACGCCGAACTTGTCGGCGAGCATGCCGAAGCTGTCGCCCCAGGGGGCCTTGGCGAGCGGCATGGTGATGGTGGCGCCGGCGCTCAGCTTTTTCCAATAGCCCTCGAGGGCCGCCGCGTCGTCGCCGGACAGCGAGATGGTGCCGTTGGGGCGCGGCTCACCCATGCTCTTGGGCGTATCGGACGCCATCAGCGTGTAGCCGCCGGGCGAATCGAGCTGGGAGTGCATGACGAGATCCTTCTCGGCCGGATCCTGTGCCATGCCGCCGTCGCCGAAGCCGGTGACGGTGAGCTCGCCGCCGAACACGGATTTATAGAAATCCATGGCCGCGCGCGCGTTGTTCTTGAAATTGAGGTAGGGGTTGAGCCGGCTCTGCATGACGACCTCCGTGAAGCGAAGACGACAGCGCTAGCAGCGCGGTGTGACCTTTGGAAGGCGCAACAAAAAGGGCCCGCGAGGGCCCTTTCGTTCTTGGCTGAGCGCGGCTCAGACGGCCTTGAGATTGACCGCCGACTGCTTGCCGTCGCGGCCGGTCTCGATGTCGTAGGTGACCTTCTGGCCCTCGTTGAGGGTGGTCATCCCCGAGCGCTCGACGGCGGAGATGTGGACGAACGCGTCCTTGCCGCCGCTGGTGGGCTGGATGAAACCGTAGCCCTTGGTGGTGTTGAAGAATTTCACGGTGCCCTCGGTCATTGAAATGTCCTTTCGAGAGGCGAATTCCGGAGGCACATGCCGCCCGGCGACGTTCGGTGCTTTCTCAGGAGTTCAATGGGCCGATAGTGGGCCGTCATCAAAATGAGACGGTAGCGAAGCGTATGGCCACCGATATGCGGGATAATGGCGAAAATTTCAAGACGGCGCGGCGCCGGTCCAAAGCGGAACAAAGCCCGATGGCGGTGAGTTGAGGCGTGAACCCAGGAGTCCCCCGGATGCGCGTCATCTTTACCGTCATCGTCACCCTGATCGTCGTGGCCGTGCTCGGCGCGGGGTTCATCTACTCCGGCATGTACGACGTGGCGGCGGTGCATCCCGACAACCCGCTGGTCGCGCGACTGGTCCACGCGGCGTCGGACCGCTCGATCGAGACGCGCAAGGACGCGGTGGTGGTGCCGGCGGGCTATGATGCGCCGGACAAGGCGGCGGCCGGCGCCAAGATTTATGCGCAGACCTGCGTGATCTGTCACAGCGGGCCGGGACTCAAGCCGAGCGCCGTCGCGGCCGGGATCAATCCCGGCGCGCCGCCACTGGCGCGGGCCGGCCGCAGCCGCGATCCGCAGGAGGATTTCTGGGTCGTCGCCAACGGCATCAAGATGACGGCGATGCCGGGGTTCACGAAATCGCTGAGCGAGGACGACATCTGGAACATCGTTGCATTCCTGAAGACGCTGCCGGGGATGTCGGCCGAGGAGTTCGCAAAAGAGACCGGGCTTTCGACCGAGACGGCGCCGGGCGGCAAGCCGGACGCGGGAAGCGCCGCGGCGAACAGCAGCTCGCAGCAGGGCGGCGGGCCGGGCGCCGGCGCGAGCAGCGCTTCGGCCGCCAGCGGCGGCTGAAGGTTCCAGCGCGCTCTGGAATGGGCGGAGGCTGTTTCACTGGCGACGAGCCGCTCGCGCGGACCGTGAATCGGAGTCTGGATTCCCGCCTGCGCGGGAATGACATCGTGGGTCTCATTGCGGGCATGGCAAATCCTCCGGTGGGCCGGTTGCGAGGCTCGGCCCTGGCCGAGAAGACGGAGCCTCCGGGACGGAAACGCCCCTTGGCAGTGTTTATGGGACGTCACCGTCCCGGAGGCGGCAGGATTTCGGAGCAGGGGTCAGGCCAGGCACTCTTGCAGCCTGGCGTTAAGCCCGAACCTCGTGGAGGGACGGCCCCCACGCCTACCTGTCCAACCCACGCCGTCCGTCGTACGGGCCCGTCCGTGCAGGCTGGATGAGGGGAGGATACGGGCGCGGGAAGGTGCGTGGATAGATTTGTGGGATGCGCGCGGAGAGGGCTGGAGATGCTGGGCTCTTCACCGCCATTCACGGAGTCATTCCCGCGAAAGCGGGAAGTTCTGTTGACCGGACGGGCATCGCGAAACGGAGATTCCCGCTTTCGCGGGAATGACTTGGTGGGTGGGGTGGCGTTCCGACTTCTCTCACTCGGTGTCACCCCAGCGAAAGCTGGGGCCCATCCATCGGCCTGCGCGAGGGGTGAGTTGGGTCCCAGCTTTCGCTGGGATGACAGCCGGTGGGTGGCGGATGGTTTGCGAGGGCGCCGGAGAGCTTCGCTGGGTGGCCGGGTCTTCGCCCGGCCATGACGGTGGAGAAAGGGCGAGCATTGATCCTGCAGGCACTTAGCCCCCGGTCGTCATGGCCGGGCTTGACCCGGCCACCCAGCAGAACGGTTGCCGTTCAGCGCGCCGGGAGAGTGGTGGGTGGGGTGGCGTTCCGTGCTTCTCACTCGGTGTCACTCCAGCGAAAGCTGGGGCCCATCCATCGGCCTGCGCGAGGGGCGACTTGGGTCCCAGCTTGCTGGGATGACAGGCGGTGGGTGGCGGATGGTTTGCGAGGACGACCGAGAACTTCGCTGGGTGGCCGGGTCTTCGCCCGGCCATGACGGAGGAAGGGAGGACGAGTCCCGTTCCTGGGGGGCATTATCCCCTCGGTCGTCATGGCCGGGCTTGACCCGGCCACCCGGCCTAGGATGCGGCTGCCGTGCGGGGGGTGATCGGGTAGGGTGCGGCGATGAGCGCGCAGATTTACGTCGATGCCGATGCCTGTCCGGTGAAGGATGAAGTGCTCCGCGTGGCGGGGCGGCATGGGGTGGTGGTGATTTTCGTCGCCAATCGCGGGCTGCGGCCGTCGCGCGATCCGATGGTCAAGAACGTGATGGTGCCGCAGGGCGCAGACGCCGCCGATGACTGGATCGTCGAGCATGTCGCGGCGGGCGACATCGTGGTGACCGCCGACATCCCGCTCGCCGACCGCGCGCTCGAGAAGGGCGCGGTGGCGATGGGGCCGACCGGCAAGCGGTTCACGCCGGACTCGATTGGAATGGCGCTCGCCATGCGGGAACTGAACCAGCATCTGCGGGAAACGGGCGAAAGCCGCGGCCTCAATGCGGCATTTACGGCGCGGGACCGGAGCGGGTTTCTGCAGGCGCTGGATGAGGTAGTCGCCAGGGGCCGCGGGTGATCTCGTCGCGCCGTGAAAAGCCGGTCATGCGCCTTGATCGAAGCCGGAAATCGCTGTACCAGACGATTTGAGGCACGTACCTCAGGTTGGGAGGGGCAGTATTGTGAGAGAATTCGAGGTCAATCCGGAGTTCGCGATCACAGATCAACAGTCGCTTCGGCGGATGTTTGCGGAGCAGACGGCGCTTGCCATCCATAAGTGCCAGAACTTCCTCGACACGCACGCGCAGGCGTTTATCCGGCGGTCGCCCTTCATCTGCATCGGCACGCAGGATTTGGAGGGGAGGGCCGATGTCAGCCCGCGCGGCGATCCGGTCGGTTTTGTCAAAATCCTCGATGCGCACACGCTCGCGATCCCGGACCGAACCGGAAACAACCGGCTCGACAGCCTCGTCAACATTCTCGCCAACCCAAGTATTGGGCTGCTGTTTATTGTTCCCGGGTTTGACGACACCTTGCGGGTGTGCGGGCGGGCGAGCCTGGTGACGCACCCCGAAATCCTCGGTGGCATGAGCGTCAATGACCGCGTGCCCAAGCTCGCCATCGTGGTGCGGGTGAGCGAGGTGTTCATGCACTGCGCCAAGGCGTTCCGACGATCGCAGCTGTGGAACCCCGAGCACTTCCAGGACCGCAGGGAGATGCCGTCGCTGTCCAAGATCATCCTGGACCAGACGACCGGCGCGCCGGGAGAGGAGGAGATGCGCCAGATCGATGCGGACCTCGAGGAGGAATATAAAAGGACGCTCTACTAGGGCTGCGGCTGCTCGCCATGCATCGGCATTTGCACCCAGATGACGGGGAACTGGCGGAACAGGCCGACGCCCTCGCGCGCGCCATCGCCGAGCAGCAGGTGGCCCTCGCGGCGGCGATGGCGGACCTGGCCGCCGATGTGGCCGGAAGCGATCGGCTTACCGACACGAAGCGAGCGTTGCACAGCGCCGCCAGCGCGGTGGCGGAGATCGCCGCCGGGCTCACGCATGCGACGGGGGCGGCCGACGCTGTGGCGGGGGGCGGTCGCAGGGGCAGGCGACGGGCTCGGCGCTGCGGGGCGAGGAATACTGAGTTCAGGCTGGGGTGCCGGAGCGGGCGGAGCCGGTGGTCGCTGGGTATCCCGCATGGTGCTCGCGATACGCGAGCTGAACCAACATCTGCGCAAGACCGGGCGAAAGCCGCAAGCTCAATGCGGCGTTTACCGCGCGGGATAGGAGTGGGTTCTTGCAGGCGCTGGATGAGGTGGTGGGCAAGGTGACGAAGTAGAACCATCGTCTGAATATCAAATAGCTTGCCCCGACCGCCCGAAAGCTGCGACTGGTACTGACAGTGCTTATTAGTGTTGCAGGGGGAGCAGCATGAAGTCGGTCACTTTTCAAGTCATTGCAATAACAATGCTATTGGGTGCTTCATTGTCGGGCTGCGCCAGCACGTCGATCACACAGATGTCGCGAAATACAGCGATGATTTCGACCTCGGCCGCTCCGATCTGTCACACAACAGGGGCGTCGAATGTCGGCCAGCAGATGGCTGCAATTACAACGATCAAACAGGGATTTCGCGCTTCGTGATCCTAGGCTACGGGGCACAGGACAACACCCGCTTGGTCACCACGGGGCCGACCTACGCGACAACCGACGCCACGGTGAATACGTTCGGCAATACCGCCTACGGTACAGCGACGACGCACTTCGGCGGCCAAGAGACCTTTGTCGCCGGACGTAATGACGCGCAGTTTCAGATCGTTATGTTGAATCCTAGCGACCAGGGTTACGATCAGGGGCTCGATGCCAAGCAGACGCTTGGACCGGATTGGCAGAAGAAGGTCGATCAGGGAATAAGCAACTGCTTTTGAACGAATTAGCTCTCGACCTAGAACAGGGAGACATCAAGTTGGCCAAGCTTCCAAAATATACGCTCTCTCACAACCGTTCGCAGGAACGTTGGGAGCTAATTGCTCAAGGTGCCGAAAAACCCAAGGCGGTATTCGAGCGAAAGGCGGATGCGACCGCGGGCGGCGTACTCGAAAAATCACTGGGTCTAGCGGGCGGCTCAGTGCGCATAAAAAAAGAAGACGGAAAAATACAGGAAGAGCGCACCTACCCGCGCTCCGCCGATCCAAAAGAGGTCGCCGGGCTGACGTAGAGGGCCATTCTCGCAGGTCGCGATACCGGCGAGGGGCGGGTCCGATGGCTACGCGACCTTAGGAAATTCGTCGAGACGGACGTTATCGACTTGCGCGATTTCAAGTGCTTGGCGGTAGGCGCTGCTGCGCTCCGCCGCCTGAAGGATCGCCTCCCCGTCGACGCCCATGGCATCCTGTAAAATATCAATAAGCAGCAAGAAGTGCTGCTCTTGCAGGTCGTGCTTTGGTTTGAGGTAGCGAAGATAGAAGTTGCGGAAACCCTTTAGCTTAAAACCGATTGGGCGCCGGGTTTCCATGGAGACAATAAGCGTAAGGAACTGGTCAACTCGCCTCTGGATTGCGGGAATGTCGTCCCGCACATATTCTAGGCTATCGGCCTGTTCATAGTAGATCGCACTAGGAACTTACCGAGCTGAGGTCCCGTGGTCGTTCGCTGCGTCAGGCATGGCATTCCTTACCAGAGTTGCAGGCGATACCTCTCATCAAAATCGATGGGAAGATCTCCGGCGGCGTCGTCCGCTTCTACAGCCCCCCAGTGGGTGATGACTTCACCGCTTGGACCGTCACCGTTCCTGGAACGAGCGTTGATGCCCGCATTCTCAGGGTAGTCCAACTTAACATACGTCACGAACACGAGATCATTCGCGAATGCGACAGGCTTAATGACGCATCCCAGTGTGGGTTCATATGTGAACATTAGGCTCGGCTTGGAGATGAATGCGACTGTGTCAAACCCGCTGTCATCGTTGCCAACTGGGCGTCTCACGCCACGAAAGCAGGCGTGAGCCGCAGTAAATGCGCCCGACTTCACCTGTGGAAGAAGGTGTGAATATCTTCCGGAGAGAGGGACGGGGGGTATCTCCCCGAGGACCAGTGCCCATAGGTCCAAAATCGGTTGGCGGAGGCCTCGCGCGAGGCCCTTTTGCACGTCCGCGCGAGCGATCCGATAGGACCTCACTGAGTTCCGAGCATTCCACGATCGACCGAGCGCCGTAGCGGGCACGTTCAACCATGGGGTTGGTGCAACGCCGTCGCCCTGCAGAAGGCGGAGCGAAGGCGTGTCGGTCCGCACGGCGAACTCCTCAGCTGCACCCCGTCGTCGTCCCGCAGTCCTCGCACACCAGGCAATGCCCGCTGACCTTCATCCGCATCGAGTTGCAGTTGCTGCACTGGTCGCCCGTGTAGCCCTTCATCTGGGCTTCCTGCGCGCAGCAGCTTCGACGTCCTGGCCGGGGGCGGGGAGGGGATGGGGTCGAGCTCGCCGGCGTTGAAGGCGGCGGGCGCGACGCCCGGCTCGGGCTTGTAGGCGGTCGAGGTCTTCAGCGCCGTAACGGTGTTCTGCTGGATGCGCGGCCACCGGGTTGAACGGCGCGTCGGCGGGCCGCCCTGGACCAGCATCAGATTCTGGTCCTTGACCTTGCCGCGCGTCATGCCGCGGGAGACCACGTTCTGCGCCGGCACCGGGGCGGGCGCGTGCGCGGCGGCGCGGCCGGCGCTCCTCGGCGACGCCCTTGCCGAGCGCCGTGTTGCCGGCGTCGGCGTTCACATGGGCGAGGTCGTCGCGATCGAGATAGCTCACCGCCAGCTCGCGGAAGACGTAGTCGAGGATCGAGGTGGCGTTCTTGATGCGATCGTTGCCCATGACCATGCCGGCGGGCTCGAAGCGGGTGAAGGTGAAGGCCTCGACATATTCGTCGAGCGGCACGCCGTATTGCAGGCCGAGCGAGATCGCGATGGCGAAATTGTTCATCATGGCGCGGAAGGCGGCGCCTTCCTTGTGCATGTCGATGAAGATCTCGCCGAGCCGGCCGTCCTCGTATTCGCCGGTGCGCAGATAGACCTTGTGGCCGCCGACGACGGCCTTCTGCGTGTAGCCCTTGCGGCGCGAGGGCAGCTTTTCGCGCTCGCGGTCGTGGACGACGCGCTCGACGATGCGCTCGACGATCTTCTCGGCGATCTGCGGCACGCGGGCGGCGGGCGCGGCGGCGAGCAGGGTCTCGACCGCGTCGTCGTCCTCGTCGTCCTCATCGGCGATGAGCGAGGCGTTGAGCGGCTGGCTGAGCTTGGAGCCGTCGCGGTAGAGGGCGTTGGCCTTGAGGGCCAGCCGCCAGGTCAGCATGTAGGCCTGCTTGCAGTCCTCGACGGTCGCGTCGTTGGGCATGTTGATGGTCTTGGAGATGGCGCCCGAGATGAAGGGCTGCGCGGCGGCCATCATCAGGATGTGGCGATTCGGTCGAGAGGTAGCGCTTGCCGATCTTGCCGCAGGGGGTGGCGCAATCGAACACCGGCAGGTGCTCGGGCTTGAGGTGCGGCGCGCCCTCGAGGGTCATGGCGCCGCAGACATGGATGTTGGCGGCCTCGATGTCCTTCTTGCGAGAAGCCGAGGAAGGCCAGCAGGTCGAAGTTCATGTCGCCGAGCTGCTCGGCGGTGACGCCGAGCGATTTGAGGAAATCGGCGCCCAGCGTCCACTGGTTGAAGATGAACTTGATGTCGAAGGCGGCCTTGGTCGCGGCGTTGAGCGCGGCGATCTTGTCGTCGGTGAAGCCCTTGGTGCGCAGCGTCGCCGGGTTGATGCCGGGCGCCTGGTTGAGGTTGCCGTGGCCGACGGCGTAGGCCTCGATCTCGGCGATCTGGGACTCTCGGAATAGCCGAGCGTGCGCAGCGCCGGCGGCACGGCGTTGTTGATGATCTTGAAGTAGCCGCCGCCGGCGAGCTTCTTGAACTTCACCAGCGCGAAATCGGGCTCGATGCCGGTGGTGTCGCAATCCATCACGAGGCCGATGGTGCCGGTCGGGGCGATCACCGAGACCTGCGCGTTGCGGTAGCCGTGCTGCTCGCCGAGCGCGAGGGCCTCGTCCCAGATGGTCTTGGCGCGCGTCGACGAGCGGGGCGTCGCGGAGCGAGGCGTGGTCGAGCGGCACCGGGTTGATGCTGAGGCCCTCATAGCCGTCGGCCTTGCCGTGCGCGGCGGTGCGGTGGTTGCGGATGACGCGCAGCATGTGCGGTGGCGTTGCGCTCGTAGTCGCCGAAGGCGCCGAGCTCGCCGGCCATTTCGGCCGAGGTCTTGTAGGACGATGCCGGTCATCAGCGCGGTGATGGCGGCGCAGATGGCGCGGCCTTCGGCCGAGTCATAGGGGATGCCCGAGGTCATCAGCAGGCCGCCGATATTGGCGTAGCCGATGCCGAGCGTGCGGTAATGAAGCGAGCGCTCGGCGATGGCGCGCGAGGGGAACTGCGCCATCATCACCGAGACCTCGAGGACGAGAGTCCAGAGGCGGCAGGTGTGCTCGAAGCCGGCGACGTCGAAGCGTGCCGTCCTGCTTGCGGTAGGGCAGCAGGTTCACCGAGGCGAGGTTGCAGGCGGTATCGTCGAGGAACATGTATTCCGAGCACGGATTGCTCGCGACGATCGGGCCGGCGGCCGGGCTCGTGTGCCACTCGTTGATGGTGGTGTGGAAATGGATGCCCGGATCGGCCGAGGCCCAGGCGGCATAGCCGATCGACTCCCAGAGGTCGCGGGCCTTGAGGGTCTTGGTGACCTTGCCGTCGTGATGCGGGCGGTGAGGTTCCAGTCGCCATCGGTCTCGACGGCCTTGAGGAAATCGTCGGTGACGCGGACGGTGTTGTTGGAGTTCTGGCCGGCGACGGTGAGGTAGGCCTCCGAATCCCAGTCGGTGTCGAACACCGGGAATTCCATCTCGGTATAGCCCTGGCGGGCGAACTGGATGACGCGCTGGATGTAGTTCTCCGGCACCGAGGCGCGTTCTTGGCGGCCTGACCTCGCGCTTCAGGGCCGGGTTCTTGTTGGGATCGAAGCAGTCGTCGCCGTTGCCCTCGCAATTCACGGCGGCCTTCATGATGACCTTGAGGTGCTTGCTAGACGACCTTGGAGCCGGTGACGAGGGCGGCGACCTTCTGCTCCTCCTTCACCTTCCAGTTGATGTAGGTCTCGATGTCGGGGTGATCGATGTCGACGACGACCATCTTGGCGGCGCGGCGGGTGGTGCCGCCCGACTTGATGGCGCCGGCGGCGCGGTCGCCGATCTTGAGGAAGCTCATCAGGCCGGACGAGCGGCCGCCGCCCGACAGCTTTTCGCCTTCGCCGCGGAGCTTGGAGAAATTGCGTGCCGGTGCCCGAGCCGTATTTGAACAGGCGCGCCTCGCGCACCCAGAGGTCCATGATGCCGCCCTCGTTGACGAGGTCGTCATTGACCGACTGGATGAAGCAGGCGTGCGGCTGCGGGTGCTCGTAGCTCGACTTGGACTGCACGAGCTTTTTGGTGAAGGGGTCGACGTAGAAATGGCCCTGGCCGGGGCCGTCGATGCCGTAGGCCCAGTGCAGGCCGGTGTTGAACCATTGCGGCGAGTTGGGCGCGACCTTCTGGGTCGCGAGCATGAAGCGGAGCTCGTCGAAGAAGGCGCGCGCGTCCTCCTCGGTGGCGAAATAGCCTGCCCTTCCAGCCCCAATAGGTCCAGGTGCCGGCGAGCCGGTCGAAGACCTGCGCGGCTGTCGGTCTCGGAGCCGTAGCGCTCGGCTTCGGGCAGGCCCTTCATGCGCCTTCTCGTCGGGCACGGAGCGCCAGAGCCAGGACGGGACGTCGTTCTCCTCGACGCGCTTCAGCTTCTTGGCGACGCCGGCCTTGCGGAAATACTTCTGGGCGAGGATGTCGGCCGCGACCTGCGACCAGCGCCGCGGGCACTTGCATGCCCTCGAGCCGGAACACCACCGAACCATCCGGATTGCGGATCTCGCTCGTGGCCGAGCGGAAATCGATGCCCGCATAGGCGCCCGTGTTGGCCTCGGTGTATCGCCGTTCGATATGCATCGTCTCAAAAGTCCCCAAATTGAGCGGACACGAAGCGTCCGCTGCCGCCGCCACGGCAATTTCGCCAGATGTTTGACGCTGTACTTCGACCCGCTCCGTTCGCCACGGATCGGGCCCGCCCTGTGCCCCGAAGCGGTCCGGTCTCGACGCCGGACTGTGCCTCGAGGACTTGTTGCCGCGAAGGCGCTCAAGACGCGCTCCCTCGCAGCGTCAAAATCTGTGGTCCGAATTCAGAAAACCCGTCAACGGGCCAAACCGCGGAAAAGGACCATAGCTTGTGCTTCAGCGCCGCCATCTTCACTAGATTTAGTATAGGATTGTGAATAGCGGGGACAACGGGCACGGGTGAAACCGACGTTCACAAATCGGCCGAAAATGCACAGAATCAGCGACCTGTCCGAGGCTCGGAAATCGAACGCGGAATCCGCGCTAAATCCACCTCCGGGCGAAGTAGAATTTTTGGAGGCGCGAATGACGGCGTGCGCTGACGTGGGAACGGCTGACGCTCACGCCAAAAGTGTCAAGCGTTGAATTTTTGGAGGCGGGGAAAGCGGGCTCGGATACAAACTGCGATGACGGTGGGAGACCAAGACCTCGATGACGGGGACGCGTCTGACAAGGATGCAAAGGGGGATGCGAGCGGTGAGCCGTGGGTGGCGGCGATGACGGTCGCGCTGCGCTGTTGCTCGCGCTTTCCGCGCCGGCCGTCGCCGCCGATCATCCGCTCAAGGGCGTGGCGCTGGTGATCGGGGAGGACGACTACGCGGCGCTGCAAAAGCTCGACAATCCCAAGCGCGATGCGCGGGCGATGGACGACATGCTCGATTCGCTGGGCTTCACGGTCGACCGGGTGCTCGACGGCGACCGGCCGAAGCTCTGGCGGCGATCGAGCGATTCGTCGGCGGAGGCCAAGGGCGCGGACGTGGCGCTGATCTATTATTCGGGCCACGGCATCGAGGCGGGCGGGCGCGACTATCCTGGTGCCCATCGATGCGGACCTGACGACGCCGCAAACGGCGGGGGCGAGCCTGCTGCCGCTGAGCGACGTGCTCGACCGCGCTGGCCAAGACCGTGCCGGTGACGATCGTGCTGCTCGATGCGTGCCGGACCAACTGCGTTTCCGCCCGGCACGATGGTGCAGCTGCCGGGGACGACGACGGCGGTTGCGGTGGCGAGCACCGGGCTCGAGGCGGTGCGCGGGCCGACGCCGGTGGCGCAGGCGAGCGTCAGTCCCGACAACCTCGGAATGGTCATCGGGTTTGCGGCGTCGCCCGGGCAGCCGGCGCTCGACGGCGATCCGGGCGGCAATTCGCCTTATGCGGCGGCACTGCTGAAGCATTTCGGCGATGCCGGCTATTCGTTCGGCGACGTGATGACGATGGTGAGCGAGGAGGTTTACCTCAAGACCAAGGCGCAGCAGCTGCCCTGGACCAATTCGTCGCTGACGCGGGTGCTGAGCTTTGGCGCGCCGCCGGCGGCGGGCGACGCGGACGATGAGGCGATCAAGGAGGGGCGGCGGCAACTGCTGCTGTCGATCGCATCCGCGCCGGCAGAAACGCGCGCGACGGTCGAAAAGATCGCGACGACCGAAGGCGTGCCGCTCGACGCGCTCTACGGCATGCTCAAGGTGCTCGGGGTCGACACGTCCGCGGGCGCGGCCGATCTCGACCAGCAGCTCGAGGAGGGGGCCGAGCAGCTCAAGAGCTTCAAGGAGCAGGAGCTCGGCACCGCGAGCAGCGACCCCGAGCTCGAGCGGCTGGGCGATCTCGCAGTGCGCGCCGAGGACGAAGGCGCGATCGACGTCGCGCTCAAGTTCCGCGAACAGGCGACGGCGCGGGCGCGGGCCCTCTCGGCGGAGCGCGATACGCTCGAAGCCGGCCTCAAGGCCGACCGGATCGAGATCGGCAAGACCTATGCCGACCACGCGCAGACGGCGGCGCTCAACTTCGACTACCGGACGGCAGCGCAGATGTTCGGCGAGGCGTTCGATGAGGTCGAACGCTGGGACGACGACTTGGCCCTCGACTACAAGATGCGGGGAGGCGGAGGCGTGGCGCGATCTCGGCGACTTCAAGGTCGACAACGACGCGCTGGTGACCGCGATCGCGACCTACAAGGCGGCGCGCGATCTCGTCCAGAAGGACACCGATCCCCAGAGCTGGTCGGCCATTTCCAGCGACCTTGGCTGGGCGCTCGAAACCTTGGGCGAACGGCAAAGCGACAGCGCGGCGCTAACGCAGGCGGTGGCGGTTTTGCAGGAGGCAATCGCAGCTACGCCGGCCAACGTGCCCGCGAGCGTCGTTGCCGGTACGCGGCTCAATCTCGGCAATGCGATCAGCGTGCTGGGGCAGCGCCGCAGCGATCCGGCGCAGCTGCAGCAGTCCGTCAGCATCTATGAGCAGGCGCTGGCCGACCTGTCGCGGGACAGCGACCCGGAGACCTGGGGCATGATCCAGCTCAACCTCGGATTGTCGTTGCGCGTGCTGGGCGACCGCAGCGCTGGAACGGAGCTCTTCAACCAGTCGATTGCGGCGCTGGAAGCAGCGATCGACGCGATCCCGCGCGCAACCGACCCGCTGGGCTGGGCGCTCGCCGAGAACGACTACGCGACGGCGCTGTTCGCGCTCGGCGCGCGCACCCACGACGTCAACGCACTAAACAAGGCCGCGGAGGCCAATGCCCTGGCGCTCGAGGAACGGACGGAGGATCGGGTGCCGCTCGACTGGGCGATGTCGATGGCCAATGACGCCAATGTCGATATCCAGCTGGCCGACGAAACCGGCGATATCGACTGGCTCCAGAAGGGCATAGACGCCGCGACCCAGGCCAAGCGCCAGCTCGACCCCGACAAGGTCCCGCTGATCTACGGCAAGCTGCAGTCGAACCTCGGCGACGCGCTGGGCGCGCTGGGCGAAAAGACCGGCGACCGCAGCAAGTTCGTGGCGGCGGTGGCGGCGCTCGAGGAGGCGGTCAAATACCAGACCGAGGACAACGATCCTGCCGACTGGGCGATGGCCGAGCTCAACCTCGCGGCGTCGCTGATCGACGTCGGGGCCGACGAGGCGAGCCCCGCCGATCTCTTGGCGTCGGTCGACGCATCGAACGCCGCTCTGCGGCAGTGGACGCGCGACAACGAGCCGGTCCTCTGGGCCCGGGCGCACTACAATCTGGGGTACGCCTACGAGGATCTTGGCGACCGCGAGACCGGGACCGACAGCGTTGCGAAATCGGCCGAGGCGTTCGAGGCGGCGCTGACGGTCTTTGACAAGACAACGACGCGGAGCGACTGGCTCGCGACGATGAAGAAATACGCGTTTGTGCTCGAGGAAATCGGCGAGCGCGGCCCCGACAGCTCGTCCTACGGCAAGTCGGCAGAGGCCTATCGGCAGATACTCTCCGTGGTCACGCTTGCCGACGACCCGCAGGAATTCGGGCTTCTCAACTTCAACCTCGGGCTGGCACTGCAGAACGAGAGCGTGTCCGGCGTCCCTAGCGCCATCGACGGCGCGGTGACGGCGTTCCAGACCGCGTTCGAGGGCTACACGCGCGAGGCCGATCCAGCCGACTGGGCGGATACCGAGTACCGGCTCGGCTACGCGCTGCACACGCGGGCCGCCGCGCAGGACAGTGGAGGGATCGACGACATCAAGGCGGCGATCGCGGCCTATCGGCGCCGCGCTGGAGGTCAAGACGCAAGGACGCCGACCCGTTCGCCTGGGCCGAGGTCGAGAACTATCTCGGCACGGCGTACGGGCTGCTGGGGTCGCGGACGACTGACCGTGCAGCGATCAAGACGGGGCGCGACGACGTTGCCGCGGCGTGGGAGGTCTATAAGTCGCGCGACACCAGCTACGACGCCGATTTCGCGAGCCGGCTGAAGCAGTTCGACGACGCGCTTGCCGAGATGAAGTAGCGACGGCTGCGGCGTGCCGGACCCTAGGCGAACGGGGCCGGCTGGTGCTAGAGCCTTGGGCGAGCACAGGCGAATCCGGACGGACTTGAGCGATGCCGCAGGGTGGCTGGAAAGACTTCTTTATCGAGATTTTCGCCTGGTGGCGCGGCAACACCTGGGGCACGCGGCTGTGGACGGCGACGCAGGGCGTCTATGTCGGCTCCGACCAGCTCGGCAACCGCTATTTTCGCTCGAAGACCGCCAAGGGTCCGCACGGCATGGAACGCCGCATGGTGGTCTATGCCGGCGGTTATGCCGAGCCGACGACGATCCCGCCGGGCTGGTACGGCTGGATGCACTATCGGTCCGCCGAGCCCCCCAAGGACGGCGACTACACGCCGCACGAATGGGAAAAGCCGCACGTCCAGCAACTACACGGGCAGCGTGCTGGCCTACCGGCCTGACGGAAGCCTGTTGAACAAGGGCGAGCGGCCGAGGGTCACCGACGACTACGACGCCTGGTCGCCCGACGCGTGAGACGGCTCGCCGCAGTTCTGGGGTTCGCGCTCGCGCTGATGAGCCCGGCGCTCGGCGACGACCATCGCCAATCCGGTCGCCTCGTTCTCGGGGCTCGACAAGATCACCGGCCGGATCACCAATTTCGACGTCTATATCAACGAAACGGTGCAGTTCGGCGCGCTCCAGATCACGCCACGCGTCTGCTACACGCGCCCGCCGACCGAGACGCAGCGCACCAGCGTCTTCGTCGAGGTCGACCAGGTGTCGCTGAAGGGCGGGACGCGAGCGGATCTTCACCGGCTGGATGTTTGCCGACAGCCCGGCGCTCAACGCCATCGATCACCCGGTGTACGACATCTGGCTGGTCGACTGTAAGCAGAAGTCGGATATCCCGCCGCCGCCGAGCACCGGTACCCAGCCGGGCACTGCGGCACCCGCCGCATCGAGCGTCCAGCCGAGCGCGCCCGCGGCCAATGCGACGCCGGATATCATCAGCGCGCCGCCGCCGGCGAATTAGCGGCTCAGGCGGGCGCCAGGACCTCGCGCGATGATCGCCGACGGCCGCGCCTCGAGGTGCAGCTGGTCGTAGGTGCATTGGCGCGGCGCCTTGTCGGGCCGCCAGCGCTTGAGGCCGGTGCCGTGCCGGAAGCGGGCGCCGGTGACGTGGTCGTAGCTGACCTCGACGACGAGCTCGTGCCGCAGCGGAAAATATTCGCCGCTGCGCTCGGTGGACCAGCGGCTGGGGCCGCCCGGGGCGTTGCCGGTGAAGCCGTCGCCGCGCAGGGCCTCGAGGCGGCGGGTGAGGTCGGGCTTGTCCTCGTTGGCGAGGGCCGAGGTGAAGCCGACGTGGTCGAGGCGGCCCGTCGCCGTCGTAGAGGCCGAGGAGCAGCGAGGCGACGAGCTCGCTGCCGGTGCCGTAGCGGAAGCCGCCGACGACGCAATCGGCGGTGCGGATGTTCTTGACCTTGAGCATGGCGCGCTCGGCCGGGCTGGTAGGGCAGGTCGAGGCGCTTGGCGACCACGCCGTCGAGCGATGCGTCCAGTCCGGCTCAGCCAGGTGCGGGCCCTGCGGAGGTCGGTGATCTGCGGCGACAGGCGCAGCGACGGGCGAGGGGTTGTCGAGCATGAAGGCCTCGAGGGCGGCGCGCCGCTCATGGAAGCGGACGCTCGGCAAGCGGGCGGCCGGCCTCCGCGAGCAGATCGAAGGCGATGAGCAGCGACGGCGTTTCGGCCGCAAGTTTCCGGATGCGGCTTTCGGCCGGATGCAGGCGGAGCTGCAGAGCGTCGAAGCTGAGGCTATTGCCGACCGGGATGGTCAGCTCGCCGTCGAGCACGAAGTCGTCGGCGTCGAGGCCGGCCAGCGCGGCGACCATCTCGGGAAAATAGCGGTGCAGCGGCTTGCCCGACTTGGCGAAGAGGCGGATCGCGCCGTGCTGCTTGACCGCGATGCAGCGGAACCCGTCCCATTTCGGCTCGAACGCCCAGCCGCTTTCAGCCGGCAGGTCATCGACCAGCTCGGCTTCCATGGGCTCGATCGGCGAGGCGTCGGCGCGGTCGGGTTCAGCCATGCCGGATCAACGCGCCGCCGCGGAGTCCGTTCGCGGCAGACTCAGGAGTCGAGCGGAGCCGGGGCGCGATCGATTGCGGTCCAGTCGGCCTGGTGGGTCAGGGCCTCGGCGAGGCGGACCTCATAGTCTTCGCGCGGGATCTCGATGCCGCCGAAGGTGCGGAGGTGGTCGGTGACGAACTGGGTGTCGCAGAGGCGATAGTTGCCGGCGCGGAGACGGCCGAGCAGGTGCGCCATGGCGATCTTCGAGCAGTCGGTCTTGCGGTGAAACATCGATTCCCCGAAGAACGCCGCGCCGATCGACACGCCGTAAAGGCCGCCGACGAGTGCCGGGCCGTCCCAGACCTCGACGGTATGGACGTAGCCGCGGGCGAAGAGCTGGCCGTAGAGCCGGCGGATCGCGGGATTGATCCAGGTGGTGTCGCGTTCGGTGCCGGCGGTGGCGCAGCCTTCGATGACGGCGGGGAAATCGGTGTCGACGCGGATCGCAATAGGGATGATGCTTCAGGGTGTTGCGGAGCGAGCGCGAAATGTGGATCGGCCTCGAGCGGGATGATGCCACGCATCTGCGGGGAGACCCAGAAGACGTCGTCGGCCGCGGCGTCCTCGGCCATCGGGAAAATGCCCGGCCCGATAGGCGCGCAGGATCAGCTCGGGGGTCAGTTCGACCGCAAAAGGGTCGGTTTTTCGGGACATAGGCGGTCCCGAATCCCTTTCGGAATTCATATTGGCGGCGACATCGTGTATTGCCAGCCGTTCACTTTTTATCGCCTAAGAAGGCCCGTTTTCCGCTGACCGACAACGAGAGTCTGACCGCTGATGGCGCCGTTCCCGTTATCGAAACCGATAAAGCCAACCTCGAGCTGATGAGCGGCAAATCCATGCTGCACATCCTCAAGGACGTCACGTTCAAGGTGATGGGCGGGGAGGTGACGGCGGTCGTCGGGCCCTCGGGCTGCGGCAAGACCTCGCTGCTGATGATCCTGGGCGGGCTCGAACGGGCGACGACCGGCAAGGTGGTGGTGGCGGGCCAGGACATCTCGACCGCCAACGAGGATCAGCTCGCGATCTTCCGCCGCAAGAACCTCGGCATCCTGTTCCAGAACTTCCACCTCATCCCCTCGATGATCGGCGCTCGAGAACGTCTCGCTGGCGCTCGAGATCGCCGAGACCGGCGAGAGCTTCAAGGACGATCCGCGAACAGGCGGTCGCCGCGCTCGACGGAAGTCGGCCTGGCCGACCGCATGACGCATCTGCCGAGCGCGCTTTCGGGCGGCGAGCAGCAGCGCGTCGGCCTTGCCCGCGCCATGGTCACGAGCCCGCAAGCTGATGCTGGCGGACGAGCCGACCGGCAACCTCGACCAGGACACCGGCGCGATGGTGATCGACCTGATGTTCAACCTCGCCCGCAAGAAGGGCGCGGCGATCCTCCTGATCACCCATGATCGCTCGCTGGCGGCAAAGGCCGACCGCATGCTGACGATGAACCACGGGCAGCTGACCGAGGCGGTCAAAGCAGGCCGTGCCCGCATGAGCCGGCTCGCAGAACTGGATCCGCGTCGCGCTGGTCGATCTGCGCGGCGACCTCCGGCGTTTTGGCATCCTGCTGGCGTGCCTCGCGCTCGGCACGGCGACCATCGCCGGCGTGAGCTCGGTGGGCGCGGCGCTGCAGGGCGCGATCCTGCGCGACGCCAACACCCTGCTCGGCGGCGACCTCAATATCTTCCGCGCCGACCGCCGCGCCAATCCGGACGAGCTGGCCTATATCCAGACGCTCGGGCAGGTGACCGAGACGATCTCGACCAATTCGCGCGCCGATGCCGTCGACGACAGCGGCAATACCGCGTTCCTCGATATCTACGCGGTCGACGACAATTATCCGCTCTACGGCAATGTCGTCGAGCCCGCAGCTCAGGCCGGGCACGAAGCTGACGGACCTGCTGGCCGAAAAGGACGGCGTCTATGGCGCGATCGTCGATCCGGTGATCCTCGACCGCATGGGCATCCAGCTCGGCGGTCACTTCAAGGTCAACGGCACCGAGTTCGAGGCGCGCGGCCTGCTCGGCAGCCTGCCCAACGGTGCGCTGCGCGGCTTCCATCTGGGCCTCACGGCGCTCGATTTCGATCGCCGGCGAGCAGGCCAATCCGAACACGCGGCCGCCGCTGCCGGGCCTGCTGACGACCTATAGCTACAAGGTGAAGCTCAATCCGGACCAGGGCGACTACACGGTCGCCCAGCCCAAGGTCGCGGCGCATTTCGCGTCCGATCCCGAATGGAAGGTGCAGTCGCCCTATGACGCGGCCGGCTCGCTGGCGCGCGTTCTACGACCAGTTCGTGCAGTTCCTGCTGATCGTCGGCCTCAGCTCGCTGCTGGTCGGCGGCGTCGGCATCTCGAACGCCGTTTCCGCCTATATCGGCGAGCGGCAGCGCTCGATCGCGACGCTGCGGAGCCTCGGCGCGACCGGCGCGCGCATCATGGTGCATTTCTTCACCCAGACCGGGGTGATGTCGCTGGTCGGCATCGTGATCGGCCTCATCATCGGCGCCGCGCTCACCGCGGCGGCACTGCCGATCCTCGGGCGGATCCTCGCGGTCGACCTGCCGCCCAACGATCGAATGGCCGTCGCTGCTGACGGCGCTCGCCGTTCGGCGTGCTGGCGGCCTTTGCGTTCTCTTACCTGCCGCTGGTGCGGGCGCAGAAGCTGAAGCCCGCGATGCTGTTCCGCACCGTCGGGACGAGCGTCCAGAACGTCTCGACGCGCGAATATCTCGACCCGTGGGTGGTGCTGCCGCTGCTGATCGCCGGGCCTGCTGATCTTCGGGCTCGCCTGGCTGCACGACGCAGAATTTGCTGCTGGTGTTCTACTACGCGATCGGCGTCATCGGCGCCTACATCCTGCTGAGCCTCGCCGGCCGCGGCCTGCAATGGGTGCTGCGCCGCATGCCGCCGCTGCCCAGCGTCACGCTGCGCAACGCCTTCCGCGGCATCTATCGCCCGGGCTCGCCGGCGCCGGTCGTCATCATGTCGCTCGGCCTGGGCCTCGCGATGCTGCTGGTGATCGTGATCCTCAGCTCGAATCTGCACCAGCAGCCTGCGCGGGCCAGGTCACGCAAGGACGCGCCGACGTTCGTTGCGACCGATCTCTTCGACGACGAGATCACCGACCTCCAGAACTTCCTCACCGGGACCGGCGATCGGTCACCGACTTCAAGCATTCGCCGATGATCCGCGCCGCGATCACCAAGGTGAACGGCGTTGCCTCCGACCGACATCCTCAAGGCCAATCCCAATCTCGCGGGCGAGGCCGTCTACATGCTCGGCGGAGCCGGCGGCAATCCCGAAATCCTGATGACCGACGAGCCCGACGCTGCCGCCGAACTCGACGGTGACCGGCGGGCGAATGGTGGCCGGCGGACTATAACGGCCCGCCGGAGGTTTCGCTGCGCGACGAGGACGCCAAGGCGCTCGGGCATCAAGATCGGCGACACGCTCGAGCTGACGCTGTTCGGCGAGTACGCTCGACGTGAAGGTCGCCAACGTGCGTGACTTCAAATTCCAGAACGGCATCAACTTCCTCGTGACCGCTTCGCCGGGCACGTTCGACGCCTGTCCGAGCACGAACCTGGCGACCATCAAGGCCGTGCGAAGGGCAACGAGGAAGACCTCGAGCGCGCGCTGGCGCGAGCAATATCCGGACATCACCTTCCTGCCGGTGGGCGACCTGCTCAACCAGGCGGCCGACATCTTCGGCCAGCTCTCGATCGCGGTGAACATCGTGGGCGCGCTCGCGGTGGTCAACGGCCTGCTGGTGCTCGCGGGCACGATGGCCGCCGGCCGCAAGCAGCGCGAGGCGGACGCGGTGGTCAACAAGGTGCTGGGCTCGACGCCGCGCCGACGTGGTGCGGGTGTTCGCGGTCGAATACGCGCTGCTCGGCGCCTTCGCGGCGCTGCTGGCGACGGTGGTCGGCGGCCTCGGGGCCTACGTGATCGTCAACGCGACGCAGATGAGCGTGGGCTTCGGTGTCGACCCGCTGCTGGTGGTCGAAGTGCATGGTGGGCTCGATCGTGCTGACCATCCTCACCGGCGCGGCGACGACGTGGTCGGCGCTGAGCACGAAGCCGGCGCAGTATCTGCGGAGCTTGGGGTAAGGTCAGAAGCTCGCTTTGAGCTTATCTCGCGCAGCGGACGCCAGGAACGACGAGCGCGTCAGACCGCGGGCGGTCGCGGCCTCGTCGATGGAAGCGAGCAGGCCCGCATCCATAGACACGTTCGCACGCGCCAACTTCCCGCTTTCACGAAGCAAGGGCAGCGTTGCGACCATGGCGCGCTCGCCGGGTTCCGAAAACTCACCCGATTTCAGCAATTGCCGATAGGTGCGCGGCTTTCGGATCGGCCTGCCATCGACCGCTTCGTCCGCTGCCCATTCGGCGAGAGCATCGATCGCATTGTCGATGGCCTCTTCCTGCGTCTTGCCCATGGCCGTGCAGCCCGGCGCATCCGGGAAGACGACGCCGAACACGCCATCGGTCTCATCAATGATCGCAAGGTATCGCGCCACCTGTCTCTCCTTGGACACTCGACCGCTATTTAAGCCAGCCCGCAGCCTTCGCTATGGACTGAGCAACACCAGGCGTCACGATCCGGTGACGCGGCACCATGATCGTTCCGGCACCCGGTTTCCTGAACTTGGAGTGCTTGGTGCCGCCGACGTTCTCCCAACCGTCGCGCTCGAGCCGAGCGATAATCTTGGCGGTATTGGTTTCGTGCTGCATCAAGCGCCCGTTATGCGCAAATATATCCACACGCCCGGGGGAAAATGCAAGCGGCGATGCGCATCTATTTGCGCATCGAGACGCTAGCTCTTCATCCCCAGATACTTTTCCAGCCAGTGGATGTCGTAGTTGCCGGCGAGGATGTCGGGTTCCTTGATCAGGCGCTGGAACAGCGGGCAGGGTGGTCTTGATGCCGTCGACGACGAACTCGTCGATGGCGCGGCGGAGGCGCATCAGGCATTCCTCGCGGGTGCGGCCGTAGACGATGAGCTTGCCGATGAGGCTGTCGTAGTAGGGCGGGATCGCGTAGCCGCCATAGACGGCGGAATCGACGCGCACGCCGACGCCGCCGGCCGGATGGTAGAACTTGATCGTGCCGGGCGAGGGCGCGAAGGTCTCGGGGTCCTCGGCGTTGATGCGGACCTCGATGGCGTGGCCGGTGAAGGTGATGTCCTTCTGCTTGAGGCTGAGCTTTTCGCCCGAGGCGACGCGGATCTGCTCGTAGACGAGATCGACGCCGGTGACGCGCTCGGTGACCGGGTGCTCGACCTGGAGCCGGGTGTTCATCTCGATGAAGTAGAACTCGCCGTTCTCGTAGAGGAACTCGATCGTGCCGGCGCCCGAGTATTTGAGCTTGCGCATGGCGGCGGCGCAGACCTCGCCGATGCGGTCGCGCTCCTTGGCGGGGACGGTCGGGGCGGTCGCCTCTTCCCAGACCTTCTGGTGGCGGCGCTGCAGCGAGCAGTCGCGGGTGCCGAGGTGGACGGCGTTGCCCTGGCCGTCGCCCATCACCTGGATTTCGATGTGGCGCGGCTTCTGGAGATATTTCTCCATGTAGACGCTGTCGTTGGCGAAGGCGGCCTTGGCCTCGGTGCGGGCGGTCGACCAGGCGATCAGCACGTCGGCCTCGGTAGTGCGCGACCTTCATGCCGCGCCCGCCGCCGCCGGCGGTGGCCTTGATCGAGGACCGGATAGCCGATCTTCTTGGCCGCGGTCTCTTGGCCTCGTCCTCGGTGCGCGACTTCGCCCTTGGAGCCGGGGACCACCGGGATGCCGAGCTCGACCGCCGTCTGCTTGGCGGTGATCTTGTCGCCCATGATCTGGATGTGGTGCTCGGACGGGCCGATGAAGGTGATCTTGTGCTCGGTGAGGATGCGGGCGAAGCGCGCATTCTCGCTGAGGAAGCCGTAGCCGGGATGCACGGCGTCGGCGCCGGTGATCTCGCAGGCGGCGAGGATCGAGGGGATGTTGAGGTAGGAATCGCGGGCCGGCGGCGGGCCGATGCAGACGCTCTCGTCGGCCATGCGGACATGCATGGCGTTGCGGTCGGCGGTCGAATAGACGGCGACCGTCGAGATGCCCAGCTCCTTGCAGGCGCGCAGCACGCGGAGCGCGATCTCGCCCCGGTTGGCGATCAGGACCTTTGGAACATTACTCGATGACCGCGAGCGGCTGGCCGTATTCGACCGGGCGTGGCGTCCGCGACGAGGATGCGCGTGACCGTGCCCGAGCGGTGCGCCGGGATCTGGTTCATCGTCTTCATCGCCTCGATGATGAGGATGGTCTGGCCTTCGGCTGACCTTGCTGCCGACGGCGACGAAGGCCGGCTTGCCGGGCTCGGGCGAGAGATAGGCGGTGCCGACCATCGGCGAGGTCAGGGTGCCCGGGTTGGACGCGAGATCGTCACGGCGGAGCGCTTGGCAGGTGCCGCGGCACGGCCGAGCTGGAGCGGGCGCCGCGGCGGCCGTCGGCTGGGCGCCGCGGCGGGAACCATGACCTGCTGCACGCCGGTCGAGGCGTAGGAGCGAGTGACGCGGACGCGCAAATCCTCGCGCTCGATCTCGATCTCGGCGAGGTTCTGCTCGTTGAGGAGCTCGGCGATGGCTCGATCAGGGCCTGATCCGCGGGCTCGTCCTTGGGCATCGGTCAGCCTCCTCGGCGCGATTGTTCTTGTTGTTACGGCGCGGGGATCAGGCCGACGAGCCGCTCGGCCAGAGCTTCGAGCGCCAGCCTATACCCCGCCGCGCCGAGGCCGCAAATGACCCCGACCGCCACCGCAGAAACATAGGAAAAGTGGCGGAATTCCTCGCGCGCGTGGATATTGCTCAGATGCACTTCGACCAGTCGGGATGCCCACGGCGCTGATCGCATCGCGGATGGCGACCGAGGTGTGCGAATAGCCGGCGGGATTGAGGACGATTCCGTCCTTCTTGCCGTAAGCGCCTTGAATCCACTCGCAGATTTCGCCCTCGCGATTGGTCTGCCGGCACTCGACCGTGAGCTTCAGCCGCTTGCCCTCGGCGACGCACATGCGCCTCGATGTCGGCGAGCGTCTGCGTGCCGTAGGTCTTGGGCTCGCGGATGCCCAGCATGTTGAGGTTGGGGCCGTTGATGACGAGGATGCGCTTGTTGGCCATGGTCGGCCGTTTTGCCTGCGCACGGGCCAAGGCGCAAGGCGGCTGGGGCGCTGTGCACGAAAAAGCGGCTACAGCCGTGGTGGGTCACCCCCACCGTGACCTCCCCCTTTCGGGGGAGGGGACGCCAGAACTGCAGTCCCGGTCGCAGATGTCGCTGACTAGCCCGCCGCTGCTGGCGTCGCGGGGCAGTCGGTCGAGCCGCAGGCGCGGATATTGGCGATTTTCTGCTTGAGCTGGTCGAGCGGGACCACGCCGGGGATCATCTCGTCGCCGAGGATGTAGCTGGGGGTGCCGCTGATGCCGAGCGCCTTGGCGAGGTCGTAGGTCTTCTGGATCACGTCGGAGGTGTGGTTCGCGTTCATGTCGAGCATCAGCTCGCCGCGATCGCCGCCGACCTGCCGGCGACCTGCAGCGCCTGGTCGGCGCCGACTTCGCCGGCGCGCAGCGAGAACAGCTTCTGGTGGAAGTCCCAGTAGTTGATCTTGGGGTTCTCGCTGACGAGGACGGCGACCCGCGCGGCGTCGACCGAGCCGGAGGCTCAGGATCGGGAATTGCTTGAGGATGATCTTGAGGTTGGGGTCGTCCGTGCATCAGCTGCGCCATGTCGGGCAGGGCCTGCCGACAGTAGACGCAGTTGTAGTCGAACATCTCGACCAGCGTGACGTCGCCCTTGGGATTGCCGAGCACGACCTGATCGGGCGCCTGGTAGATGTCGGCGTAGTGCGCGTCGATCGTCGCCTTCATCGCCTGGCGCTGGGCGGCGGCCTTCTGCGTCGTCGAGCTTGTCGTTCATGCGCTGCGAGGATGGTCGGATCGCTCATCAGGTAGCTCTCGATCAGCTTGGTGACCTTGCCGCGATCCAGGCCTGCGCCTGGGCTTGCCGGTCGCGAGCATCTGCGCTGACGATGCCGCGCACGTCGGCGTCGGCGAGGCCGGGCGCCGCCGGCCGCAGCAGCGATACGCCCAGGCCGCCGGCGAGGATGCCGACGAGGGCGACGAGGACAAGACTCAGGCGGTTCATGGGCACTCCGGACGGCGGGCGAGCGGACGCTAGCACCCGACGTGAAGCACGGCCGTGGCCGCGGAAATCAATTTCTGTTGAGAGATCGGGCGCTGCGAGCTAGGCGAAGGCTACAGCCACGAAGGCGACAGTGCCTATGACGACGGCGACAGCGGCGGCTTGGCGCCGTTCTACTCGATGGTGATCAACGACCTGGCGCGGCGGCTCGAAGGCGCAGGGGCGCGACATCTGCTTTCTCGAACAGGGCCAGCCGGCGGCGCCGCCGGCGCCGCAAGGTGATCGAGGCGGTGCGCGCGGTGCTCGACCGGCCGCAGCCCTACACGCCGTTTGGCGGGCTGCCGCCGCTGCGCGAGGGGCTGTCGCGACTACTATGCGGAGCAGCACGGGGTGACGCGTTCCGGCCGCGACGGATCATCGCGACGATGGGCTCGTCGGCCGGGTTCATCCTGGCCTTCCTCAGTGCCTTCGGGCCGGGCGGCCAAGATCGCGGTGACGCGGCCGGGCTATCCCGCCTATCTCAACACGCTCGCGGCACTCGGCTATCGGGCGGTCGAAATCCCGGTCACGGCGCAGAGGACGGCTGGCACCTCACGCCGGCGATGATCGAAGCGGCGCACGCGCGAGGAGCCGTTCGAGGGGCTGCTGCTGGCGTCGCCCGCGAACCCGACCGGGGCCGGCGGTGACGCGCGAGCAGCTGGAGGCGATCGTCGCGACCTGCGACAAGCTCGGCGTGCGGTTCTCTCAGCGACGAAATCTATCACGGGCTCGATTATCGCGGGCCCTCGGTCAGCGCGCTGGAGTTCTCGCGACGACGTCATCGCGATCAACAGCTTTTCAGCAAATACTACTGCATGACCGGCTGGCGGATCGGCTGGATGGTGCTGCCCGAGGATGTGCTGGCGACGCGCCGAAATGCTGCAGCAGAACCTGTTCATCGCCGCGCCGACACTGAGCCAGGTGGCGGCCGTCGCGGCGCTCGGCGAGCGCGACTATTACGAGGAGCAGAAGGCGCACTACGCCGCCAACCGGCCGCTGCTGACGCGTGGGCTTGCGCGCGCTGGGCTTCGGCGTCGAGGAGGGCGACGGGGCATTTTACGCCTATGCCGACGCCAGCCGGTTCACCAATGACTCGCTGACGCTTCTGCAAGCAGCATGCTGGAGAGGCGGGCGTGGCGGCGACGCCGGGCGTCGATTTCGACCGCGTGAACGGCCACCGCTTCGTGCGGTTCTCCTATGCGGGCAGCCGGCAGACCGATCGAAAAGGCGCTCGAGCGGATGCGCGGCTTCCTCAAGCGCTAGGAGGGGGCAATCAACCAGAAGGACATCGCCAGGCTCGACCGCATCCTCGCGCTGCTGAGCTCCGAGCACGACGGCGAGCGGGCCTCGGCCGCGCAAGGCCGCCGACGCGTTCATCAAGAAGCATGAGCTGAGCTGGCGCGAGGTCATCGAGGGCAGGGCGCGTCGGCGCGCAAGGCCGGCACGCTGCGCCGGTCAGGAGATCGGTATCGACTATCTCGCGGCGGCGGAGTCGCGCATCCGGCAGTTGCAGGCGCACAACATGCGGCTCGAGCGGCAGATCCGGCTGCTCAAGGAGCAAGCTGGAGGAAGGCGTAGAGCAGCGCCTGTGAACACCGCTCCGCTCGATGGAGCGGTTATAGTCTGCGCGATCGGGGCGAAGACGCGCAGCCGGTGGCCATCCGGGTCGGCGGCGGTGAAGGTGTAGCCGAAATCCATCTTGGTCGGCTCCTGCAGGATCTTGAGGCCGAGCTTGGCCCAGGCGTCGCGGGTGCGGTGACGGTGGCGTCGTCTCGACCGGAAAGCCGATCTCGGTGCCGCCGGGGAGGGTGGCCTTGGGCTCGACGTCGTTGCGGCGCCCACAGGCCGAGCGCGAGGCCGTTGGGGAAGGCGAACATCGCCCAATTGGGCGAGGATTCGACCGGCTCGGCGCCGAGCAGCTTGGCATAGAGCGCGGCCGATTTCGGGGCGTCGGCGACGTAGGCGAGAATGAAGTTGGGGTTGGTGCTCATGGCATCACTCCGTGTTGGAATGATGCTTCTGATGCGACCAGCCGCTGTCAGTTTTCGGCAGTAGCCCGCCAGCGGTCGCGCTCGGCGTCCATCCGCTCGCGCCATTCCTTGAGCAGGGCGTGGCGCCGGCGCGGCATGCGCTCGCCGGTTGCCGCCAGCTGACGCGATGCGGTCGATGCGGAAATGGCGGTAGTCGTTGCGCAATTCGCACCAGGCGCTGACCACTTTGCGCTGCTCGAAAAAGCCGATGAGGAACGGCCAGATGACGCGCTCGGTCTCGGCGCCGGCGTCATCGCGGTAGCCGATGCGGAGCTTGAGCTCCTTGCGGATAGCGTCGCGCAGCAGCGAGGGATCGATCTGGACCGGCTCGATGTTGCGCGGCGCTGACGTATCAGCGAGCCGCCTCGAGCTTCGCGGCGGAGCTCTTCAGGCAGGACCGCGGAGATCTTGCTTAGCGCGTTGCCGGCGGCCTTGCTGAGCCGCGGATCGTCGATCTGCCGGCCGACCCAGGCGGCGCCAAGCACCAGCGCCTCGAGCTCGTCGATCGAGAACATCAGCGGCGGCAGCGATGAAGCCGGGGCGCAGCACGTAGCCGAGGCCGGGCTCGCCCTCGATCTCGGCGCCCTGGCCCTGGAGGGTCGCGATATCGCGATAGAGCGTGCGCAGCGAGATGCCGAGATCCTGCGCCAGCGTTGCGCCGGCGACCGGCGCGCGGTGGCGGCGCAGGACTTCGCAGCAGATCGAGCAGTCGCTCGGTGCGGGACATGGCGCGAGGCTAGCGCGTGGGGCGAAAGGAGTTACGGTGGCGGCGCGTCGGAGCTTGCTGCGATAGCCTGCGGGAAAGGCCGTGATAGGGTTTCGACATGAGGATCGTAGCAGTGACCGCGGCGGAGAAGCCGGAGCTATGGCGGCATCTCCAGGACTATATGCGGGAGCTGTTGCCCTATGGAGGGCAGCTCGCGCCGGCGGATGGCGACTTACCCTATGGTCATTTCGACACCTACTGGCGGGAGCCGGAGACTTGCTGGCCGTTCTGGGGGATGCGGGATCATCGGCGTGCCGGCTTCGCGTTGGTCCGCAAGGAGTCCGGCCGAATGGAGATGGCGGAATTCTATTGCTTCCCGCAGTTCCGGCGCACCGGCGTCGGGCTGGCCTTCGCCCGCGAACTGCTCGGCCGATTTCCCGGGCCGTGGGAGATCACGCAGTTCGCCGAACACGCCGGCGCCGTCGAGATTCTGGCACCGCGTGCTCGCAGATACGCCGTTCGAAGAGAGGCGCTATGTCGGCGAGCAATCCGGCCAGCCACGCCTGCGCCAAAGGTTCGTCGTCCCACGTTGATGCAAATGAAAAGGGCGGCCCCAGCCGCCCTTCTGTGCATTTGGATCGATGTTCCGGTCAGCCGCCGAAGAAGCCACGCTGCCACCAGCCGGCCTTTTTCGGCTTGGCGTCCTCGGTGCCCGAGCTGTTGGAGCTGACGACGATCTCGTCGGGCGGCAGCTCCTTCTTCGGACGGCGCGGCGGCTCGGCAGCGACCGGCTCGCTCACGGGTGCAGGCAGTGGGGCGGCGGAAGCCGCCTCAGCAGCCGGGACGGGTGCGTCGGCCGCTTCGCCGTCGGCGGGACGCGGGCGGCGGCCCCGGCCACGCCCACGGCCGGACTCAGCGGGGGTGTCGGTGGTGGCATCCTGAACAACGGCGTCGGCGTCGGCCGATTTGCGCGAGCGGCGGGCGCGGCGCGGACGGGCCTCGCCGGGCTCGGCGCTCATGGGCGCATCGCTTGCGACGGGCTCCATTTCGCTGTCACTGCCGGCGTCTTCAGATGGTGCGGCTTCAGCGGCCATGTCGGCGGCGGCAATCTCGCCCGGGACGTTCTCGCGGACCTCGCCGCCCTCGCGACGATTGCGGCGGCCGCCACGGCGGCCGCGACGACGGCGGCGGCGGGGCTCGCCGTTTTCGTCGAGAGGCGCGTCGGCACGAGCGGATTCGGTGCCCTCGTCTTCCCCGTCGGAGGCTTCAACGGCATCCTCGTTGTCTTCGGGGGCCGAGAACTCGGCAGCCTCGGCCGCTACGCGGCTGGCGCGGTTCGCCACGATCCTCGCGATCGCGTCCACCACGGCGGCGGCGACGGCGGCCGCGACCGTCGCGGTTGCCATTGTCGTCGGAGCGGGGCTCGCGTCCTTCGGCTTCGGCCGCGGCTTCCTCGTCCTCCGGCTCGTCGATCACAGCGTCGTCGACGGCATCATCGATCGCGGCGCTGTCGACGCGCACGTGCTGGGCCGGCTGCTCGCCGCCGGGCACGATGCGGGCTTCGCCGCGCTCGATGGCGAAATGCTGCGGGCCGACGTGGTCGTCGGCAACGAGGGTGATCGACAGGCCGTACTTGGCCTCGAGCACGTTGAGCGCGTGCGCGCTTGGAGTTGAGGATGTAGAGCGCGACGTCGACCGGGACGCGGACGTTGATCGACTGGCCGGGCCGCTTGAGGACGTGGTCCTCGACATTGCGCATGACCATGAGCGCAACGCTTTCGACCGAGCGGACGAGGCCGGTGCCGTTGCAGGTCGGGCATTTGTGGGTCGAGCTTTCGACGACGCCGAAGCGGATGCGCTGGCGGCTCATTTCCATCAGGCCGAAATGGCTGATGCGGCCGACCTGGATGCGGGCGCGGTCGTCCTTCAGCGCGTCCTTGAGCCGCCGCTCGACGGCCCGGTTGGAGCGGTTCTCCACCATGTCGATGAAGTCGATGACGATGAGGCCGGCGAGATCGCGCAGGCGCAGCTGGCGGGCGACTTCGTCGGCGGCCTCGAGATTGGTCTGGAGCGCCGTGTCCTCGATATTGTGCTCGCTTGGTGGAGCGGCCCGAGTTGACGTCGATCGAGACCAGCGCTTCGGTCGGGTTGATCACGAGATAGCCGCCCGAGGGCAGGGTGACCTGCGGCGAGAACATCTGGTCGAGCTGGCCCTCGACGTTGAACTTCGAGAACAGCGGCTGATCTTCCTTGTAGAGCTGCACGTTCTTGGCGTGGCTCGGCATGATCATCCGCATGAAGTCCTTGGCTTCGCGGTAGGCGTCGTCGCCCGCGACCCACAGCTCGTCGATGTCCTTGGAATAGAGATCGCGGATGGTGCGCTTGATCAGCGAGCCCTCCTCGTAGACGAGGCAGGGCGCAGTGCGACTGGAGCGTCAGCGTGCGCACGCTCTCCCACAGGCGCTGCAGATATTCGAAATCGCGCTTGACCTCGGCCTTGGTGCGCGAGGCGCCGGCGGTGCGCAGGATGATGCCCTGGCCCTGCGGCACCTCGAGATCGCCGACGATGTCCTTGAGGCGCTTGCGGTCGGCGGCGTTGGTGATCTTGCGCGAGATGCCGCCGCCGCGGGCGGTATTGGGCATCAGCACGGAATAGCGGCCGGCGAGGCTGCAGATAGGTGGTCAGCGCTGCGCCCTTGTTGCCGCGCTCTTCCTTGACGACCTGCACCAGCATGACCTGCCGGCGCTTGATCACTTCCTGGATCTTGTAGCTGCGTGGCGACGCGGCGACGCGCTGCCGGCGCTCGCGGCTTTCCTCGAGGACGTCGGAACCGCCGCCGCCGATGACTACTCGACCGGCTCGGTCGTGGCGGGGGCCTGCTCGATGTGGCTGGGCTCGTTCGGCTTCATCGTCGTCGGATCGCGTCGACTGCGGGTCGGCGTCGGCATCGGCTTCGGTGGGGGCAACCTCGGTCTGCTCGAGACGGATCGTCGGCGGCGCCGTCGGCGGGCTCGGAGACGGAGTCGGCTTCGGGAGCATCGGCAGCTGCGGAGCGCCGTCGTCGTCCGAGTCTCGCCAGTCATGCTCCTCGCGCTCGGCCTCTTCCTCGTCGCGCATCAGCGCTTCGCGGTCGGCGACCGGGATCTGGTAGTAGTCGGGATGGATTTCGCTGAAGGCCAGGAAGCCGTGGCGGTTGCCGCCATATTCGACGAAGGCCGCCTGCAGCGACGGCTCTACGCGGGTGACCTTGGCGAGGTAGATGTTGCCGCGCAGCTGGCGGCGGCTCTGGCGATTCGAAATCGAATTCTTCAAGCCGGTTGCCGTTAGTGACGACAATCCGGGTCTCTTCCGGGTGGATGCCATCCACCAGCATTCTTTTGGTAGCCATAAAAATTAACTCCAGGCCGTCGCGCGCCACACGCCGGACGACCGGCAAACCGGACTCCTCCGCGTAGCGCCATGCGCGGCCAAAGGTTTGAGGGGAAAGGCGCGAAGCCGGATGAGCGCCGAGCGTGAACGCGCGAGGAAGGCGGACCGGCGAGGCAGCGAAACGACAAAAGCGCAACGCGAAGTCGAGCTGTTGCGTCCGGTCTTGTCGACCCAGTGGTCATCCGACCTCTTCCTATGGTGGCGACCGGAAACCCGGCGCGCCGCTCGGCCCGATACTGGGCCGAAAACTCGTCGAGGCGGCGAAATGTGCCGCATCCGGGACATCGGCATTCGGCCGTAAGTCCCTCTGCCGCCACGCGTTCCTGGGCCGACCGACGCCGTGGATCGCGCAGGATGCGGCGACAGTCCGCCTCAGCTTCAGCGTGTAGGGCCGCTGCCAGCGATTGGCAACCGAAAAACTCCGCCGGTCACGAAACCATGACGGCTTAGCCGGGATCGCGAGCGCAGCGCCGCCGAGCGCCGCAGAATCGCCTAAACGACGGCGTCTGACTCAGGTGCCGATTTGGGGAGCGCCGCGCCATTGTTCAATACTGAGGTGTCCGCGCCGGCGAAGCGCGGGGCCCTGGTGGCCGTTCTCGGCTGGCTTGCCCTGGTGACCCTCGGCGGCGGCTGCATTCGCGCAGGCCGCGCTGCCTGACGTGCTGGCGGCGCGGGTGTCGACGACCCGCGAGCGGGCGCGGCTGATCGCTCGATCTGTCGGCGACACGACCAATTCGCCATCGTGTCGCTGGCCGATCCGGACCGGATCGCCGTCGATGTCAAGGCCGCGTCGGTGAAGATCGGCATGCGCCGCAGCCGTTGCCGGCGCCGGCATCGTCGGCTAGCTTCACGATCAGCATGGCCGACACCGGGCGGGCCCGGGCCGAACTGGTGCTGGCGCAACCGGCGCATGGTGCAGCAGGCCTATGTGCTCGAACGAGCGGCGACCAGCCGGCGCGGCTGGTGGTCGACCTGATCGGCACCAGCGAGCCGATTTCAAGGCGCACGCAGCGGCGGACCTCGCCAATTCGCAGTCGCGCGGACCAGCCCGGACCTCGGCGCTGCCAGCGGCGCGTCACCGGCGCCGGACTCGCAGGCGAGCGAGGCGGCGACGACTCCGGCTTCGTCCGAGCCGCCGGCTCCGGACGTCGCCGAGTCGGAAGCAAGCCAGCCGCCAGTGGCGTCCAGCGCCTCCCCGCCGGCTACGCCGCCCGCCCCAGTCGCAAAGACAACGGCCGCGGCGAACGCACCGCCTTCGGTCAGCAAGCCGCTGATCGTGCTCGATCCGGGCCATGGCGGCATCGACAACGGCGCGCAGCGCGCCGAACGGCGATCCACGAGAAGAACATCACGCTCGCCTTCGCCCTGCAGCTGCGCGATGCTGCTGGTGCAGTCGGGCCAGTTCGACGTGGCCCTGACGCGCGACGACGACACCTATCTGACGCTCAATGAGCGCGTCGACGCTGGCGCGCCAGAACAAGGCGGACCTGTTCATCTCGCTCCACGCCGACACGTTCCAGGCAGGCCGATATCCGCGGCGCCAGCATCTACACGCGCGACGAGACAGGCGACCGACATCCTCGACAAGGTGCTGGCGGACGGCGAGAACCGCGCCGACATCGTCGCCGGCTACGTGCAGCCGCCAGACGCCGCCCGGCGGTGGTCGACGTGCTCGTCGATCTGATGCGCCGGCAGGTGCGGCAGCAGGCGTATCTCGCGGCCGAGGATATCGTCAAAGCCATGGAGCCGAATGTGGCGCTGCGGCGCTTTCCGGTGCGGCAGGCCGACTTCTTCGTGCTGCAGGCGCCCGACGTGCCCTCGATGCTGATCGAGCTCGGGTTCCTCAGCAACACCGACGACATCGCCAACCTCGAGAACCCGGACTGGCGCACCAAGATGGTCGAGGCCATCGCGCAGGGCGTCGAGGCCTACTTCACCGACCTCGAGCCGACGCGATGAGGCCGTGAGTCGATTCCGGCAACGCTGGACGCGCGGTCGATTCACGGCGCAGCGAGAGCCGCGCGGTTCTGTCCATACTTCCGCCCTTGTCTGATAGGAATGGCAGCGGCCGGTCTGGCGCGCGGCTCCGCGCTCGGCGAGCGACGGCGCCGGGGATCTGATGCTCCGAATATTCGGCTGGCTGTTCGGCTTCGGCGTGTTCATCGCTGCTCGGCGCCGGTCGCGGTCGGGCGCGGTCTACCTCAACCAGGTCGCCGCGAACCTGCCCGACTACACGGTGCTCAAGGACTACCAGCCGCCGGTGACGACGCGCGTCCACGCGGCCGACGGCACGCTGCTCGCCGAATACGCGCAGCGAGCGCCGGCTGTTCCAGCCGATCGAGACCATCCCGCCGCAGCTCATCCACGCCTTCATCTCGGCCGAAGACAAGGATTTCTACAACCACCACGGCATTTCGATCGACGGCATCATCCGCGCGCTGCGCGACAACATCCTGGCGCGCGCCAATGGCGACGACTCGATCCAGGGCGGCGGCTCGACCATCACCCAGCAGGTGGCCAAGAACTTCTTTCTGACCCGCGACCAGACGCTGCGACCGCAAGATCCAGGAAGCGATCCTCGCCGATCCGGATCGACTCGCACCTTCTCCAAGGACAAGATCCTCGAGCTCTACCTCAACGAAATCTTCCTCGGGCTGAACTCCTACGGCGTCGCGGCGGCGGCGCTCAACTATTTCGACAAGGCGCTCTACCAGCTCGATCTGAGCGAGATGGCCTACCTCGCGGGCCTGCCGAAGGGGCCCAACAACTACCATCCGTTCAAGCACCCGCAGGCGGCGATCGAGCGGCGCAACTACGTGCTCGATCAGATGCTGGCCAATGGCTACATCACCAAGCGGCCAGCACGACGCAGGCCAAGGCGGAGGCGCTCAACGTCACGCCGCGCCGATCCGGGCAGCGCAGCTCTATTCGGCCGAGTATTTCACCGAGGAAGTGCGCCGCCAGCTGGGCTCGATGTATGGCGAAGACCAGCTCTATGGCGGCGGCCTGAGCGTCCGCACGACGCTCGAGCCGAAGATGCAGGACTATGCGCGCAAGGCGCTGATGGACGGGCTGGTCAACTACGACCATGGCACGGGCTTCCGCGGGCCGGTGGCGACGGTCGACATCTCGTCGGGCGACTGGGGGCCGGCCGTGGCGACGATCAAGCCGCTGGGCGACGTGCCGGAGTGGACGCTCGGCCGTGGTGCTGTCGACGGTTCCGGCGACCAGGCGCAGATCGGGCTGCGGCCCGGACAGCGACGTCGAAGGCAAGCTGCTGCCCGACCGCAAGACCGGGCACGATCGACGGCGCCGACTCCAAGTGGGTCGCGCAAGAAGCTCAGCACGATCCTCAAGCGTCGGCGACGTCGTCTACGTCTCGCCGGTCGACGGCAAGGACGGCAGCCTACGCGATCGAGCAGGTGCCGGAAATCGAGGGCGCGCTGGTCGCGATGGACCCGCGCACCGGCCGCGTGCTGGCGATGGTCGGCGGCTTCTCCTACGCGCGAGTCCGAGTTCAACCGCGCCACGCAGGCGATGCGGCAGCCGGGCTCGTCGTTCAAGCCGATCGTCTATTCGGCGGCGCTCGACAATGGCTACACGCCGGCCTCGGTGGTGCTCGACGCGCCGATCGAGATCGTCAACTCGGACGGCACGGTCTGGAAGCCCGACAATTTCGAGAAGGACTTCAAGGGCCCGCAGACGCTGCGACGCGGCATCGAGCTTTCCCGCAACGTCATGACCGTGCGCCTGGCGCAGGACATCGGCATGCCGCTGATCGTCGAATACGCCAAGATGTTCGGCATCTACGACAATCTGACGCCGGTGCTGGCGATGGCGCTGGGCGCCGGCGAGACCACCGACTTGAAGATGACTGCGGCCTACGCCACGATCGCCAATGGCGGCCGCAAGATCGTGCCGACGCTGATCGACCGCATCCAGGACCGCTACGGCAAGACGATCTATCAGCACGACGACCGCGTCTGCGACGGCTGCAACGCGACCGCGCTGGGCGCAACCAGCGCGAGCCGCTGATCATCGACAACCGGCGAGCAGGTGCTCGACCCGATGACGGCCTACCAGATCACCTCGATGATGGAAGGCGTGGTGCAGCGCGGCACCGGCACCTACGCGCAGCGGCTCAACCGGCCGGTGGCGGGCAAGACCGGCACAACGTCGGACAGCCGCGACGTCTGGTTCATCGGCTTCACGCCCGAACTCGTGGCCGGCGTCTATCTCGGCTACGACAAGCCCAAGAGCCTCGGCGACGAGGCGACCGGCGGCGCACTGGCCGTGCCGGTGTTCACCGAGTTCATGCAGAACGCGCTCAAGGGCAAGCCGCCGACCCCGTTCAACATGCCGGCGGGCATGACGCAGGTCTGGATCGACCCAGCGACGGGCGTCAAGGCCAATGCGGGCGACACGGCGATCGCCGAGGCGTTCAAGCCCGGGCACCGGGCCGAACCTCGTGACCTCGGTGATCGGGGTCGAACTCGCAGGCGTTCAACAATCTCCAGAACGGCGGCGATGGTACCGACAATTTCGGCCAGGCACCGCAGCAGCAGGGGCCGACGGACGGGGGAACGCAAGAGGCACCGGCGCCGCAGCAGGACGATGGCGGCGGTGGCGGCTTCTTCGGCAAGAACGGGCTGTTCTAGCGGCTGAAGGGTTCCCTTTTCGGCGTCCGGCGCCTATCTCTTGGGTGAGGGTGGGCGGAGGAGGCTGAGATGCGGCCAGCAAGCGCCATACCGTTTCTGATCTTCGTCGTGATTTTCGGCATCGGACTGGCAATCGCCCTGGTGATGCCTGAGCCCGGCCGCTACGTCGTCGGGATCGTCGCTTTTATCATTGCGGCCATCGCGGCGCTCGCGACCAACATCGCCAACCAGTGGCAGCGCGCCATCGTGCTCCGGCTCGGGCGCTACACGGCGATGCGCGGGCCAGGCATCTTCTTCATCATTCCGATCATCGACACGATCCCCTACTGGATCGACATCCGCGTCATCACCAGCTCGTTCAAGGCGGAAAAGACGCTGACCAAGGACACCGTGCCGGTCGACGTCGATGCGGTGCTGTTCTGGAAGGTCGTCGATCCGCAGAAGGCGGCGCTCGATGTCGCGGACTACCAGGCGGCGATCAGCTGGGCGGCGCAGACGGCGCTCCGCGACGTCATCGGCAAGACGATGCTCGCCGACATGCTGGAGGGCCGCGACCGCATCAGCGCCGCGCTGCAGAAGATCATCGACCAGCGCACCGAGCCGTGGGGCATCAATGTCATTTCGGTCGAGGTCAAGGACGTGCTGATCCCGGCGGGCTCGAGGACGCCATGTCGATGCAGGCGCAGGCCGAGCGCGAGCGCCAGGCGCGCGTCATCCTCGGCGATTCCGAGCGGCAGATCGCCAAGAAGTTCGAGGAGGCGGCAATTTCCTACGCGGACAACCCGACGGCGCTGCACCTGCGCGCGATGAACATGCTCTACGAGGGCCTCAAGCAGAACGCGACAATCGTGCTGGTGCCGAGCTCGGCACTCGACACGATGCAGTTGGGCGCTATCAGCGGAATCACGGCGATGGCCGGGGAATTCGGCGCGGCGCCGCCACAGCCGGGCCGCCCGGCTCCGCCACGCCGTCCGCGCAGGCCGCCGGAGTAGGGCCGAGCGAGACAGCGACGTGCGGGTTGATCGCTGCCGCGGGCTCGACTACATGAGCCACGCATCGAGAGTTTACGCATGCGCGCCGAGACTGAAAAAGCCGCCGCCGAAATCGAGCAGGTGCTGAACCTGCTGAGGAGGCATCTTTGACTGGGATACAGCCGAAGCGCGCCTCGACGACCTGAACGCGCGAACGGAATCGCCCGATTTCTGGAGCGATCCCGGAGAAGGCGCGCGACATCATGCGCCAGCGCGACGAGCTCGACGTGCAGGTCAAGGCCGTGCGCGGGCTTTGCGCAGGAGCTCGCCGACAATATCGAGCTGATCGGGCTGGGCGAGGCCGAGGGCGATCCGTCGGTTGTCAAAGACGCCGAGGCCGCGATCGAGGGGCTGCGCGAAACGGCGAGCCGGTTGCAGGTCGAGACGCTCTTGTCAGGCGAGGCCGACCACAACGACGCCTATCTCGAAATCCATGCCGGCGCGGGGGGCACCGAGAGCCAGGACTGGGCCAATCATGCTCCTGCGCATGTATTCGCGCTGGGCCGAGCGGCGGAAGTTCAAGGTCGAGACGATGGAAATCCATCCCGGCGAAGAGGCGGGGATCAAGTCGGCGACCATCCAGATCAAGGGCCACAACGCCTATGGCTGGCTCAAGACCGAGGCCGGCGTGCACCGGCTGGTGCGGATTTCGCCCTATGACAGCGCGGCGCGCCGGCACACGAGCTTTTCGTCGGCCTGGGTCTATCCGGTGGTCGATGACACCATCGACATCCAGATCAACGAATCCGACCTGAAGTTCGATACCTACCGCTCGTCGGGCGCCGGCGGGCAGCACGTCAACACCACGGATTCAGCGATCCGCATCACGCATGTGCCGAGCGGCATCGTGGTCGCCTGCCAGGCCGAGCGCAGCCAGCACAAGAACCGCGCCACGGCGATGCAGATGCTGAAGGCGCGGCTCTACGAGGTCGAGCTGGAAAAGCGCGAGGCGGCGGCCAATGCGGAGGCGGCCTCCAAAACCGACGATCAGCTGGGGCCACCAGATCCGCAGCTACGTGCTGCAGCCCTACCAGATGGTGAAGGACCTGCGCACCGGCGCACGAGACGTCAAACACCGGCGCCGTGCTCGACGGCGATCTCGACGGGTTCATGGAGGCGTCGCTTGCCGCGCGCGTGCAGGGCTATGCGGACAGCGTGAAGGACGCGGAGTAGGCTGCTAGCCCCGCGCCAGGGTGCAGGAGGTCGCGTCCGCGTCGGCGCCATTGCACAGCCAGTAGGTCAAGCATCCGTTCTTGCAGCCATTGATGCTCCTGGCCGTCTTGTTATGCGCTTCGCAGTAATTGTTGCAGGCAGGCAGTCCCTGTCCGATCGTTTGTTTTTCCCTGGCAAGCGCATTTCCGGAATAGCTCACCAAGCCGAGCATCAGAACAAATACGCTTACGAAACCGCTGCGGGACATCTCGACCCCTCGACGACAATGCCGGCGTACGCTACCGGCCCGCGACACCTTCGTAAATGCGGGCGCTACCCGGCCTGCTGCGGCGAAGGCGCCTCGGCCCGGCCGCGTAGCGCCTTGTGGGGGACCGCGACGTAGATCAGCGTTGCAAGCAGCATCATTGCCGCCATGACGAAATCCAGCACCGCGAAGGGCCAGGGATCGGCGATATGCGCGACCTGCAGGCTTCCCGTCGCGGCGCCGAGGGGGATGCTGTAGCCGAGGGCGATGGCGCCGAGCACGGCGACGCCGAGCGCACTGCCGAGGGAGCGGAGGAAGGTGAGGAGTCCGGTGGCGACGCCCAGATGCTTCTGGTCGACGGCGTTCTGGGTCGAGACGGTGGTGACCGGGAAGGTGAGCCCCATGCCGAAGCCGGTGACAGCCAGCACCGCCTCGAGCAGGACGAGCGAGGTCTGCTGGACCAGCAGGCCCAGCGCGAGGAGACCTGCGGCGTTAAGCAGAGCGCCGATCCAGGCGATGCGCTTGACGCGGACGATGCGCATCGTGAGGCGGCCGCCGACGGTCGAGCCGAGGACGGTGCCGATGAGCAGGCCGAGCAGCGCGTAGCCCGAGGCGGCAGGCGACAGGCCGAGATAGCCTTGCCCGTAAACCGGCAGGAACACGGCAAGGCCGATATTGACGCCGGCCACGAGAAACATCGCAAAGCACATCATCAGGACGATGCGGCTGCTCAGCACCTCGAACGACACGAGCGGCTCGTCGGCTCGCGCCACGCGGACCCCGAAGCCGATCCAGAACAAGCACCGAGGTAGCGCCGAGTCCGATGATCTGCAGGGAGAACCACGGGTAGGTGCTGCCGCCCCAATTGAGCATGAGCAGCAGCGACGAGGTGGCAACGACGAGCAGCAGGGCGCCCAGCACGTCGAGGCGATGGCGGTGCGTGGCGACGGTGAGTTTTTTCAGCGGGCCGTTGACGACAAAGACAGCGATCAGGCCGAGCGGCAGGTTGAGCCAGAAGATCGAGGGCCAGTAGAACTCGGCAAGCGTGCCGCCGAGGAGCGGACCGGCGATGCCGGCGACCGCCCACATGCCGGAAATCCAGGCGGCGTAGCGGCCGCGCTCGCGCGGCGGCAGCAGGTCTCCGATGAGGATTTGCGAGAGGGCGAAGAGGCCGCCGCCGCCGAGACCCTGCACGGCACGGGCGCCGATCAGGACGAAGATGTTCGGGGAGAGCGCGGCGATCAGCGAGCCGAAGAGGAACAGCCCGAGCGCGGCATAGAGCGTCGGCCGCCGCCCGTAGATGTCGGAAACGCGGCCGTAGAGCGGCGCGACCGCGGTTGCGGCAAGCAGGTAGGCGGTGACGATCCAGGGCAGATATTGCGGGTTGCCGAGGTCGCCGCCGATGGTCGGCATCGCAGGCGTGACGATCGACTGGTCGAGCGCGGCGAGGAACATCGCCGTCAGGATGCCGACCATCGTGACCGTGCGGTCGCGATCGGTAAGCGCGGGGCGTGAACTGTTGGTGGTGTCCATGAGGTCCGGCAGGGCGAGGCGCGTCGCCGCGCTGCCCACAACGGCACCAGGCGACACGGTGGCGGTGGTCTAGGTCCGCAACTGCCCGCCCGTCAATCGTCAACAGCCGATGATCAGCCGTCCATGACCTTTTCGACGACGACGCCGGCATTGAGAAAGGGCGCCGGATTGATGGCATCGTCGGCGCGGCGCAGCTCGAAATGCAGGTGCGGGCCGGTGGACCGGCCGGTCGAGCCGACCCGGCCGATGGGCGTTCCCACGTCCACGGCGTCGCCCTGCTTGACGAGGAAGGCGCTGAGGTGGCCGTAAAGGCTCACCAAGCCGTCGGCATGGCTGATCTCGATGGCGTTGCCGTAGCCGGAGATCTGGCCGACAAAGCTGACGGTTCCCGCGCCGGCGCTCACCACGGTCGTCCCCTCGTAGGCGGCGAAGTCGATGCCAGGATGGAAGGCGAGGCGGCCGGTGAAGGGGTCCTTGCGGTTACCGAAGATCGAGCTGATGCGGACGTCTTCGAGCACCGGCTTGTGGATCGGCGCGATATCGGCGGCCTGCTTGGCCGCGGCGTAGCGATCGAGCGCGACCGCCACGCCATTGGCGTCGTCGATCAGCGAGGAATTCCCGGGCCGTCGATCGGCGGGAGGAGGGGTCCGCCTTCGCCGTCGGTATCAGCATCGGCGGAGGGAAGCTTGGCGTTGATCCCGACCGTTGCGAGGGAGCCGACGATCTGGTCGGTCTTGGTCGTGGCGGCGTCGGAGAGGGCGGCAAGGGCGAGCTTCGAGTCGTTCATCATCTGGTCGACGCTGGCAGTCGCCGCGGCGACACGAGCGGCCGGGTCGGAGGATGCGCCGGCCGCAGCGGGCGAAATCGAGCCGGTGATGAGGTTGGCGTCGGTGCCCGCGCCTGCGGGGGCTGTGGCCTTGTCGGTCGACTGCGGGCGTGATGCCGAGCGCGGCGGCCTTGTCGGCGAGCTGCTTGACGAACTGGTGCTGCTCGACCAGCACCTCCTGGGTCTGCGCCAGCTCCTGGAGCTGCATGTTGATGTCGCCGGTCTGCGAATAGTGCCGCGACTGCAGGCGGTCGACCTCGAGCCGCAGCTGGGCGATGCGATCCTCGTAGGCGCCGAAGACCGACTGGGTCTGGCCAGCGAGGAGATGAGAGATGTCGGGCGCCATCAGGAAGCCGACGAGGGTCAGGGCGTTGCTGGCGAGCAGGGCCGCAAAGCCGGCGTAGAGCACGAGCCGGCCGGATCGCGACGCGCTTGCCGTCCGCCCTGGCGGCGGGTTTCTTGACGGGCCGCGCGAACGGCTTTGCCGCAACTTTGGTACGCACCACGAGCAACTCTCCCGGACGCCAGTACGCTCGGGGCGATCATGGATGGTTAAGGTTAACGGGAGGGTAAAGTCGCGGCGAAAGGGGCGCGTCAAGCCTTGGATTTCAGGGCTTTGACGGCATCGAGGACGTGCTGGGCGTGGCCCTTGATGCGGCTGGCGCGAAGGACCGCGGCGATTCGGCCGGCCGCGTCGACGACGAACGTCGTGCGCACGGTGCCCATGTATTCGCGACCCCAGAGCTTCTTCAGCTGCCAGACGTCGTAGGCCTTATTGGCCACGAGGCTCGGTGTCGGCGAGGAGCGGCTGTTTGAATCCGTGCTTCGCCGAAAATTTGCGATGACTCTCAATGCTTTGCGGCGAGATCGACACGACGGGGACGCCCAGCTTGTCGAATTCCGGTTTCAGCGCGCTGAACTCGGCATTCTCGATGGCGCAGCCGTCGGTTTCGTCCTCGCAGTAGAACTCGACGACGACCGGCTTGCCGCGATGACCGCTGAGCCTGAAGGTGCCGCCGCGATCGTCGGGAAGGGAGAAGTCGGGAGCAGGGTCGCCGAGAGCTGGCATCGTGGGTGCTCTCGAACGCGGAGGCCCGCGTGTTTTCAGGGTATTAGTGCCTTATTGCAGCCGGTATCATCCAACAATAGACCGATAACGGTTTGATTCTGGGGGTTCCGCTTGGACTCGCCGTTGCCTCGCCTTGCGGACACGAATTGAAACCCACGCCGCCACCAGGTCAGACGGTTCGGAAGCGCTCCGGCGTTCGCACCCTCGGACTGATCCTCGCCTGGATTCTCGGCGTCCCGGCAATCCTTGCGATCCTCATTTACATCGCGCTCATCATCCATCCGATCCCGCTGCCATTCCTCTCGGCGCAGGTGCGGAACGCGGTGGTGGCCTCGATGCCGCCGGGGACCGAGCTCGAGCTCGGTGACATGGACCTCGCCATCGAGGGCTTTGCGCAGCCGGTGATCCGGTTCTCGCCGGTAACCTACAAGGACACGACGACCGGGGCGCGCATCCAGATGGACGCGCTCGAGGTGGGCTTCTCGCTGGTGCATGCGCTGTTCGGCCAGCCGGGCGCGACCGTGACGGTCGTCGGGCCGCATTTGCAGGTCAACCAGGACATGTTCGGGCCGCGGCTCGCCGATTTCGAGATCGTGCCCGATCCCAAGGGCGGCCCCGACACGGTGCGCGTGCTCGAGGGATCGACCGCATTTCCCGAGGGCGGAATCCATTCGGGCGGCCTCAACGTGACGGGCGGTGGCGACGTCAAGGTGCGGTCGGACAATGACTGGCTCGTCTATAATCTCGAGGCGGCCCAGAGCGGGATTGCGTCGGTGCTCGAGCAGGCCAAGCTCGGCCGGTTCTCGCGCATGACGGTCAAGAAGGGCACGCTCGACATGAACGACGCGCTTTACGGCCTGTTCCGCACCTTCAAGGATTTGACGCTCGACATTGCTCCCACGCCGGACGGCAAGGCGGTGGAGGGGGAGTTCTCGGCAAATTTCGCCGGCACGGTCATGCACGGCAATCTGCAGCGGGTGATCGACGAGCAGGGCGATGCGCGCCTCAAGGTGTCGATCACCAATTTCGATCTCTCCTCGTTCGTCCCCAACATCAACGATCCGGCGTCCCAGATGGGGATCACCGGCGCGGCGCAGGTGTCGATCGACGTCGGGTTCGACGCAGCGAGCGGGTCGATCAAGGATGGCGAGTTCCGCATCGACATGACCGGCACCGAGATGCGGATCGGCAGCGACTTCTTCCCGATCGCGAGCAATATCATCGCGCTTAGCTGGGCGCCCAAGACCGGCACCTTCACCATGGCCGATTCTGCGATCTCGATCGGCCCCAGCAGTGCGCATGTCTCGGGAGTGTACGTGCTCGGGCTCGACGACCTCTATGGGCCGATCGCGGCGATCTCGATGACCGCGCATGACATCAAGATCGGGTCGACCGAACTGGGCGATCCGCCGGTGCCGTTCGACACGATCAGCTTCAAGGGGTGGGAGGCGCCGCTCTACGGCGCCATCGGCATCGACGACGCGGTGGTGACCAAGCCGGGCGGGATGCGGATCGAGAGCAAGGGCCGGCTCGACATGCTGCGCAAGGGGCTCGGGATCGACATGTCGATCAGCGGGCAGGGGGTCTCTGCCGACGACATGAAGCGGCTCTGGCCCTACTTCATCTCGCGTCCGGCCCGCGACTGGTTCGTCAAGAGCGTCACCGACGGCAAGATCGAGACGGTGACGATGAAGTATGACTTCCCGGTGGGAACGCTCGCGCTCAACGGCGACCAGGACCAGCCAATCCCGCAGAACGGCGTTTTCATCGAGATGGTCGCCGACGGCGTGAAGGTGAAGCCGTTCGCCAGCATGGCGCCGATCGAGATCCAGGGAAAGACGCGCATGCAGATGCATGACTCGGAATTCACCCTGTCGGGCGACGGCGGCGTGATCCCCACGGACAAGGGCAACATTCAGGTTGCCAATGCGGCGCTGGTGATGAGCCCGGGTGAAAATCCCGGCGACTCGATCGTCGAGATCTCGGGCGACCTCAACGCCGGCATTCCGGCGATCACCTCGATCGCCAACCAGGTCCAGCCGGGCCTGCTCAAGTCGGCGAACCTGCCGATCGACGTGAGCACGCTGGGCGGCGACCTCAACCTGCGGCTGCTGTCGACGACGACGCTCGACGCCAAGGGCAAGACCAAGTCGCAGGACTATTCGATCAATGGCAACGTGCAGGATTTCGGCAGCACGGCGCCGATCGAGGGTCACACCTTCGGCAATGGCCAGCTGAGCTTCATGGCGACGCAGGCCGGCTTCAAGATCGGCGGGCAGGCGCAGGTCGACGGGCTCGACGCGGCGCTGACGCTGAGCGGCGATCTCAGCGGCGGAACGACGCCGCCGCCGATCAGCCTCGACGCGACGGTCGATCTCAGCGACCTCAAGAAGCTCGGGTTCGACGCCAGCCAGATCGGCACCGGCAAGGTCGAGTTGGTGGCGAAGCCGAACAAGGACAATTCGCTCGGCATTTCCGTCGATCTCAAGAACGCCGCTCTCAATATCCAGGACCTCGGCATCACCAAGGATGCGGGCGTGGCGGGCCAGTTGAGCGCGACGATCACGCAGAAGGGCGACACCACCGACATCAGCGATCTCGACCTCGGCTTCGGCGATGTCAGCCTCAAGGGCGGGCTGGAATTTGATTCCAAGAAGGGCCTGCAGTCGGCGGAGTTCTCGAACTTCGCGCTGAGTCCAGGTGACGCGGCGCAAATCTCGCTGACGCCGATCAACGGCGGCTATCAGGTGCGCATCAGGGGCGACCAGCTCGACCTGAAGCCGATGCTGAAGAAGTTCTTCAGCCTCAATGGCGGTTCGGGCGGGCCGGCGGCCACCACCTTCACCCAGACGATCGCGGTCGACGCGCAGCTCAAGCGGGCGCTCGGGCTCTACAAGACCACGGCCTACAATGTGAACCTCGACCTCGCTCTAAAGGGCAGCGACATCAAGAAGGTGAGCCTGCAGACCCAGCTGGGCGGCACCAGCTCGCTTTCGGTCGTCACCAATCCGACGGCCGACGGCCAGACGATGGTGGTGGTGTTCAACGATCTCGGCTCGGTGCTGCGGCTGGTCGGGGTCTATCCGCAGGTCGAAGGCGGCGAGGGCAGCTTCACCTTGGCGCAGAACATTTCGACCAAGGTCGACCAGGGCACGATCAACCTCAAGAACTTCTCGATCGTCGACGAAAAGAATGTGGCCCAGATCGTCGACAGCCATGCTGCGTCGCCGCGCAATGCTGGCGCAGGACAACAAGCTCCAGTTCACCAGCGCGCTGCTCCACTTCACGCGGCGGACGGACCGCATCCAGATCAACGATGCGCTGGTGACGGGCCCGAGCGTTGGGGGGACCGCCGAGGGCTTCATTTATACCGACAGCAAGCAGTACGACATTGCCGGCACCTACATCCCGATGTTCGGGCTCAACAATGCCTTCGGGCGGCTGTTCGGTCCGCTCGGCGGCGGGCTCAATGGCGGGCTGTTCGGAATCACGTTCCACGTGAAGGGCGCGCTCGACAACCCGCAATTCTCGGTGAACCCGATGTCGGCGCTGGCGCCGGGCGCGTTCCGGTCGCTGTTTGAATACCAGACCAAGGAACAGCCACGCACCGACGGCAGCGACACCCCCGACAATGGCGACGGCGGCGACGATGCAGGCGACAGCCCGAACTAGATCGCGCGGATCAGCGCGTGCTTCTTTTTGCCCGAGCTGAGCTTCATCACGCCCTCGGGCAAGAGGCTGGCCTCAGTCAGCACCAGGCTGCTCGTCGGTCACCGGCTGACGTCGTTGAGGCGGATGGCGCCGCCCTGGATGGCGCGACGAGCCTCGCCGTTCGACCCGGCGAGACTGGCCAGGACCAGCGGCTGACAAGATGCCGAGGCCCGCCGCAAGCTCGGCGCGCGGCACGTCGGTCGTCGGCAGCGACAGGTCGAGGGCGCCGTGCTTCGAAGGTGGCCTTTGCGGTGTCGGCGGCCTGCACAGCGGCGTCGCGGCCGTGGATCATGGTGGTCACCGCGGTCGCGAGTTGCTTTTTGGCGTCGTTGATCGTCGCCGGCAACAATGGTCGCGATCTCGTCGAGCGGCAGCGGCGTGTAGAGCTTGAAGAAGCGCTCGACGTCGGCGTCCTCGACGTTGCGCAAGTACTGCCAGAACTCATAGGCGCTGAGACGATCCGGGCTGAGCCAGACGGCACCCGCGGCGGTCTTGCCCATCTTGGCGCCCGACGACGTGGTCATCAGCGGGCTGGTAAGGGCGAAGAGGCTCGCATCGTCGGCGCGGCGGCCGAGCTCGACGCCGGAGACGATGTTGCCCCACTGGTCGGAGCCGCCCATCTGCAGCGTGCAGCCGTGGCGGCGCCAGAGCTCCAGGTAGTCGTACGCCTGGAAGATCATGTAGTTGAATTCGAGGAAGCTCAGGTGCTGCTCGCGCTCGAGACGCATCTTGACCGCGTCGCGCGCGATCATCTGGTTGACCGAGAAGTGGCGGCCGACGTCGCGCAGGAAGTCGACGTAGTTGAGCTTCAGCAGCCAGTCGGCATTGTCGAGCATCAGCGGGTCGGTCGGCCCGGTGCCGAAGCGGAAGAACGGGTCGAAGTTCCGCGCGATGCCGGCCTTGTTGCTGGCGATCTCGTCGGCGCTCAGCACGCGACGGGTCTCGTCCTTGCCGGACGGATCGCCAATGCGGGTGGTGCCCGAACCCATCAGCGCGATCGGCCGGTGCCCGGTCTGGTGCAGCCAGTAGAGCAGCATGATCTGCAGCAGGCTGCCGACATGGAGGCTGTCAGCCGTGCAGTCGAAGCCGATGTAGCCGGTGATCGGGCCCGCTGCGCAGGCGGCGTCGAGCCCCTCAGGGTCCGAGATCTGGTGGATGAAGCCGCGTTCGTCGAGCGTGCGGAGGAATGCGGATTTGAATTCGGCCATCGCCGGCACGCCCTCGTGGTTCGACAGGCTCACCATGAGGGCTGCAATAGCCCGGTGACCCTATGAGAACCTCATCCTGAGCCTGTCGAAGGACGAGGTTCGGGAGAAGCGGTGCTACCGCCCCTTGCCCGCCGCGATATCCAGCCGGCGACGGTCGAGATATTCGGCGCAGCGCTCGGTCAGCTCGTCGATCTTGCCCTCGTAGAAGTGGTTGGCGCCCTCGACGATCTGCTGCTCGATGGTGATGCCCTTTTGCGTCTTGAGCTTATCGACGAGTTTCTGGACCGATTGCGGCGGTGCGACGCGGTCCTTGTCGCCGTGGATGATGAGGCCCGAAGACGGGCAGGGGGCGAGGAACGAGAAGTCGTAGAGGTTCTCGGGCGGGGCGACGGAAATGAAGCCTTCGACCTCGGGCCGGCGCATCAGGAGCTGCATGCCGATCCAGGCGCCGAACGAGAAGCCGGCGATCCAGCAGCCGCGCGACTTTCGCGATTGAGCGACTGCAGCCAGTCGAGCGCGGAGGCGGCATCCGACAATTCGCCGATGCCGTGGTCGAACAGCCCCTGGCTGCGACCGACGCCGCGCGAATTGAAGCGCAGGACCGAGAAGCCGCGTTTGGCGAACATGTAGTAGAGATTGTAGACGATCTGGTTGTTCATCGTGCCGCCGAACTCGGGGTGCGGGTGGAGCACGATGGCGATCGGGGCGTTGGGCCCGTTGCCCGGCTGGTAGCGGCCTTCGAGGCGGCCTTCCGGCCCATTGAAAATAACTTCTGGCATCGGTCTTTCCGTTGGCCGAGTGCGGCGCCCGGCGGGCCGGTTGATCCCGGCTTGACGAAAGGGGCGCCGCTGCCTAAAACTAGGCTCGAAAAGTCAGATTAGAATCGATTCTAAACTGACCGTTCGACGCCGCGAGCCGAGAGCCCGCGGCCGAGCGTTGGCGAGCGCTCCTTCTACAGAAGAGGCGCCCGAAAATTCAAGAAGTTTGAGGCGGGTGAGCGCGCGGTTTGCGCGCTCCTGGCATTCCGATGAGCGTGGCATCGACATATCTCGACCACAATGCGTCGGCGCCGCTGCTTCCCGAGGCGCGGGAGGCGATCGTCGCGGCGCTGGCCCTGACCGGCAATCCGTCGTCGGTTCACGCGCACGGGCGGGCACTGCGGGCGCTGATCGACGAGGCGCGTGCCAAGGTCGCCAAGCTGGCCGGCGCGACGCGCGAGCAGGTGGTGTTCACCGGTTCGGCGACCGAGGCGATCACACAGGCGATCGTCGGCGGGGCGCAAGGCGCTCGATATTGGCGGGATCGTGGTGTCGGGAGGGTGCCATACCGCCGTGCTGAAGGCCGCTGAGGCCACCGGCCTGCCGGTGACGATCGTCGGGCTCGATGCGGATGGTTATATCCGGGTCGACGACATTGCCGCAGCACTCGCACGGGCCAATGAGTTTGGCGCGAAGCTGCTGGTGGCGGTGCAGGCTGGTCAACAACGAGACCGGCGTGATCCAGCCGCTGGATCGGATCGAGGCGCTGGTCGGGCCGTCGCCACACTATCTGTTCGTCGATGCGGTGCAGGCTTTCGGCAAGATGGACCTCGAATTTGCTGCCCGCGCACCCGATATGATGGCGGTGAGCGCGCACAAGATCGGCGGCCCAGCCGGCGTCGGCGCGCTGCTGATGAAGGGCCATGCCGACCAGGTGCGGCTGATCCCGGGCGGCGGGCAGGAGACCGGCCGGCGCGGCGGGACCGAGGCGGCGGCGCTGATCGCCGGGTTCGGTGCGGCGGCCGAGGCGTTCCCGAAGAAGTTCTACGAGGCCAATGTGAGCGAGTTGATCCGGACGGCCGAAGAGGGGATGCGCAATATGGCGCCCGACCTCGTGGTGTTCGGCGAGAAGGCCGAGCGGATCGGCAATGTCAGCAATTTCGCCGTGCCGGGGCTCAAGAACGCGGTCGCGATGATGGGGCTCGACCTCAAAGGGCATTTCGGTCTCCTCGGGGTCGGCCTGCTCGTCGGGCAAGGTCGGGCCGAGCCATGTGCTGAAGGCCATGGGCGTTGCGCCGGAACTCGGCGAGTGCGCCATGCGCCTGAGCGTGGGCTGGAATTCGACCGAAGCGGATATCGCGGCGTTCCTCGAAGGGTTTAGTGAGGTGCTGGGCCGGCATCGCGAACGCCGCAGCGCGGGCGGCTAGGAAGGTAACCAGATGGCAGACGTGAACTACAAGGACGCCATTCCAACGCTGAAGGACGAGATCGACCATGCGACGGTCGACAGCGTGCTCGCGCTCGATGTCGAGAAGTACAAGTACGGCTTCGAGACCGTGATCGAAAGCGACCGCGCGCCGATCGGGCTCAGCGAAGACACGATCCGGTTCATTTCGGCAAAGAAGGGCGAGCCCGACTGGATGCTGGAATGGCGGCTCGGTGCCTATCGCCGCTGGCTGACGATGGACGAGCCGCACTGGGCGCGCGTGCACTACCCCAAGATCGACTTCCAGGACATGTACTATCTACGCGGCGCCCAAGAACGCGCCGCGCCCAAAATCGCTGGCCGATGTCGATCCGGCGCTGCTCGAGATGTACGAAAAGCTCGGCGTGCCGCTCAAGGAGCGCGCGATTCTGGCCGGCGTCGAGCAGCCGCAAGGTCGCCGTGGACGCGGTGATCGACTCCGTGTCGGTGGCGACGACGTTCCGCGACGAGCTCAACAAGATGGGCATCATCTTCTGCTCGATCAGCGAGGCGATCCGCGAATACCCGGAGCTGGTGCAGCAGTACCTGGGTTCGGTGGTGCCGGTGTCGGACAATTATTACGCGACGCTCAACTCGGCGGTCTTCACCGACGGCTCGTTCTGCTACGTGCCCAAGGGCGTGCGCTGCCCGATGGAGCTCGTCGACCTATTTCCGCATCAACGAGGCCAAGACCGGCCAGTTCGAGCGGACGCTGCTGATCGCCGACGAGGGCGCTTATGTCAGCTATCTCGAGGGCTGCACCGCGCCGGCGCGCGCTGAGCACCAGCTGCATGCCGCGGTGGTCGAGCTGGTGGCGCTCAAGGACGCCGAGATCAAGTACTCGACCGTCCAGAACTGGTATCCCGGCGACAAGGACGGCAAGGGCGGCGTCTACAATTTCGTCACCAAGCGCGGCGATTGCCGCGGCGACAATTCCAAGATCAGCTGGACGCAGGTCGAGACCGGCTCGGCGATCACCTGGAAATATCCGAGCTGCATCCTGCGCGGCGACAATTCGAGCGGCGAGTTCTACTCGATCGCCATTTCGAACGGCTACCAGCAGGTCGACAGCGGCACCAAGATGACGCATCTGGGCAAGAACACGACGAGCCGGATCATCTCCAAGGGCATCGCCGCCGGCTTTTCCGACAACACCTATCGCGGGCTGGTCTCGGCGCACGCCAAGGCCAAGGGCGCGCGCAACTTCACGCAGTGCGACAGCCTGCTGATCGGCGACAAATGCGGCGCGCACACGGTGCCCTACATCGAGAGCCGCAATTCATCGGCGGTGTTCGAGCACGAGGCGACGACCAGCAAGATCTCAGACGACCAGATGTTCTACTGCCAGCAGCGCGGGCTGAGCGAAGAGGAGGCCGTCGGCCTCATCGTCAACGGCTTCGTGCGCGACGTGCTGCAGCATCTGCCGATGGAGTTCGCGGTCGAGGCGCAGAAGCTGATTGCGGTGAGCCTCGAGGGGAGCGTGGGCTGAGCGGCCCGAGTACTTCAACATCGACGATGCTGAACTTGACCGCTGGAGCCAGGGCACGCTGTACGCCGGCGCAGACGTGCGCATCGGACAAAGATCGGGTGAGGGACCTCGGTATTTCCACTTCCGAAGTGCCGGCGGGCAAATCCGGCTGCCCGTTCCACAATCACCATGTCGAGGATGAGCTCTTCATCATCCTCGAAGGCGAGGGGACCTACGGTTCGGCAAGGAGAGCTATTCGATCAAGGCCGGTGATGTCCTCGGCGCTCCGGCGGGCGGCAGGAGACGGCCCACAACATCATCAACACCGGCACGGTGCCGCTGCGCTATTACAGCATCTCGACGATGGCAGCGACCGAGGTCTGCGAGTACCGGACTCGGGCAAGTTCCTGGTGTCCAGTCGGACAACTCGCAACGCCTACGATCGCGCGACGCTGAGGCACCTCCAGTATCTCGATAACCCCGGCGTCGACTATTGGCTCGACGAGCCCGGCGCAGAAGGCAGAGACCGAATGACCACCCCCATGCTCGAAATCCGCAACCTCCACGCGCGGATCGAAGACCGCGAAATCCTCAAGGGCGTGAACCTCGATCGTTCCGGCGGGGCAGGTGCATGCCGTGATGGGCCGCAACGGCTCGGGCAAGTCGACGCTGAGCTATGTGCTCGCCGGCAAGGAGGACTACGAGGTCACCGAGGGCGAGGTACTGCTCGACGGCGCGGACATGCTCGGGCTCGACCCGAGCGAGCGGGCCGACCAAGGGGCTGTTCCTCGCCTTCCAGTATCCGATGGAAGATGCCAGGCGTTGCGACCATGACCTTCCTCAAGGCGGCCATCAATGCGCAGCGCAAGGCGCGCGGCGAGGCCGAGCTGACGACGCCCGATTTCATGCGCGCGGTGAAGGACGCGGGCCGCGACCTGCATATCGACAGCGAGATGCTGAAGCGCGCGCTCAATGTCGGCTTCTCGGGCGGCGAGAAGAAGCGCGCCGAGATTTTGCAGATGGCGCTGCTGAAGCCGAAGATGTGCATCCTCGACGAGACGGACTCCGGCCTCGACATCGACGCGCTGAAGGTGGTGTCGGAGGGCGTCAACGCGCTGCGCGATCCGTATCGGTCGATGCTGGTGATCACCCACTACCAGCGGCTGCTCAACCACATCGTGCCGGACGTGGTGCATGTGTTTTCGGATGGCCGGGTGGTCGAGAGCGGCGGCAAGGAACTGGCGCTTGAGCTCGAGGCCAAGGGCTATGCCGAGCTTCGACGAGGCGGCCGCGTGACCGATGCACGTCCCGTTCGGATCGGCGCCGGCTGAGCAGACGCTGATCGCGCAGCTGCGGCGCGGCGGGCAACGCCGGCCGCGGCCGAGCGGCTGCAGGCGATCGGCCTGCCGACGCGCAAGGTCGAGAGCTACCACTATACCGACCTCAAGATGCTGCTGCGGGCGGTGCCGGAGCTGGCGGCGGCAACGCCGGCGATCAGCGAGCCGGCGCTGCGTATCCCGGGCGCGCACCGCATCCCGATGGCCAACGGCATGGCCGACATCGCCGGCGCGATGCCGCCGGGGATGACGGCGACGATCGCCAAGGGCTCGGCGCTCACCGAGCGCGACGACGTGCTGGTGCGGCTGAACTCGGCGCTCGCGAGGGAGACGCTGAAGCTCGAAATCCGCAGCCGGGTCGACGCAGGTGGTCCATATCGATCGCCGCAGCGAAGGGCGGGGCGGCGCATGTCAACGACAGCGTGCATCTGTTCGTCGCCGACGGCAGCAGGGCGACGGTGATCGAGACCTTCTCGGGCACCGACGAGGCGCATGTCAGCAACCACGCGAGCTATGTCGCGGTGGGCAAGGGCGCCGAGCTCACGCACATCCTGCTCGATCTGAGCGCTGCGGGTCGCGACCAATTTCGCGACGGCGGAATACCAGATCGGCGAGGGCGCAAAGCTCCGCACGATCGCGATCCACGTCGGCTTCGGCGCTGAGCCGCATGAACCTGTTCGCGCGGTTCGCCGGCGAGGGCGCGCATGGCGACTTCACCGGGCTCAACCTCGTGACCGAGGGCCAGCACTCCGACATCACGCTCGAAGTGACGCACGCGGTGCCGCGCTGCACCAGCAAGCCGCTGTTCAAGCAGATTGCGCGCGGCCGCTCGACAGCGGTGTTCCAGGGCAAGATCGTCGTCGCGCGCGACGCGCAGAAGACCGACGCCAAGCTGATGATGCAGGGACTGATGCTGTCGGACGAGGCGCAAATCTATTCCAAGCCCGAGCTCGAAATCTTCGCCGACGACGTGGTATGCGGGCACGGCTCGACCACCGGCGCGCTCGACGAAGAGTCGATGTTCTACCTGATGAGCCGCGGCATTCCGCAGGCCGAGGCCGAGAGCATGCTGGTGCGCGGCTTCATCGAGGAAGTGCTCGATCCGATCGCGGACGAGGAGCTGCATCTCGCGCTCGAAGGCGTGGTTGAGAGGTGGCTCAACCCAAGTGACCTTCGATCTCGAACGGGTGCGTGCCGACTTCCCGATCCTCGAAGGAACCGATCCACGGCAAGCGGCTGGTCTATCTCGACTCCGCCGCGTCGGCGCAGAAGCCGAAGGCGGTGCTCGACAAGATGGACTGGGCCTATGAGCACGCCTACGCCAATGTGCATCGCGGCCTCCATACGCTCGCGAACCGCGCGACCGAGGCCTATGAGGGCGGCCGCAAGGCGGCGGCGCGGTTGCTGAATGCGAGCCGGCCGGAGGAGATCGTCTTCACCAAGGGCTCGACCGAGGCGATCAACCTCGTCGCGTCGTCCTTCGCGGCGCCAAGGATCAAGGAGGGCGACGAGATCGTCGTCTCCATCCTGGAGCATCATTCCAACATCGTGCCGTGGCATTTCCTGCGCGAGCGGCAGGGCGCGGTGCTGAAATTCGTCGACGTGCCGCGACGACGGCAGTTTCGACCTCGACGCCTTCGAGGCAGGCGCTGTCGCCGACGCACCAAGATGGTCGCCGTCACGCACATGTCGAATGTCACCGGCACGGTGGTGCCGATCGCCGAGGTGATCGCGCGGGCGCACGCGCGGGGCATTCCGGTGCTGATCGACGGCAGCCAGGGGGCGGTGCACCTCAAGGTCGATGTGCAGGCGCTCGACGTCGATTTCTATGTCTTCACCGGCCACAAGCTCTACGGGCCAACCGGCATCGGCGTGCTCTACGGCAAGTCCGAGCATCTCGATGCGATGCGCCCGTACCAGGGCGGCGGCGAGATGATCGACGTGGTGACGCTCGATACGGTCACCTACAACGACCCGCCGCACCGCTTCGAGGCCGGCACGCCGCCGATTGTGCAGGCGATCGGGCTGGGCGCGGCGATCGACTATGTCGAGGGGCTCGGGCGCGAGGCGATCGCCGCGCACGAGCAGGAAGTCGCCGATCTATGCGCGCGAGCGGCTGAGGCGGATCAATTCGCTGCGGCTGATCGGCGACGCGCCAGGCAAGGGCGGGATCTTCTCGTTCAAGCTCAAGGGCGCGCACGCCCACGACGTTGCGACCATCCTCGACCGCTACGGCATCGCCGTGCGCGCCGGCACGCATTGCGCCATGCCGCTGCTGAAGCGCTTCGGCGTGACCTCTACCTGCCGGGCCTCGCTCGCCCTATATTCGGGCAAGGACGACATCGACGCGCTGGTCGAGGGCATCGAAAAGGCACAGAAACTTCTTCGCATGACCGACGAAGTGGCTGAAAAGACCGATCGAAACGCCGGCCCCGGTGGCAGAAGTCACCGAGGGCAACCGGATCGTGCCCAGTATCTCGCCGACGATTCCGATCGAGGAGGTGGCGCGGATCACCGCCGATCTGATCGGCGTGCTCAAGACCGTCTACGACCCGGAAATCCCGGTCGACATCTACGAGCTGGGGCTGATCTACAAGGTCGACCTCGACGACAACCGGAACCTGACCATCGACATGACGCTGACCGCGCCGGGCTGCCCGGTGGCCGGCGAAATGCCGGGCTGGGTGGAGAATGCAGCGCTTTCGGTCGAGGGCATTTCCGGCGTGACGGTCAATATGGTCTTCGATCCGCCGTGGGACCAGTCGCGCATGTCCGAGGAAGCGCAGGTTGCGCTGAACTGGTGGTAGGCGTATTCTATCGTCACTTTACGATATAGGACCGAAATGCCCCTTCCGATCATGAGCCTCACCGATGCCGCCGCCGAGCGCGTGCGCGAGATCATGGCGGATTCGGCGACGCCGGTGACGGGCGTGCGTGTCGGCATCAAGAATGCGGGGTGCGCCGGGCAGTCCTACACGCTCGATTACGTGGCGGCGCCGGTCGTGGGCGACGATCACGTCGTCGACAAGGGCGTCGACGTCTATGTCGAGCCCAAGGCGACGCTGTTCCTGCTCGGCACCGTGATGGATTTCGAGGAAGACATCCTCAAGTCCGGCTTCACCTTCAAGAACCCGAACCAGACCGGCGAGTGCGGATGCGGGGAGAGCGTGACGTTGAAGCCGGCGGATTTGAAGGCGCTGGCCGAGGCGCGGGCGGGTCACTGATCTTTGAGCGGTGCCACGCCCTCGTGGTTCGACAAGCTCACCATGAGGGCTACTGGGAGAGTCTACGGCGTTGGAAGGACCTCATGGTGAGCTTGTCGAACCACGAGGTCCGTACTCAACAGGTTCTGGGTAGGCTCACCCTGCCCTGATCAGCGGTAGCGCCAGGTCCTTCCGGAACAAATACAGCAATGTTCGCACCGCCTCGCCCTCGGGCCCAGTGAAGCCGGGATTGCGGGCGAGCAAGGCCTTCGCGTCGTCATGGGCGTATTCGAGCAGGTGCCGGTGCACGTCGGGCACGGCGAGGTGGTAACCAGGCATGCCGGACTGGCGGGTGCCGAGCAGGTCGCCCTGGCCACGGAGCTCGAGGTCGCGCTCGGCGATCTCGAAGCCGTCCTCGGTGGATCTTGATGGTCTCGAGCCGCGCGTTGGCCGTTTCCGACTAAGGGCTCCTTGTAGAGCAGCAGGCAGGCGGACCGCTGCGACCCGCGTCCGACGCGGCCGCGGAGCTGGTGGAGCTGGGCGAGGCCGAAGCGCTCGGCGTGCTCGATGATCATGATGGTGGCGTTGGGCACGTCGACGCCGACTTCGATGACGGTGGTGGCGACGAGAATCTTGCACGTCGCCGGACTGGAAACGGCCCATCACGTCGTCCTTCTGCGCCGGCGTCATGCGGCCGTGGACGAGGGCGACGCGGTCGCCGAAGGTCTCCTTGAGCTCGGCGAAACGATCCTCGGCGGACATCACATCCAAGCGCTTCGCTCTCCTCGACCAGCGGGGTCACCCAGAAGGCCTGCGCGCCTTCGTCGATGCGCGATTTGAGCCGCGCGACGACGCGATCGTAATCGGCGATCGGGCAGGACGGCCGTATCGATGGGCTGCCGGCCGCGCGGCTTTTCGCGCAGCACGCTGACCGCCATGTCGCCGAAATGGGTGAGCACCAGCGTGCGGGGGATCGGGGTCGCGGTCATCACCAGCAGGTCGGCGTGGTTACCCTTGTCGGTGAGGGCCAGGCGCTGCTCGACGCCGAAGCGGTGCTGTTCATCGACCACCACCAGACCGAGATTCTGGAACTCGACTCCGGACTGGAACAGCGCGTGCGTGCCCACTGCGATACTGCTTTCGCCCGAGGCGAGGCGCTCGAGTGCAGCGCGGCGATCGGCGGCGGGCATTTTGCCGGTGAGCAGCTCGAGGCCGATCCCGGCCTTGACGCAGATGGGCGCGAGCGTGCGGTAGTGCTGGGCGGCGAGCAGTTCGGTGGGCGACATCAGCGCCGACTGCGCGCCGCTCTCGGCGACCATCGCCATCGCCAGCAGGGCCACCACCGTCTTGCCGGAGCCGACGTCGCCCTGCAGCAGGCGCGACATGCGGAGCGGTGCCGCCAGGTCCTCGCGGATGTCGGTGACCGCGAGCCGCTGGCCATCGGTGAGCGCGAAGGGCAGGGCGGCTTCGACGCGACCGGTGACCTCGCCGGTGAAGCTGCGGGCGACGCCGCGGGGCGCGACGAGCGTCGAGCGGACGATCAGGAGCGCAAGCTGGCCGGCGAGGTATTCGTCATAGGCGAGGCGCATACGGGCGGGGGCCCAGAGCTCGGAGTCGGCGGGCTCGGCCGGCGCGTGGACCGATGTCATCGCGGCGCGGAAGTCCGGCCAGCGGAACTGCGCCATGCGATCGGCGGGAATCCATTCCGGCAGATCGGGCAGGGTGGCGAGGGCGGCGCGCACCAGCTTGGTCAGCGCCTTGGAGCTCAGCCCCTGGGTCAGCGGATAGACCGGCTCAACCAGCGGGAGGGAGCCGAACTCCTCGACCGGCACGACGTAGTCCGGGTGGGTGATCTGCTTGCTGCCGCTGAAAAAGCCGATGGTGCCGGCGACGTAACGGTCCTCGCCGACCGGCAGGAGCTTTTCGACCCAACCGCCGGCCGCGCGGAAATAGACGAGCTGGATGTCGCCGGTCTCGTCGTGCGCAAAGACGCGATGCGGCCGGCTCGGCATGTTGCGCGGCGCGGGCTCATGGCGGTCGATATGGAGCCTCAGGGTCGCCTCGTGGCCGACGAAGGTGCCGGCGACGCCGTCCATGCGACGGCGGTCGATGATGCCGACCGGCATGTGCATCAACAGGTCGAGCGCGATCGCGTCCTGCCCTCCCCGCCGAAGAATCGGTTCAGCAGGGCGCCAAGCTGCGGGCCCACGCCCTTGAGCGAGCGGAGCGAGCGGAACAGCGGATCGAGGGCAGGGGGGCGGGGCATTGCGGACGTAACACTAGCCAGATGACACCCGGTGGGGAACGGCGTAGACGTTGGAAACATCCCCGCGACGTCCCCGATCATGGCCCCTCAAAAAGCAGCCGGTGAAGATTTGTCTATGCGCCGGCGCCGGTTGCGCTACCGCGCCTGGCATCGCGGGACCAAGGAAATGGACCTCGTGCTGGGGCCGTTCGCCGACGCCCATGCCGAGGCCTTCGGGCCGGCCGGAACTGGACCGACTCGAAGCCCTTATGGAGGAGGCGGACACCGACCTCCTCAAATGGGTGATGGGGCAGGAGCCGATCCCGTCTGATGCCGACGCGGCGCTGCTCCACACGATCATCGCCTTCAGACTCGAGACCCATGACTGAGCTTCATCGCCCGACACGAACCATCGTCAACGTCCCCGACGGGCTGCAGCCGGTCGTGCTGGCGCGGCTGGTCGAGGAGCGGCTCAAGGCTGCGCCGGATGCGGCGGTGGCGGCGGTATTCGTGGCGCGCGACGGCCGCCGGCTGCAGCGCATGGAGGACGCGCTCCGCGCGATGCTGCCCGGCCACCCGATCCTCACGCTGCCGGCATGGGACTGCCTGCCGTACGACCGCGTGTCGCCCAATGGCGTGACGATCGCCGATCGAATGACGACGCTCGCGGCGCTGACCGATCCGGCGACGCGCGGGGCTGTCGTGCTCACCGCGGTCAATGCGCTGATCCAGAAGCTGCCGCCGATCGACGTCGTTTCGAAAATGAGCTTTGCGGCACGGCCGGGGCAGGTGATCGACAGCGAGCGGCTGATCCGCTGGGCGTCGCTCAACGGCTATCTGCGCGTGCCGACGGTGCGCGAGACCGGCGAATACGCGGTGCGCGGTGGGCTGGTCGATCTTTTTCCGCCGAGCGTCGAGACGCCGTTGCGCTTCGATTTCTTCGGCAAGCAACTCGAAACTATCCGCAGCTTCGATCCCGGCACGCAGCGGACTATAGGAAATCTCAACGCCGATCGCGCTGGCGCCGATGAGCGAAGTGCTGCTGAGCGAAGAGACGATCAAGCGCTTCCGCGCGCGCTACACGGCGGCGTTCGGCGGCAACACGGTGGACGACCCGCTCTATGGAGCGATCAGCGCGGGATCGCGCTTCCCCGGACACGAGCACTGGCTGGCGTTTTTCTACGACCATCTCGACCGGCTCGGCCGACTATGCCGGCGACGCGCCGTTCGTGTTCGACGAGCAGGCGCGCGAGGCGTTCGCCGAGCGCCAGGCGCAGATCAAGGACTACTACGAGGCGCGGGACGCGGCGCGCACCGACAAGAAGCTGGCGGTCGCCGGGGCGCCGTACAACCCGGTTCCACCGGCGCAGCTCTACGAGATGGACGGGCATCCCTATGCCCTGGGCGAGGCCTCGGCGGTGCAGCTCTCAGCCTTCGCCTTGCCCGATGAGGCGCGGACCGAGGACGCGGGCGGACGGCTCGCGCACAATTTCGCGGCCGAGCGGCAGGCACAGGATGTGAACCTGTTCGCGGCGGTGGTGACGCTGCTGCGTAACGAGGGCCGCAAGCACCGACACACGGTGATCGCCTGCTGGTCGGACGGATCGCGCGATCGCATGGCGCAGCTGCTGGAGTGATCATGGTCTCGCGCATCCACGGATCGCCGAGAACTGGAACGACGCGATCACGACGGCGCCGGCGACAACAGCCCTCGTGGTGTTGCCGCTCGACACCGGGTTCGAGACGAACGATCTCGTCGTCTTGTCGGAACAGGACATTCTCGGCGAGCGGCTGCTCCGGCCGCAGCGGCGCAAGAAGGCGTCGGACGCGCTGACCGATGCTGCCGGCCTCGCCGCCGGTGACCTCGTGGTTCACGTCGATCACGGTATCGGCCGGTTCCTCGGCCTCAAGCAGATCGAGGCGATGGGTGCGCCGCACGACTGCGTCGAGATCCAATATGCCGGCGACACCAAGCTCTATCTGCCGGTCGAGAACATCGAGCTCTTGAGCCGCTATGGCAGCGACGGCTCGGAGGTCGAGCTCGACAAGCTCGGCGGCGTCGCCTGGCAGGCGCGCAAGGCCAAGCTCAAGAAGCGCATCCGCGACATGGCGGAGCAGCTCATCAAGATCGCCGCGCAGCGCGAGCTGGCGCGGGCCGAGCCGATCGACATCAACACCGGCAGCCTATGACGAGTTCGCGGCGCGCTTCCCCTACGAGGAGACCGAGGACCAGCTCACGGCGATCGCGGCGGTGTTCAGCGATCTCAGCAACGGCCGCGTGATGGACCGGCTGGTGTGCGGCGACGTCGGCTTCGGCAAGACCGAGGTGGCGCTGCGCGCGGCTTTCGCTGTGGCCATGTCGGGCAAGCAGGTGGCAATCGTCGCGCCGACGACGTTGCTGAGCCGGCAGCATTTCAAGACCTTCACCGAGCGGTTTGCCGGGCTGCCGATCAAGATCGCGCAGGCGAGCCGACTGGTGCCGGCGGCCGATCTGAAGGCGGCCAAGGAAGGGCATCGCCAGCGGGCAGGTCGATATCGTCATCGGCACGCACGCCGTGCTCGGCAAGAGCATCGAGTTCAAGAATCTCGGTCTCCTGGTCATCGACGAGGAGCAGCATTTCGGCGTCGCGCACAAGGAGCGGCTGAAGGAGCTGCGCGGCAACATCCATGTGCTGACGCTGACGGCGACGCCGATCCCGCGAACGCTGCAGCTGGCGTTGACCGGCGTGCGCGACCTGTCCCTGCTGGCGACGCCGCCGGTCGATCGGCTGGCGATCCGCACGTTCATTTCGCCGTTCGACCCGATCTCGATCCGCGAGGCGCTGCTGCGCGAGAAGTATCGCGGTGGACAGGCGTTCTACGTGGTGCCGCGGATCAAGGATCAGCCCGACCTGGCGGAGTTCCTCAAGGAGCAGGTGCCGGAGGTGTCGTTCGTCGTCGCCAACGGCCAGATGGCGGCGGGGCAACTCGACGACATCATGAACAATTTCTACGATGGCAAGTTCGACGTGCTGCTGGCGACGACGATCGTCGAAAGCGGGCTCGATATTCCCAACGCGAATACGCTGATCGTGCACCATGCCGATCGCTTCGGGCTGTCGCAGCTCTATCAAATCCGCGGCCGCATCGGCCGGTCGAAGCAGCGTGCCTACGCGCTGTTCACGGTGCCGCCGCAGCAAAAGCTTACCGATACGGCCGAGCGGCGGCTCAACGTGCTGCAGTCGCTCGAAAGCCTCGGCGCGGGGTTCCAGCTCGCGAGCCACGACCTCGATATCCGCGGGGCGGGGAACCTGCTCGGCGAGGAACAGTCGGGCCACATCAAGGAAGTCGGGTTCGAGCTTTACCAGGCGATGCTGGAGGAGGCGGTGGCGTCGCTCCGGCAGGGCGAGGCGGACTATGAGGACGCCAACGAGTGGAGCCCGCAGATTTCGCTCGGCATGCCGGTGATGATCCCCGAGCACTACGTCCCCGACCTGCAGGTGCGCATGCAGCTTTACCGCCAGCTCGGCGACCTCAAGGACGCGCGCGAGATCGATGGAGCCGGTGCGGAGCTGATCGACCGCTTCGGGCCGCTGCCGGACGAGGTCGAGGCCCTGCTCAAGGTGATCCTGGTCAAGGCGCTCTGCCGCGCGGCCAATGTCGAGAAAGTCGAGGCGGGACCGAAAGGCGCCGTGGTGACGCTCAGGAACAACGAGTTCCCCAATCCCGGCGGGCTGGTGCGGCTGGTGCAGGACCCGGGCATGGCCGTGCGGCTGAAGCCGGACCAGAAGCTGGTGTTTGTGCGCGACTGGCCGAACGCGGCGTCGCGCCTCAAGGGAACGGCGGCAATTCTGAGCCGGATGGCGAAGCTCGCCCAAGACAGTGCGGATTCTGCGCCGCAAATGGCCCCCGCCGGAACAAATTGATGCCGGGAATCTCCAGCAGATTAGGGGGTCTCAGCTTGCGTCAGCGCTTCGGCTCGGGGCGCGGGCGCAACACCGGCGGGCACAAAGCTTTGGAAAGCGGCGCGAGCCATGTTATTGCCCGATTTGGCTCATTGAAGGGCCGGCACGTCAGGCGGCCGGGGGCGGTTGCCGCGCCGCGCGAGATTCTCAAGGACGCTAGATGACTGTATCCCCCTCGATTTCTGCAGGCTTGCCGGTTGCTGCCCGGGACGCAGCGCTATGACCGCCGCCTCGTTCATCCGGATTTCGGCCGCGGCCGGAGCGCTGCTGCTGCTCGCCGCGTGCGGTGGGTCTGACACGTCGAGTTCGTCCTCGTCGGTTGCAACCGTCGATAGCGGAGCGGTCGCCGATACCACGGTCGCGGCCAGCGACACGACGGCCGCACCGGCCTCCGACACGACCGCTGCAGCCGACACGACCGCGCCGGCGCCCGCCGACAGTACCGCACCCGTAGCTGCGACGGACACCACATCCTCCGAAGTCCTCGCCGAGGCTTCGGGTACCGGCACGACCGACCAGCCGGCCATTCCCACGCTCACGTCCGAGCAGGCAAATCTCGCGGCACCGAGCGGTTCGGACGTCGCGGCGAGCGGCCAACCCGCTTCGGCTCCGGCCGGCAGCGCGGCGCAGAACTGGCTCAAGATTTGCGATCCGACGCAAAGCGGGCAGCGGGCCTGCATCATGCGGCAGGTCGTGGTCACCCCCGACAACCAGTTCCTCGGCTCGTTCCTGTTGCGCGACGACCCGAGCCAGGAAAGCCGTCTGCTCGCGGTCGCCGCCGTTCCGCTCGGCGTGCTGCTGCCGTTCGGCGTGACTTGGCAGATCGACGGCGGCAAGCCGGTCCGCGTGCCCTACATGCTGTGCGATCCGCAGAGCTGCGCAACGCAGCTGGTGGTCAACGAGGCCTACCTCGCGAGCCTCAAGAAGGGCACCAAGCTGACGCTCACGGCCAAGAACCGGAAGAACGAGGATCTGACGATCACGATCAACCTCGGCGGGTTCAAGACGGTCTATGACGGCCAGGCCGCGCTCACTCCGGATGAGTTCACCAAGAACCAGTCCGGTGACGCGGCGCTCGAAAAGATCCTCGCGAACCGGGCCGAGCAGGCACGGCAGAATCTGGAGAGCAGCGCCAGCGCGCAGTAGATTCTGCAAATCGTTGATGTGGAGAGGGCGCTGTGGGCGCCCTTTTCGTTTGCCGCTCTGTCAGCGAACGCCCATGCCGACGTCGAAGGCGAGGCGGCGGAGGGGCGGCGCGAGCTTCAGCGCCCAGAGGCCGCCGGCGCGCAGCGCCTGGGTCGGCAGGAAGCCCGCCAGCAGCGACCGGAACAGCGCATCGACGACCGCACCGGTGCGGGCCAGATCGGCGGCCCGGCGGCGGGCGTAGTCCTCACTGAGGGACATTGCGAAGCTCGGCGAGGCGAGGTCGGCGATCGCCAGCGATGCCGCGAGATCGGCGACGTCGCGGAGGCCGAGGTTGAGCCCCTGCGCGCCGATCGGCGGGAATGCGTGGGCGGCTTCGCCGGCAAGCACGACGCCGTCCTTGCCGGCGGTTTCGACGGTGAGCGTCGAGAGCAGGAAGATGTGGGCCGGCGTCACCGGCGTCGATCGTGCCGAAGAGCCGCTGCGACTTCTCGGCGAAGAGTCGCTGCGAGGCCGTCGGTCCCCGATCGCTGCGCCGCCTCGAGCACGCCGCGATCGTCGATCCAGACCAGATTGGCGCGGTTATCGCCGGCGGGCACCAGGGTGAACGGGCCGCGCTCGTAGTGGAATTCGACCGACGCGCCGCCGAGCGGCCGCTCGAGGGCGAGGTCGCAGACCAGCGCCGCCTCGCGGAAGCCGTTTTCGCGGGCGCGGAAGCCCGCGGCTCTCGCGCACCCGCGATTTCTTGCCGTCGGCGCCGACGACGAGCGGTGCGCGGAGGGTCTCGCCGTTCGGCGAGGCGAGAGCGGCCAGCCGTCGGCAGTGCGCTCGAGGTCGTCGAGCGGAGTCTCGAGGGTCGTGAGGTTGGCGAGCCCGGACGCGCGCCGCCTCGAAGGCTTCGCCGAGCTTCACATTGGGGAAATTCCAGCCGAAGGCCGGCAGGCCGAACTCGGCGCGTCGAACAGCGTTTCGGGCGCGCGGATCAGGCGAGCCGTGGCGTCGATGATGCGGATCTGCGTCAAGGGCTGGCCGATGGCGGCCGGATCGGGAACAAGCCCCGAGCTGCTGCAGGATACTCGACCGCCGGCTGCATCAGCGCCGAGGTTCGCCGGTCGGGCGGGCCCTTCGGCACCAGATGCACGGTCTCGAGGCCGGCCTTGGCGACGGCAACGGCTGCGGCGAGGCCGGCCAGGCCGCCGCCGACGACGACGGCGGGGCTGTCATCGGGCGAGGGCGAGGCGCTTTGCGCGTCCGATCCGGCATCGACCACGGCGCCTGCATACGAGCCGACGAACAGCGCGACGAGATAGACCAGGAGGTGCGGCGGCCAGAAGGCGATCAGCGAGATCGCCGGGCCGGGGCAGATGCCCGACATGCCCCAGCCGACGCCGAAGAGCGCCGCGCCGACGACCAGCGCGGCGGTCGATTTTGGTGAACTCGGGCTCGTGGAACGCGGTGTCGAACAGCGGCTTGTGCCACGGCGCTTGCCGATGCGCGACGGCGACGAACATGACGATGATCCCGGTCACCATGACGAAGGCCAGGCTCGGGTCCCAGCCGCCGGTCGGGATGCGCCTTGAAATCGAGGAAGCGCAGCACCTTCAGCGGATTGACCATCTGCGAGACGTAGAGTCCGGCGCCGAAGATCGCGCCGGCGATGGCGGCGGCCGCGAGATAGGGGAGATCGAGCGGCTTGTTCATCAGACGATCCCCGTGACGGTGACGGTGGCGATGGCGACGACGAAGAAGACGCCGACGGCGACGAACGAGCGGGTGCTCAGCCGGGCGAGGCCGCAAACGCCGTGGCCGGAGGTGCAGCCATTGCCGATCTTGGTGCCGAAGCCGGTGAGGAGGCCCGACGATCGCGATCCAGACCGGCGTCCGGCGGCTGAACCATGCCGGCGCTGCGACCAGCGCCGCCGGCGTGCCCGCCGGGCCGCCGACGCCGATCGGCCCGGAATAATCCAGAGGCGGCGAGAGCGCCGAGCACCAGGAAGACGAGGAAGACCAGCCGCCAGACGACGTGGCGCGGCCGGCGGCAAGAAATTGGCCGAAGATACCGGAAATGCCGGCGATGCGGCCATTGCCGAGCCACAGCAGCGCGGCCGAGAGCCCGATCAGCGCGCCGCCGATCGCGGCCGGAACGGGAGTGAAATTGCTCCATGACAGTCTCCTGCGATTTGACTCGAAGTCTAGCACCCGCGAATCCGGCAGCTAACCAGCGGACAGGCAACAGCGCTTTTTGCTCGCGCCAGGCCCGATGCGGGAAACCGCAACCTGCCGATTGCCCGGCGGCGAGCACTTCCAACGCGCGGACCGCGCCCCTAGATTGGCCGCGACCACCCGCCGGAGCGCCCGATGCTCGACCTGCTGCTCGACCCAAGCACCTGGATCGCGTCTGCTGACCCTGACCGTCATGGAGGTGGTGCTCGGCGTCGACAACGTCATCTTCATCTCGGTGCTGGTCAGCAAGCTGCCCAAGGCGGAGGCCGACCGGGCACGCGCCGTCGGGCTGAGCCTGGCGCTGGTCTTCCGCATCGCGCTGCTGCTGGTGCTGAGCTGGATGATCGCGCTCAACGCAGCCGGTGTTTTCGGCATTCGGCCACGGCTTTTCGTGGCGCGACATCATCCTCATCGCGGGCGGTCTGTTCCTGCTCTACAAGGCCGTCGCACGAGATGCACGCCGAGATCGAGGAGCCGCACGGCGAGGCGATCGCTGCGGCGACCGGCCAGGCGCCATGCTGTCGGCGATCATCATGCAGATCATCCTGCTCGACCTGGTGTTCTCGATCAACTCGATCGTCACCGCCATCGGCATGGCGCAGCACGTCGAGGTGATGATCGCGGCCGTCGTCGATCGCGGTCGGGCATCATGTTCGTGGCCTCGGGCCCGATCGCCGCGCTTCGTCGCGCGGCACCCGACCACCAAGATGCTGGCGCTGGCCTTCCTGCTGCTGATCGGCGTGTCGCTGGTCGCCGACGGGCTCGGCTTCCACATCGACAAGGGCTACATCTACGCCGCGATGGCATTTGCCGTGCTGGTCGAGGCGATCAACATCTTCGCCAAGCAGCGCAAGACGCGCGCGCGGTGAAGCCGGAGCCGGTCGCGTGCCGTTACCGATCGCAAGCGGCTGCGACCCGACAGCGCCGCAATGCCGAGCCGAAGCCGCGTCGCAGTCGCGGCCCGAAATCCGCGCCGAGGAAGAAGTCATGAGCCGGGCCGTCGTCGTTCACGAGCCGGGCGGACCGGAGGTCCTGCGCTTCGAGGACTGCGATCGTGGGCGAGCCGGGCCCGGTCAGTTGCGAGCTGCGCAACCACGCCATCGGGCTCAACTTCGTCGACGTCTATCAGCGGACCGGCGCTCTATCAGGTCCCACTGCCGTTCATCGCCGGGAGCGAGGGGGCGGGCGAGGTCGTGGCGGTCGGCGAGGGCGTGACTGATTTCGCCGTGGGCGACCGCGTCGCCTATACGGGTCCGATCGGCGCCTATGCCGACGAGCGGCTGTTGCCGGCCGACAAGCGCGGTCGAAGTGCCAGACGGCGATCAGCTACGAGATGCCGCGGCGCGTCGATGCTGAAGGGCGGCACGGCCTACTATTTGCTGCTCGAGACCTGGCCGCTCAAGGCGGGCGAGACGGTGCTGGTCCATGCCGCCGCGGGCGGCGTCGGCTCGCTGCTGGCGCAATGGGGCAGCGCGCTCGGCGCCACGGTCATCGGCACCGCCGGATCGGACGAGAAGGTCGAGCGGGCGCTCGCAGAACGGCTGCGACGCACGCGATCAACTACCGACAGCCGCGACTGGCCGCAGAAGGTGCGCGAGGCGACCGGCGGGCGCGGCGTCGACGTCGTCTATGACGGCGTCGGCAAGGCGACGTTCGAGGGCTCGCTCGACTGCCTCAGGCCGCGCGGCATGCTGGTCAGCTACGGCAGCGCCTCGGGCGCGGTGACGATCCCCAACCTCGGCATCCTGGCGAGCAAGGGCTCGCTGTACGTGACGCGGCCGACGATGGGGCACTATCTCGCGACACCGGAGGCGACTGCGCCAGGCGATGGCAGGCCGTGTTCGAGGCTCATGCGCAGGGCAAGATCCGGGTCTCGATCGGCCAGCGCTTCGCCGCTGGACAAGGCCGCCGAAGCCCACCGCGCGCTCGAGGCGCGCGAAACGACGGGCATGACGCTGCTGATCCCCTGAACTGGACTTGGCCGCCGGCGGAAGCTACATGGGCCGGCGACGGGCAGGTGGCAGAGCGGTTGATTGCTCCGGTCTTGAAAACCGGCGAACGTGCAAGCGTTCCGGGGGTTCGAATCCCTCCCTGCCCGCCAGCACTGGCCACGCTCAGGCCCGGGAGGGTTCGTGACGACCGAGACGCCGATTGCGACGCTGGTCCCGATGGGCGACGCCGCCCTGCTGGTGCGATTTTCCGAGATCGTTTCGGAAGAGGCAAACCGCGCGGCCATTGCCCTGGCACGAGGGCTCGCCGCCGACACGCCCGAAGGCGTCGAGGAGATCGCACCGGGCCTCGTTTCGGTGCTGCTGCGGCTGCGCGAGGGGACCGATCTCAAGCGTCTGAGCGGCGAACTCATGTTGCGCATGGGCGCCGCCACCGACCCGGCACCGGGGGCCACGCACCGGGTCGCGGTGACCTATGACGGCGAGGACATCGTGGAGGTCGCGAGCCGGCTCCGGTTGGAACGCGAGGAGTTCGTGGCGCTGCACAGCGCGCGGATGCTGCGGGTGCTCGCGACGGGTTTTGCTCCCGGCTTTGTCTATTGCGGATTTCACGAGGCGGAGCTGGCGCTGCCGCGGCGCGAGCACGTTCGGCCGCTGGTCGAGGCGGGAGCGGTGCTGTTTGCCGCGGGGCAGACGGCGATCGCCGCGACGCCGATCCGCACCGGCTGGCACATCATCGGCCGAACGGCGTTCCAGAATTTCAACGCGCTCGGCGCGCCGCCGACCCGTCTCGACGCCGGTGATCTCATCCGCTTCGAGGAGGCGACGTGAGCCTTCTCACCGTCACCCGCGCGGGACCGCTGACGACGCTCCAGGATCAGGGTCGGTTCGGCATGCTGCGGCACGGGATCAGCGCCTCGGGTCCGATGGACCGGGGCGGATTTATGGAAGCGGGTGCGCAGCTGACGCGTGCCGGGACCACGGCGCTTGAGTTCACCCAAGCCGGGCTGGGCTTCCGCGCCGAGCAGGATCTGGTGATCGGGGCGGGCGGTGGCGCGTTCCGGCTCATCGTCAACGGCGCGACGTTGGCGTGGCCGGCGCGGGTCGAGCTCGAGGCGGGCGATCTGGTCGAGATCAGGCCGGCGGTCGCGGGCAACTACGGCTATGTGCGTTTTGAGCGCGAGATCGACGTCGTGCCGGTGCTCGGCAGCCGCTCGACCAATGTCACGGTCGGGCTCGGAGGGTTCAAGGGCAGGGCGCTCCGGGCGGGCGACAAGATCGCGCTGGCCGGGGACGGCGCGGTGGTCGTGCAGGCGCCGAAGCCAACCTCCGCCGATGGCCCGATCCGCGTGATCTGGGGCATCCATGCCGATTTGTTCCACCCCGCGGTGCGGCGGCGCTTTATCGAGGAGGCGTTCGAGATTTCGACCAGCCTCGACCGGATGGGCGTTCGCCTGGTCGACAGGGACGGCGTGTTCCGCGAGCAGCGGCGGCTGAACCTGGTTTCCGACGCGATCGTTGCGGGCGACATCCAAATTCTTGGGGACGGCACGCCGACGGTGCTGATGCGCGACCATCAGGCGACCGGCGGCTATCCACGGATCGCGACGGTTGTGACCGCCGATTTCGACCGCTTCGCGCAGATGCGGCCGGGCAGCGAGGTGCGGTTTCGTCCGGTCACGCTCGAGCACGCGCGGTGAGTGCGATCGACCTCAATGCCGATCTCGGCGAGGGGGTTGGCGACGATGCCGCGATGCTGGAGATCGTGTCGTCGGCCTCGATCGCCTGCGGGGGTCACGCCGGTGACGTGGAGACCATGCGAGCCGCGGTGCGGGCGGCCAAGGCGCGTGGCGTTGTCGTTGGCGCGCATCCGAGCTTCCCCGACCGCGCGAATTTCGGGCGCACGCGCATGGTGCTGCCCCCAGACGAGCTCGACGCCACGGTGCGGGAGCAGGTGCGCGCGCTGGTCGAGATCGCCGCGGCGGAGGGCTGGCCGGTGCGTTATGTGAAGCTCCATGGCGCGCTCGCCAACATGGCGGCGGAGGAACCGGCGATTGCTGCCGTGTGCTTTGCCGCGGTCGAAGGGCTGGTGCAGCACCTCGCAATCCTGGCGATCGACAATTCGGCGCAGGCGGAGGTGGCGGAGGGCCTCGGGTTCCGCGTCATCCGGGAGGCCTATGCGGATCGCGGCTATTTGCCCAACGGGTTGCTGGTGCCGCGGCAGATGCCGGGAGCGGTGCTGGACTCGATCGACGCGGTCGTGGCGCGGGCGCTTCGCCTCGCCGAAAAAGGCGAGATCGTCGCAGCCGACGGCACGGTGATCCACACGGAGGCCCGCTCACTCTGCATCCACGGTGACACGCCGGGCGCGGTGGAAATGGCACGGGCGGTGAAGGCCGCACTGGCGGGCGCGGGTGTGCCGGTGGCGTCACCGACTTAGGCGAATGACACCGTAGTGGAGGCGGGCTATAGGGGCGCCACTAATGCGAGGTGCGCATGACCGCCAAGATCATCGATGGAAAGGCTTACGCCGAAGGGCTGCGCGCCCGTATCGCCGGGCACGTGGCGCGGCTCAAGGCCGAGCACGGGATCACGCCGGGGCTCGCGGTGGTCATCGTCGGGCACGATCCGGCGAGCGAGGTTTATGTCGCCAACAAGGCGAAGCAGACCGTCGAAGTCGGCATGTATTCGGAAAAGCACGAGCTGCCGGAGACGGCCAGCGAGGACGAGGTGCTGGACCTCGTGCGGCAGCTCAATGCCGACTTCAACATCCACGGCATCCTGGTGCAGCTGCCGTTGCCCAAACAGATCGATCCGAACAAGGTTCTACTGGCGATCTCGCCCGCCAAGGATGTCGACTGCTTCACGCCCGAGAGCGTCGGGCGCTTGCAGATCGGGCTACCCGGGCCGGTGAGCTGCACGCCGCTCGGCTGCCTGATGCTGCTGCGCGATTTCGTCGGCAATCTCAGCGGCAAGCATGCGGTGATCGTCGGCCGCTCCAATCTCGTCGGCAAGCCGATGGCGCAATTGCTGCTGCGCGAGAACTGCACGGTGACGATCGCCCACTCGAAGACCGCGGACCTGGCGGGCATCGTGCGGCAGGCGGACATCGTGGTGGCGGCCGTCGGCCGGCCGCAGATGATCAAGGGCGACTGGATCAAGCCGGGTGCCGCGGTGATCGACGTCGGGATCAACCGCGTGCCGGCGCCCGACAAGGGCGAGGGCAAGACGCGGCTGGTCGGCGACGTGGACTACGAAAGCGCGCTGCCGGTCGCCGGCTGGATCACGCCGGTGCCGGGCGGCGTGGGGCCGATGACGATCGCGTGCCTCCTGGCAAACACGGTGACCACGGCGAGCCTGATCAACGGGCTGACGCCGCCGAAGGATTTGACGCCTTAGGGTATGCTCGGCCCTCGTCCTTCGAGGCTCGGCAAAAGGGCCTCGCACCTCAGGATGAGGTCCTCCGGAGCCCTTGGTCTCAGTAGCCCTCATGGTGAGGTGCGAGCGTAGCGAGCCTCGAACCACGAGGGCGTGGCTAGATCACCTTCGCCAGATGAAAGCTCTTCGCCACTGTGTGATCCCGCAATCCAAACGCCGGCAGCTTGCCGCGTTCGAGGCGATCGATCACCGGCTGGGCGTCCTTCAAGTCGGTGGCATCGACCATTACCCCCGTCAGCGGCCTGAGATCGGTCCGCGAAGCCTGGATCAGATCGAACAGCATAGCGCGGATATCGCCGCGAGCGGCGCAGGCGACACATTCGTCCCCCAGCTCGTGCTCGTGCAGCGCCGGCTCGAGGTGCAGCACGCGTGCGCCGGCATCGGCAGGTACCGCGCCATGGGTCACGACGGTCACCGGCACCGACACCGGCAGCGGATCGAACGGACTGCTCATGCGCCGACCTTCTCCGCCACCGGCGTGTAGTTGAGCACCGGGCCGAGCCAGCGCTCGACTTCGCGGACGGCCATGCCCTTGCGCCGAGCGTAGTCGTCGACCTGGTCGCGCTCGACTTTGGCGACGCCGAAATAGTGCGCGCCTGGGTGGCTGAGATAGAGCCCCGAGACAGACGAGCCGGGCCACATCGCGTAGCTCTCGGTGAGCTCGACGCCGATGCGCTGCCTGGCGTTGAGCAGGCGGAACAGCGTCGTCTTTTCGGTGTGGTCTGGCTGCGCCGGATAGCCGGGGGCAGGGCGGATGCCGCGGTATTTTTCCTGCAGCAGATCGTCGGGGGTCGCGTGCTCGTCCGGCGCGTAGCCCCAGAATTCCTTGCGCACGCGCTCGTGCAGCGCTTCGGCAAAGGCCTCGGCGAAGCGGTCGGCGAGGGCTTTGATGACGATCGCCGAATAGTCGTCGTTCTGCCGCTCGAAGCGTTCGGCGATGAGGTGCTCCTCGAGGCCCGAGGTGACGACGAAGGCGCCGATATAGTCGGGGATGCCCACCGGCGCGACGAAGTCGGCGAGTGCGAGGTTGGGCCGGTCCTTCTGCTTGGATAGTTGCTGGCGGAGCGTGAAGAAGCGCGCCAGCTCTTCCGTGCGGCTCTCGTCGGTGAAGACCTCGATGTCGTCGTCGACGCGGTTGGCCGGCCAGAAGCCGATGACCGCCTTGGGCCGGAACCAGTTTTTCTGCAGCACCTCGGCCAGCATCTTTTGCGCATCGTCCCAGAGCTGCCGGGCAGCCGGCCCCTGCTCCTTGTCGTCGAGGATGGCGGGATAGCGCCCCTTCATCTCCCAGGCCTGGAAGAACGGCGTCCAGTCGATGTAGCGGGCGAGATCGTTGAGGTCGTAGCTTTCGAACACTTTCGTGCCGAGGAAGGTCGGCCTGGGTGGAACGAGGTTCGCCCAATCGGTCTTGAAGCCATTCTCCCGCGCCGCGCTTAGCGGCAGGCGCTGCTTTTCCAGCTCGCTCTGTGCATGCCGCGCCGCGACCTTCTCGTACTCGGCCTTGACGTCGGCGACGTAGGCCGGCCGCTGTTCCTTGCTGAGCAGCGCCGAGACGACGCCGACGGCGCGGCTCGCGTCGTGGACGTGGACCGTGGGACCGTGCGTGTACTGCGGATGAATCTTCACCGCCGTGTGGACGCGGCTGGTCGTCGCGCCGCCGATGAGGAGGGGGATGTCAAAGCCCTCGCGCTCCATCTCGGAGGCGACATGCACCATCTCGTCGAGCGAGGGCGTGATGAGACCGCTGAGCCCGATGACGTCGACGTTCTCGCGCCTGGCGGTCTCCAGAATCTTCGCCGTCGGCACCATCACGCCGAGGTCGATGATCTCGTAGTTGTTGCAGCTCAAGACCACGCCGACGATGTTCTTGCCGATATCGTGGACGTCGCCCTTGACGGTCGCCATCAGGATCTTGCCAGCCGACCTGACGCCCTGGGCCTGACCGGTCGCGTCCTTCTCGGCCTCCATGTAGGGGAGGAGATGGGCGACAGCCTGCTTCATGACGCGGGCGGATTTCACCACCTGCGGCAGGAACATCTTGCCCGAACCGAAGAGATCGCCGACGACGCTCATGCCGGCCATCAACGGGCCTTCGATCACATGCAGCGGGCGCGTGGCTTCAAGTCGCGCCGCCTCAGTATCCTCGTCGATGAACTCGGTGATGCCGTTGACGAGCGCATGCGAAATCCGCTCGGCGACGGGCTTCGTCCGCCAGGTCAGGTCCTTGGCCTTCGCCTCCTGCGCCGCGCCGCCCTTGTAGCGTTCGGCGAGCTCAAGCAGCCGCTCGGTCGCATCCGCGCGGCGGTTGAGGATCGCGTCCTCGCACGCCTCGCGCAGCTCCGGGATTGAGCGAGTCATAGACCGCGAGCTGGCCGGCATTGACGATGCCCATGTCCATCCCGGCCTGGATGGCGTGGTAGAGGAACACCGAGTGCATGGCCTCGCGCACCGGCTCGTTGCCGCGGAACGAGAAGCTGAGGTTCGATACGCCGCCCGAGATGTGGACGTGGGGCAGGGTCTGCTTGATCCGTCGCGTGGCGTTGATGAAGTCGACGCCGTAGTTGACGTGCTCCTCGATGCCGGTGGCGATCGCAAAGATATTGGGGTCGAAGACGATGTCCTCGGGCGGAAAACCGATCTCTTCGGTCAGGAGCCGATAGGCCTTCGTGCAGATTTCGACCTTGCGCGCCTCGGTGTCGGCTTGGCCCTGCTCGTCGAACGCCATCACGACGACAGCCGCGCCGTAGCTGCGCACCAGCCGGGCGGCCTCGAGGAATTTCTCGACGCCCTCCTTCATCGAGATCGAATTGACCAGGGGCTTACCCTGCACGCATTTGAGGCCGGCCTCGATCACCGCGAATTTGGAGCTGTCGATCATCACCGGCACGCGGGCGATGTCGGGCTCGGCGGCGAGGAGGTTGAGGAACTCGACCATCACCTTTTCGCTATCGATCAGGCCCTCGTCCATGTTGATGTCGATGACCTGCGCGCCGTTCTGCACCTGGTCGCGGGCGACCTCGAGTGCGGCGGTGTAATCGCCGGCGGTGATGAGTTTGCGGAAACGCGCCGAGCCGGTGACGTTGGTGCGCTCGCCGATATTCACGAACGGGATTTCGGGCGTGAGGGTGAAGGGCTCCAGCCCGGAAAGGCGAAGCTGGGGCGGAACGACGGGGACTAGGCGCGGCTTGTGGCGCGCGGCGACCTCGGCGAAGGCGCGAGTATGATCGGGCGTCGTGCCGCAGCAGCCGCCGATGATGTTGACCAGTCCCTCCCGCGCGAACGTGTCGAGCTGGCGTGCCATGAACTCCGGGCTCTCGTCATAGCCGCCGAATTCGTTGGGCAGGCCCGCATTGGGGTAGGCCATGATGAAGGTGTCGGCGACATCGCTCAGCTCGGCGATGTGGGGGCGCATGGCGTTGGCGCCGAGCGCGCAGTTGAGCCCGATGGTGAAGGGCTTTGCGTGGCGCACGGAGTACCAGAACGCCGACGGAGTTTGGCCGCTCAGCGTGCGGCCGCTGAGGTCGGTGATCGTGCCCGAGATGAGGATCGGCAGCTCGAAGCCGCGCTCGGCGAAGATGCGCTGCGCCGCGAAGATGCCGGCCTTGGTGTTGAGCGTGTCGGTGATGGTTTCGAACAGCAGCAGGTCGGCCCCGCCGTCGATCAGGCCGTTGATCGCCTCGGCGTAGGAGGCGGCGATCTGGTCGAAGGTGACGTTGCGGGCGCCGGGGTTGTTGACGTCCGTGGACATCGACGCGGTCTTGTTGAGCGGCCCGAGGGCGCCGGCGACGAAGCGGCGGCGGCCGTCTTTGTCCTCGGCCAGCTGGGCCGCTTCGCGGGCGAGCTTCGCGCCGGCGACATTCAGCTCATAGGCCAGCGCCTCCATGCCGTAGTCCGCCTGGACGATCGAGGTGGAGGAGAAAGTGTTGGTCTCGCAGATGTCGGCGCCGGCGAGGAAATATTGCAGGTGGATCTCGCGGATGGCGTCCGGTTTGGTGAGAACCAGCAGGTCGTTGTTGCCGCGGATGTCCTTGGGCCAGTCTTTGAACCGCTCGCCGCGATAGCCGGCCTCGTCCAGCTTGAGCTGCTGGATCATCGTCCCCATGGCGCCATCGAGCACGAGGATGCGTTCCGCTGCAGCGGCAGTGAGAGCGGCGCGGGCGTCATTGTGGGGCGGGAGCGACTTCATGCGACCATCCTTGCGCGGCCGGAGACTGCGCCGAAACACTACGAAGCAGGATATAAAGATATCTTTATATGATTGCCAGAGGCCGGACAAGTCACGGTTTTTGCGAGGGGGCGCTGGGCGGGGCGAAGGTGCTCCACTCCCGCCACTTACCGCAATGTCATTCCCGCGCAGGCGGGAAACCACGGCAACAAGCACGATCGTCGGTGGATGTGACTCCTGGATACCCGCCTGCGCGGGAATGACACCGTGGATGACGTTGCCGATCAATGCCCAGTGCTGGAATTGCCCGGTTGCCTGAGCCGTCGGAACATCGCTCCAATTTTAGGCAAATTAACCGGATGCCAACCACGATCCGAGTTGGCGCCCGAAAGCCTTTGCGCTGTTGCTAAATTGTCGCCTGGGTCGGCTGAGGCGCGTGCGTATTGTGACTGGCGTAAAGACATGGCGGATCGCAGCGTTGCTGCTCGCGGCGCCGCTGCTTGCCGCGTGCGCGAACAATCACGGCCACCGCAATTATTTCTCGTCGAGCGAATACGGTGTCGCGGTGTCGCCGCGCGTCACGACGGCCAAATATCCTCCGCATGGCGGCGGGGTCTACATGGCCAATACCGCCTATGTCGTCCACGGTCAGACCTATCAGCCGGTGGCCGGCCCGGGCTATGTCGCGACGGGCGAGGCTTCGTGGTACGGGATGGATTTCCACGGCCGGCTGACGGCGAACGGCGAAATCTTTGGCGCCTACTACCTGACCGCGGCAAGCCCGGTACTGCCGATCCCCTGCTACGCTCGGGTGACCAATCTCGAAAACGGCCGGTCGGTCATGGTGCGGGTCAACGACCGCGGCCCCTACATGTCCGGTCGCGTCGCGGATCTCAGCCTCGAGACAGCGACCGTGCTCGGTTACGCCGATGCCGGCACGGCCCGCATCAAGATCGCCTATGTCGGGCCCGCACCGCTCGAAGGCGACGACAGCAAGATGCTGATGGCCTCGTTCAGTACCACGACGCCGGCGCCGGTGGCGCCGCAGATCATGGTGGCTGAGGTGCAGCCGTGCGCCCCAGCCCACCGGGCCGCAGAATCGCAACCCGCTGCAGGGCGGACTCGTGGGCAAGCTCATCACGAGCCTCCTCGGCTACACCGACACCGATACCAATGTGAACGCGGCCGTAGCGGCAGCGACCGAGATGGCGACCCGTGCCCCGGCGCTCGACGACTGGAAGGCTTCGGTCGACGACAACGCCCGCAAACTCGACCTGCAACTGGGCGTCTTTGGCGACGCAGGCAAGGCGCAGACGGTCGCCACCGACTTTGCGCTGTTGGGCGCGGTGGACGAGGATACGGTCGAGGATGGCGGCCAATCGGCCACACGTTTGACACTGACCCACCTTAAGCCGGGCGTCTCGCGGGCAGACGTGGTCAAGCTCGCACAGCAACTTGGCCTCGACGGCGCAGTTCTCTATTAGTCGGAGACGCGCCGACTCCGGCGCGACGGTAGATATGTGATGCGGTTTCGCTTCGGCTTGGCATTGCTGGCGGGCGCTCTGGCGGCCTGCTTGTCGCTGGGTGCCTTTGCGGACGACTTTCAGACCAAGGCGAAGTTCGCAGTCCTGATGGACTACGACACCGGCTCGATCCTCTACGACAAGGCCGGCGACGAGCGGCTCGAGCCGGCCAGCATGGCCAAGCTGATGACGCTCGCGGTGGTGTTCACCTACCTGCAGCAGAAAAAGCTCAGCCTCGACGACCAGTTCGTGATTTCCGAGCATGCCTGGCGGGATGGCGGGGCGAGCTCTGGCGGCTCGACGATGTTTGCGCCGCTCAACTCGAAGATCCGGGTCGAGGACCTGATCAAATCGGTGATCGTGCAATCGGGGAACGACGCCGCGATCGCGCTGGCCGAGGGGATCGGCGGCGACGAAAACACCTTCGCCAAGATCGAAAACAAGCTGGCCGGCCAGATCGGACTGACCGGCTCGAACTTCGTCAATGCCACCGGCCTGCCCGACCCCGACCAGTATTCGACGGCGCACGATATCGCGACGCTGGCCCGCTACATCATCCAGAACTTCCCCGAGTTCTATCAGATCTTTTCGATGCCGGAGTTCACCTGGAACAAGATCCGCCAGATGAACCGCAACTCGCTGCTCGAGCTCGGGCTGGGCGTCGATGGCCTCAAGACCGGCCATACGCAGGAGTCTGGTTACGGCGAGGTAGTGTCGGCGCCCAATGACGGGCGACGACTGATCGCGGTCGTGCATGGCCTGTCGACGATGGCCGAGCGCGCCGAGGAATCCCGCAAGCTCATTACCTGGGGCATGCACGGTTTCGAGCTGCTGCCGATGTTTCCGGCGGGCAAGATCATCGCCCATGCCGATGTGTTCGGCGGCACCACGTCGTCGGTGGGCCTCGTCGGCAAGGGCAAGATCGATCTGCTGCTGCCCAAGGCCGCGGACAACTGCCCGACGGCGACGGTGACGTACAAAGGACCATTGCGCCCGCCGGTGACCGAAGGCGAGCAGGTGGCGCAGCTCAACGTGTTCTGCGGCGGCAAGCTCGTGCAGCAGGCCCCGCTCTACGCCGCGGCGACGGTCGAGCAAGGCGATCTGCTGCGGCGCGCGGTGGACTCGGCAAAACACCTGCTGCTCGGATGGATTCCCTGATGCTGGATAAGGCGCCGGTGCCGGCGCGGTTCATCACGCTCGAAGGCGGCGAGGGGGTCGGCAAGTCCACTCAGGTCAAGCGGCTGGTGGCTGGCGCTCAAGCAGCGGTCGATCGCTGCAGTTCGAACGCGCGAGCCGGGCGGTACGCCCCGAGGCCGAAGCGGTTCGCGCCTTCATCCTGCAGGGTCGCTCGGAGCGCTGGGGGCCGGGCGCGGAGGCGGTGCTGTTCGCCGCGGCACGGCTCGACCACGTCAACCAGCTGATCGCGCCCAACCTCAGTTCGGGCCACTGGGTGATCTCGGACCGGTTCAGCGACTCGACGCGCGCCTATCAGGGACTGACCGGCGGCGTCGACGGAAAGCTCATCGATGCGCTCGAAGTGCTGGCGCATAACGGCCACACGCCCGACCTGACCATCATTCTCGACATGGACCCCGAGGCGGCGTTCCGCCGTGTGCTGGAGCGCGAGCGGGAAGCCGCGCTCACGGACACCGGCGACCGGTTCGAGAAGGAAGATCTCGACTGGCATCGCCGGCTGCGCGAGGCTTTCCTCGCAATTGCGCGCAACAACGTCGAGCGCTGCGTCGTGATCCCGGCCAACCAGAGCGAGGATGCTCTCGAGCAGGAAATCTGGGACGTGCTGGCGCGACGCTTTCCGGAGCTCAGCCTCGAGCAGAGCGCGTGAGCGAAGGCGAACAGCGCGAGGCCGACCAGCTCGACGGCGTTCCGCTTCCCGAAGAGCGCGAGGCGGTCATCGGCCACAGCGCCGCGCGGGCGGCGATCGATCTCGATCGGCTGCCTCATGCCTTCCTGCTCCACGGACCACGCGGCATCGGCAAGGCGACGCTGGCGTTCGATCTGGCGCGCCGGCTGATGGTCCGCACCGGCGACGAGGACGGGGCGCATGTGGCGGCGCAAGTCGCGGCTGGAGGCCATCCCAATTTGCGCGTGCTGCGCAAGGCCCCGCGCGAGACCGGAAAGGGCTTCTACACGGCGATTCGGATCGAGGAGGTGCGCAACCTCATCGGGGAATCCCGGCTACCCGCGGGCGCGCCGGTTTTCGCGTCGTAGTCGTCGATGCGATCGACGACTGCAATCCATCGTCGGCGAACGCGTTGCTGAAGATCCTCGAGGAACCGCCAAGCGACACGCTGTTCATCCTGGTGTCGCATCGGCCCGGCGGGCTGTTGCCGACGATCCGGTCGCGCTGCCGGTCGATCGCGATGCGCCCGCTCGGCGATGACGAGGTGCGGGTGGTGCTCGGCGAGGCCGCGACGGACCTCGCGGTCTCGCTCGCGGGCGGCCGGCCGCGGCGGGCTTATGAAGCGCTCCGGATCGGCGAGAACGGCGGCGCTGACGGCGCTGCGGGGCTGGCTTGCGTTTCCGGCGGACACCGCTTCCGGCACCACTCTCGCCATCGCGGAGGCGCTGGCAGCGGACAAGGCGGGTGCGGCGCACGCTTTCGGGCGGGACATGCTCACCGACTGGATCGCCGAGGAGGGGAAGGGCGCCGCAAAATCCGGCGCAAAGGCCCGGCTTGCCTCGGCGCAGGGGCTATGGGACAAGGCCACCGCCCTGTTCGCCGACGCCGAGGAATACAATCTCGACGCCCGGCAGACGCTGATCTCCGTCATGGACGCGATCAGGCGGCACGCCCAGACCCATCTCTTGCCAGCCGAAGCCCGATGACCCGGAACGCCTACTACGTCACCACCGCCATCGCCTATCCCAACGGCGACCCCCATATCGGGCACGCCTACGAGATGGTCGCGACCGACGCGATCGCCCGCTGGCGGCGGCTCGAGGGGAGGGACGTGTTCTTCCTCACCGGCACCGACGAGCACGGGCTCAAGATGGTGCAGACCGCGGAGCGGGAGGGGCTCACGACGCGCGCCCTCGCCGACCGCAATTCGGCGCGGTTCCGCGAGCTCGCGGGGCGGCTCAACCTGTCCAACACCGACTTCATCCGCACCACCGAGGCGCGCCACTACGCGGCGAGCCAGGAGCTGTGGCGCCGGATGCTCAAAGCCGGCGACATCTACCAGTCGACCTACAAAGGCTGGTACTCGGTGCGCGACGAGGCGTATTTCGATGAGGCCGAGCTGACTGCCGGCGAAGGCGGCAAGCGCTACGCGCCATCGGGCGCCGAGGCGAGCTGGGTCGAGGAGCCGAGCTATTTCTTTCGGCTCGGCGCGTTCCAGGAGAGGCTGCTCAAGCTCTACGAGGACAGTCCCGAGTTCATCGCGCCGAAGGAGCGCCGCAACGAGATCGTCTCGTTCGTGTCGCGCGGGCTCGACGATGTGTCGATCTCACGAACGACGTTCGACTGGGGCATTCCCGTGCCCGACGCGCCGGGGCACGTCATGTATGTCTGGATCGACGCGCTCACCAACTACATGACCGGCGTCGGCTTTCCCGACGACACAGGTGCGCAGTTCCAGAGATTCTGGCCGGCGGACCTCCACGTCATCGGCAAGGACATCATCCGCTTTCACACCGTCTACTGGCCCGCCTTCCTGATGAGCGCCGGCCTGCCGCTGCCCAGGCGCGTGTTTGCCCACGGTTTCCTCACGTCCGAGGGCAAGAAGATGTCGAAGTCGCTCGGCAACGTCGTCGATCCATTCGCCGTCGTCGACGAATTCGGCGCCGACCCTGTGCGCTTCTACTGCCTGCGCGAAATCTCCTGGGGGCAGGATGGCGACTGGGGCCGGGAGAAGTTCATCAACCGCAACAATGCCGACCTCGCCAACAATTTCGGCAATCTCGCGCAGCGCTCGCTGTCGATGATCGCCAAGAACTTCGGCGGCCGAATGCCGGCCCGCGACGACGGCTCGGCCGAGGACAACAAGATCATCGCCGAGACCGTGACCTCGATCGAGCGCATGGAAGCCTCGATGGCGAGCGAGCTGCTGCACGAAGCGACGGCGGAGCTGATCGCGGCGTTGAGCGCGGCCAACCTCTACTTCGCCGAGCAGGCGCCGTGGGGCAAGAAGAACGACCTCGAACGGATGGGCGCGATCCTCGCGACCACAGCCGACGTCGTGCGCCGCTGCGCCATCGCGGCGCAGGCGTTCGTGCCCGCGTCGGCGGCGAAGATTCTCGATTTGCTCGCGGTGCCGGCGAACGAGCGGACGTTGGCGCACGCTCTCGATGTCGACTTGGTGGTCGTGGCAGGCACCGTGCTGCCGCCGCCGGAGCCGGTGTTCAAGAAGTTCGAGAAGTAGCAGTGCCGCAGACGCTTGCGACACATCCGGGTGTCATTCCCGCGGAGGCGGGAATCCAGACCGGACTCTCGGACGTCCGGAAGCTTCGCCTGGATTCCCGCCTTCGCGGGAATGACACCGCGGTGGAGGCCGGCTGATCGTGCTGATCGACTCCCACTGCCATCTCGACTTCCCCGAGCTTGCGGCGGACCGCGCCGGCGTGCTCCAGCGCGCAAAGGCGAACGGCGTCGAGCGCATGGTGACGATCTCGACCCGCGTGCGGCGGTTCGACGAGATCGTGGCAATCGCCGAGGAGAACGCTGAGGTCTGGTGCTCGGTCGGCACGCATCCGCATCACGCGCACGAGGAGCCGGAGGTTACGACCGACGACCTCATTCAACTCAGCGCGCACCCGCGCTGCGTCGCCATCGGGGAGGTCGGCCTCGACTACCACTACGAGGGCGACTACGCGGCGCAGGCGACGGGTTTTCGCCGGCACATTGCCGCCTCGCGCGAAACCGGCCTGCCGCTGGTGATCCATGCGCGCGACGCCGACGAGGATGTGGCGAGTATCCTCGAAGAGGAAACCGGCCGCGGCGCGTTTCCGTTCGTGCTCCATTGCTTTTCATCGGGCATCGAGCTCGCCCGCCGCGGGCTGGCGCTTGGGGGCTACGTCTCGTTCTCGGGGATTTTGACGTTCAAGAATTCTGCGGTGATCCAGGAGGTCGCCGGGTTCGCTCCTGCCGATCGAATTCTGGTCGAGACCGACGCACCCTATCTCGCTCCCGTGCCCCATCGCGGCAGGCCCAACGAGCCGAGTTTTGTCCTGCACACGGCTGAAAAGCTTGCGGAGGTGAGGGGGGTATCGCCTGACGCCATCGCGGCGACGACGACTGACAATTTCTACCGGCTGTTCTCCAAGGCAAGACCCTGATGGCCGCGGCGACGTCGATCATCGCAACCATTATGGGCTGCGGCTCGTCCGGCGGCGTGCCGCGGATCGGCGGCAATTGGGGGGTGTGCGATCCGGCCAATCCCAGGAACCGCCGCCGCCGCTGTTCCCTGCTGATCGAGGGCACGACCGGCGACAGTCCACCCACCAGGATCGTCGTCGATACCGGCTGCGATCTGCGGGAGCAGTTGCTGGCTGCCGATGTCGATCGCATCGATGCGGTGCTCTACACCCACGAACACGCCGACCACACCCACGGGATCGACGATCTGCGGGTGCTGGCGCTCAACAATCGCAAGCGTGTCGAGGTCTATTTCAGCCATGAGGCGGGCGAGCGGATCGTCGGGTCCTTCGCCTATTGCTTCACTGCGCCTCCCGGCAGCGGCTACCCCCCGATCCTCAACCAGAACCTGATGGTCGCGGGCCAGCCGCTGACAGTCACCGGCCCGGGTGGCGACATCGACATCCTGCCGTTCAAGCAGACCCACGGCGATATCTTCTCGCTCGGGTTCCGCATCGGCAATTTCGCCTATTCCTGCGATCTCAGCGGCATCCCGCGCGAGTCCGAGAGCGCGGTGTCAGGCCTCGACGTCTGGGTGCTCGACGCGCTGCGGCCGACGCCTCATCCGAGCCATCTCAGTTTGCCCGAGGCTTTGGAGGCGATCGAGCAGTACAAACCCGGCCAGGCGGTGCTTACCAACCTCCATATCGACCTCGACTACCAAGCGACGGACGCCGCGACGCCGAGGTACGTGCATCCGGCTTTCGACGGCCTGCAGGTCGATATCGTCGCAGGGTGCTTGCTCGAGATCGCCAACGACGCCGGAAAGTAATACTTTTCAGCGAGTTGGGCCCCGGAAAATCGACACACAAGTTTGAGGTGGCGCGTTGACTCGCCCCGGCGTCCCCTCATAAATGCACCCCATACTTTGTATGGGGTCGACATGAGGTCAGCCCCAGGTACAGAGCGGGAGGATAAACTTACATGCGTTACGCAGGAAAAGTTGCAACTATCGCCGTGATGGCGGGCGCGCTCGCGCTTGCCTCTGGCTCGCTCGCGATTGCCGCCGGCCCGTCGGCCGCCGACCTCGCCGCCGGTGGCGGTCAGGATGCCGTGTTCGCCAAACTCGCCGCCTTCAAGGCCGATGCCGCGAAGGGCAAGGGCAAGATTGCCGTGCTGCTGCCCGACACCCAGTCCAGCGCTCGCTGGGAAACCGTCGACGCTCCGGGCTTCAAGGCCGCTTTCGCAGCCATGGGCGTTCCGGACAGCGACGTGATCCTGGTCAATGCGCAGGGCTCGCCGCAGACCCAGCAGACCCAGGCCGAGCAGGCCATCACCCAGGGCGCCAGCGTCATCGTGATCGCCGACCTCGATTCCGGTTCGGGCGCGGCGATCGAAGCCAACGCCAAGAGCCAGGGCATCGTGTCGATCGACTACGACCGCCTGACCCTCAAGGGTGACGCGTCCTACTACGTGTCGTTCGACAACGTGGGCGTCGGCAAGCTGCAGGGCGAAGGCCTCGTCGCGGCGATCAAGGATTGGGGCGTCAAGAACCCGGTCATCTTCGAGCTCGGCGGTTCGCCGACCGACAACAACGGCACGCTGTTCGAGCAGGGATACGACTCGGTTCTGCAGCCGCTGTATGACGCCAAGACCGCAACCCTCGCGAGCCGCATCCGCGTTCCGAACTGGGACAACCAGCAGGGCGGCACGATGTTCGAGCAGGGCCTGCAGGCCAACTCGGCCATCAACGCGGTTCTCGCGGCCAATGACGGCCTCGCCCAGGCGGCGATCTCGATCCTGAAGAACAATAAGATTGGGCCGAAGACCGTTCCGATGACCGGTCAGGACGCCACGCTTCAGGGCATCCAGAACATCCTCGCCGGCTACCAGTACATGACCGTGTACAAGCCGATCTACGAGGAAGTCGCGGGCGCCGCCGCTCTCGCCGTTCTCGCCCGCGCCGGGGAAACCCCGGATGCGAGCCTGCTCAACGGCTCGGTCGATGCCGGGACCCACAAGACCCCGTCGCTGCTGCTCGTTCCGATCTCGGTGACTGCCGCCAACATCGAAGACACGGTGATCAAGGACAAGTTCGTCGATCCCACAAAGGTGTGCACCGCCGACTTCGCGAAGGCTTGCACCGACGCTGGCGTGAAGTAAGACACGTATCAACGTGCTTTTCCGTCCGGCCCCTTGCGGGCCGGACGGGTTCCGCGCAACGTCGCGGGTGGTTTGGGGGGAGTTATGGCCGATACGCCGTTGCTGGAATTCCGCGACTTGCAAAAGCATTTCGCTGCCGTTCAGGTGTTGCGCGGCGTCAACATGACGGTCAAAGCCGGACAGGTGACGGCCCTCGTCGGCGATAACGGCGCCGGCAAATCAACCCTCATCAAGTGCCTCGCCGGTATCTACATGCCAGACGGCGGCCAGATCATCTGGGACGGCAAAGAGGTCCATGTGCCCAATCCGCGGGCGGCCTCGGCCATCGGCATCGAGTTCGTGTACCAGGACCTGGCGCTCTGCAACAATCTGGACATCGTCAAGAACATGTTCCTCGGGCGCGAACGGCGCCGCGGGGTGTTTCTCGACGATGAGGCCATGGAGGATCTGGCGCGGGAGACACTGGCCGGCCTCAACGTGACGACCATTCGATCCATCCGGCAGCAGGTCTCGAGCCTTTCGGGCGGCCAGCGCCAGTCGGTTGCGGTCGCCAAGTCGGTGATGTGGAACTCCAAGCTCGTCGTCCTCGACGAGCCAACGGCGGCCCTCGGCGTCGCCCAGACTGCTCAGGTGCTGGCGCTGGTCCGCCGGCTGGCCGACAGGGGCCTTGGGGTCATCATCATTTCGCACAATCTCGAGGATGTGCTGAAGGTCGCCGATTCAATCGCCGTGCTGCGTCTCGGTGTGCTGGTGGCGCAACCCGACAAGAGCGACGTTTCGAGCCGCGAGCTCGTGGAACTGATTACCGTGGGTAGCTCTGGCACCCGCTTCCCGCCGCGCCAGGCGGAAGTCGTTGCTCCGACACAGCATTAGGGCAGGGGACCCGAGATGACCGACACCAAGCCGGCTGACACGCCCGCGCCTGCACCCATCCCCGTCGTCGCGGGGATCACCAGCTCGAGCACGATGGGCGAGTATTTCAGCAACTGGATCGTCCGGATCCGTGCCGGCGATACCGGCGCGCTCCCGGTGATCGCCGGGCTCATCATCCTTGCGGTGATCTTCGAGGCGCTCAACGGCAACTTCCTGACGGCCGGCAACCTCGTGAACCTGATGGTGCAGGGGTCGGTCTATATGCTCTTCGCCCTCGGCATGGTCTTTATCCTGCTGCTGGGGGAGATTGACCTGTCGATCGGGTTCATCGGTGGCGTCGCCGGCGTCGTGATGGCGCTCCTGGTCTTCGGTGACGGCGCCTATCCCTGGTACGTCGGTGTGATCGCGGGGCTCGCCTGCGGGGCGGGCATCGGGTTCATCAACGGCATGATCATCACGACGATCGGGCTGCCATCGTTCATCGTAACGCTGGCCGGCTTGCTCGCGTGGAACGGCGTCATGCTGCTGATCCTGGGCAATGGCGGCACCGTGCCGATCAACGACCCGATGATTTCCAATATCGCCAACGGACTGCTCGATCCGACGATCGGCTGGATCGCCTTGGCGGTACTGCTGGTGATCTACATTGCCGACCGGATCATCGCGGCGCGGCGGCGGAAGCACGCCAACGAGCCGATGAGCGTGGCGATCCTCAAGATCGTCGGCGTATGCGTTGCGGGTGTCCTCGTTGTCTGGCTCTGCAACGTCAACCGCGGCAGGGCAGCGGTAATCGAGGGCGTGCCCGTCGTGCTGCTCATCGATTTCTTCTTTGCCGTCCTGTGGACGATCGTTCTCAGCCGCACGCGGTTCGGCACCTATGTCTACGCCATCGGCGGCAACTCCGAAGCGGCGCGGCGCGCCGGTATCGCCGTCAACCGCATTCGGGTGATGGTGTTCACCATCGCCGGCTTCATGGGAGGCGTCGCCGGTCTGGTCTTTGCCTCGCGACTTCGGTCGGTCTCGACCAACCTCGATGGCGGCACCCTGGTGCTCTACACGATCGCCGCTTCGGTTATCGGAGGGACGAGCCTCTTCGGTGGCCGCGGCAAGGCGATCAGCGCCATCCTCGGCGGCCTCGTGATCGCGTCCATCGACAACGGGATGGGCCTGTTGGGCATCTCCGCAGCCGCGCGCTACATCGTGACCGGCATCGTGCTGGTCGTCGCGGTGACCATCGACGCGCTGGCCAGTCGCGGACGAGCGTCGTCCGGTCTGGGCTGAGGTCAAGGGCGCGAGCTGGGCATCCCAGCTCGCGCATTTCCTTCAAGTCCTATGGATTGTCGGGCCGGCAGATACTCACATTAGTTCCATAATATATCTTATGCAAATCGCTGATGTGTGTGGACGCTTGAGCATGGACGCCGCCGACTGGGGCACCGGTGCTGAGGGGTCCCGGCCTCCGACACTGTGGCGGCACGCGAGCCTCCGCCCAGTTCGTGCGGCGATTTGCTAGGATCGCGCCGCGATTCCAGAAAGGCTGCCGATGACGCCCTCCCGCGATATTTCCCGCCTGCTCGAGATCATGGCCCGTCTGCGCAATCCGGTGGGCGGATGTCCGTGGGACCTCGACCAGGATTTCGCGTCCATCCGCCACTACACCATCGAGGAGGCTTACGAGGTCTCGGACGCCATCGAGCGCGAGCAATTTCGACGACCTGCGCGAAGAGCTGGGTGACCTGCTGCTGCAGCCGGTGTTTCACGCGCAGATGGCGTCGGAGGACGGCATTTTCGATTTTGGCGACGTGGTCTATGCCATCACGGAGAAGCTGATCCGCCGGCACCCGCATGTTTTCGGCGAGGAGGCAGCCCGCAATGCCGGTGGTGCCAAGGCGAAGTGGGACGCGATCAAGGCGGACGAGCGCGCCAAGAAGGTCGCGAAGTCGGATGCGCCCTCCTCCGTGCTCGACGACGTGCCGCACGCGATGCCGGCTTTAGTCCGCGCTGAAAAGCTTACCAAGCGTGCGGCGACCGTCGGCTTCGACTGGCCGGATGTCGATGCCGTGATGGCCAAGGTCACCGAGGAGACCGCCGAGTTGCGCGCCGCGACAACCGACGCGGAGCGGCACGAGGAGATGGGCGACCTGCTCTTCGCGATGGCCAATCTCGCGCGGCATCTCGGGGTCGATCCCGAAGCGGCACTGCGCGACGCCAACGCCAAGTTCACGCGGCGCTTCCACTATGTCGAGGGCCGCGCGAAAGAGGACGCCGTGCCGATCGCGACCGCCGGGCTCGAGCGGCTCGACGGCTACTGGAATGAAATCAGGGCCAGGGACAAGCTGAAGGCCTAGAGCGCCTCAATGCGCCCGGCGAAGCGCTGCGCGAAGGCGTCGCGGTGGCGCGGATCGACGCGCACTTCATAGGTCTGGCCCTCGTCGTCCGGCTCGTTCCGCCCGATGATTTCGGCGTGATCGTAGAGCCAGCCGACATCTCCGCCGTTCTGGTGCGGGATGCGCACACGAAAGCCCCGACTCCTGGCCGCGAGCGTCGCCTCGATCTGAGAGAGCAGGTTGTCGACGCCCTCGCCCGTCACCGCAGAGATCTGTACGACGGCCGCGACGGTGCCCGCGGGGCGCAGCGTTTGCAAGGTTTCCTGGCGATTGGCCAGCAGGTCGATCTTGTTCCAGACCTCGATGATGGGTGTTGCCTCTCCCGAGACACCGAGCTCTTCAAGCACGCGGATAACATCGCCAGCCTGCGCCGCACTGTCAGGGCTCGCTACGTCGCGCACATGGAGGATGATGTCTGCCTCGATCACCTCCTCCAGCGTAGCGCGGAATGCCGCGACGAGCGCGGTCGGCAGGTCGGCGACGAAGCCCACGGTGTCGGACAGCATCACCGATCGGCCGTGTGGCAGTGGCAGCTTGCGGAGCGTGGGATCGAGCGTCGCAAAGAGCAGGTTTTCGGCGCGCACCCCTGCCCCGGTCAGCCGGTTAAACAAGCTCGATTTGCCGGCGTTGGTATAGCCGACGAGCGCGACGACCGGGACTTCGGCCGCCTCGCGATTGGTGCGCTGCTGGCCGCGCGTGCGCTTGACCTTGTCGAGCCGGTCCTCGATGAGCTTGATGCGTTCTTCGATCTGGCCGCCGATCGCTTTCGATCTGGGATTCGCCGGGACCGCCGAGAAAGCCAAAGCCGCCGCGCTGGCGCTCGAGGTGGGTCCAGGATCGGACCAGCCGGCTCTTCTGGTAGTTGAGATGGGCGAGCTCGACCTGCAGCACGCCTTCGCGCGTGGCGGCGCGCTCGCCGAAAATCTCGAGGATCAGGCCGGTGCGGTCGAGCACCTTGGCGCCGGTTTCCTTTTCGAGATTGCGCTGCTGCACCGGAGCAAGCGCTGTATCGAAGAGCAGCAGCTCGATCTGCTCGGACTTAACGCGATCACGAAGCGCTTCGACCTGCCCGGACCCCAGCAAGGTCGCGGGCTTCACCTCGCGAACCTTGATGACCTCGGAGAAGACCGTAGCGAGACTGATCGCCGCCGCGAGGCCCTCGAACTCGGCCTTGCGCATCTCGACCGTGTGCGCCGTCGCCGCCCCGCGAATATCGGGGATGACGAGGCCGGTGCGGGTCGGCGCGACGGAATGGTCAATCGGGCGCGGGCCGCCCGGGGCGTCCTCGCCGTCAAATGCGTCTGACATAGCGCTTATCTATTCGTCCACGTGCTCGGGATCAAACAGCTGGATCGGTGCGCCCGGCATGATGGTCGAGATGGCGTGCTTATAGACCAGCTGCGACTGCGCATCGCGCCGCAACAACAAACAGAAATTGTCGAACCAGGTGATGACGCCCTGCAGTTTTACGCCGTTGACGAGAAATATCGTCACCGGGACTTTTTGCTTACGGACGTGATTGAGAAACGCATCCTGAAGATTCTGAGCTTTTTCGCCGGGCATTTATGGCCTCTTGTCATTCGGGCGTGGGGAGCCGCCGCGAGATGGATTGCGCCATCCGGCCTGCGAGAGCCGTCCGGCGGGGTTCTGGCCTGCGATCTTACCGTCATACTATGACACACGAGGCACCTACTGCCTACCCGTGCCTTGGTCGCGATCAGAGGCCGAGCGACTTGATCTTTCGATGGAGCGCCGAACGCTCCATCCCCACAAACTCCGCGGTCTTCGAAATATTTCCACCGAACCGCTCGATTTGCGCAACGAGGTATTGCCGCTCGAAGACTTCGCGGGCCTCGCGCAGCGGCAGGCTCATGAGGTGTGCGGACTCGTCGGTATCGCCGACCGTTGGCAGCACCTCGCCGATATCGGGCGGCAGCATCTGCGCGGTGATCATGTCGTTTTCGGGCGGCGTGTCCTTGATCAGGATCAGCAGCCGCTCGATGGAATTGCGAAGCTGGCGCGCGTTGCCCGGCCAATCCTGCGCCTGCAGCACCGCGATGGCGTCGCTGCCGATGGCGAGGCTCCTGAGGCTATGCATGCGCGCGATCTGCTCGATGAAGAGATCGGCAAGCGCGGGGATGTCCTCGCGGCGCTCCTTGAGCGGCGTGATCGCCAGCGGCACGATGGCGAGACGATGGAAGAGGTCGGAGCGAAACTGCCCGGTCTCGAGCAGGTGCGCGATGTTCTGCGAGCTCGACGAGATAATGCGGACGTCGATGGGCACCGCGACCGTGCCGCCGACGCGGTTGAACTTGTTCTCGACCAGGGTCCGCAGCAGGGACCCTTGCGCGGCCGCCGGCAGCGAGGCGACTTCGCTGAGATAGAGCGTTCCGCCATGCGCCTTTTCGAGCGCGCCCACTTCGGTCCGGAGCGTGCCGGTCTTCTCGCGCGTCTCGCGCCCGAACAGAACGACGTTCACCTCGTCGGAGGCATAAAGCGAGCAGTTGATCTCGACGAACGGCGCCTCGGCGCGCGGGCTGCCCTGGTGGATGAGGCGGGCGGCCAATCCCTTGCCGCTTCCCGACGGACCGCTGATGAAGATGCGCGAATTGGTGGGCGCCGACTTCTCGATGACGCCCCTCGCCTGCTGCAGCGCCGGCGACACCCCGACCATGTCGACGACGCCGCTCGAATTCTTGCCGCGCAGCTCCTCGACTTCGGACTTGAGCCGCGAGGCCTCCATGGCGCGCTGCGTGACCAGCAGCAGCCGGTCGATCTTGAACGGCTTTTCGATGTAATCGTAGGCGCCGCGGCGGATCGCCGATACCGCCGTCTCGATATTGCCGTGCCCCGAGATCATGACCACCGGCATTTCCGGATGCTGGCGTCTGGAACACGTCGAGCAACTGCAGGCCGTCGAGGCGGGAGCCCTGCATCCAGATATCGAGAAAGACGAGGTTGGGCCGGCGGCGCGCGATCTCGTTCAAGACCGGAATTCGGCGTCGTGCGCCTGCCGAGCCTCGTAGCCTTCATCCTCAAGGATGCCGGCGATGAGGTCGCGAATATCGTCCTCGTCGTCGATGATCAGGATATCACGCGCCATACTAGGTCTTTTCCTCCGCCAATATGGGCGGCTCTTCGGCGAGGGCGGCCTTTGCCGGCTCGCCTGGGGATGGGGATGCCGCCTCTGCCGAAGCCTCGGGCGCCGACGGCTCGGCCTCGCTCGCGCCGCTGTCGCTCCGCAGCGGCAGGGTGAACGTGAAGCACGCGCCGACGCGGCCGCTGGCATCCGGTTCGGCATCGATCAGTCCAACCGCGCCGCCATGCTGCTCGATGATGCGGGCGACGATCGCAAGGCCTAGGCCGGTGCCCTTCTCACGCGTGGTGATATAGGGCTCCAGCAGCCGCTGCCGATTTTCCTTTGGCCAGCCCTTGCCGTTGTCCGAGACGGAAACGCGCGCGACCTCCCCTTCGATCCGGGCAGCGACTGTGATCACGGGATCCTTGATGGCCTCGAGCCCGGCGCCCTCGATCGCCTCGACGGCATTCTTGATGAGGTTGGTCAGCACCTGCGCGATGAGCCGCTGATCGAACCAGGCGAAGATCGCCTGCTCGGGCAGGTCCATTTTCACGACGACGTCGGGAAGGCGCATGCTTTCGAGGAACACCGCCGAGCGGACGGTCTCGGTGAGGTCGGCCTGGATCGGCTTGGCCTCGGGCATGCGCGCGAAGGACGAGAACTCGTCGACCATGCGCCCGATATCGCCGACCTGCCGCAGGATGGTGTTGATGGATTTATCGAAGACCTCGAAGTCGCCTTCGAGCCTTTTGGCATAGCGCCGGCGCAGGCGCTCCGCCGACAGCTGGATGGGCGTCAGCGGGTTTTTGATTTCATGCGCGATACGGCGCGCCACATCGGCCCAGGCGCCGGTGCGCTGGGCGGAGAGCAGGTCGGTGATGTCGTCGAGGGTAATCACGTAGCCCTTGCTCTCGGCCATGGTGCCCTCGCGCGTCAGCTGTACCTGATAGGTGCGATAGTCGGGCCCCGATCCGATCTCGATCTGGTCGCGGATCTGGCCGCGGCGCGAGGCTTTGGCGCGATCGATGATGGTGCCGAGCGCCGGGACCACGTCGCCGACCTGCTGGCCCACCACGGAGATTTCGTCGCGGCCGAGCATTTCCGAGGCGCGGGCGTTGAACAGCGTAATTGCCCCGAACGCATCGAGACCGATGATGCCGGCCGACACGCCTTCCACCACCGCCTCGGTAAATTGTCGCCGCTTCTCGTTGGTCTCGCTGGCTTGCACCAGCGCGACGCGCTGCGACCTCAGCTGGCGGGTCATGTTGTTGAAGCGGTTGGAGAGATCGCGGAGATCCCCCCTGCCCGGCTGCACCGGCACCTGGACGTCGAGATCGCCGTCTGAGACGCGGCTCGAGGCGATCATCAGATTTCGGATCGGATCGACGAAGCGGTTGGCAAGCGCGATGCCCACCCACAGCGCGGCGAGCAACAGCACCAGCGCAAGGCCCAGGTACATCAATGTGAAAGTGATCTGGAACACCAGCCGGTTCGACGCGTACTGGCGGTACTCAGTCACGTTGTCGTCGGTGAGCCGCATGAACTCGATGACTTCCGGGTTCACCGGTCGCGCCACGAACAGATAGGTGTTGTCGTAGCCGCGGAGCTTGACGATGGCGCCGACGAGCTGCGTGTCGCCGGGCGAAATCAGCGTCGGCACGCCTTCCTCGACGTGTGGAATGACGCCGTCGGGCAATTCCGGTGCGACGCCTTGCGCGTTGATCTGCGCGCTCATCAGCGTATCGCCGGTGCCGGAGACGAGCGTCGCGAAGGGCAGCGAGCGGGTCACGGCGAGCGCGGTCAGGATGCGCTGGTACTGGTCGCGATCGGTCTCGAAGGTGCCGCGCGCCTGCTCAAGCTCGCTCGCCACCCAGATGATGTCATCGCGGAGCACCTGCGCGTGCTCGAGCATATAGGAGCGCGCGACCTGCCGGGACGCCTCGACCATGGTCTTGGTGCGCTCCGAGAACCACTGGTCGAGCCCCTGGTTCAGCGAAATGGTCGCGACGATCGCGACGATGATCGCCGGCACGGCCGCCGCAGCGGCAAACATCGCCACCATGCGCAGCTGCAGACCGGAGCCGGCCTGCTTCAGCACCCGCGACTGGATCAAGAGCGCCGCTTCGGTGACCACCAGTGCGACGACCAGCAGCACGAGAATCCGTTGGCGATCCAGATCAGGGTCCAGATTTCGGGCGACGGCTCGATCCTGGCCGCTCCCGTCATGACCAGGAACGAGGCCGACGCGACGAGGACCAGCCAGGACCACGACCGTAAGGCCGACGAGCCGGAGGCGCCTGGCGGCCGCGCGCCGCGAAGCAGCGATTGCACGCGTTTTGCCGGCTCGGCGACGGGAGGCGGGCCCTCGGTGGCCAGAACTGTGTCAGTCATGTCACAGAGCGCTTCCCGCAAAGCCGCGTGGGCCGGCAGACTGGCCCAATCGGCGCCAGCCTTCAAGACAATTGTTGCTGAAATGTGACACGGTCGGACATGTGACGTTTCGGCACGATTGTCGCGATTCGCATGGCGTCACCGCTAGCGACTCGCTGCCGACCTCACCCTGCCGTCGGAATGCTTGACGATCTCGATCGAGTGCGCGCGGATCTTCTTGCGCAGCGTATTGCGATTGAGGCCAAGCAGCTCGGCCGCTTTGATCTGGTTGCCGCCGCAGGCGTTGAGCGCCATGGCGATGAGCGGCGCCTCGACCTGTCGATGACGCGCTGGTAGAGCCCCGCCGGCGGCAGGTTCGGTTCGTGGTCCCGCAGGAGCTGCGCCACATGGGTCTCGACCGCCGCCGAAACGTCGACCGGGCCGCCCGTGGCTGGCGCTCGACTGGCCGGTCGGAGATGTTGAGCTCGGTCTGGACGATCTCGCGCGAAATGCTTTCGTCGGCATAGAGCGCCGACAGGCGGCGGACGAGATTTTCGAGCTCGCGGACGTTTCCGGGCCAGGCATAGTCCTGCATCAGCCGAAGCGCGTCGGGCGGATACGGACTTGACCGGCTCGTCCTCCCGCTGCGCCGCGCGCAGGAAATGCGCTCGCGAGGTCGCCGATGTCGTCGACCGCTCGCGCAAGGGCGGCAGGCGGATCGGCACGACGTTGAGCCGGTAGAACAGATCCTCGCGGAACAGCCCCTGCCGGATCATCTGGCTCAGATCGCGGTGGGTCGCGGCGACGATGCGCACGTTCGACTTGATCGGCGGTGCGGCCGCCGACCATCGTGTATTCGCCTTCCTGCAGGACGCGCAGCAGGCGCGTCTGGGCGTCCATCGGCATGTCGCCGATTTCGTCGAGGAACAGCGTGCCGCCTTCGGCCTGCTCGAAGCGGCCGGACGAGCGCGCGGTGGCGCCGGTGAAGGCGCCCTTCTCGTGGCCGAAGAGTTCCGCCTCGATCAGGTCGCGCGGGATCGCGGCCATGTTGATGGCGACGAACGGGCCGTTGCGGCGCTTGCCGAAGTCGTGCAGCGCGCGCGCCACCAGCTCCTTGCCGGTGCCGCTCTCGCCGGTGATCATCACCGTGAGGTCGGTCTGCATCAGCCGGGCCAGCGCGCGATAGATGTCCTGCATCGCCGGTCGATCGCCCGACCAGCGGCATGGTCTCGCCGGGCTCATCGGATTTCGGCGCGCCGTTGCCGGGCTTGTTGGCGTCGGCCAGCGCCCGCGAGACGACCGACAGCACCTCGGCGATATCGAAGGGCTTGGGCAGATATTCGTAGGCGCCCGACCTCGTTGGCGCGGATCGCGGTCATGAAGGTGTTCTGCGCACTCATCACCACGATCGGGCAAATCGGGCCTGAGCTTCTTGATCTTCGGCATCACGTCGAAGGCGTTGCCGTCGGGCATCATGACGTCGGTGATGAGCAGGTCGCCCTCGCCGCGGCTGACCCAGTTCCACATGGTCGAGATATTGCCGGTCGGGCGGACTTCGTAGCCGGCGCGGGTCAGCGCCTGGTTGAGCACCATGCGGATGGCTGCATCGTCGTCGGCGAGCAGGACGGTGTGGCTCATTGGGCCGCCATTTCGGCTGTCTCGTCGGGCATCTGCAATCCTCGGGCGACCGGCAGGAGCATGCGAAACCGCGTACGTCCCGGCCGGCTGTCGCTGTCGATGACGCCCCCATGGTCGCCGACGATCTTGGCTACCAATGCAAGTCCCAGGCCACGATCCGTTGGCCTTGGTGGTGACGAACGGATCGAACAGGATCGGCAGGAGATCGGACGGGATGCCGGGGCCATTGTCCTCGATGACGATCTCGAGCGGCAGCGAGATGCGCTGGCTCACTCCCTGCACGGCGATACGGATGCCGGGCCGGAAGGCCGTGGTGATGTGGATTTCGCCCTTCGGGGTGCGCTCCAGCGCTTCGGCGGCGTTCTTGACGAGGTTCAGGAACACCTGGATCAGCTGGTCGCGATTGCCGTAAACCGGCGGCAGCGAGGGATCGTATTCCTCGGAGAAGATGACGTGTCGGCCGACTCCAGCCTTGGCGAGGAGCTTCACGCGGTCGAGCACGACGTGGATGTTGACGCCCTCGCGCTCGACCGGGCGCTCGTCGCCGAACACCTCGACACGGTCGATCAGGTCGACGATGCGGTCGACTCTCCTCGCGCACCAGGCGGGCGAGCGGCAGCTTCGTCCGCCGTCACCGACTGCTCGAGCAGCTGCGCGGCGCCGCGGATGCCGGACAGCGGGTTCTTGATCTCATGCGCCAGCATCGAGGCGAGGCCGGTCACCGAACGCGCCGCGCCGCGCGAGACCAGCTGCCGGTCGATCTTGTCGGCCATGGTGCGTTCCTGGAACAGCAGCGCGACGCGGCCGTCGATGTCGGAAATGGGGCTCGCGAACGCATCGACGACGCGGTCTTCGGCGCCGTCCCCGAACCGCACCGAGCCGACCCGCACGCGGTATTCGGTCATCGGCGCGCGGCGCTCGGCGACCGACTGGGCCAGCGCCACGATCGGCGAGCCGAACGCAATGAGATCGTCGAGCCGCTGTCGCGACAGCACGCTGAGCGAGGCGCCGAAGAAGGATTCCGCGGCGTAGTTGACGAAAACGACCATCCGGTCTTCATCGACGACGATCACCGGCTGCGGGAGCGCCTGCAGCACGGCGGTCGACAGGCTCGGCGGCACAAGTTCGGTCATGCGGCGTCCCGGAGCGGCTCGCCGAAGATGTCGCCGATCATCGCGATGACGTCCGCCGGCTGCCGGAATTCGAGAAGCGCGGCACGGGTTTCGCGCGGCACCGTCAGCCCAGATGCTTCGAGATACCAGTCGAGATGCTTGCGGGCGGCGCGGACGCCAACGTCGATGCCGTATTCGTCAAGGACACCCTCATAGTGTTCGATGACGATGGCCGCCAGATCGCCGCCGACGGGGGCCTTCACTGCCTCGACGCCGGCAAGTCCGGCCCCAATCTCACCGACGATCCAGGGCCGGCCCTGCGCGCCGCGGCCGATCATCACCGCCGCCGCGCCCGACTGCGCCAGCGCGTCGCGGGCCGCCGCAAGGCTGGTGATGTCGCCATTGACGACCACCGGCACCGGAACCGCCTCGACCACCGCGCGTATCGGCTCCCAGCGCGCGGCGCCCTTGTAGAACTGCTGGCGCGTGCGCCCGTGGACCGTGATCATCCGCGCTCCGGCATCGACCGCGCGACGAGCGATATCCGGCGCATTGAAGCTGTCGTCGTCCCAGCCGAGCCGCATCTTGACCGTCACCGGCAGCGAGGTTGCCCCGGTCACCGCCTCGACCAGCCGCTGCGCCAGATCCGGCACACGCATCAGGGCCGAACCGGCATAGCCGTTGGTGACACGCTTGGCCGGGCAGCCGAAATTGATGTCGATGATGTCGGCGCCCGCGTCCTCCGCGATCCGCGCGGCCTGGGCCATCCATTCGGGCTCGCAGCCGGCGAGCTGGACCATATGCGGTAGACCGGGCGAGGCTGCGAGCTTGCGGCGCATGTCGGCATTGCCGACGCTCAGCGCGCCGCTTGCGATCATCTCGGAAACGACAAGGCCCGCGCCGTAGCGGGCGGCGAGGCGCCGCATGGGGCGGTCGGTGATCCCCGCCATCGGCGCGAGGAATGCCCGGTTGCGGATGGCGTGGTCCCCAATGGTCATGCCGCAGGCAGGATCGCGCACAACTGCTCCATCTTTGTGCATTTTACAAAACTGCCCGCACAGTAGCCAATATTTAAGAGGAGGCAACGAGATATTCGGTCGCGGAGGAGCGCTTGCGAGGCCGCACGACGGCCGATAGACCAGCCGAACGGCCGGGGGCGTAGCCTATGACTGCTCAAAAATCCATCGCCGTCGTGATCGTGGCGGCGGGCAGCGGCGCCCGGGTGGGCGGCGACCCCAAGCAGTACCGGTTTTTGGCGGGCAAAGCCGTTCTGACGCGCTCAATCGAGGTCTTTCTCGGACGAAAAGACGTCACCTGGGTGCTTCCGGTGATCAACCGCGAACATGCCGCGCAATTCGCCAAGCTTCGGCTCGCCAAGGACAGCCGCCTCCTGCCGCCGGTCAATGGCGGGGCGAACCGGCAGGCGTCGGTGCTGGCCGGACTCGAGGCGGTGGCGCCGCAGAAGCCCAAAATCGTGTTGATCCACGATGCGGCCCGGCCGCTGGTCGATGATGCGGTGATTGACGGCGTTCTCGGCGCGCTCGGCCAGGCCGCCCTGCCCGTGATCCCCGTGACCGACACGATCAAGCGGTCGGACGATGGCGCGCACGTGCTCCGCACCGAAGACCGTCGAAAACTGTTCGCGGCGCAGACGCCGCAGGGCTTTGCCTATGACACCATCCTCGCGGCGCACCGGCGGGCGGCGCGCGAGGCGAGCGAGTTCACCGACGACGCAGCGATCGCCGAATGGTACGGGATTCCGGCGGCGCTGACCAAGGGCTCGGCGCGTAACATCAAGCTGACCCATGCCGAGGATTTCGAACGGGCGGAGCGGCTGTTGGGGATGAAGACGATGGAAACGCGGACGGGCAGCGGCTTCGATGTGCATCCGTTCGAGCCGGGTGACGCCGTGTGGCTCGCCGGCGTGCGCATTCCACACGAGCGGAAGCTCAAGGGACATTCCGATGCCGATGCGGCCCTCCACGCGCTTTGCGACGCGCTCTACGGCGCGCTCGGGGAAGGCGATATCGGCAGCTTCTTTCCGCCGTCAGATCCGCAATGGCGGGGTGCGGCCTCCTCTGTGTTTTTGAAGCACGCGGCGGGACTAGTGGGCGAGCGCGGCGGGCGGATCGTCAATCTCGACATCACCATCGTCTGCGAGACCCCGCGCATCTCGTCCTTCGTTTCTGCGATGAAGGATGCGGTGGCAGCTGCTGCCGGTGTCACCCCTGCCCGCGTCGCGATCAAGGCAACCACCAGCGAGAAGCTCGGCTTCACCGGCCGTGGTGAAGGCCTGATGGCGATGGCGACGGCGACGATCGAAATTCCTCGGGAGGACTGAGATGGAAATGCCCGCCGAGATCGACAAGCTCGCCAACGAGGTGATCGCCGCGCTCAAGGCCAAGGGCCTGACGATCGCAACCGCCGAGAGCTGCACTGGCGGGCTGATCGCCGGCGCACTGACCTCGGTGTCAGGATCGTCGGATGCGGTCTATGGAGGCTTCGTCACCTACGCCAACGAGGCCAAGATCGCGATGGTCGGCGTGCCCTTCGCGTCTGCTGCACGAGTTCGGCGCGGTGTCGAAGGAGGTCGCGAACGCCATGGCCGAAGGCGCACTCACGTCGCAGGAACGCATATCGCCGTCGCCGTCACCGGCGTCGCCGGTCCAACGGCGGCAGCAATGAAAAGCCGGTCGGCCTCGTCTATTTCGCGGTGGCCACCGCCGAGGAGACGCGCCACCTCAGAAGGCGTTCGACCCGCGTGGTCGCGCGAGCGCATCCGCGAGGCGTCAGTGATCGAAGCGCTGAAACTGGTGAAGAAGGCGGTGGCCTAGCGGCAACCGCCTCCGGTCCTGGCTCTAGGACAGCCGCGCGTAGGTCTCGGTGCGCTGGCTGTAGAGCGTGAAGAACGTCTCGCCGACGAGCGACTGCTCGATGGCGTTCGGGTTGTTCGTCGCCCAAGGGGTGCCCTTGATGCTGCCGGCGATCATGACCTCGCCGACATAGACGCCGTCGGCCTTGAGCTTTGCCGCGAGAAGGCCAACGAGCTTGTGCTTGGCGGCATTGGCCAGCGCGAGGCCCATGATGTTGTTCTTTGCCGCGGCGGCGTCGACCTGCGGGTTCGAGTTCGCCGAGCGCGCCGTTGGTGACGAGCACCGCGCCCTTGTTGGCCTTGAGGTCGGGCAGCGCGGCCTGGACCGTCGCGAGAAGGCCGGTGATGGCGACGTCGAATACGCCGCGGATGTCCGCCAGGCCTGCGGCGATCAGGTCGCCGCCCTGCCCCCGCCATAGGCGTTCCAGTTGATCGCGGTGATCGCGCCGAGAGCCGATCGAACCTGGCCGATCATGGTCGCCCATCGCAGCCGGATCGCCGGCGTCGGCGACGAAGGCCGCGGCCTTGACGCCCTTGGCCTTGAGGGCCGCGACGCCGGCATCGAGCCGCTCCTTGCTGCGCCCGACCAGCGCGACGTTGAAACCCTCGGCGCCGAACTTTTCGGCGACGCCGGTAGAGATGCCGGGTCCGAACCCGACGACAACAATCGTCTTGGACATGTGTGGTTATCCGAAGCTGCCGCCGACGAGAGCATGGTGCATGGCAGCGATCATGGGTGGAGGTAAGCGGTGCCGGCCCCGCGGCGATGAGCTAGAAGCCAGAGGTCGTCGCCGCAAGAAGGCACCAGAAGGTGCGCTAGGCACATGGCCTCAGATTCAGTCGCCGAACCGCCGGTCCGCCTCGTCCATGAACGCGTCGATGATCCGGTTCTGGTTGGCGGCGAAGGCGGCTTCGGCCACCACGGCGATCAGCGGGTTGGCGATCTTGAAATCGATGTCGAAGCGGACGCGGGTGCCCGTACCTTCGGGCTCGAAGGTCCACTTGCTGTTGAGGTAGGCGAACGGTCCGTCGACCGCCTTGGCGGTGATGGTGTGGTCGGCGCGGCTTGCCTCGACGCGCGAGGTATAGGCCTGGGTGACCGGGCCGAACGACACCGTCATCTTCGCGAAACGGACGTCGCTGGCGGTGCTGTCGTCGCGCCGGACCTGCATCGCCGAGACGTTCGGCACGAACCGCGGATAGCTCTCGAGATCATTGACCAGGTCGAACATGGGATCGACGAGGTGCGGCACGTGCCGCTCGAAGAAGAGATCAGGCATGCTTGGCGAGCCGGGCGGCTTTGAGCGCGGCGAAATCCTCGCCGGCGTGGTGCGACGAGCGGGTCAGCGGGCTCGACGAGACCAGCAGGAAGCCCTTGGTCTTGGCGATCGTCGCGTAGGACGAGAACTCGTCCGGCGGCACGAACCGGATCACCGGGTGATGCTTGCGGGTGGGCTGCAGGTACTGGCCGATGGTGAGGAAATCGACGTCGGCCGAGCGCAGATCGTCCATCAGCGCCAGCACCTCGTTCCGCTCCTCGCCGAGGCCGACCATGATGCCGGACTTGGTGAACATCGTGGGGTCGAGCTCCTTGACCCGCTGCAGCAGCCGGATCGAGTGGAAGTAGCGCGCGCCCGGCCGCACCGTCAGGTATTTCTGACGGCACGGTTTCGAGATTGTGGTTGAACACGTCGGGCTTGGCCGCGACGACCATCTCCAGCGCGCCGTCCTTGCGGAGGAAATCGGGCGTCAGCACCTCGATGGTGGTCGACGGCGTCGCGCGCGCGGATGGCGCGGATGACCTTGGCGAAATGCTCGGCGCCGCCATCCGGCAGGTCATCGCGGTCGACCGAAGTGATGACGACATGCGCGAGGCCGAGCTTTTCGACCGCATTGGCGACGTGCTCGGGCTCCAGCGGGTCGAGCGCCGTCGGCAGGCCCGTCGCGCACGTTGCAGAAGGCGCAGGCGCGCGTGCAGATCTCGCCCATGATCATCATGGTCGCGTGCTTCTTGGACCAGCACTCGCCGATATTGGGGCAGCCCGCCTCCTCGCACACCGTAACGAGATTGTTCTCGCGCACGATCTGCTGGGTCTCGCGATAGACCGGCGAGCCCGGCGCGCGGACGCGGATCCAGTCGGGCTTGCGCAGCATCTCGGTGTCCGGCCGATGGGCCTTCTCGGGATGACGCGGACGGGTTTCGAGCAGGGTAACCAAGGCACTCCTTAGTGTCCGGCAGCCGGCCGGGCGGTCGTCTCGAGCGGTCGGCTCGCGGCAATCCTATGTCGCGAGCCCTTTCGATCAGTTCAATGCGCCGTCACAATGCCGTGCGGCTCAGATGTTGCGTCCCGTGATGGCGCGATAGATCAGCATCACGATCGCCGCGCCGATGATGGCGGTGATCAGCTGGCCGATGATGCCGCCATATTCGACGTGAAACAGCTGCACCAGGATGAAATTGAGCACCACGGCCCCGACGATGCCGAGGATGATGTTCATCAAGATGTTGTTGCGCACGTGGAGCAGGATCGAGGCGATCCAGCCGGCGAGCCCGCCAATGATAATCGTTCCTATCCAGCCAAATCCGTCCATTGAACGCTCCTCCGGTTGTTCGCCGCGGTTGCGGCCTAGATGTTGAGGGCCCGGCCGTAGGCGTCGAGCACGCTCTCCTTCATCATCTCACTGAGGGTGGGATGCGGGAAGATGGTGTGGATGAGTTCTTCCTCGGTTGTTTCGAGGTTCATGGCCACGACAAAGCCCTCGATCAGCTCGGTGACCTCGGCACCCACCATGTGCGCGCCCAGCAACTCGCCGGTCTTGGCGTCGAAGATGGTCTTGACCATGCCTTCGGGCTCGCCAAGCGCAATGGCCTTGCCGTTGCCGATGAACGGGAAGCGGCCGACCTTGATCTCGCGTCCGGCTTCCTTCGCCTTGGCTTCGGTCAGCCCGACCGAGGCGACCTGCGGCTCGCAATAGGTGCAGCCCGGGATCTTGCGCTTGTCGAGGCCGTGCACCTTCATGCCCGCGATGGTCTCGACCACGATGACCGCCTCGTGCTCGGCCTTGTGCGCGAGCATCGGCGGGCCGGCGACGTCGCCGATGGCCCAGACGCCCGCCACATTGGTCCGGCCGTGATCATCGACGGCGATGGCGCCGCGCTCGATCTTCACGCCGAGCTTTTCGAGCCCGAGATTTTCCGTATTGCAGACGACACCCACGGCGGAGATCAGCGCATCGCCCGTGACCTCGACCTTGCTGCCGTCCTTGTTCTCGACATGGGCGACGATGCCGGTCTTGGATTTGTCGACCTTGGTGACCTTGGCTTCGATCATGAAGCGGATGCCGCGCTTTTCGAACCGCTTCTTCACCTGCGCAGCGATCTCGGCGTCCTCGACCGGCAGGATCTGCGGCAGGAGCTCGATGATCGTCACGTCCGCCCCGAGCGAGCGGTAGAATGAGGCGAACTCCATTCCAATGGCGCCCGAGCCCATCACGACCAGCGATTTCGGCATGGTCTTGGGCGACATCGCCTCGAAATAGGTCCAGATGCGATCGCCGTCGGGCTCGATACCGGGCAGCACGCGCGGTCGCGCGCCAGTTGCGACGATGATGTTCTTCGCCTTGTAGGTGCCGGGCCCCAGCGTGTTCTTGGGCGGCGGCACCTGGGGTTGCATGGGCGGCTTCTTAGTCGGTTCGACCCTGATCTCGCCAGGACCGGTGAGTGTCGCCTCGCCCCAGATGGTATCGACCTTGTTCTTCTTCATCAGGAACTGCACGCCGTTGTTCATCTGCGCCGCGATCTGGCGCGAGCGCTTGACGGTGGCGCCGAGATCGAAGCCGAATTTCTCGGCGGTCAGCCCGTAATCCTTGGCGTGCGCCATGTGGCCGTAGATTTCGGCCGTGCGCAGCAGCGCCTTGGTCGGAATGCACCCCCAGTTGGAGCAGATGCCCGCCATGTGCTCGCGCTCGACGATCGCGGTCTTGATGCCGAGCTGTGCGGCGCGGATGGCTGCGACGTAGCCGCCGGGGCCGGCGCCGATGATGATGAGATCGTAGCTGTCGGCCATGCCTACTCCTTGACCATCAAGAGCCAGTCGTGACCCGCCGCCGCGCCGCCGGGGATGCGGCCCATCGGCCGCTTGTCGCGCACCGCAAAGCCGCTGCGTTCGTAGAGACGGCGGGCGCCGTCATTGGCGTCCTCGACAATGAGGGCAATGCCGTTCGCCTTGCTGTCTTGGCGCTTCGCGTCGGCGACCTGCAGCAGTGTCGAGCCCACGCCCTTGCCGCGCCACCCCAGATGCACGCCAAGCATCGAAATGAACCACTTGCCGTTCGCGGCCGCTTCAAGCTCTTCGATCGGACGCATGAAGCCGGTGACCTCGGGCGGCACAGGCTCGAACACGTCGGCCTTGCGGTAACCCAGCAGCATGCCGACGACCTCGCCATCGGCCTCGGCCATGGTGACGTTCTTCCAGCCGAATTCTGTGTCGTCGCGCATCATGCCGAGCCGTCCGACCTCTATGGGGTCATATGTGCCGGCCGCCGCCTCGCCGGAAGCCCAGCCGCGCGCAATCCCGCCATGCACGGCGATGTTCACGAGCAGCGCGATTTCACTCGCGTCGGATTTGCGAGCCGGCCGCGTGGTGTAGGCGCTCACAGGCCGAGCAGCCGTTTGACCAGCGGCGCGAGCCCCTCGCCGATGGCGCGGGTGTTGGCGGCGTCGAGATGGATGCCGTCCTCGTCGCTGGTTCTGGCGACCGAGCCGGCGTTGAAGAAGCCGACGCCTTCTTCGTCGGCGCGCTTCTGGTAGAATTCGGCAAAGCCCGAGCTCGCCCTGACCGCGTCCTCGCCGCTGAAATGGAGCATCATTTCAGGGTGCGTCTTGCCGAGCACGGTCGGCGGCGGCGCGACGATGACCATCTTCGGCTCCGGCGCGCGTTCGGTCGCGGCGTGGGCGCGGACGATCTGCACCAGCCGCCGCACGCCCCACGAGGCCTCGAGCGCCGTGCGCCCGTGGAACGGCTTGATGTCGTTGGTGCCGAGCATGATGATCACCATGTCGAGCGGCGAATGCGACGACAGCAGCGTCGGCAGCAGGCGCGCGCCGTTGCGGTCGGCGTCGGCATACCAGTCGTCGTGGACGGTCGTCCGCCCGCCCAGCCCCTCGGCGATGCAGCGCGCCGCGCCACCGAGCTTGGCCTCGAGCGCCGTCGGCCAGCGATCTTCATAGGCGTGCCGCGGACCATCCATGAGGGACTCGAGCCCCAGGTCAGGCTGTCGCCGTAGCAAAGGATGGTTTTGGTCATGCGAGCATCATCACCGGGGTTTCGATCAATTCCTTGAACGCGGCGAGCAGCTCGGCGCCGAGCGCACCGTCGACGGCGCGGTGATCGCAGGCGCAGGTGACCGTCATGAACTGGCCGACCTTCACCTCTCCCTGGTACGCATAGACGCGTTCCTCGCCGGCACCGACCGCGAGGATCGTGCCGTGGGGCGGGTTGATGACCGCGCCGAATTCCTTGATGCCGAACATGCCCAGATTGCTGACCGAGCTCGAACCGCCCTGGTATTCATTGGGGGCGAGCTTCTTGTTGCGGGCACGCGAGGCGAGGTCTTTGACCTCTTCGGAGATCTGGCGGAGCGTCTTGGTGTCGGCCGAGTGGACGACCGGCGTGAACAGACCACCGGGGACGGCAACCGCCACGGCCACGTCCGAGCGCTTGTGATAGAGGATCGAATCCACCGCCCAGGTGGCGTTGGCGGTCGGCACCTTCTGCAGCGCCGATCGCCCAGGCCTTGATGACAAAATCATTGAGCGACAGCCGATAGATCGGCTTGCCGTCCTTCATCGGCGCGGCGGCATTGATCTTCTCGCGCGCGTCGAGCAGCGCATCGATGTGGCAGTCGAGCGTCAGGTAGAAATGCGGAATGGTCTGCTTGGCTTCGGTCAGCCGGGCCGCGACGATCTTGCGCATGCCGTCGTTTGGAACGACGTCGTAGCTGCCCTCGGGATAGAGGGCCATCACCTGCGCCTTTGTCATGCCGAGGGCGAGACCGGCACCGGCGGGGGCGGTCGCCGATGCTTTCAGGGGCGCCTTGCCGGACTTAGCGGCTTCGACGTCCGACTTCACCACACGCCCGTGCGGACCCGAGCCATTGATTGCGCCGACGTCGATGTTGGCATCCTTCGCAAGGCGACGCGCCAGCGGCGAGGCGAAGACGCGGGCGCCATTGGCGCCGTTCACGGGGCGCTCCTCACCCGGCCGTTGCGCGGCCACCCTCTCCCCAGCGGGGAGAGGGGAAGAGGCGACGGGCGCGGGCTGCCGCCGCCCCCTCTCCCGCTTGGGGAGCGGGCCGGGGTGAGGGGGCCACGGGGACCGGCGCGGGGGCCGGCGATTTCGCCTGCGGGGTGGCCGGCGTCTTCACATCCGCCGCATTCTCGCCCTCAGTGAGCAGCACCGCGATCACGGAGTTGACCTTCACATTGTCGGTGCCTTCGGGGACGACGATCTTGCCGATCTTGCCCTCGTCGACGGCCTCGACCTCCATGGTCGCCTTGTCGGTCTCGATCTCGGCGATCACGTCGCCCGACGAGACGCTGTCGCCCTCCTTGACGTGCCATTTGGCGAGCTTGCCCTCTTCCATCGTCGGGGAGAGCGCCGGCATTGTAATGTTGATGCTCATGCTGGCCTCACTCGCCGATGTCTTCGTTCCAGAGGTGCGGATTGTTCTTGATGAAATCGGCCATCATGTGCTCGCACTTGGGGTCGTGGTAGTCGACCACATTGACCCCGGCGAGCGACATCACGTCCTGGAAACCCTTGAAGTTCTTGCTCTCGGCGACGACAACGCGCGAGATGCCGAACTGGATGATCGTTCCAGTGCACATCATGCAGGGCGAAAGCGTCGTGTAGCATGTGACGTCCTTGTAGGTCTTCTGGCGGCCCGCATTCTGGATCGCATCCATCTCGCCGTGGAGGATCGGATCGCCCTTCTGCACGCGCCGGTTATGGCCGCGGCCGATGATCTCGCCATTGCGCACCAGCACCGAGCCGATCGGGATACCGCCCTCGCTCAGCCCCTTCTGCGCCTCTGCATAGGCCTCGTCGAGAAATCTTGCGGTCGAGTCTCAGCCTGGTCACTCATTGAGAATGCTCTCGTGTTGAACATCGTTCTCGTGGGCGTAGTGCCGGGTGGTGAGATCGCACTGCCCGACATCGCCCAGCTCGTCGATCGCGAGGCCGACGACCTCGCGCACCGTGCCGCTCGAGGGGTAGCGCTCGTCGAACACATCGGCCAGCACCCAGACGGCAACGCGCTTAAAGTAGGCCTGATCGTCGGTCAGCCACCAGCCCGCGGTGCCGGTGACTGAATGGCTGGAGATGATGCGCTTGCCCACGCCTCAGCTCCTGTAGGTCACTGCATTCACGGCGGCGATAACCTCGTCGACATTAGGTAACGCAAGTTTTTCCAGATTGGCGGCGTAGGGCATGGGAACGTCCTTGCCCGTGACGCGCGTCGGCGGCGCGTCGAGATAGTCGAACGCCTCGGCGACGACGCGCGCCGCGAGTTCTGCGCCGATGCCGCCCTGCGGCCAGCCTTCCTCGACGGTGACGATGCGGCCGGTCTTCTTGACGCTTTCGATGACGGTCGCAGCGTCGAGCGGCCGTAGCGTGCGGAGGTCGATCAGCTCGACATCGACACCCGCGGCCACGAGTTTTTCTGTGGCCTGCGTCGCATAGCGCATGCCCATCGAGAACGAGACCAGCGTCACGTCCTTGCCCCGACCGCACGATACGCGCCTTGCCGATCGGCAGCACGAAATCGTCCAGCTTCGGCACCGGCCCGGTCGAGCCGTAGAGAATCTCGTTCTCGAGAAAGACGACCGGGTTGTTGGAGCGGATCGCGGCCTTCAGCAGTCCCTTGGCGTCGGCGGCCGAGAACGGCGCGATCACGTAGAGGCCGGGCACATGGCTGTACCAGGCCGAGTAGTCCTGGCTGTGCTGCGCGCCGACGCGAGCGGCCGCGCCATTTGGCCCGCGGAAGACGATCGGCGCGTGCACCTGCCCGCCCGACATATAGAGCTGCTTGGCGGCCGAGTTGACCACCTGGTCGATCGCCTGCATGGCAAAATTCCAGGTCATGAATTCGACGATTGGACGCAGCCCCGCGAAGGCCGCGCCGATGCCGATGCCGGCAAACGCGTGCTCGGTGATCGGGGTATCGACGACACGCTTGTCGCCGAATTCATCGAGCAGGCCCTGGCTGATCTTGTAGGCGCCGTTGTACTCGGCCACCTCCTCGCCCAGGAGGAAAATGGAGGGGTCGCGCCGCATCTCCTCCGCCATCGCCTCGTTGAGCGCCTGGCGTACGGTCATTTCGACCATCTCGACGCCGGCCGGCAGATCGGGATCGGCGGCGGGGGTGAATTTCGGAGCGGCCGGGGCGCCCGCCTCGTCCTTCGAGGGTCGCTTCGCTCCCGTCTCAGGATGAGGCTCGGATGATTTCGCGGAGCCCTCATCCTGAGGTGCGCCGGCACTCTTCGCCGGCGCCTCGAAGGACGAGGGCGCTAGCGACGGCGGCTTCGGCATCTCCTCGCCGGGCGCCTCGCCCTCCCCCAGCACCAATGCGATCGGCGTATTGACCTTGACGCCCTCCGTCCCTTCAGGGACCAGCAGCTTGCTCACCTTGCCGGTGTCGACGCTCTCGACCTCCATCGTGGCCTTGTCGGTCTCGATTTCCGCGAGCACGTCGCCCGGCTTCACCATATCGCCGGGCTTGACCAGCCATTTGCTCAGCTTGCCCTCTTCCATCGTCGGCGAGAGCGCGGGCATCAGAATATTCGGCATTCACATCTTCTCCGGCGGCTGGATCATGCCGAAAATATTGCCCTCGCCGTCCTCGCAATAAGCGAGCCGTCCGATCGGCGGAAAGTCGGTGGGCGGCATCGTTTCGCTTCCGCCATTGGCCAGAGCCTTCGCAAAACTCGCATCGACGTCCTTGACGCCGAACACCAGCACGGCGCCGCGAGGACCGGTGCCATCGGCGGGCAGCGGCGCGTTGCGCCCGAGCAAGGCGCCCGAGAGCGCCGTCCAGGGCGCAATCCCCTCGCCCTTGATGAGATGATAGTCGCCCTCGGCCATCGACTTATAAGTCCAGCCGAACAGGTCGCTGTAGAATTTGCGGGCCCGCGCGGTGTCGCTGACATGATACTCGAAATGCACGTTCGGCATCGCACCCTCAGGCGTCGGCGTAAATGTCGGTCCAGAGCTCGGACGGCGCCGGCTCTGCGTCGGCCGTCGCGAAGTCGGCCGCGGCGGTGATGATCGCCCGCACTTCGGTCTCGGTCTGCTTGAGGCTTTCCTCGGTGCCGTAGCGCTTTTCGAGGATGCGGGCCTTCACCTGCTCGATCGGGTCGTGCTCGGCGCGCATGGTCGTCACTTCGTCCTTGGATCGATACTTTGCCGGGTCCGACATCGAGTGGCCGCGATAGCGATAGGTCAGCATTTCGAGGATGTAGGGTCCCTTGCCCTCGCGGGCGTGGGCGATGGCACGCCGGGCGGCGTCGTGCGTCATGCGCACATCCATGCCGTCGACCTGCTCGCCGGGGATGTCGAAACCCTCGCCGCGCCGTGACAGGTTCGGCTGACCGGAAGCCCGTTCTACAGACGTGCCCATGCCGTAGCGGTTGTTCTCGATGATATAGACCACGGGCAGCTTCCAGAGCTTCGCCATGTTGAAGCTTTCATAGACCTGGCCCTGGTTAGCTGCGCCATCGCCGAAATAGGTGATGCTCACCGTATCGTCGCCTTTGAATTTCGCAGCGAAAGCGAGCCCCGTGCCGAGCGAGACCTGCGCGCCGACGATGCCGTTGCCGCCGTAGAAGCGGTGCTCGTTGGAGAACATGTGCATCGAGCCGCCCTTGCCTTTGGAAAGGCCGCCCTCGCGCCCGGTGAGCTCGGCCATCACGCCCTTGGGGTCGATGCCCATCGCCAGCATGTGGCCGTGGTCGCGATAGCCGGTGATCTGGGCGTCCTTGTCCTTGCGCGAGGCCATGGTGACGCCGGTCACCACCGCCTCCTGGCCGATATAAAGGTGGCAGAAGCCGCCGATCAGCCCCATGCCATACATCTGGCCGGCCTTTTCCTCGAAACGGCGGATCAGGAGCATCTCGCGATAGGCGGTGAGTTCCTGGTCCTTGGAGAATTCGGGGACGTTGGAGAGGGACGCGGATTTCTCCGCTGCCGGCTTGCGTGCCATTCAGCTCACTCCGGATGCCGCATTTAAGCTAAACGTAGCGCAAGGCGCGCCGACTTGCCAACTCGCGCTGCGGATTAGCCGATCAGGCTATCAGTCTATGCCGCTTTCGATTTTTGGCATTGCCTGATTTCCGGTTGATATACCCTGTAAACCACCAAGAGGTTGACCCGTCGCAGGGTCGACCATCACCAGCATGGTGCCGGCGCCGGACATCGACAGGAATGAGCGCGCCTTCTCGGTCAGGATGTCCGGGTCGAGCGAATGCGGATCGAACAGCGACACCTTGTGCCGATAGGCCTCGATCTCGGCCGTCATCTCGTCGGTCTGCACGTTGAGATCGGCAATGTCGGCTTTCATGAGCTTCTGGCTCTCGATGCCGAAATTACCGCCGAAGGCGCTGTAGCCGAGATAGCCCTGGAACGCGATCAGCGCGGCGGTGATGGCGAGCTGACGCCAGAGCGAGGGGCGGCGAAGGCGGGTGGACATGGGCGCAAGGTAGCGAGCCGTGGTTGAAGCGGCGTTAAGCCTTAGCTCTTCGGCGATGTCGGCCGAACATGCAGTTCGAGCCCCATTGCCTTGATGGTGCCCATCAGTGTGGACAGGCGCGGGTCCCCGTCTTTACTAAGCGCACGATACAGCGCCTCTCGGGTAACACCCGCTTCCTTTGCTACCGACGACATCCCTCGCGCGCGTGCCACCGTGCCGAGGGCGACGGTGATGTAAGTCGCGTCGCCGCTGGCAAAAGCGTCGGCAAGCAGTTCCTCCTGCGAAGCCTCGTCGTCGAGTATCTCAGCTGCGTCGAAAGGGACCGTCTTCAGCGCCATCAAGCGATCTCCTGAGCCATCGTCTTTGCCCGAACAATGTCGCGGCCCTGCGTGGACTTGTCCCCACCGCATAAGAGGATCACGACGACCGGTCCGCGCCGGACAAAATAGACCCTATATCCTGGGCCGAAATCCACCCGGAGTTCGCCAATGCCATCGAAGTGCTTGGCATCGCCGAAGAGCCCTGCCTCAAGGCGCACAAGCCGCTGGGCGATCGCCTTCGCGGCTCGTCGATCCCGCAAGTCCGCAAGCCACGCACGAAATACTTCGGTTTGGCGAACCTCGATCAATGTAACTTATACATTACACGACGCAGCGTCAACACCAGAGCCTGCCTACTTCAGCGCCTTGAACGCCCCGCGTCCCGCGTACATCGCCGCGCTGCCCAGCATCTCCTCGATGCGGATCAGCTGGTTGTATTTAGCGATCCGGTCCGACCGGCTCAGCGAGCCCGTCTTGATCTGCCCGCAATTACACGCCACGGCCAAATCCGCGATCGTTGAATCCTCGGTCTCGCCGGAGCGGTGCGACATCACCGTGGTGTAGGCGTTGCGGTGGGCCATATCGACGGTGTCGAGGGTCTCCGACAGCGTGCCGATCTGGTTGACCTTGACCAGCACGGAGTTGGCGACGCCCTTCTCGATGCCGGTCCTGAGCCGCGCGACGTTGGTCACGAAGAGATCGTCGCCGACGAGCTGCACCTTCTTGCCGAGCAGGTCGGTCAGCGCCTTCCAGCCCTGCCAGTCGTCCTCGGCCATGCCGTCCTCGATGGTGATCAGGGGGAATTTGGCGACCAGGTCGGCGAGGAATTTTGCGTTCTCCGCGGAGGTGAGCGACTTGCCCTCGCCTTCCATCTCGTACTTGCCGGCCTTGAAGTATTCGCTCGAGGCGCAGTCGAGGCCGAGGGCCACGTCCTTGCCTGGTTCGTAACCCGCGGCGGTGATCGACTTCATGATGTAGTCGAGCGCCGCTTCGGCCGATTTGAGGTTGGGCGCAAAGCCGCCCTCGTCGCCGACATTGGTGTTGTGGCCGTCCTTCTGCAGTGCCTTCTTCAGGGTATGGAACACTTCCGAGCCGATCTGCACCGCGTGCGCAAAGCTCTCGGCGCCGATGGGCAGGATCATGAATTCCTGCATGTCGATCGGGTTGTCGGCATGCGCACCGCCATTGATGATGTTCATCATCGGCACCGGCAGGATATGGGCGTTGGGGCCGCCGATATATTTGTAGAGCGGCAGTTCGGAGCTTTCGGCGGCGGCCTTGGCGACGGCGAGCGACACACCGAGGATGGCGTTTGCGCCCAGCCGCGACTTGTTGGGGGTGCCGTCGAGATCGATCATCACGCGGTCGATCCCGATCTGGTCGAGCGCATCCATGCCCTCGATCTCGGAGTAGATTTCGGAATTGACGAAATCGACGGCCTTGGTCACGCCCTTGCCGAGATAGGCCTTGCCGCCGTCGCGGAGCTCCACGGCTTCATGCGCGCCGGTCGAGGCTCCCGAGGGCACCATGGCGCGGCCAAAGCTGCCGTCGTCGAGCACCACGTCCACCTCGACGGTCGGGTTGCCGCGGCTGTCGAGGACCTGGCGGCCGGTGACGTCGATGATGGAAGACATGGAAAGCGCCTCTGACTCTTGCGGAAAGCGACCTTTCCTAGACGGCCCTCATGACAATCGAAAGGGGCGTCGGCGAAAATCCGGGCCTAGCGCGAGCGTTTTGACCACAAGACCTTGGGCGAATACGCAAAATCCCGGTCGCCGGGGAAGATCTTGCGGTCGTAGCGCAGTCGCGGCAGCCGCTCGACGAACTGGTCGACGACGCCCGGCGACAGCGCCATCAGCGACGGGTTGGCGATCGGCGCGAGCTCCGGCGACAGATAGCCCGACTTGACCACGACGATGTTCGCCGCCTTCGGATCGAGCCCGAGCGCGGTGAAGTCGGCGAGGTCGTGATAGGGCCGCCGCCGAGCTGCGACGACGAGATCGATCCCGCCAACACGCAACACCGCCTGCCGCTCTGCGGCTTTCGGCGTCGGATCGAGCGCCATCACCTGCGCCGTGATCGCCGTCGGGTTCGAGCCGCCCGGATAGAGCGTCGCGCCGACCGAGACGTTGATCGTCGCGCCGACTCCCACCGCATAGGCCGCCTCTGTGGCTGGACGATCGGCGATGCCGGCGACGATCACGCCCTCGGCCCCTGCCTCGATCAGCGCCGCCAGCACTTCGGCACGGTCGCCGACACCGCCCGCCGTTGGGTTGTCACCCGAGTCCGCCAGCACCACGGGAGCGGTCGGGCTCGCGAGTGCCCAGCCGATGCACTCGGCAATCGAGCCGGTCTTCGAGCCGAAGACGAACGCTTCGCGCGCAGCCCAATAGGCCTGTGCCATTTCCGTGGCGGCCTGTTCGAGGGCGGCCTTGTCCGGGCCGGTCATTACCGCGGCGGCCGTTGCGCGGGGCTCGTCGGCCCAGACATAGCCGACCATCAGCGAAGCGTCCCAGATGCCCGGACGCCGATCGATCCCCGGAAGCAGTGCATAGAGCGACTTGGCCGGCTCGTCCTCGGTCGAGGTCCGCTCGCCGGGCAGCACCACCGGAATCGGGCACCAGCAGAGACAGGCGCGCTCGCCGGTCGTCAGATGCCGCAGCAGCATGCTCACCGCCCGGCGCGAGGTCTCTTCGACGTCGATGTGCGGGGCCGTCCGATAGGTCGAGAAGAAATCGAGATTGTCGATAATGCGCGGCGAGAGGTTGCCGTGAAGATCATAGCTCGCGGTAATCGGCACGTCCGGCCCGACCGCCTCGCGCGCCGCCGCGACCCAGTCGCCCTCCGCATCCTCCATGCCCTCGACGAACGAAGCGCCGTGCAACGCGAGGTATAGCCCGTCCACCTTGCCGAAGCCGCGCAGCCGCTTGAGGAATTCTGCCTTGAACCGCTCATAGGTCGCGCGCTCGATCGGGCCGCCCGGCACGGCCCGGGCATGGAGCGTCGGCAGGAATTCTGCATCGTAGCTCGGCGAGGAACCGGAACGACGGCGCCTTCAGCAGCGCCTCGCCGCGATAGACGGTGAAGTCCGCCTCCCGCGTCAGCACCGGGTTATAGGTCGAACACTCGATATGGTAGCCGCCGAAGGCGATGCGCATGTGGCACTCCCTGCTGCCGGCAGACTAGCGTGCCCGTCGCATCCCAGCTACTCGCCGAGCTCCCTGGCGAAAAATGCCAGGGCCTGCGCGGTCGCATCATTCTTGGCTGCGACGTTGGCCGGGACGCCCTGCCGCTTCTCCCCGGGATCGTCGAAGTCGTGGGTCGCGCCGTCATACGTCGTGAGCGCGATATCGCTGCCGCCGGCCGATGAATCCTTGACCAGCCGCGTGCAGGCTTTCGGCGAAACCTCCTCGTCGGCGGTGCCGATGAACACCCGCACGGGTGCGTAGGGCGCGTAGCCGCTCGCCTTGAAGTGATCCTGGAGGCCGCAGCCGGGATAGAATGCCAGTCCAGCCTTAAAGCCGGTCGCTGCCGTCAGCCCGGCAATCGAGAGCGCCTCTGGCGACAGCGTCGCGATTACTGCGCTGCCGCCGTTCGACCAGCCCTGGAGGCCTATCCGATCGGGATCGACGCCCTTGACGGTACGCAGATATTTGAGGGCGGCGTAGGCATCGAGCGGGCGGACCGTCACCTCGTTGACTGCATCCGGCCGCGTGAGATCGGTGCCGGCGGCAAAACCGGTGGGAAAGCCGCGCGGCCCAAAACTGTCGACGACCAGCGCCCAGTCCCCCTGCCCGGTCCAGAGCTTGGCCCAGTCCCTGGTGCGCTGGCTCAGCGTGCCGGCGTCATAGACGCCCTTGGCGAGCGACGAATACGGCCCTTCCCGGCCGTGCATCATCACGACGGCCGGTGCAGGCTCCCTTCGCGCCGCTCGGCGGCGTAAAGGTAGGCAACAAGCGTCGTCGTGCCGTCGTCGCTGAGGAAATGCACGGTGAGCGGCTCATCGGTCGCCGCGATCACGGGCGCCGCAAGGAGGGCCGCGGCGACGGCGACAAAGATCGAGAGAAGCCGATGCATAGGCGGGACGATAGACCCGTAGCGCTCTGCCCGACTGCCCTATTTCGTCGCAGCCGGGACAGCGATCTGTCCATCCGCGACGAGCCAGCTGACGGCCTCCCGGATCGCCTCGAGCGAAGTATATCGGGGCCGATAGCCGAGCAGGCGTTCGGCCTTGGCGATCGAATGGTTCGGGCTGCGGGACGTGTGATCCCAGGTGGCTTGCGTGTCCTCGTCCGACTGGCTGCGCTTCCAGGTCTCGAACGGTTCAAAGCGCAACCGCGGCGCGTGGCCGAAAAAGCGATACATCGCCTCGGAATAGCCCCGGAGATTGAGCGCCTGCGCCGAGACGGTGTTGAACGCTTCGCCCACCGCAACGGACCAGTTGTCGATGGCGCCCACCACCTGCTGCGCGACGTCGTCGGCGTGGACGTGGTGGACCGTTTCCATGCCGAAGTTCGGCAGCACCAGCTCGTCGCCGCGGGCGATGGTCTCGAAAACCTTGAGATTCAAATTGCCGGCCGGCCCGATGAGGTTCCAGCCCGGCCCGACGATATGGCCTGGCCGGAACACGGTGGCCGGAAAGCCGTGGCGCCGCGCCTCATCCAGTAGCCAGGTTTCGATCGCTGCTTTCTGCGTGCCGTACTCGCCAAAGGGATTGAGCGGATCGCTCTCGACGGCCGGGACCGCCGCGTTGTGCCCGTACACCCAGATGGTGCCGCAATGGAGGAAATGCCGGATCTTGCCGCGCAAGGCCTCGACGAGCTGCTGGGTGCTCTGGAGTTTGAACGAGATCATGTCGATGACGATGTCGGGCGCGAGCGCCGCGATCCGCGCGCCGAACCTGGCGGCGGCCTCCTCGGCATCGCGATCGATGTGCACCGTCTCGACCGAAGACCACGCTGCGTCGGCCGTGTAGGGGCGGCTGTCGCCACGCGCGACGTTGACGACGTGATGGCCGGCGCGAACCAGCCGCGGCACGAGATAGGTCCCGACATGCCCGCTGCCGCCGATGATGATGATCCTGGCCATTGCTCCTCCTCGGCATCGGAGGGTAACGATCGACCCGCGTTCCGGCCAGAGGCCGCAAGCAAAAGCCCCGCCGGGGTGCCAGCGGGGCCTTGCAGAGGTGCTGCGATGCTCGGCTTAGCAGCTCCAGAGCTGCCACTTGCGGGCATTGCGCTCGGAAATCGCGGCGACCGTGGGGGCCGAGAGGCACCAGGTATAGTGGCCGGAGTAGTTGAAGCTCCAGCGGACGCCGAAGAAGCCGCAGCCCTTGGCGAGGTTCTGGCCCTCCTGCCAGACCGCGGTCTGGGCGTAGGCATTGCAGAAGAAGGGGTTGGCCGCCTGCGCGGCGGTGGTGGCGAAGGTCGCGCCCGCGAGGATCAGCAGGCCGGTGGTCAGAGCGAGTTTACGCATGGGTTTCTCCAGATGTTGTGGCCCTCATGGGCCTAAGGTGTCTCTGGTTTAGCCCCGGCCTTTTGAACCCGCCCTGACCGGCACTTTCAGCTTCGCGTCAGCATTGGTGAGCCCGAAAACGCTCGCTCACGGTGGCTCACGAACGTCGCTTCAGCGATCACAACGGAGCCAACGGGCTGGATTTCCGGGCGCGAGACGCCAAATTAGTGATCACGCACTGGGCCCGGGCATCCGGAGGGAGAAGCCATGACGTTCAACCTGAATTCGATCCTCAAAATCGCGACAATTGCTGCAATCGTGCCGCTGGCCGGTTTTGGGCTATGGACGGTGACGGCCAATGCCGAGGGGCTGTTGCCCGTCAACGCCCCCGCACCGACCGCGGACGAGCATCCGAGCGCCAGCACCGAGACCGCCGTCTTCGCAGGCGGCTGCTTCTGGGGCGTGCAGGGCGTCTTCCAGCACGTCAAGGGCGTCAAGACCACGCTGGCAGGCTACGCGGGCGGCACGCTCGCCAATCCGAGCTACGAGCAGGTCGGCACGGAGACCACCGGCCACGCCGAATTGGTCGAGGTCGTCTTCGATCCCAGCCAGGTGAGCTATGGCCAGCTGCTGCAGATCTTCTTTTCGGTGATCACCGATCCCACCACCAAGGACCAGCAGGGCAACGACGTCGGCACCAGCTATCGCTCGGCGCTGTTCACCATGAGCGACCAGCAGGCCAAGGTCGCGACCGCCTACATCGCCCAGCTCGACGCGGCCAAGATTTACCCGGCGCCGATCGTGACCGAGGTCACGCCCTACACGAACTTCTATCGTGCCGAGGACTACCACCAGGACAACGCCTACACCGAGAAGGACAACCCGGGTTATCTCGAGGCGTTCGACGAGCCCAAGATCAAGGACTTCCAGGCCAAATATCCTGGGCTGTGGCTCGATCGGCCCGTGCTGGTGTTCGCCTCGAACTACCGCGCCTAGTCCGCCTCGGAGACTTTGCCGCGCGCCGGGACACCGGCGCGCGTTTGCATTCCGGACGATGTAGGCCGCAACGGCAACGTTTTGGCGGCCCGGCGGAACCCTCCACCGCGCTGATACGTCTTGCCCTGAGAATTGGATCTCTGCGGGAGACAGGCAAATGAACATCGGGATCATCGGCGCCGGCAAGATCGGCGGCACACTCGCGCGGCGACTGACCGAGATTGGCCATTCGGTCGAAATCGCCAATTCGCGCGGGCCGGAAACCCTTGGGGACCTCTCACGGGACACCGGTGCTCGGGCCGTTACAGCCGAAGAGGCCGTCAGCGGCAAGGACGTGATCATCCTGACGATCCCCATGAAGGCCGTCGCCAAGCTGCCCGCGGCGCTCTTCCGGGACGTGCCATCCTCCACCCCGGTCATCGACACCTGCAACTACTATCCGCGCGAGCGCGATGGCCGGATCGAGGCCATCGAGGACGGCCTGACCGAGAGCGAGTGGGTGGCCCAGCAGATCGGCCATCCGACGATCAAGGTGTTCAACAATATCCAGTTCAAGCGGCTCGGCGCCGACGGAAAGCCCAAGGGCGACCCGAAGCGGCTGGCCCTCCCCGTGTCCGGCGATGACGCGACGCAAAAGCAGATCGTCATGGACCTCGTCGACGCCCTGGGCTTCGATCCGATCGACAATGGCCCGCTGGCGAATTCCTGGCGGCACCAGCCCGGCACGCCCGGCTACGTCAATAACGAGAACGCCGAGGGTGTTCGCCGGCAACTTGCGGACGCACGGCGGGATCGCGTCCCGCAGTTCAAGGCGGCCTGAGCCTAGAGCAGCTTTTCGATGTCCGCCGTGAGATCGGCCGGCTGCACCTTGTCGCCGAAGCGCTTCACCGGCTTGCCGTCGCGGCCGACGAGGAATTTTGCGAAATTCCATTCGATGTCGCGGTCGTCCGAGCCGGGCGTTGCATGCTTCAGCCATTTGTAGAGCGGGTCGGCGCCGGGGCCGTTGACCTCGATCTTGCCGAACATCGGGAAATCGACGCCATAGATGCTGGTGCAGAACTCAGCGATCTCCTCGGCGCTGCCGGCCTCCTGCTCGCCGAACTGGTTGCAGGGGAAGCCGAGAACCACGAGACCGTCGGGGGCATAGCGGCGATAGAGCGCTTCCAGCCCCTCATATTGGACCGTGTTGCCGCAGTGGCTCGCGACATTGACGATGATCGCGACCTTGCCGCCGAAATCGGCGAGCGGCTCGGCGCCGCCAAGCAGGCGGGTCGCGGTGAAATCGGAAAGAGTGGTCATAGGGTTCTCGTCTATCTCGGTGTCATTCCCGCGCAGGCGGGAATCCAGAAGTCGCGAACACCAAGCCCACCGCCCTGGATTCCCGCCTGCGCGGGAGTGACATGGTGGCTAAGTCTCTCGTCGGTGCGCGTCGATAATCTTGTCAGCGATGGCCTTCTCGGCCGCGGCCTTCTGCTTTTCGGCCTTGGTGCGCCCGAACTGCGCCCGGTTGGCAGCGGCGGTCGCCTCCTTGTCGGCGCGCGCTTTCTGCTTCCGGGCTTTGCTGAGCGAGATTACATCGGCCATTGACGATGTTTGCGGCACGCCTCCACCGAGGTCAACCGACTTTCCTGTGACCGCGGCGATTGCGGTAGGCCGCGCGGCCACTTAGCTTGCCAAGCGAGAGGACCAATCCGATGAAGATGTCGATCGACCACGTCTCGCTGCTGGTGCGCAGCCTTGAGGCGAGCACGAAATTCTACACCGAGACGCTCGGCTTCACGCCGATCCACAACGGCACCGACCAGCCCAACATCCGCTGGTTCGGCATCGGCGGCGTCACCGCGCTCCACATCACCGAGGCCGATTTCGGCGACACGCGGCTCAAGAAGCAGACGCATTTCGCCGTCCACGTCGACGATTTCGACGGCTTCGTCGCCGATCTGCGCAAGCGCGGCGTGAAGTTCTGGAGCTGGGCGGAGAAGACCGGCGAGGTCACCGGCCGGCCCGATGGGTTCAAGCAGATTTATCTGGCCGACCCGGATGGGTATTGGATCGAGGTGAATGATCATGATCGGGAGGTGGCGTGAGGAACTGACGAGGGGCTACCTGACAACGCGCTCGACGAAATCCGGTGGAACCTGACCAGTCGCGAAGGACAGAAGCGATTTGCCGGAGAAATATTCAAAGCGGGAGTTGGTCTTTCCGTCTAGCCGATTTTGGTTCAACGCCGCTTCGGCCTCTTGGGTGATCTCAACAGAGTCAGACGCAACGAGGATAGTATTGATGCTAAGCCGCCGGCTTCGGCCGCACCTGGTGCGCCACCGACTGCCCATCGACCGACAGGTCGAACTCATTCGTCGTCGACGACAGGATCAGCCACGTCCCGCCCACGCGCGTCCAGACGTCCGAGGATTCCGCGTGAACCTTGAAGGCGTGCGATTTTCCTGACGCGTCGGTGCGCGAGAACTGGCCGTCGCCGGTTTCTTCGACCAGGGCGGTGTCGCCGGTGAACCGCACCGAGACGACCGTGGTCTTGGTGTGCTGGTTGTCCAGCCCCGCCTGCTGCAGCGCAGCGATCTCGTGGTCGCCGCTCTCGGTCTTGCCGTCCACCGAGATCGACTGATAGCCCGGCGCCTCGATGGCGCGCGCGGCCACCCAGTCCTTGGCGTCCATCGCCTGGCTCCAGGCATCGTAGCGCGCCTGGATTTCGGCCTGCGTGTCGTCGGCGAACGCCGGGGCCACGAGGAGCGCGGCACACACAACCAGAGCTGTGAGACCGCGCCTCGTCACACCAGCCGACCCTGCTCCACCGCCGCGGCGATGAAGCTCGCGAACAGCGGGTGCGGCTCGAACGGCTTGCTCTTCAGCTCGGGGTGGAACTGCACGCCGATGAACCACGGATGGTCGGTGCGCTCGACGATCTCGGGCAGCGTGCCGTCGGGCGAAACGCCGGAAAATAGAAGGCCGTTCGCCTCGAGCACCTTGCGATAGGCCATGTTGACCTCGTAGCGGTGGCGGTGCCGCTCGCTGATCCGGGTCGTGCCGTAGATGTCGGCGATCCGCGAGCCGCGCGTCAGCTGCGCGGGATAGGCGCCGAGCCGCATGGTGCCGCCGAGGTCGCCCTCCGCCGTCCGCTCGACCTTTTCGTTGCCCTTGGTCCACTCGGTCATCATGCCGACGATCGGCTCCCGGGTCGGGCCGAATTCGGTGGAGTTGGCGTTCTTGATGCCAGCGGTGTTCCGCGCTGCCTCGATGCAGGCCATCTGCATGCCGAAACAGATGCCGAAATACGGTACGTCCTTGAGCCGCGCGAATTTGGCCGCCTGGATTTTCCCGGCCGAACCACGCTCGCCGAACCCTCCCGGCACCAGGATGCCATGGATATTCTCGAGATAGGGCGCGGGGTCCTCGCGCTCAAAGATCTCGCTGTCGATCCAGTTGAGATTGACCTTCACGCGGTTGGCGATGCCGCCGTGCACCAGCGCCTCGCTCAGCGATTTGTAGGCGTCCTTGAGGCCGGTGTATTTGCCGACGATGGCGATGTTGACCTCGCCCTCCGGGTTGTGGAGCCGCGATGCCACATCTTCCCACTGGCGAAGGTCGGGCTCCGGCGCATCGGTGATGCCGAACGCCGCCAGCACTTCGCGGTCGAGCCCTTCCTTGTGATAGGCGAGCGGCACGTCGTAGATCGAGGCGACGTCGAGCCCTTGGATCACGGCCGTCTCGCGCACATTGGTGAAGAGCGCGAGCTTCCGCCGTTCCGCCTGCGGCACCGGGCGGTCGCAGCGCACCAGCAGCACGTCGGGCGAGATGCCGATAGAACGCAGTTCTGCCACCGAGTGCTGCGTCGGCTTGGTCTTCAGTTCGCCGGCCGACGGAATGTACGGCATCAGCGTCAGGTGGACATAGACCGCGTGGTGGCGCGGCAGGTCGTTGCCGAGCTGGCGGATGGCTTCGAAGAACGGCAGGCCCTCGATATCGCCGACCGTGCCGCCGATCTCGACCAAAACGAAATCGAAGCCGTCATTGCCCTCGAGCACGAATTCCTTGATGGCGTCGGTGACGTGCGGGATCACCTGCACGGTGGCGCCGAGATAGTCGCCGCGCCGCTCCTTGGTGATGATGTCGGAATAGATGCGACCGGTGGTGATGTTGTCGCGCTTGTTGGCGTGCCGGCCGGTGAAGCGCTCGTAGTGGCCGAGGTCGAGGTCGGTCTCGGCCCCATCGTCGGTCACGAACACCTCGCCGTGCTGGGTCGGCGACATCGTGCCGGGATCGACGTTGAGGTAGGGGTCGAGTTTGCGCAGCCGCACCTTGTAGCCGCGCGCCTGCAGCACCGCGCCGAGTGCCGCGGAGGCGAGACCTTTGCCCAAGGAGGAAACCACGCCACCGGTGATGAAAACGTACCGAGCCATGGGCTTTCACCTTACGGGGGCGGCATTCTGATTCGGAAGCCCGCCGCAGCGCCCCAGCCGCGTTGGCCCAATACAAAATGAAGAAGGGGATGTCGCCATCCCCTTCGGTCGTCCGCGGGTTGACCGCTTATTGGCTGGCCGCGCTGCTCGTTGGCGGGGCGGCGCTGGTCGAGGCCGCGTCCGCAGGCGGCGCGCTGCTCGTGGGCGCAATTGGCGCCTCGGAACTGGCGGCTGGAGCCGAAGGCGCGGCAGGAGCCGAAGCAGCAGCTGGCGCAGCAGATGCGGCGGGCGCGGCGGAGGCAGGCGACAGCGGCAAGGCAAGGCCGGTGGTGTCGGCGCCCGGCGGCTCGGACGCGACCACGACACCGGCATTCGAAGCCGGAGCCGGTGCATTGGCGTCGGCGGAGGTGGCCCCCTGCTCCTGTTCCAGTTCGCTCAGCGCGTCGAACGCGGCCGGCGCAACGGCGGAAGCCGCCGACGAGGCTCCGCCGATCGCGGCGACCGGGGCGTTGGCCAGGACGTCGTTGCCACGGTCGAGGAAGCCAAGCAGCGCCAGACCGATGGCCGAGGCGAAGAACAGGGCCGCCAGGACGGCCGTCGTGCGGGTCAGGAGGTTTGCCTGGCCGCGGACGGTCATCAGGCCGCCGGTGTTGCCGCCGATCCCGAGACCGCCGCCCTCCGAGCGCTGCAGCAGGATCACGGCGATCATGGCCAGCACAATCAGCAAATAGGCGACGAGCAGGACGTTTTTGACGGCATCCATAAATGGCGTTCCGAATCTGGTCTGGTGCGGCACCCGAGGCGGCGCCGGGAAGGTCGGCGCGCGTCATACACGCGAGATTGCGGAAATGCCAGCGATCTGCGCCGATTGTTTGGCGCGCCCTGGGAGCTAGAGCGACCGGATGATGGCGAGGAAGTCGTCGGCGCGCAGGCTCGCGCCCCCGACGAGCCCGCCATTGACCTCGACGATATGGAGGATTTCGCCGGCGTTGGCGGGGTTCATCGAGCCGCCATAGAGCAGCCGGTACTCCCTCGCCGTCTTTGCCAAAGCGCTTAACCAATTGATCGCGCAGCAGTTTGTGCATTGTGGCGATGTCGTCGGAGGACGGGGTTTTGCCCGTTCCGATGGCCCAGACAGGCTCGTAGGCAATCACCACGCTCGCCGCCGGGACGGACTCCGCGAATTGCCGGGTGACGACAGCCTCAGCCTGTCCGCTCGTCCGTTCTCCCTCGGTTTCCCCCACGCAGACAATCGGTATGAGCCCCGCCGCGATGGCCGCGGTCGCCTTGGCGCGGACCTGCGCGTCGGTCTCGCCATGGCCGCGCCGGCGCTCGGAATGGCCGACAATCGCAAATTGTGCGCCCGCATCGGCGAGCATGGCGGCCGAGATGTCGCCCGTGTAGGCCCCCGACTTTTCAGCCGCGCAATCCTGCCCCCCGAGCAGGATACCTGCCGGTGCGGCGACGCGGTTCATGGCATTGAGAATGGTGGCGGGTGGGCAGATGACGACCGTGCCGCGCGGCGCGGGTCCGGCGGCGAGGCTGGCCGCCAGCTTTTCGACCTCCGCGATGCTCGCGCGGAGCCCGTTCATCTTCCAGTTCCCCGCGATCAGGGGCGTAATGTTTTGAGCCACTTGGCGGCTCTCCTTTCACTTGCGCTGTCAGGGACTTTGCCATAACCCCTCTCGACCGCAACGTTTCTGGTCGGAATCCGCTCCTATGCTCAACTTTATGCGCCAGTTTGCCTCGACCATCTGGGGCAAAATCCTCGGCGGCGTGCTGCTGGTCGGGCTGGCGGGATTCGGCATCCAGAACGTGCTCATGGACCTGGGCACCAACACCATCGCCAAGGTGGGGGACCGCGACATCCCGCTGCAGGATTTCCAGCGGCTCTATCAGGCGCAGCTTCAGGATTACGCGCAGAAAACCGGACAGACGCCGACCGGCGACCAGGCCATGTCGCTGGGCATTCCCGGCAGCGTGTTGCAGCAGTTGGCGGGTTTTGCAGCCCTCGATCAGCTGGCCCAGAAATACGGCGTCTCGGTTTCGGACACCAAGCTCGCCTCGATGGTGCGTGCCGATCCGGCCTTCAACGGCGTGCTCGGCACGTTCGACCGCTCGGTGTTCGACCAATGGCTGCAGCAGCAGGGTTACACCGAGGCCAGCTTCCTCGATTACGAGACGCAGGTCGGCCGGCGCGAGCAGATGGCGATCGGGCTCGTCGAGGGTTCGTACATCCCGGCAACGGCGCTCGATCTGGTCAACCGCTTCCGCGGCGAGACCCGGACGGTCGAGTATTTCACCCTGAACCAGACCAGCGTCGCCGACCCCGGCACGCCGACGGACGCCGATCTCACGGCCTATCTCAAGGACCATCAGGCAGATTTCCGCACCAAGGAGACCCGGACGATCGACGTGGTCTATCTCAACCCGGACATCCTGGGAGCGCAGTTCCAGCCCACCGACGACGAGATCAAGGCCGAGTACGACCGCACCAAGGCCCAGCTGACGACGCCGGAAAAGCGTCACATCGAACAGGTGGTGCTGACGACGCCGGACGTCGAGAAGGCCTTTACTGACGCGCTCGCCGCCGGCACCTCGTTCACCGATGCCGCGGCCGCCGCCAAGGTCGCGCCGGTCGATATCGGCGTCCTCGCCAAGAGCGAGGTCAGCGACGGCGCACTCGCGGATGCCGCATTCGGCCTCCCCAAGGCCGGCAGCTTTGCGATCATCCCCGGCATTGCCGGCAAGCGTGCGGTCGGGGTCACGGAAATCCAGCCGGGCGGCACGACCAGCCTCGAGGACGCCAAGCCCGACATCGCCAAGCGCCTCGCGGCCGCCAAGGCCAAGGCCGGCTACGCCGACCTCCAGGACCAGATCGAAGAGCTGCGGGCGGCGTTCAAGCCGCTCAAGGACATCGCGGCGCGCTACAAGCTGCCGGTCGAGACCGTCGCCCTGACGCAGGACGGCGGCGAGCTGTCGGCCGTGCCGGGGCTCGCGGAGGCCGACCGCAGCAAGATCGCTGAGGGCGTGTTCGCGGCGACGCAGGGCAAGCTCGCCCCGACCGTCAATTACGGCTCGACCTCGAATGCCTGGTTCGACCTTACCAAGGTCGACCCGGCCCGCGACCAGACGCTGAGCGAAGTCCACGACGCCGTTGCCACCGCGTGGAGCAACGCCAAGATCGATGCGGAGCTCAAGGCCGAGGTCAAATCGGTGACGGCAGAGCTTGATGCCGGAAAGTCGCTCGCGGATGTCGCGGCCGAGCTCAAGCAGTTCGTCACCACCAGCCAGCCGATCTCGCGCCAGGGCGACCCCACGAGCGTCCTGAAGCAGCCGGTCGCCGAACAGATCTTCTCATCGGCCCCGGGTAGCCACGGCTCGGCGCAGGATGCGGACGGCGAGTACCTCATCTATCATGTGACCGACGTCGGGCCCCCGGGCCCGCCGGATGCACAGGTGACGGCGTTCCTCACCAACTCCATGCGGAGCACGCTGGCCGACCAGCTGGTATCGGGGCTGCGCGACGAGTTCGGCATCCACGTCAACCAGCAGGCGCTGGATCAGGCTCTCAACCTTGATCCGACGGCACAGTGATGCGATGGCGGGCGATCCCTTCGACAGCTTTGCGACGGCCTACGACGCCGGGCGCGCGCAGATCGTCTTCCGACGGGTCGTCGCCGACCTCGAGACGCCGGTCGGCGCGTACCTGAAGCTCAGCCAGGGCCGCACCAACACATTCCTCCTCGAAAGCGTGCAGGACGGCGCGACGCGCGGCCGCTATTCGATGATCGGGCTCGACCCGGACGTCATCCTCAAGGTCGAGGCCGGCAAGGCGAGCCTCAATCGTAACGCCGGTATCCGGCCCAACGATTTCGAGCTGATCGCCGAGCCGCCGCTCGATGCATTGCGGGCGCTGGTCGCGGAAAGCCAGACCGACGTGCCGGCAGGCCTGCCGTCGACCGCCGCCGGCATCTACGGCTATCTCGGTTACGACATGGTGCGGCTGATGGAGGTCCTGCCCGACCGCCATCCGCACGACCTGCCCTTCCCCGACGCCGTGCTGATGCGGCCTTCGGTGCTCGCCATCTTCGATACGCTCAAGGACGAGCTCTACCTCACGGCGCCGGTTTACGTGCGCCCGGGGATCACGGCAAAGCAGGCTTGGGAAAGCGCGCATTCGCGGATCGATGAGGCGAGTGCGCGGCTGAGCCGGACCATCCCTTATGCCGACGCCCTGCCCGATCTGGGCGGCATCGCGGTCAAGTCGAACACCAGCACCGCGCAATACGCGGCGATGGTCGACCGCGCCAAGGAGTACATTCGTGCCGGCGACATCTTCCAGGTGGTGTTGAGCCAGCGCTTCGAGGCCGATTTCACGCTGCCCCCGACGGCGCTCTACCGCGCGCTCCGCCGCACCAACCCCTCGCCCTACATGTACCTCCTGGAGTTCGACGGCTTTGCCGTGGTCGGCTCGAGCCCGGAAATCCTGGTCAAGGTCGAAAAGGGCCAGGTCACCATCCGGCCGATCGCTGGCACTCGCAAGCGCGGCTCGACCCCGACGCGCGACAAGGAGCTGGCGGACGAGCTGCTGAGCGATCCCAAGGAGCTGGCCGAGCACTTGATGCTGCTCGATCTCGGCCGCAACGACGTCGGCCGGGTCGCCAAGATCGGGACCGTCAAGGTCACCGACAAATTCTTCCTCGAATACTATTCCCACGTCATGCACATCGTCTCGAACGTCGTCGGCGTGCTCGACCCCTCCAAGGACTTCGTCGATGCGCTGGCCGCGGGCTTCCCCGCCGGCACCGTGTCGGGCGCGCCGAAGGTCCGCGCGATGGAGATCATCGACGAGCTCGAGCTCGCACGCCGTGCGATCTACGGCGGGTGCGTCGGCTATTTCGGCGCCGACGGCACGATGGACACCTGCATCGTCTTGCGCACGGCGCTGGTCGCCAATGGCAAGATCTACGTGCAGGCGGGCGCGGGGATCGTCGCGGATTCCAAGCCGGAGCTCGAGCAAATGGAATGCGAGAACAAGGCCCGCGCCCTTTTCAGCGCCGCCGAGGAGGCGCTACGCTACGCCGGCGAGGCGAGGATCGGACAGTAAATGGTCGTCTGCAGCATCATCTACCCCAATCAGGCCGGCGCGCGGTTCGATTTCGACTACTATCTCGGCAAGCACATACCCTTAGTCACCGGCGTCCTAAGCGCGCATCCTGGCTACCGGGGCGTGCGCGTGGAGAGAGGTCTTACGGGTTCGCCACCAGGCACACCGGCCGCCTCCCTCGCGATGTGCCACTTCGCATTCGACACCGTCGAGAACTACCGTGCGGCTTTGCTGCCGCGTGCGGACGAAATTAGAGCCGACATCGCGAATTACACCGACGTCGTGCCGGCGGTTCAGTTCAGTGATGTTTTGGTCGATCAATGACGGTGGAGCCCCGACCCGAAATGCGCCTTCTCGTCATCGATAACTACGACAGCTTCACCTACAACCTCGTCCACTTCCTGGGCGAACTGGGTGCGGAGCCGGTCGTCGTCCGCAACGACAAGATCACCCTCGACGAAATCGCCGCGATGGCGCCCGAAGGCATCGTGCTCTCGCCCGGTCCGTGCACGCCGAACGAAGCCGGCATCTGCCTCGCGCTGATCGACCGCTTCAAGGCCGACACGCCGATCCTCGGCGTCTGTCTCGGGCATCAGGCGATCGGCCAAGCGATGGGCGGCGACGTCATTCGCGCGCCGCAGCTCATGCACGGCAAGACCAGCAAGATCAATCACACCGGCAAGGGCCTCTTCCGCGGCCTCAACTCCGGCTTCGAGGCGACGCGCTACCACTCGCTGATCGTCAAGCGCGAGACGCTGCCGGCCGACCTCGAGATCACCGCCTCGACCGATGACGGGCTCATCATGGGGCTACAGCACACACGCTACCCGGTGCACGGCGTGCAGTTCCACCCCGAGAGCATCGCCAGCGAAAACGGGCACGCGCTCTTGCAGAACTTCCTCAACATCACCCGCGATTTCGGCCTCAGGAAAGCCGCGTGATGGACATCAAGGGCGCGCTCAAGAAGATCGCCGGCCGGCAGGATTTGACCGGCGAGGAGATGCGCTCGGTGATGAACGTCATCATGTCGGGCGAAGCGACGCCGAGCCAGATCGGCGCCTTTCTCATCGGCATGCGGGTCAAGGGCGAGACGGTCGGCGAGATCGCGGCAGCGGTCTCGATTCTCCGCGAAAAGATGGTGCCGGTCGAGGCCTCCGAAGATGTCGTCGACATCGTCGGCACCGGCGGTGATGGCGCAGAAACGCTCAACATCTCGACCACCACGGCGATCGTCGTCGCGGCGGCCGGCGTGCCCGTCGCCAAGCACGGCAACCGCGCGCTCTCGAGCAAATCCGGTGCGGCCGACGTCCTGCAGGCGCTCGGGGTCAAGATCGACCTCACCCCCGCGCAGATTTCGCGCTGCATCAGAGAGGCCGGTATCGGCTTCATGTTCGCGCCGGCGCATCATCCGGCAATGAAGCATGTGGGCCCATCGCGCTCCGAGATCGGCACCAGAACGATGTTCAACCTGCTCGGGCCGCAGGCCAACCCGGCCGGCGCTCGGCGCTACATGCTGGGCGTGTTCGACAAGAGCTGGGTCGAGCCGGTGGCGGCGGCGCTCCTCGCCAATCGCGCCATCTCGGCCTGGGTCGTCCACGGTGACGGCGGCCTCGACGAGATTTCGACCACCGGGCCGAGCTTCGTTGCCTCGATCAAGGGCGGGAACCTCACGAGCTTCGAGATCACGCCCGGAGGACGCCGGCATTCCCGCGTGCCAGCATGGCCGACCTCAAGGGCGGCGAGCCGGCGTACAACGCCAGCCGTCTGCGCGCATTGCTCGACGGCGCGAAGGACGCCTATCGCGATATCGTGCTGCTCAATGCCGCGGCGGCGTTCATCGTCGCGGGCCGCGCCGACACGCTCAAGCTCGGCGTCGGGCTCGCGGCGCAAGAGATCGACAGCGGCCGCGCCAGGGCGACCCTCGACCGGCTCATCGCCGTGAGCAACGGCTAGCGTCATGGAAGGCTGGACCGATTTCTACGTCGCTGAAGTCGGAGCCTCCGCCGCCCTCGCCGGTTTGCTGTTCGTCGCAGTATCGATCAACCTCGCCCAGATCATGAAGTTTCCTCTGCTGCCCGGCCGCGCGGCGCAGACGCTGACCATCGTGGGCGCGGCGCTGGTGATCGCGAGCCTGGCGCTCCTGCCCGGGCAGTCGCATGGCATGTTCGGGATCGAGACGGTTGTCTGCGGGCTCTTCGTGCTGTTTATCGGCCTCCGCCAGTTTCGCGCCGCCGTCCAGCGCCGCGAAGCCGGCGACCCCTGGACCTGGACCGTGATCCCCATCGGCGTGCTCTGCGCCTCGGCGCTCCCCGAGACGATCGGCGGCCTCCTGCTTGTCGCCGGCAGTGACAGCGGTCTCTACTGGGTCGCCACCGGGGTGATCGTCAGCTTCATCGCCACCCTGCAGAATGGCTGGGTGCTGCTCATCGAGATCCTGCGCTAGCCATGTCCGACATCCTGTCCCGCATCGAAACCTACAAGCGCGAAGAGATCGCGGCGGCCAAGACGTTGCGGCCGTGGAACGAAGTGGTCGCCGAGGCCCACGACGCGCCGCCGGTTCGCCGGTTCCTTTCGGCCCTGCGCCGCAAGCGCGAAACCGGCGAATTCGCACTGATCGCCGAGGTCAAGAAAGCCAGCCCCTCGAAGGGCCTGATCCGTCCCGACTTCAATCCATCGGAAATTGCCCGCGCCTATGAGCGCGGCGGCGCAACCTGCCTCTCGGTGCTCACCGACCGGCCAAGCTTTCAGGGCGCGCCGAACTATTTGATCGAAGCGCGCGGCGCGACCACCCTCCCGGTCCTCCGCAAGGATTTCATGTTCGAGACCTACCAGGTCGCCGAAGCGCGTGCGTTGGGCGCCGACTGCATCCTCATCATCCTCGCGGCCGTCGGGGACGACACCGCGCGCTACCTGCTCGACGCTGCCGCCGAGTGGCGGATGGATGCACTGGTCGAAGTGCACGAGCAGATCGAGATGGATCGCGCCCTGGCGCTCGATGCCGAGTTCATCGGCATCAACAACCGTAACCTGCGCACGTTTGAAACGACGCTCCAGACCTCGATCGACCTTGCAGGCTCGGTGCCCAAAAAGGTGCACCTCGTCGCCGAGAGCGGCCTCAGCGGTCATGCCGACCTGGTGCGGCTCCGCGACAAGGCGGGCATCGGCACGTTCCTCGTGGGCGAAAGCCTGATGCGGCAGGAAGACGTGACGCGCGCGACGGAGCTTCTGCTCCGGGGCGACAAGGGCCGGCCGTGACGCAAGAGCTGACCCACCTCAACGAGCGTGGCGAGGCCCATATCGTCGATATCGGCGGCAAGGCGGTGACGGCGCGGCGCGCGGTGGCCCGGGCAGTCATTGAGGCCAAGCCCGAGACCATTGCGGCCATCGCCGGTGGCACGCTCAAGAAGGGCGACGCGCTGGCGGTCGCCCGGATCGCCGGGATCATGGCCGCCAAGAAGACGGCGGAGCTCATCCCACTCTGCCACCCGATCGCGCTCAACAGCGTCGAGGTCGACATCGCGGCGACCGGCGCGACCATCACAATCACCGCGACCGCCCAGACCGACGACCGCACCGGCGTCGAGATGGAGGCGATGACCGCCGCGGCCGTGGCTGCCCTCACCCTCTACGACATGGCCAAGGGCATCGACCGCGGGATGCGGATTTCGGCCGTCGAGCTGATGGAGAAATCCGGGGGCAAGTCGGGCACGTTCCGGCGATGATTTCCGTCGACGAGGCGCTCGACCGCATCTTCACGCGCATCCCGACGCCGCTGCCGGAAACCGTGCCGCTGAGCCGCGCCCATCGGCGCGTGCTGCTGAAGCCGCTCCTCGCCAAGCGCACGCAGCCGCCGTTCGATACCACCTCTATGGATGGCTACGCGGTCCGCGCCGCCGAGATCGTCCCCGGCAAGCCGGTGTTTCTCGCGGGCACCTCGCAGGCGGGACAGCGCTTCACCGGCATGATGCAGTCGGGCGAGTGCGTGCGCATCTTCACCGGCGCCCCGATGCCGATCGGCGCCGACGCCGTGATCATGCAGGAGAACGCCTCCGCCGACGGCAACCAGGTTACGTTCCTCCAGGGCGCGACGGTCGGCCAGTCGGTGCGCAAGAAGGGCAACGATTTCGTCGAGGGCCGCGAGCTGCTGCAGCCCGGCCTCAGCCTCAATCCGGCGATGCTGAATCTCGCGGCGGCCGCCAACTACGCCGAGCTCGAGGTGGCGCGCCGACCAAAACTCGCGGTGATTTCGACCGGCGACGAGCTCCTGCCGCCGGGCAGTGAGCTTGGGGCCGACCAGATCGTCGCCTCGAACGCCTATGGCCTCATCCCGCTGCTGTCGTCCTACGCCGACAAGGTGATCGACCTCGGCATCGTCCCCGACGATCGTCAGAAGCTCGAGAAAGCCGTGCTGTCGGCGTTCGACTATGGCGTCGACGTGCTGCTGACCTCGGGCGGTGCCAGCGTCGGGGAGCGCGACTTCGTCCAGGAGGTGCTGCGCGATCTCGGCGTGCAGCTCGACTTCTGGAAGATCGCGATGCGGCCGGGCAAGCCGCTGATGTTCGGCACGCGCGGCAAGACGCTGGTGTTCGGCCTGCCCGGCAATCCGATCTCGGCGTTCGTGACGGCGGTCGTGCTGGTCCGCCCTGCCCTCCGGCACATGACCGGCCACACCGATCCGTTCTGGCCGTTCATGGGCGTGCCGCTGGTTTCCGACCTCCCGGCGAACGGCGAGCGACGCCATTTCGTCCGCGGCAAGCTCAGCCGCAATGAGATCGGCTTCCTCGAAGTCGCCCCGATCAGCGAAACGGATTCCGGGCATTCCTCATCGCTGGCGGAAGCCGATGCGCTCATCATCCAGCCCGAGGACAGCCCGGGACTCGCGGCGGGCGACATCGTCGAAATCATCCCGCTGAACTTCTTGAGCTGACGTCACACCAGCAGCGACTGCGCCCCGTCGATCCAGATCGGCGTGCCGGAGATGTGGCTCGACCGGTCTGACGCCAGAAACACCGCGAGCTCTGCGACCTCTTCGGCCGTGCCGGGCTCGCCCCGCTTCAGCGGCACGGTGCCATCGCGATACGCGGCTGGCACCTTTGCCCGTTCGGTGTCCCGCCGGCGCGTGTTGTCGCCGATCTCGGTGCCGATGGCACCGGGACAGATGACGTTGACGCGGATGCGGTAGCGCGCCAGCTCGAGCGCCAGCATCTGACCAAGCGCAAGCTGCCCCGCCTTGGTTGCCGCATAGGCGCTGGCGCCGGCCGTGGTGAAGGTGCGCGTGCCGTTGATCGAGCTGGTGATGATGATCGAGCCACCCCGCTCTTTCATCAGCGGCACGCCGCCGTGCAGCGTCAGGAAGGTGCCGCGCAGGTTGATGCGGATGGTCTCGTCCCACTCGCTCGGCTTGAGCTCGTCGATGGGCGCCCACACGCCGTTGATGCCCGCGTTGGCGAAGATGACATCCAGCCGCCCAAAGCGCTGGCGGATTTTCGCGAAGATGTCGGCGATCTGGGCTTCGTCGGCGACATCGGCAGGTATGGCGAGCGCGGTTCGCCCAAGGTCCTCGATCTGGCGGGCCACCTTGTCGATTTGCTCGGCCGTGCGGCTGACGACGATGACGTCCGCGCCCTCACGCGCCAGTGCCAGCGCCGCCGCCGCCCCAATCCCACTGCCGGCGCCCGTCACCAGGGCGATCTTGTCCTTGAGGTCCATGTCCGCTCCGCCAATCCCGGAGGCAATGCCCGGGGCCAGGTGCGGTTCCGCGGTGATGGCGGATGGGGACGAGCGCGACGGGAACATGGCGCCCGCTGTACCCACGTCACGTCGTACAACTCAGATGTCATCCCTGCGAAAGCAGGGACCCAAGCCGCCACTCGCGCAAAACGAGAAATGGGCCCCAGCTTTCGCCGGGGTGACACCGTGGTTGAGGCCGGCCACCGCGCCGCGCCGACCCACCAGGTCATTCCCGCGAAAGCGGCGCCTCCGTTTGGTGACCACGATCATCCCCTCGCCGTTGTCATCCTGCGGAGACCGGGATCCAGTATTCACTGTGCGTACTGGACCCGGCCTCCGCCAGGGTGACGCCGGAGTGGAGGCAAACCCACCAATCTCCCCCCGAACCCGAAGGACCTTGCCCGTCCCGCGAATTGGCACTCCTGCTGGTTGGAATGACGTCTTAATCCGAAATTTACCCCGCTGTTGCAGAACAGAGCCGGAACACATATAGATCGTTCAGCCTTTGTTCTGATTCCCGGAGGGGCCAGATGCTCACGCGCAAACAGCACGAACTTCTCATGTTCATCCACGAGCGGATGAAAGAAAGCGGCATCCCGCCCTCGTTCGACGAGATGAAGGACGCGCTCGACCTGCGCAGCAAGTCGGGCATCCACCGACTGATCACTGCGCTCGAGGAACGCGGGTTCATCCGGCGGCTGCCGAACCGGGCCCGGGCGCTCGAGGTCATCAAGCTGCCGGAACTCGATGAACCCCTCGATGGGCGGTCGCCGTGCGCGGTTCGAGCCCAATGTCATCGAGGGAACGCTCGGCCGCATCTCTGCGCCGCCGCAGCGCAATGCCCCGCAGATGCCCGGCGTGTCGGATGCCGGCCGGCCCGTCACCATTCCCGTCATGGGCCGGATCGCCGCCGGCACCCCGATCGCCGCGATTGAAACGCAGAGCCATACCATCGTCGTGCCGCCCGAAATGCTGGGCGGCGGCGATCATTACGCCCTCGAGGTGCGCGGTGACTCGATGATCGAGGCCGGGATCTTCGACGGGGACACGGTCGTCATCCGCAAGCAGGACACCGCCGCCACCGGCGAAATCATCGTCGCCCTCGTCGACGATGAGGAGGCAACGCTGAAGCGGCTGCGCCGCCGCGGCAATTCGGTGGCGCTCGAGGCTGCCAATCCGGCTTACGAAACCCGCATTTTCCCGCCCGACCGGGTGAAGGTGCAGGGCCGGCTGGTCGGGCTTTTGCGGAAGTACTCGAACCGCGCTTGGCCGGGGTTTTTCGCACTCCCCGCGCGTAGATCGCTGCTATAGGGTCGCGCCGTGGAATTGGGGGCGGCGGTGTCATCTCAAACGCAGTGGGTGGCGGTGGACTGGGGCACGTCGAACGTGCGCGCCTGGGGCGCTGCGGCCGACGGCTCCGAGACATTCGCTGCGGAGTCCGATCGTGGCATGGGCCGCATCGGCCGGGCCGACTACCCCGGCGTCTTGACCGCGCTGCTCGACGGCCGGTTCGAGACGGGCAATGTCGTGATCTGCGGCATGGCCGGCGCCCGGCAAGGCTGGATCGAGGCCCCTTATCTCGACACGCCCGCCGACCTTCATGCGCTCGCCGCGGGAGCAGTGGCGCCGCCGGACGCACCGCGTGGCCTCGATGTGCGCATCCTTCCCGGCGTCTGCCAACGGCGCGCCGGTACCGAAGACGTCATGCGCGGAGAGGAGACGCAGCTGCTCGGTTTGCTGGCGCTCCGGCCCGGCTTCGAAGGCACGGCAATTCTGCCCGGCACGCATTCGAAGTGGGTCGAGATTCGCGGCGGCAAGCTCGTGCGGTTCTCCTCGGCGATGACTGGCGAGCTCTACGAGGTGCTCTCGCAGCATTCGGTGCTCCGGCACTCGTTTGCCGGCGAGACGATGGGGCCGGCAACCGAAGAGGGGATCGCGGCGGGCCTCGAGGCGGGCCTCGCGCATCCCGAACTGTTCACCGCCCTCGCCTTCCGCACCCGAGCCGCCGCGCTGCTGTCGCAAAAGGGCGCCGACTGGTGCTCAGGTTACCTGTCGGGCCTGCTCGTCGGGACCGAGGTCGGCGGTCATCGCGACTGGCTCACCGGCAACGTCGTGCCGGTGGTCGGCTCGGCCCGCTTCGGTCGGCTCTATGGCCAGGCGCTGAAGCTCGCCGGCGTCGCGAGCCTTGCGATTGACGCGTCGGAAGCGACGATTGCCGGGCTCAAGGAGGCGCGGGCACAATGAAGCGGGAGCTCATCGCCATCCTCCGCGGCGTGACACCCGGCGAAGTCGTGCAGGTCTGTGACGCACTGGTCGCCGCCGGAATCACCATGATCGAGATTCCGCTCAACTCCCCCGAGCCGTTCGTGTCGATCGCCGCCGTGGCGAAGGCGCTCGGCGCCCACAGCGAAATCGGCGCCGGAACCGTGCTCACCACCGACGAGGTCAACCGGCTGCGGCAGGCGGGCGGCACCTTCGTCGTCTCGCCCGATGCCAACGAGGCCGTCATTGCCCGGACCCGCGAGCTCGGAATGGCGTCCTATCCGGGCGTGCTGACGCCCAGCGAGGCGTTCCGCGCCATTCGCGCCGGGGCAACGGGGCTCAAATTCTTCCCCGCCGAAGTGCTGGGCCCCAAGGGCATCAAGGCGATGAAGGCAGTTCTGCCGCCGGCGATTCCGCTCTACGCCGTCGGCGGCGCGTCCCCTGAGAATTTCAGGGAATACTTCGAGGCCGGCTGTGCGGGATTTGGCCTTGGGAGCTATATCTTCAAACCGGGGATGAGCGTCTCCGACGTCGCGGAACGGGCCCGCAAGGCCGTCGCGGCCTATGATGAGCAAAGGACCACCCTATGACGGCGACCGCCGAGCTTTTCATCGATTGCCGTTGCGAGCTGGGCGAAGGGCCGTTCTGGCACCCGCTGCAGGAACGCCTGTTCTGGTTCGACATCCTCAACAAGACGCTGCTTTCGGCGACGGCGGGCGGCATCATGGTCGACCGTTTCACCTTCGACGCCTACGTCTCGGCGGCGGGTGTGATCGATCCGGACAATCTGGGTATCGCGTCGGCCTCCGGCATCTTCAAGCTGAACCTGACGAACGATCAGCGCGAGCTCCTGGTCCCGCTCGAGCCCGACAGCACGACGACGCGCGCCAATGACGGACGGGTGAACCCGGCGGGCGGCCTCTGGATCGGCACGATGGGACTGCGCAATCCGGGCACTGTTGCGCAGGGCTCGCTTTACCAGGTGCGCAACGGCGGCGCGGAAAAGCTGCTGGGCAACATCAGCATCCCGAACGCCACGTGTTTCTCGCCGGACGGCCAGACCGCCTATTTCGCCGACACCACCAAACGGGTGATCCGCCGCGTTGCCGTCGATCCCGAAACCGGTCGCCCGCGCGGCCAATGGCAGGATTTCATCGGAACGGAGCATCCCGGAGATCCCGACGGCGCCATCGTCGATTCCGAGGGCTTTATCTGGAACGCGCGCTGGGGCGCGTCGTGCGTCATCCGCTTCACCCCCGATGGCAGGGTCGACCGGGTGGTGAATGTGCCGGTCAAGAAGGTCACGTGCCCTGCCCTCGGCGGCAAGGACCTCAAGACGCTCTACCTCACCTCGGCGCGCGAGAACATGACGGATGCTGAGCTCGCCGCGGAGCCCTTCGCCGGCAGTGTCTTTTCGATCGATGTCGACGTGCCGGGCCTGCCGGAAAACCTGTTTACGGCGTAGGCCGCCACGGCCGATCGGGATCGGGGATCGCCGTCCGCACCTCGAACGTGCGTGACGTGCCATTCCACCTCAGCCAGTGGACGCCGTGCGCCGCGAGCGCCGTGGCATCGACCACCGTGGCGCTCGCGCAGGGTGACGGCGCGGGCTTGCGGATAATGATCAGATCGGTGCTGCCGCAGACGTCGGCGAAGGCGTCCGGACTCTTGAGGATCGCGTAGCGGAAGCCGGCGGCGCTTTGCCCCGTGCAGTTGCCCGACGCGCAGGTCTCGCTCGCCGCCGTTGCGATCGGGTCGGACAGGGTTTCGCGCCAGATATCGAGCGCAAAGCTTTGCGGCCGGCCTGCCGCGAGCTCGAGCCCCGTGGCACCTCGGATCGCTACCGCCTGCGTCGTGTCGGCGACCAGCACATCAGGGGCGTGATCGACCGCGAACAGCACTACGAGCGGCACGGCAAGCACCGGTCCCAGCAAGCGCCACCGATCCTTGAAGAAAGCGAACCAGCAAAGCGCCACAAGCCCGATCAGCAGTGACAGCGGCGTCAGCAGCGGCGCGGCACGGAGATGCTGGCTCCAGCCGGCGACCAGCGCCGCCATGTCGAGCATGCGGTCGACCGACCACCCCATCGCGAGGAGGAACGGGCGCTCGAGCCCGAACGGCATGGCGATCATCGCCAGCGCAGCAGCCGGCATCATAATGAACCCGACGAGCGGCAGCGTGCCCAGATTGCCGACGACGCCCAGGGGCGAGGTCTGCTGGAAATGGTAGATCGAAAACAGCACCGTCGCCGAACCGGCCACGAGGCTCGTCACCACGATGCCTTTGAAGTAGCCCCAGGCGTGGGCGATGAGACCCGCGTCGCGCGACCGCGTGCTGCGGAGATTTTCGTAGGCGCCGATCAGCGCCACGACTGCCGCAAAGCTCAGCTGGAAGCTTGGGCGGAAGACGCTCGATGGGTCGGTCGCGACGACGATGATCCCGGCGATCGCGACATTACGCATGGTCAGCGCACGGCGCCCGAACAGTACGGCGCCGAAGACCAGGAGGATCATCAGCGTCGAGCGGAACGCCGCGACGTTGCCGCCGGAAATCGCGAAGTAGAACAGCGCCGCGCTCATGCCGCCGGCGGCGGCCACGCGCTTGACGGAGACGCGGCTCGCGAGCGGCCCGATCCCCGCAAGCAACAGCCGCAGGATCCAGAACGCGCCGCCTGCCACGATCGACAGATGCAGCCCCGAGACCGACAGCACATGCGCGATGCCGGCCGTTGCCATCGTCGTGCGCGCATCGTCCGTCACTTCGCTCTCATCACCGTTGATGATGGCACGGGAGACGCCGGCGGACGGTTGCTGCAACACGGCATCGATCCGCGCCGAGATGCCGCGGCGGACGGAATCGATGAAGCGCGCCGGCGCGGCCTCGTCACCCGGCACGGCGGAGACCGCGCGGGTCGAGTTGCCATAGGCGCCGACGCCGTCGAAATAAGACTGGAACTGCGTGTCGTAGGCGGCGGGAAAGACCGGACCGGGGACGGGCGAGAAGCGGAACGAGCCCGTGAGGACGTCGCCCGGCGCGAGCGGCGGCGCGGTCGAGATCACGACGTGGGCGCGGCGGATGGCGATGGGCGACGCGCGTCCCGCCGGCTGGATGTCGGAAACCACCAGCTTCTGCTCGTCGGGCGTCGCCTCGATGATCTCGTCGACGCGGGCTTGGTAGGTGCCATAAGTCGCCGTTCCCAGCATGGGGGTGCCAAACAGGGCGCCGTGAATTGGCAGCAGGCAGACACCGGCCCATAATGCAGCAACCACCGCGAGGATGCGCACGGCGGACAGCGACCGCCGCAACGCAAACAATCCGAGCACCAGAGCTGCCGCGACTGCGGCGAGGGCCCAGGGCAAACGCTCGACCGGCCAAGCCGAGGCAACCACAACGCCTCCGACCATCGCGAAGGGCATGAGGACGAAGAGCCGCCTGTCGTCGAGCGAGGCGGCGACGCTCGCGGCGATCCCCCTGGTGTCTCGCTGGGCGGCGCGAACGCCCCTGGCTGGCGCGGCGGCCCGCGGCTGCGGCGCCGCTCGCGGCGCGACCTCTAGATCGCCTGGACTATCGAGGGTTTCCGTCACGAGCCCCCCGCCCTTGCGATCCCCAAGCTCCATGCTACACACGGCGCCGCCCAACCGCCAAGCGTATCCATGTCCAACGTCGTCACCCGTTTCGCCCCCTCGCCCACCGGCTATCTCCACATCGGCAGTGCCCGAACGGCGCTGTTCTGCTGGGCTTTTGCGCGCCACACCGGCGGCAAGTTCCTGCTGCGGATCGAGGACACCGACCGCGAGCGCTCCACCGAAGCCGCGGTGCAGGCGATCTATGACGGGCTCAGCTGGCTCGGGCTCAACTGGGATGGCGAGCCGACGCTGCAGTTTTCGCGCGCAGCCCGCCATGCGGAGATCGCGCAACAGCTGCTGGCGCGCGGTCAGGCCTATTACTGCTACTGCTCGCAGGATGAGCTGGCGCAGATGCGCGAAGAGGCCCGCGCCAAGGGGCTGCCGCCCCGCTACAACGGCATGTGGCGCGACCGCGATCCGGCCGAGGCGCCCAAGGGCGTTGCGCCGGTCATCCGGATCAAGACGCCGCAGACCGGCGAGATCGTCGTCCACGACCACGTGCAGGGCGAGGTGGTGTTCAAGGCCGAGAACCTCGACGACTTCATCATCCTGCGCTCGGACGGCACGCCGACCTACATGCTGGCCGTGGTGGTCGACGACCACGACATGGGCGTGACCCACATCATCCGCGGCGACGACCATCTGACCAACGCCGCCCGGCAGATCGTCATCTACCGTGGGATGAACTGGGACGTGCCCGAGATGGCGCATATCCCGCTGATCCACGGTCCGGACGGCGCCAAGCTGTCGCAAGCGCCACGGCGCGCTCGGCGTCGGCGCCTACCGGCAGATGGGCTACCTGCCCGAGGCCATGATCAACTATCTCGCCCGGCTCGGCTGGAGCCACGGCGACGACGAGCTGTTTTCGCGCCAGCAGATGGTCGAGTGGTTCAGCCTCGAGGCGCTCAACAAGGGCGCGGCGCGTTTCGACTTCGTCAAGCTCGAGAACGTCAACGGGCACTACATCCGCGAGGCCGAGCCGGCCGCGCTGTTCAAGGTCATGGTCGACACCGCGAGGGAAGTCGGGCGTGACGCCGACTACGCCGGGCTGACGGCCAATGAGGCAACGGTGCTCACCGCCCTGCCCGAGCTGCAGCCCCGCGGCAAGACGGTCCTCGAGCTGATCGATCTTGCGCAGTTCATCTACGCGGTGCGGCCGATTGCGCTCGATCCGAATGCCGGCGACCTGATGACCGCCGAGGCGCGCAAGCTGCTGGCGCAGGCGAAAGTCGTTCTAGATGGGCTGACCGAGTGGTCGGTGCCGGCCATTGACGGCGCCATGCGCAGTTTCGCCGAGGCCAATGGGCTCAAGCTCGGCAAGATCGCGCAGCCGCTGCGCGCAGCGCTCACCGGCCGCACCGTTTCGCCCGGCGTGTTCGAGGTGATGGTACTCATCGGGCGCACAGAATCGCTCGCGCGGATCGGCGATCTTGCGGCCGCGTAACACCCCGGTGATAGGTCAGTGATGTTCACCCATCTGTTGCAGTGAAGGGGTAGATGGACTAGCCTAAAGGCTCAGTCCCGCCATGTTTCCGGCCGCTCGACGTTCCTCCCCCACGCCTGTCGGCCACCCAGGAGAACGCCTCATGCCCGACGCCGTCGCAAAGCTGACCATCGGCGATAAAACCTTCGACTTCCCGGTGCTTTCAGGAACCGTCGGACCCGACGTGATCGACATTAGGTCGCTCTATTCGCAGACCGGGCTGTTCACCTACGACCCCGGCTTTACCTCCACCGCCGCGTGCGACAGCACGATCACCTACATCGATGGCGACAAGGGCGAGCTCATGTATCGGGGCTACCCGATCGAGCAACTCGCGGACAAATCCACTTACCTCGAGGTCTGCTACCTGCTGCTCTACGGCGAGTTGCCAACGGGTCCGCAGTACGAGGACTTCAAGGACCGCGTGACACGCCACACGATGGTGCACGAGCAGATGCACCTGTTCTTCCGCGGCTTCCGCCGCGACGCCCATCCGATGGCCGTGGTCTGCGCGGCGGTCGGCGCCATGGCCGCGTTCTACCATGACTCGACCGACATCAATTCCGAGCAACAGCGCGAGATCGCCTCGATCCGGATGGTCGCCAAGATCCCGACGATCGTCGCCATGGCCTACAAATACTCGGTGGGACAGCCGTTCGTGTACCCGCGCAACGATCTCGACTATGCCAGCAACTTCCTCCGCATGTGCTTTTCGGTGCCGGCCGAGGAGTACGTGGTCAATCCGGTCATGTCGCGCGCCATGGACCTGATCTTCACGCTCCACGCCGACCACGAGCAGAACGCGTCGACTTCGACCGTGCGGCTCGCCGGCTCGTCGGACGCCAACCCCTTCGCCTGCATCGCGGCGGGCGTCGCCTGTCTCTGGGGCCCGGCGCATGGCGGCGCCAACGAAGCGGCGCTCAACATGCTCAAGGAGATCGGCACGCCGGACAACATTCCTGCCTTCATCGCCAAGGTGAAGGACAAATCCGCCGGCATCCGGCTTATGGGTTTCGGGCACCGCGTCTATAAGAACTATGACCCGCGCGCCAAGGTGCTGCAGGCGGCCGCCAAGGAGGTGCTCGATCTACTCGGCGTCGAGAACAATCCGCTGCTGCAGGTGGCGCAGCAGTTGGAGCACATCGCGCTCACCGACGATTACTTCATCTCGCGCAAGCTCTACCCGAACGTCGACTTCTACTCGGGCATCATCCTCGAGGCGATCGGCTTTCCGACCTCGATGTTTACGGCCATCTTCGCGTTGAGCCGCACCGTCGGCTGGATCGCGCAGTGGAAGGAAATGATCGCCGATCCGCAGAAGAAGATCGGCCGGCCGCGGCAGCTCTACCACGGCTCCGTCGAGCGCGATTACGTGCCCCTCAGTAAGCGGAAGTAGCCGAGCAGGACTTCGGCTGCATCGACCATCGGTGCATCGGGCAATCCCTGCCGCATCGCCTCGCGGATCCGCGCAAAACCGGCGCGCTGCGTGTCGATTTGCCGGGGATCGTCGAGCAGCGCGCGAGCCGCCGCGATAACGGTCTGCGGCTCCACGCGCATGCCCGTGATCTCGGGAACCAGCGCTTCGTCGAGAAGGATGTTGGGAAGGGCGGCAAACCGCAGCTTGTACTTTTCGGCCGCGGCGGCCTGGCTGCGATCGGCAATGTAGGTGGTGACCATCGGCACGGCGGCGAGCGCCAGCTCGAGCGTGACGGTGCCCGTCACCGCCACAGCGGCTACGGCGTCGACGAACGCTCGATGCTTTTCTTCGGGATCGGCGGTGACAGTCACGGGGAACGGCCACCGGGCCACGACCCCGGACACCCACGCCAGCTCGTCGCGAACGGTCGGAAGCGCAAAGCCGGTGACCTTGGGGTGGCCTTGCATGGCGGCAGCCACGGCCCTCATCAGCGGCAAATGGCGGCGGAGCTCGCCACGCCGGCTGCCCGGGAGGAGCAGCAACGGGCCTCGTGCTGGCTGCTCGGTCCGGCCGGAACTCTGTTCCAACGCAGGGTGGCCGACATAAGTCGTCCGCGGTCCACCGAGCGCCTCCATCGCCGCCGGCTCGAACGGCAGGACGGCCAGCACCTCGTCGAAGAGCGGTAGCAGGGCCGGCGCGCGCTCGGGTTTCCACGCCCACACGGAGGGCGCGACATAGAGGAGGACCTTGCCGCGGTATCCGCGCTTGCGCAGACGGGCGGCGACGGTCTGCGAAAACACCTGGGAGTCGATGAGGAGAACGACATCGGGCTTCTGTGCGAGGATCGCTTCGACCGTTTGCCGCAGCCGCCAGAGCAGAAGCGGCAGGCGCGCAATGACATCGGCTGTGCCCATCACGGAAAGGTCGCGCATCGGAAAGATCGAGGCGAGCCCCTCGCCTGTCAGCTCCGGACCGCCGACGCCACTCGGGTCGACGGCCGTGTGGACGCGCAGCCGGCGGACAAGGTCCGCGCCGAGCCGATCACCCGAGGGCTCGCCGGCGACGATGAAGAGCGACGGTGCGTCAGACACGAAGGCCTGCCACGGCTATGCCGGCAGAATTGGCCTCGGCGATCAGCTCGGGCCGGTCGAGGACAATGGCTCTTTGCGCCTCGGCGACGATGACCGAGATGCCCGCAGCAGCCGCCTTGCGAACGGTCTCGGGCCCGATCGAGGGGAGATCGACGAAACGCGGCTGGCGCGGCTTCAGCGCTTTGGCGAGGATCAGCGGAATGCCGGGCCTGCCGACGAGACCTTGATCGCGCAGCGCGGCGACGCGCATGAGCAGCGCGTCGGTGCCTCCTGCATCCTCTGCCGCCACCACCCGGCGCCCCGAGCTCACCACCGACTGGCCAAGATCGATCCGTCCGATCAGCTTGGCAGCACGCAGGGCGCCCCGCGCCGCGTCGGTCAATGCGGCGTCGAGCGCGGGTCCAGCGAGTTGCGTCTCCGGAACGAGCAGGTCGGCAACGACCTCGTGGGCGCCAATAACGCGCACGCCCCGCAATCGAAAATGCGTCAGCAGCGCCAGCGCGAGGGCGACGTCGCCAAGCGATCGCGCCAGCCGACCCGCGGTGCCGAGGGCGCGGGCGATGCCCTCGCGGTCGGCATCGGAAAGCGGCACGCTGCCCGCGAGCACGAGGTGGCTCGACGGGAAGTCAATGATTGCCGCGTGGAGTGCCATCGCGTCGGAGATCGGAACCCGGCTGACGCGCTCGCCTTCGAAATCGCCTCGTCCGGTGAGATCGAGAACCTGCAGCCGGTCGCCCGACCGGAGGGCAGCGGCGGCGACCAACGGAGGCAGCGCGCCCGACCCCGCGATCAGGGTCAGCCGGCGGGCCATCACTCCTCCTCGTGGCCGTTCCGCGGCAGAGTCAGCGGACGATCCTTGGCGTCGAGGACGAATTTCACGACGTCCTGCACCAGCGAGTCCCCGGAAAAATAGGTCGCGGCATCTTCGACGCGCTCGCGCAGTGTGCCCTCGCTCGAAAAGATCATGCGGTAGGCGGCGCGCAGGCGGTGGATGGCCTCGCGATCGAAGCCGCGGCGCTTGAGGCCGACGAGGTTGATGCCGGAGAGCATCGCCGGGTTGCCCAGCACCATGCCGAATGGAATGACGTCCTTCTCGACTTTCGACATCGCGCCGACAAAGGCGTGCGTGCCCAGATGCGTGTACTGCACAACGCCCGCATGGCCGCCGAGGATAACGAAGTCGTCGATCTGGCAGTGGCCGGCAAGGCCCACGTTGTTCGAGAGGATGACGTTGTCACCCACATGACAATCGTGCCCGATGTGCACCCCGATCATCAGCAGGCAGTGATCGCCGACGCGGGTCATGAGGCCGCCGCCGGCGGTGCCCGGGTTGATCGTCACCTGCTCGCGGATGGTCGTATCGGCGCCGATCTCGAGCCGGCTCGGCTCGCCGGCATATTTCAGATCCTGCGGCTGGTGGCCGATCGAGGCGAAAGGATAGATCTTGGTCCGCTCGCCCACGAGAGTGCGGCCGGTGACCACGGCGTGCGAGACGAGCTCCACGCCGTCGCGAAGCTCGGCCTCCGCCCCGACCAGGCAGAATGGGCCAACACTGACGTCGTCGCCGAGCTTGGCGCCGGGCTCGACAATTGCTGTCGGATGGACCGTGGTCGACATCAGGTGTTTTCGACCACGACCATCGCCCCGACCTCGGCTTCCGCGATCAGAGTCTCGCCGACCACGGCCCGGCACTCGTACCAGCCCATGTTGCCCCGCCGGCGGGCTTTGCGGATGTGATACTCGATCCGATCGCCCGGCACGGCGGGCTTGCGGAACTTGCACTTGTCGATGGTCAGCAGGTAGACGAGCTTGCGCGCGCCGCCCTTGGCCTGATCGTGAGCGATGGCGATCGCCCCGGCGGTCTGCGCCATGCCCTCGATGATGAGCACGCCCGGAAAGATCGGCTCACCCGGGAAATGCCCCTGGAAGATCGGCTCGTTGACGGTGACGTTCTTGATGCCGACAGCGGATTCATCGCGGTCGATATCGACGATGCGGTCGATCATCAGGAACGGATAGCGGTGCGGCAGCACGCTGAGGATCTCGCCGATTTCCATCGACTCGAGCGTTGCCGACGGCTCCCGCCTGACCTCGTCTCTAGTGTCCACTTTCGGTCCTCTTGCTCAGCCGGCGGAGCGTCGCAATTCCGCGCCGCCATGACCGAATATCCTCGGCCGGGGACCCAGCCAAGCGGGAACCCGCGGGCATGTCCTTGGTAACCAGGGTCCGCGCAGCTAGAACGCTCCCCTTGCCGATGGTCAAGTGGCCGGTCGCTGCGGCGCCGCCCCCAAACATGACGCTGTCCTCCAGGATCGTCGAGCCCGCCAGCGCGGAGGTGCCGGCGATCAGGCAGTTGCGCCCGATCCGGCAGTTGTGGCCGATCTGTACAAGGTTGTCGATCTTGGTGCCTTCCCCGACGACGGTGTCGCCCAAAGCGCCGCGATCGAGAGTTGAGTTGGCGCCAATCTCGACGCGATCCTGCACGATGACGCGTCCCAACTGCGGAATTTTCCGGTTGGACTGCCCGAAATCGAGCCAGCCGAACCCCTCGGTGCCGATCCGTACGCCTGAATGCAGAACGACGTTGTTGCCCAGATGCGCGCACTCGATGCTGCAGTTCGAGCCGATGGTCGCGTTACGGCCGATGGTGACGCCGGCCCCGATCACCGTGTTAGGTCCGATGACCGTGCCGCGGCCGATCTCGACGCCCGGCCCGAGCACGACGCCGGGGCCGAGACGCACGTCCGCTTCTGTGATGGGCAAATCCTGATGCGGCCCGAGCAGGGCCGTGACGGTGCTGCGCGTGTCGTTGGGATAGAGCCGGTCGAGGAGGTCGGCAAAGGCGCTGTGCGGATCGTCGGCGAGCACGGCGATGGCCTTGCCCGGTACATCGGCCCGAAGTGTCGCCGAGACCAGGACGACCCCCGCCCCCGTGTCGCGGAGTGCCGCGCGATAATCGGCGTGCGCCGCAAGGGCCAGGTGTTTTGGACCGGCGGTATGCAGTTCCTCGGCGCCCTCGATCCAGGGCCCCTCGCCGTCGAACTCGGCGCTGAGGCCGACCAGATCGAGCAGCGTCGACAGGCGCATCGGGCCGGCGAAGTTATGAAAACGCGTATCGACCACAGGACGGGTCCCAAAGAACAAGCCGCGGAAGCGTGGCTCCGCGGCTTGAAGCTCTATCAGATTGCGCTCGTCAGAGCGGATTGTTCAACGTCAGCGCAAAATACTGCAGATGCGGCTGGTCTTCGGTCGAGTAAGTGAGCGGCAGGGCGAAATCGCCACGCAGCGGACCGAACGGCGAGTCCCAGATCACGGAGGCACCGACCGAGCTCTTCAGGTTCTGGTCGACCGAGAGCGGGTCCACTCCCCGAGCGCCGCCGGTCCCATTGCCGCTGATATAGGCCGCGTCAGCCCACACCGCGCCGCTCAGACCATAGGTCGCCGGGAGCATCGGGATCGGGAAGTCGGCTTCGAGCGATCCGCCGACGTAACCGGTGAAGCCGAGCGGCTCGGTCACGCCGCCGCTCGAGGTCATCGGCCCCATCAAGCGGGGAGCGAAGCCGCGAACGAGCGTGTTGCCGTAGGTGAAGTCCTCGAGCGGATTGATGCCCGCGCCCGAGAAATCATTGATGATGCCGCCCTGCACCTTGACGCTGCCGACGACCCCGCCATCTGGCAGGATCGGCATGTAGTAGCGCGCCTTGGCCTCGGACTTCAGGTAGTTGTAGCCCCAGCCGACATACTGCTCGGTGAGCTGGGCGATGAGGCCGCTCGTCGGGTGCTTCTGGTCGTCGAGAGTGTTGAAGTTCAGGCCGACGCCGACCCACGCCTTGTAGAACGCCTGTCCTGCGTCGTGGAAGATCGATCGAATTCGGCGCCGAGGCATCGGCAATGATCGTCTGGTCGAGGCCCGTGAACAGGCTCGCCGTCAGGTCGTGGGTCACCGGCAGGCCGAGCGTCAGCTGGCGCGCCGGTGCTGGTCGTCCCGTAGATGTCCTCGGTCGTCTCGTCGGTCACGCGATGGTAGAGGTCGATGCCCGAGCTCAGCTTCAGGCCCATGAAATAGGGCTCGGTGAAGGCCAGCTCGACGCTGTGACCGCCGGCGCTCGCGCCGACCGAGGCTTTGAGATACTGGCCGCGGCCGAGGAAGTTCTTTTCCTCGAGCGACAGCTCGCCAAGGATACCCGACGTGCTGTCATAGCCCGCGGTGATGCCGTAGCTGCCGGTCGACTGTTCGGTCACTGCGATATCGAGGTCGACCTTGTCGGGGGCGCTGCCCTGCGTCGCCGACACATCGACGTTGGAGAAGAAGCCCAGCGCCTCGATATTCGCCTTGGCCTGCGTGACCAGGGCACGGCTGAAGGGGTCGCCTTCGGAGAAGCCCAGCTCGCGACGAATGACGAAATCGCGGGTCTTGGTGTTGCCCGTGATGTTGATGCGCTCGACATAGACGTGCGGGCCCTGGTCGATGAGGTAGGTCACCGCGATGGTGCCGCTCGCTCCGTCGCGAATTTCCGCGAGGACGCACGTCGGCGAACGGATAGCCGAGGTTGGTGGCTTCGACCGCAATGTCGATCACCGAGCGATCAACCTGGGCCTGGGAGAAGCTGTCGCCTTCGCGGGAGTGGATGAAGCCCGTGAGCTGGCCCGAATCGAGACCTGCGATGGAGGTTTCGAGTCCGATCTTGCCGAATTTGTAGAAACTGCCCTCATCGATGGTGAAGTTGATGAAGTAGCCATTGCGCGCGGCGTTGAACTCGGCCGTCGCGGAGGTGACCTGAGCGTCGGGATAGCCGTGGTTGGCGTAGTATTGCTGCAGCGTGACGCGATCGCCCTCGACCTGCTCCTGCGTGTAGTTGTCGTCCTGCAGCAGCCAGCTCAACCAGCCGGTCTCGTGCGTCTTGATGACAGATTTGAGCGTCCAGGCGCTGATTGCCTTGTTGCCGGTGAAGTTCACCGCAGCAATGCCCGTACGTCCGCCTTCGTCGATGACGAAAGTGACGTTGTCGCGCCCATCGGGCTGCGGATCGATCTTGGTGGAGACTTTGACGCCCGTGAAGCCGGCGTCGGTATAGGCCTTGGTGATGGTCTGAATGTCGCGATCGAGGCCTGCCTGGTCCACACTTCCGCGGTTCACGAGGTCGATCATGGCGACGAGGTTGGCGTCGGAGAACTTCTTGTTCCCCTCGAAGAGGACGTTGGCGACGATCGGGTTCTCGGACACCTTCACGACGAGGACCGAGCCCTGCATCGAAACGCTGACCGACTTGAACAGGCCAGTCGCGGTCAAGGCGGCGATCGAGCTGTTGATTTTGTCCGGCGTCGCCGCGTCGCCGACGTGCAGCGTCAGGTATTTGAGAATCGCGCCGGTATCGTCCTTGGAATTGCCGATCACGGTGATCTTGGAAACCGTGGCGGCCTGTGCCGCTTCAACCCCCAGGAATGATCCCCCGATACCCGCCATCGGTGCCAAGAACAGGAGCGCGAGCGCCAAGAATGCGCCGCGCAGCAGCTTGGTAGGATCGATCATGATTCTCTTTGCCTCTCAGACGAAAGACCGGGGAATCGCCATGCGCAGCTCCCCCAGTCCATTCCACCCGCAGCATTTACTGGTTTTTTAACCAAGGGCAAGCTGCAAGCCCCTTCTGCGTTAGCGAAACCTTGGTCCGTGTGCAAACTCGCAACACCGCGAAAACCAAGGTTAACAAATACTTACGCGATGTGTCGCAGCGCCTCGAACAGGGTGTCGTTGAGCAGCGTGAAGACCATCAGGCTGCCAACGATAGCAAAGCCCACGCGATAGCCGATTTCCTGCGCTTTCTGGCTCAACGGACGCCCCCGGATCGCTTCGACGACGTAGTAAAGCAGGTGGCCGCCGTCGAGCACCGGGACGGGCAGCAGGTTGAAGATGCCGATATTGAGCGAGAGCAGCGCCACCAGGTTGATCAGCGCAACGATTCCCAGGGTCGCGACCTCGCCCGAGACCTGCGCGACCTTGACCGGACCGCCCAGCTGCTCGACATCGCCCCGTCCGACGAAGAAATCGCCGATGAATGCCGCCGTGCGGTCGACGATGAAGCGGATTTCGTCGACGGTGAGGCCGACGGCCTCGACCGGATTGGGCTGATAGAGCGTCACGTCCGACGAATCGACGTTGCGGCTGACGCCGATCCGGCCAACGCGGTGGACGTTGCCGAAGCGATCGGTTTCATCGGCTGATGCGGGGTCATCCCGATGCGTCCGGTCGCTCCCGTCACGCTCGATCACGATGCTCACCGGGCGATCCGGGGCGGTCGAGATCAGCCGCTGGAAGTCCTCGAAGCCGCGGACTGAAAAGCCGTCGACGGAGACGATTTGGTCGCCCGCCTCGAGCCCGGCTTGCGCGGCGATGCTGCCGACGGTCACGTCGCTGATCACCGGCGGGATCACATATTGGCCGTAGCCGAGGATCAGCGCGTAGGTCACGACGAAGGTGAAGATCACGTTGGCGAGCGGCCCTGCGGCGACGACTGCGATGCGGCGCCAGACGTTCTTGTTCACGAACAGCTTGGCTGCTGCTCCTCGGGCAGTCGCGCGACCGCCTCGGGATCGGGCATGCTCGCGGCGTTCATATCGCCGACAAAGCGGACATACCCCCCGAGCGGGATCGCGGAGATGCGCCAGCGGGTATCGTGCCTGTCGGTGAATCCGACGAGTTCCGGCCCGAAGCCGAGCGAGAAGGTCTGCATCGCGACGCCATTCCAGCGGGCGACGAGGTAGTGCCCCATCTCGTGCACGAAAACGATGACGGTCAGCACCAGGATGAAGGCTGGCACCGCGAACAGCACCGGAAGGCTCAGGAAAGACACGTGATCTTCGCTCCAGGGGACGGCAGTTTACTGGCCCGATTGCGTTGCAAATTGGGTTGCCGGCTGCGGCGTTACAACCGCTACCAGCTGAGGAATCCTCCGGCGACGTCGCCAAGTCCACCGTGGAGCGCGCCGACCACGAAGACGAACAGCGCGCCAAAGGTCACGCTGAATCGAGCCGATCCATGAAGCCGCCATGGCCGGGGATGACGTCGCCGCAATCCTTGATCCGGAAGATGCGTTTCACCACGCTCTCGCTGAGATCGCCGGCCTGCCCGATCAGCCCGAGCACAATGGCGAAGGCCGCCCCGATCCAGAGCGGCGACGGCACGAACAGGGCCCAGAAAATGGTGCCGGCGATCGCGCCGGTGATGAGGCCGCCGATCGCACCCGACCAGGTCTTGGCCGGCGATATGGTCGGGGCGAGCTTGGGGCCGCCGACCACGCGGCCGGCAAAGAACGCGCCGCTGTCGTTGAACGCGATCACGAGCCCGAGATACCACCCGAGGTAGTTGCCGAGCGGCGTCGTTCCCCGCATCGCAAGGGCCGCGACCATCACGATGGCGAAAAAGACCAGACCGCCGGCCCGCCAGGCGGCAAACGCGCGACCTCCGAACAGCGACACGACGATGGCGACGGCCATCACCACGAGCGTGCCGGCCAGGCCCCAGAGCGGGATAGGCCAGGGCCGCGACGGCAACGATTGCGATCAGCGCCATGCCGAAAGGCCGCGAGCGGCTTGAGGGTCACCATCTGTATCCCATTCGCGGTAGGCGCCGGCAAATACCGCGGCCATGAGCGCCGCGAAGACCCAGCCGCCGAAATAGAGCGCGATCGCGGTCGAGCGGCGACAATCACGACGGCGGACGCCGAGGCGGGGACCGAGATCGGCCCAGCGGGATTTCGGCCGGGCGTCGGTCGACGGGCCCGGAGCGCTCACAGGCCTCGCCTCGATCCCGCCGAAGCGGCGCTCCCGGCGCGGTATAGTCCTCCAGCACGCGGAGGAACGGCGGCCTCGTCGAAATCCGGCCAGTTCTCCTCGACGAACGCCAGCTCGGAGTAGGCGCCCTGCCAGAGCAGGAAGTTCGAGAAGCGCTGCTCGCCGCTGGTGCGGATGATGATGTCGGGGTCGGGCATGCCGGAGGTGTAGAGGATGCGCTCGATGGTCGTCTCGTCGATCTCGTCGGGCTGCAACCGGCCCGCCGCGACCTGCTCGGCGATACGCCGCGTCGGCTTCGACGATCTCGGCCTTGCCGCCGTAGTTGAAGGCGACGATGAGGTCTGAGCCCGGTGTTCATCGCGGTGTTCGTCTCGACGTCCGCGATCAGGCGCTGCAGGCATCTCGTCGAGCCCCTCGCGCGCGCCGATGATCCGCACGCGCACATTGTTGCGGTGGAGATTTTCGAGATCGGACGCGACGAAGCGGTGCAGCAGGCCGAAGATGAAGCTGACTTCGTCGCGCGGCCGGGTCCAGTTCTCCGACGAGAAGCTGAACACCGTGAGGTGGCCGACGCCGATAGCGGATGCAGAGCTCGACCAGCGCCGCAGCGCCTTGACGCCGGCGACATGGCCTTCGGTCCGCGGCTTGCCGCGGGCCCGGGCCCAGCGGCCGTTGCCGTCCATGATCACGCCGATATGCGGCTGCGGAATTCGCCGAAGCGCCTGGCATGCGGCGACGCGGCACGGGCCTGCGCGGCAGGTTCGATGGACATCACTGGCCCTCCGGGCCGGCACAGGCTCGGCATGAGCCTAGACCTGCATGATTTCCTGTTCCTTGCTGCCAGGACGTGTCGACTGTCGGTAACGGCGGCGTCGGTGGCTTTCTGCACCTGATCGGCTTGATGCGGCCGTCGTCCTGGCTGATGTCGCCGTCCTTTTCGAGCTTCTTGAGCAGGTCCATGCCGTCGCGCCGGACGTGGCGAATCGCCACCCGCGCCTGCTCGGCGTAGTTGTGCGCGACCTTGGTCAGCTCGCGCCGGCGCTCCTCGTTGAGCTCGGGGAGCGGCACGCGGATGATCGCGCCTTCCGTCGATCGGATTAAGGCCGAGGCCGCTGATTGCGGATGGCCTTGTCGACCGCATTGGCCATCGAGCGGTCCCAGACCTGCACGCTACAGCATGCGCGCCTCCGGCACCGTCACGGTCGCCACCTGGTTGAGCGGCATGCGCGTGCCATAGGCCTCGACCATCACCGGCTCGAGCAGGCTGGCGCTGGCGCGGCCGGTGCGCAGGCCCGGTGCAGTTCATCCTTGCAGGGACGCGATGGACTTCTGCATCCGCGTCTTGATCTCATCGAGCGAAAAGCTTGGGGCTGCAGGCATCATGGCCAACTCCTGTTCTGGTGCGGTGGGCCGACGCGCGTGGACTGCGCGTCTTGCCGTTGAGCACCCCCATCAGGCCCTCTTTGTCATCCAGGGCATAGACCAATATCGGCAGGTCCGTTGTCGCGCGCAAGCGCGAAGGCGGCGGTATCCATGACCTTGAGATTGCGCGCGATCACCTCCTCATAGGCTGATCGGTCTCGTAGCGCGTCGCCTTGGGGTTCTTCTTGGGATCCTCGGAGTAGACGCCGTCGACCTTGGTGCCTTTGAGCAGCACATCGCACTCGAGCTCGATGGCTTTGAGCGCAGCCGCGGTGTCGGTGGTGAAGAACGGATTGCCGGTGCCGCCGGCGCAGACCACGACGAAGCCGTCATCGAGGGCGGTCTTGGCGGCGCGGGCGGTAAAGCTGTCGGCGACCGATGGCATGGTGAGGGCCGAAAAGACCTTCGACTTCACGCCGCCGCGCGGTGATGGCGTTGGACAGCGCCAGCGAGTTGATGACAGTGCCGAGCATGCCCATCAGGTCGGCGGTGACCCGGTCGGTCGCCCTCGGCGGCGACGGCCATGCCGCGGAAGATGTTGCCGGCGCCGATGACGATGGCGATCTGCACCCCGGACTTGGCCGCGTCGACGATCTGGCCGGCCATGGCGTTGAGAAATTTCGGCTCGATGCCGAAGGACTGGTCGCCGGCAAGCACCTCGCCGGAAACCTTGAGGAGGATGCGCTTGTACCCCGCTTTAGCCATTGGCGCTCCACGCAAATCCGCCGTCCGAATCCGCGGCGGGTGAGGTTTAGAGCATTCTCGCCGGCAAGCACAGGGGATGGGAGGCCGGAAAACCCGCAAACCTCGCGCAGTTTTCGTGCAGGCGGGCGCCGCGAACGGCGCCCTGCCCGTCAGGCCTGCGGCTGCTGCGGAACGCCCGAGGTCTTGGCGACTTCCGCGGCGAAATCGGTCTCCTGCTTCTCGATCCCCTCACCCAGCGAATAGCGGACGAACTTGGTGATCTTGATCGGAGCGCCGGCATCCTTGGCGGCCTTCTCGATGATGTCGCGCACCTTGCTCTCGCCGTCGATGACGAAGGTCTGCGCCAGCAGCGTCGACTTCCTCGTAGAACTTGCGCACGCGGCCCTCGACCATCTTGGCGATGATCGTCGGCCGGCTTGCCGGTTTCCTTGGCCTGCTCGGTGTAGATTTCGCGCTCCTTGGCGACGATCGCCGGATCGATGTCGTCCGACGACACCGAGGCCGGATTGGTGTTGGCGATGTGCATGGCGAGCTGCTTGCCGAGGCGCGGCGAGCACGGCCTTGTCGCCGTTCGACTCGATGCCCACGATAACGCCGAGCTTGCCCATGCCGGGCTTGACGGCGTTGTGGACGTAGCTGCCGATGACGCCGTCGTTGACCTCGACGACGGCGGAGCGGCGCAGGTTCATGTTCTCGCCGATCTTGGCGATGGCATCGGTCAGCTCAGCCGAGACCGACCGCCCGGTGCCGGGGAACGGCATCTCGGCCAGCTTTTCGACATTGCCCGCGGCCTCGATCGCAAGCTTGGCAACGTTGCCGACGATCGACTGGAACTGCTCGTTGCGGGCGACGAAATCGGTCTCGGAGTTGACCTCGACGATGGCGGCGCGGGTGCCGTCGGTCGACACGCCGACGAGACCTTCCGCCGCGATGCGGCCGGCCTTCTTGGCCGCCTTGGCGAGACCACGCGTGCGCAGCCAGTCGATGGCGGCTTCCATGTCGCCGCCAGTCTCCTCAAGCGCTTTCTTGCAATCCATCATGCCGACGCCGGTCATCTCGCGGAGTTCTTTGACCTGATTTGCCGTGACTGCCATGTCGATCACCTTTCATGCGGACCCGCGAAAGCCGGGCCCGCGCCTATCGATTGAAAATAACGCTGCGATGAAGGACGCGGCTTATTCCGCGGCCTGGCCTTCGCTCAGAGCCGGCTCCTCGGGGGCCGTCTCCGACGCGCCGAGATCGGCGCCACGGCCGGCGGACGAGCGGGAAATACCATCGACGGCGGCGCGGGCGACGAGATCGCAATAGAGCTCGAGGGCGCGGGCCGCGTCGTCATTGCCCGGGACCGGATAGTCGATGAGGTCCGGATTGGAATTGGAGTCGATGATCGCGATCACCGGGATGCCCAGGCGGCGGGCTTCCTTGATGGCGTTCTCTTCCTTGTTGGTATCGATGACGAACAGCAGATTGGGGAGGTTCCCCATGTCCTTGATGCCGCCGAGGTCGCGGTCGAGCTTTTCGCGCTCGCGATCGAGCAGCAGCCGCTCCTTCTTGGTCAGGCCCTCAGCCTCGGTGCTCTCGAGCTCGCGCAGCCGGTTGATCGAGCGCGAAATGGTCTGCCAGTTGGTCAGGGTCCCACCCAGCCACCGCGAATTGACGAAATACTGGGCCGACTGCTTGGCCGCCGCCGCGACGACCGGCGCCGCCTGGCGCTTGGTGCCGACGAACAGCACGCGACCGCCTTCGGCCACGGTGTCGGAGACGAGCTGGAGAGCGCGGCTCAGCATCGGCACGGTCTGGCCGAGATCGAGGATGTGGATGTCGTTGCGGACGCCGAAGATGTAGCGCTCCATCTTCGGGTTCCAGCGGTGCGACTGGTGGCCGAAATGGACGCCGGCTTCGAGCAGCTGGCGCATTGAAAAATCGGGCAATGCCATTGAAATGGCGCTCCTTTTACCGGTTAAGCCTCGACGAAGGATCTTGGCGATTTCGCCACCGGATGGTGCAGCCGGATCAGCCCGGCGCGCCGCCTTCGTCTGTGAATTACGCCCGGATGGTCTCGGGCGCGGCGCGGATATAGGGGAATCGGGTGGCGGAAGCAAGGCGAGCGTCGGCCTCCGGTGCAGAGGGTAAAATGACGCGGCGGGTGGAGTAGCGCTTGGAGCAGGCCCCATCCACCCGGTCTCCCTGGTGGAAGCCGGGGCCCATCCATCGATCCGCGCAAGCGGGGACCTGGGTCCCAGCTTTCGCTGGGATGACAGCCGGTGGGAAGTTGGGCCGATCGCGACGCCTGAGAGTATCTTTGGGTGGCCGGGTCGAGCCCGGCCATGACGGCCGAGAGTGTAGAGCCGAGAACGGAATATCGAGGCCGCTGTTTCGCATTTCCATCCACCGTCATGGCCGGGCTCGACCCGGCCACCCAGCGGAACTGCCATTCGGCGAGAGGGTGAGTTTGATGCCGCCTTCGCGGGATGACAGCTGGTGGGAAAGTAGCTGAACGGCCGCCGAAAGTTCCGTGCCAGACCTTCGCCCGGCTGTGACGGGCCTCAAGCTTGGCGCCGCGCGCCCGGTGATTGCCTAGCTCAGCCGCACCTCGCGTACGCCCTCGAGCCCTTTGATCGCGCCGGCGAGGGCCGGGGTGAGCTGGAAGCGTTCCTTGAGCTCGACCTGGAACTGCCGGTTGTCGCGGGCGACGATGAAGGTCACCTGCCCTGCCCCGGGCTTGAGCTGGGCGCGGATCGCGGCGATCGCGGCGGCGTCGCTGGTCTCGATGGTGAGGCTCTTGCCGGCGCGCTGCGCGGCGTCCTCGAGCGGGGTGGCCGACATCAGGCGCAGGCTGATGCCGTCCGGGCGCTCGTCGGCCTCGACATTCAGAATGACGTTCCGGCCGGGCACGAGGATCTTGCCGTACTGCTCGACCATCTCGGAAAAGCCGATCACCTCGTAGCTGCCGGACGGGTCGGAGAGGCTGAGCGAAAGCATCGGGGTGCCCTTCTTGGTGCGGCGGTCGGCGCGCGTCGCAATGGTACCGGCGAGGCGGCCGGCGCTCAGCTCGCCGTCCTTCACGCGCTTTTCGAACGGCGCGTAGGCCATGATCCGCATGCTCTCGAACAGGCCCTGATAGTCGTCGAGCGGATGAGCGGAGATGTGAAAGCCGATGGCCGAGCGCTCGCGCTCGAGGCGCTCAGCGAGATCCCATGACGGCACGTTCTGTGGCAGGCGGATCGGTTCGGGGCTGTCGGAGGCGAACATGTCGGTGATGCCGTCGGTCTGGTCAGCAGCGGTGCGCTGTGCCAGCGCGATGATACTGTCAATGGCGGCGAACGCCTGCTCGCGCTTGGGCACCAGGGTATCAAAGGCGCCGGCGTTCACGAGCGTTTCGAGCGTGCGCTTGTTGATGATGCGCGGATCGACGCGGGTGGCGAACTCGGCGAGATCGCGGAACGGCGTTTTACCGCGCGCCTCGACGATGTGCTCGGCGACCGCTTGCCCCACGCCCTTGATGGCGCCGATGGCATAGAAGATCTGGCCGTCGCGCGCCGAGAACACCGCATCCGAGGTGTTGACCGAGGGCGACACCAGCTTGATGCCGTGCTTTTTGGCGTCCTCGCGGAATTCGTTGAGCTTGTCGGTGTTGCCCATGACGTAAGTCATGGAGGCGGCCATGAATTCCTGGAAGAAGTGCGTCTTCAGGTACGCCGTCTGGTAGGTGATGTAGGCGTAGGGCGCCGAGTGCGATTTGTTGAAGCCGTATTCGGCGAATTTCGCACAGGCGTCGAAGATGGTGTTGGCGAGGCCGCGCCCGATGCCGGAATGCGTCTCGGCGCCCTCGAGGAAGCGGTCGCGCTGCGCGGCCATCTCAGACTTGATCTTCTTGCCCATGGCGCGGCGGAGCAAATCGGCTTCGGCCAGCGTGTAGCCGGCGAGCGATTTGGCGACCTGCTGCACCTGCTCCTGGTAGGTGATGACGCCGTAAGTGGGCGCGAGAATCGGCTCGAGCAGCGGATGGAGGTATTCGACATCCTCGTCGCCGCGCTTCCGCGCGCAGTAAGTCGGAATATTCGCCATCGGGCCGGGGCGATAGAGCGCGACCAGCGCGATGAGGTCCTCGAAGCGATCGGGGCGCATGTCGACGAGCGCCCGCCGCATACCGGGACTTTCCACCTGGAACACCGCCGAGACCTCGCCGCGCTGCAGCTTGGCAAAGGTCGGTGCGTCGTCGATCGGGATGTCGGTCAGCGCGAACTTCGTTCCATTGCGGTTGATCATCTTCACCGCCTGGTCGAGGACGGTGAGCGTGGTCAGGCCGAGGAAGTCGAACTTCACGAGGCCGGCGGGCTCGACCCATTTGAGCGAATATTGCGTGACCGGCATGTCCGAGCGCGGGTCGCGATACATCGGCACAAGCTCGGTCAGCGGGCGCTCGCCGATGACGATGCCGGCGGCGTGGGTCGAGGCGTGGCGGTAGAGGCCTTCGAGCTTTTGCGCGACCGCCAGGAGATCGGCGACGGTCTCGTCGCTATCGCGCATGGCACGCAATTGCGGCTCGATCTCCAGCGCCTTTTCGAGGCTGATGGGATTTGCCGGGTTGGCCGGGATCAGCTTCGAAATGCGATCGACCTGGCCATACGGCATCTGCAGCACGCGGCCGACGTCGCGCACCACCGCCCTCGCCTGGAGCGTGCCGAAGGTGATGATCTGGGCGACATGGTCGTCGCCGTATTTCTCCTGCACGTAGCGGATGACCTCGCCGCGCCGGTCCTGGCAGAAATCGATGTCGAAGTCGGGCATCGAGATGCGGTCTGGGTTGAGGAAGCGCTCGAAGAGGAGGTCGTAGCGCAGCGGGTCGAGGTCGGTGATGGTCAGCGCATAGGCGACGAGCGATCCGGCGCCCGAGCCGCGGCCGGGGCCGACGGGGATGCCGTGCGCCTTGGCCCATTGGATGAAGTCGGCGACGATCAGGAAGTAGCCCGGATACTTCATCTTGATGATGACGCCGAGCTCGAACTCCAGCCGCTCCTCGTAGTCCTGGCGCGTGTGCTCGGGCGCGAGGCCGGTGACCGAGAGGCGCTTTTCGAGGCCGGCACGGGCCTCCTCGCGGAGGCGCTCGGCTTCGGCTGCGAGGCCTTCGGCTTCGCTCTGGCCGGGCGCGGCGGCAAAGCGCGGCAGGATCGGACCGCGGGTGCGCGGGCGGTAGCTGACGCGGCGGGCGATCTCGACGGAATTCTCGAGCGCCTCGGGGAGATCGGCAAAGAGCGCCTGCATCTCGTCGCGGGACTTGAAGTAGTGCTCGGGGGTGAGCTTCCGCCGCTCCGTTTGCGCGACGACCGAGCCGGCGGCGATCGCCAGCAGCGCGTCATGCGCCTCATAGTCGGCGCGGGTGGCAAAGAACGGCTCGTTGGTCGCGACCAGCGGCACGCCGCGGCGATAGGCGAAATCGATGAGCTTTGGCTCGCTCGCCTGCTCGCGGACCCAGCCGTGGCGCTGCAGCTCGATGTAGAAGCGGTTGCCGAAGAGGGCACGCAGCGCTTCAAGCCGCTCGGTAGCCTGGCCGTCGAGGCCCGCGGCGAACCAGGGGTCGATGGCGCCTTCGGGGCCGCCAGAGAGACAGATGATGCCGGCGGTGTTGTCGTCATCCAGCCAGTCGACCCGCACGGCGGCGCGGCCGGGCTCGCCCTCGAGATAGGCGCGCGAGACGAGCTGGCTGAGATTGCGGTAGCCGGTCTCGTTGGCGGCGATGAGGACCACGCCGCCCTTGCTGTCGGGTCCCCGCTCGTGGCTCCGCTCGAGCGCGCGCTGGGCCGGCGGCTCGAAATCGAGTGCGAGCTCAGCGCCGAGCAGCGGCTGGACCCCCTTCCCCGCGGCTTTCTCGGAGAATTCGAGCGCGCCGAAGAGATTATTGGTGTCGGCGATCCCAAGCGCCGGCTGGTGGTCGGCCTTGGCGAGCGACCACAAGGCGTCGAGCTTCAGCGCGCCTTCGAGCAGCGAATATTGCGAGTGAATGTGGAGATGGACGAAGCCGGGGCCGGGCATGGATGGTCTCTAATGCGCCCGGCCGATGGGAGATACCGGGCGCCCCTTCAATCCACAGGTCACACGAGTTGGCTGGCCATATCCACCCAGGCGAGGGTGGCGCCGGTGAAGCCGAGGATGGCAACGAGAGCCATTGCGTCTTTCAGGAAAACTCGCATCTGCAACTCCTGTGTTCGTCGTTTGTTCTTATATGTTCTTGCTCCGTTTCCGTCCAGCGACATCGGTGTAACCGTGAATCGAACGTTAATTGCCGCGGCTGTGAGTTACCGCCCGCCCTCCCCGATGCTATTGATGCGCGCATGAAAATCCTGGCCGTCCTGGCGCTCGCCGCCCTCACCACTCCCGCCTTTGCCGCCGTGGATCGCGACACCGCGGTCACCACACTCAGCACGCTGTTTTTCTCGGCGGATTTCTGCAACCTCTCGATCAGCCGGGCCAAGGTGGACGCGTATCGCACCGCCAACACGCCGAGCGGGGATGCGCTCTTCAACGTCGACGTGTTCAACGCGACCAAGACGCTCACCGACCAGTCCAAGTCGTGGACGAAGGACCAGGGCGACGCGTACTGCGTCAAAGCCACCGACACCGCCAAGCAGCTCGGAATGTTGCTCTAGTGGAGCAGGCCGCCAAGGCGCACGCCTTCAAGGCGCTGCACGAAACGAACGAGCTGTTCATCATCCCCAACCCGTGGGACGGCGCGAGCGCGAAGCTGCTGGCCTCGATGGGATTTCCGGCGCTGACGACAACCAGCGCGGGACTGGCCTTTGCGTTGGGCAAGCCGGACGGCGGGGTGACGCGCGGGCAATCGCTGGCGAACGCGCGTCTGATCGTCGATGCGGTGGATGTGCCGGTGGCGGCGGACCTCGAGAACGGTTTTGGGCACCGGCCCGAGGATGCGGCGTTCACGATCCGCATGGCGGCGGAGGCCGGGCTCGTCGGCGGCTCGATCGAGGACGCGACGGGAGATGCCGATAACCCGATCTACGAGTTCAGCGCCGCGGTGGAGCGGGTCGCGGCGGCGGCCGAGGCGGCGCAGCGGCTGCCGTTCCCATTCATGTTCGTGGCGCGCGCCGAGGGCCTGCTGTGGGGGCAGCCGGACCTCGACGAGATCATCCGGCGGCTGGTGGCATTCGAGGCCGCCGGCGCGGACGTGCTGTTTGCGCCGGGGCTGAAGACGATCGAACAGGTGCGGGCCGTGGTGGGCGCGGTGACGAAGCCGGTGAACGTGGTACGCGGCGGGCCGGGTCTCAGCATTCCAGTACTCGCGGCGGCCGGCGTGCGACGGGTCAGCACCGGCGGCGGACTCGCCCGTGCAGCGCTGAGCGCGGTAAAAGCCGCGGGCGAGGAACTGCTGGGCCCAGGCACCTTTGCGTGGGCCGAAGGCATGATCCCGGGCGATGCGATCAACCGGCTGATGCGTGGCGACTGAGGGCGTCGTGCGCTGGCAAGAAGACGGCCGCGCCGTGGCGGCCGCGTATCTTTCGCTCCGCGGCAATCTTCCACCCAAGCGTGCTTGTGCCGGCTGACGATCGGCTGACAGCCGACGACGCATTCCGCCTCGCATCGCAAGGAACGGCGATCCTCTGGCGCGGCGACTTCGTCAACGCGCGGCAGCTGCTGGCGGCGCTGGGACGGCGGGTCGATGGGCACCTGAAGGTTGTAAGCGATCCGGAGCGCCCGGCGGCAACGTTCCACGCGTGGCGGCAGGTGAACGCCCAGCGGTCCAACATGCTCGGCCTGCTGCTGGTGCCGCTCAAGGAGGCCGCCATTCCCCTCCCCCGCGCGCCGGATGTCGGCGACGCCTTGGTCGATGCGCTGGGCACGATCGCACCGGAGGCCGTGATGCCCCTGCGCGACGTGCTGGCAGTGCTGAGTGCTTCGGAATGGCATCGCAAGGGTGTGCCGGTGCCGGCGCTGGGCGCCTCGATCCATCCGCATTTCGGCGTGTTTCCGCCGACGCGGCAGGACTACATCGAGCTGGTGGCGCAGGCGCCGCTGCCCGAGGGTGATGTCGCGTTCGATCTCGGAACGGGAAGCGGCGTGCTCGGCGCACTTCTCTTGCATCGGGGCGTGCGGCGGCTCGTGGCGACGGACATCTCTGTGCGGGCGCTGGCGACGGCCCGCGAGACCTTCGACCGGCTGGGCTACGCCGACCGCGTCGAGCTGGTGCCGGATCGGCTCTATCCGCAGGGGCGGGCGAGCCTCGTCGTGTGCAATCCGCCGTGGCTACCGGGCAAGGCCAGCACGTCGTTGGAGGCGGCAGTGTACGATCCGGACTCGGCGATGTTGCGCGGATTTCTCAGCGGGTTGCGCGACCATCTCCTGCCGGCGGCGAAGGTTGGCTGGTGATGTCGAATTTGGCCGAGCTGCTGGGCCTCAGGCCGGCAGGCGCGATCGAGGCGATGATCGCCGAGGCCGGTCTCTCGGTCATCGGCCGGCACGATGCGCCACCGGCGACCAAGGGCGCGCGGGACAAGAGCGACCCGCTATATTTTGCGCGATCGAAGGAAGTGGTTTCGCTCTGGCGGCTGCGAATGGGCTGAGCGACGCAGGTTGTGCAGTCGGGTCCTTCCCTCGCGCAGCGGGGGAAGGTGGCGCGAAGCGACGGAAGGGGGCGGCGACACCCACCGAGTCCAGTCCCGCCCCCTCCACCGGCTTCGCACAGGGGAGGAACCCGACTGCGAGTCCGGCTTAAAGCACCAGCGGCTCCACTCGCCCTGCCCGCAGCGTCACGATGCGGTCGGCTCGGCGGGCGAGGTCGTGGTTGTGGGTGGCGATGAGGCCGGCGGCGCCCTCCTGCCGGATCAATTCCTGCAGCGCGGCAAAGACGAGTTCACTCGTGGCCGGGTCGAGATTGCCCGTCGGCTCGTCGGCGAGAATGACGCGCGGATGGTTCGCGGCGGCGCGGGCGATGGCGACGCGCTGCTGCTCGCCGCCCGACAGCTCGGCAGGACGATGCGCGGCGCGCGGGGCGACACCGAGAATGTCGAGGAGGTCCTTGGCGCGCGCCGCCGCGGCGGCCTGCGACTGGCCGGCGATGAGCTGCGGCATCACCACGTTTTCGAGCGCCGTGAAATCCGCCAGCAGATGGTGGAACTGATAGACAAAGCCGATGGCGGTGCGGCGCAGCAGTGTGCGACCCCGCTCCGACAGCGAGGCGGTGGGCGTGCCGGTCACCTCGATTTCGCCGGCCTGCGGGTGCTCGAGGAGGCCGCTCAGATGCAGCAGCGTCGACTTGCCGGCGCCGGAGGGCGCGACGACCGCGACCAGCTCGCCTGACTGGATTTCGAGGTCGGCGGAGTTCGAGCACGCGCACCAGCGTCTCGCCCTTGCCAAAATCGCGATGGACGCCGGTGAGCCTCAGTAGCGGCTCACTCATAGCGCAGCGCCTCGACGGGATCGTATTGCGCGGCGCGCCAGGCGGGATAGAGGGTTGCGAGGAAGGTCAGGCCGAGCGCGAGGCAGGCGACCGTCACGACTTCGCTGGGGTCGATGCGCGACGGCAGGCTGGAGAGAAAGAAGACCTCCGGCGGAAAGATCGGCACGTTGGTGATCGCCGACAGCCACGAGCGCAGCGTTTCGGCGTTGGTCGCGACGAGGAGGCCGAGGATCAGCCCGATGCCCGTCCCGGCGACGCCAATGGCGGTGCCGGTCATCGAGAAGATGCGCATAATCGAGCCGCGGGTCGCGCCCATGGTGCGGAGGATGGCGATGTCGCTGCCCTTGTCCTTCACCAGCATCACCAGGCTCGAGATGATGTTGAAGGCGGCGACGACGATGATCATCGAGAGGATCACGAACATCACGACGCGCTCGACCTGGAGGGCAGAAAAGAAGGTCTCGTTGCGCTGCTGCCAGTCGTAGTAGAGCAGCGGCCGGTCGACCTCGTTCTGGAGTCGCGTTCTGACGGCGTCGGTGTTGTCGGGATCGTCGATGAAGATCTCGACGCCGGTGGCCTGGTAGTTGCGCTGGTAGGCGGCCGCGATCTGGTCGTCGGTGGCGTCGATCGCCGGTGGGGCGACGCCGGGCTTCAGCACGTCCTCGTAAAGCTTGAAGTATTTCTGCGCCGCCTGCAGCGGCATGTAGACGTAAAAACTGTCGAACTCGACCATGCCGAGATTGAAGATGACGCTGACCGGATAGGAGCGAATTTGCGGCGTGCGGCCGAAGGGCGTGGTCGCGCCGTTCGGGGTGACGATGGTCACCGGATCGCCGATCGAGACGCCGAGCTTGTCGGCGAGGCGCTGGCCGATGGCGACGCCCTGCCCGCTGTCCCACTGATCCCAGCCGCCGAGCACGGCGCCCTTCTTCAAGAGCTGGAGCTTGTCGATGGACGCAGCCGAGATGCCGCGCACCGAGACGCCGGTCGAGTCCGTCTGGCCGGAGGCGAGCGCCTGGCCCTCGACATAGGGGATGGCGAACAGAACGCCGTTCACCTTTTCGATCTTCATCGCCGTCTGGTCGTAGTCGGTGAACTTTGCATCGATCGGATAGGCGGTGAAATGGCCGTTGAGACCGAGGATTTTGCTGAGCAGCTCGGCGCGAAAGCCGTTCATCACCGACATCACGACGATGAGCGTCGCGACCCCGAGCGCGACGCCGATCAGGGTCAGCCACGAGATGACCGAGATGAAGGTCTCCTTGCGGCGGGCGCGCAGATAGCGCGCCGCGAGCATCCACTCGAAGCGCGAGAAGGCCCCGGCGGTCCTCGGCGCGGGCGCCGCGTCGGCGGTCAAACCGTGTCCCGCCTTTCGGGCTCGATGAGCGATTTCAGGCGGGCCACGGCGGACGCCAATGGCAGCGTCTCGCGCTCGCCAGTTTTCCTGTGCTTGATCTCGGCCTGTCCGTCCTTGAGGCCGCGCGGCCCGATGATGATCTGGAACGGAATTCCGATCAGGTCGGCGACGGCGAACTTTGGCCCCGGCCGGCTGGTCGCGATCGTCGTAAAGCACGTCGAGGCCGGCCGCGCCGAGCTCCTCATAGAGCGAATTGCAGGCGGCGTCGGTCGCCGCATCGCCGGCCTTGAGATTGATCAGCAGCACCTCGAACGGCGCCACCGAAACCGGCCAGACGATGCCGTTATCGTCGTGGCTCGCCTCGATGATCGCCGGCACGAGCCGGCTCGGCCCGATGCCGTAGCTGCCCATATGCACGAGCACGTCCTTGCCGTCCGGCCCGGTGACGCTGGCCTTCATTGGCTCCGAATACTTGGTGCCGAAGTAGAAAATGTGGCCGACCTCGATGCCGCGGGCCATAAGCTGTTTGTCGGCGGGAACCGCGGTCTTGAACGAGGCCTCGTCGGTCATCTCGTCGGTCGCGGCGAACAGCGACGTCCAGTCCTTGAAGATGGGCGACAGGTCGCCGCGATAGTCGGTGTCGATGGGCGGGATCGGCTTGCCCACGAGCCCTTTGTCGAGGAACACGCCGCTCTCGCCGGTCTCGGCGAGGACGTGGAACTCGTAGCTCAGATCGCCGCCGATAGGACCGGAATCGGCGCGCATCGGAATGCCGACGAGGCCCATCCGATAGAAGGTCCGCAGGTAGGCCACGAACATGCGATGGAACGCCTTCTCGGCGCCCGCCCGATCGAGATCGAAGGAATAGGCGTCCTTCATCAGGAATTCGCGGCTGCGCATGGTGCCGAAACGCGGCCGCACCTCGTCGCGGAACTTCCACTGCACGTGATAAAGATTCAGGGGCAAGTCCTTGTAGGACTTGATGTAGGTGCGGAAGATGTCAGTGATCATCTCCTCGTTCGTCGGCCCGTAGAGCATCTCGCGCTCGTGCCGATCCTCGACGCGCAGCATTTCCTTGCCATAGGCCTCGTAGCGGCCGGATTCGCGCCAGAGGTCGGCCGACTGCAGGGTCGGCATCAGCAGCTCGACGGCCCCTGATCGGTCCTGCTCCTGCTCGACGATGGCGACGATCTTCTTGAGGACGCGCAGGCCCAGCGGCAGCCAGGAATAGGAGCCGGCCGCTTGCTGCTTGATCATGCCGGCGCGGAGCATCAGCTTGTGCGAGACGATCTCGGCCTCTTTCGGCAACTCCTTTAGGACGGGCAGGAAATATCGGCTGAGACGCAATCGGACCCCCGGCAAGAACCGGCGACTCGCGGGTCGGCGGCGGGTGCAGTCAAACCGCAACGGTCAAGCCGTGTCCAGCGGTTGGGAGGCCGGAAAAAGGTCGCAGAATTCTAGATGACAGGCCCGGGCGGCCTTGTTACGGTCCGAGCCAATCAATTACAGGCGGCACCAAAGCCGTCGGGCGTCGACAACGTCAAGGGAGGAGCGCTGGCCGCCGCTTAGTCGCGTGCCTAAGACCAGCGTATTGTCGTCAAACTATCGATGGCAGGGCCTTGCGCCCTGCTTTTTCTTTTGGCGCTAGCTCCAGTATCGCTGCAGCACCGGGCTACTAACTAGCCACAGGATCAGCGCCGTCATCGGGATCGACAGCAGCGTCGTCCATAGCACGCGCCGCCACCACATCGGCTGCTCCGGCGCGCCGCGCTCCGTGCCCTGCACGTACTGGCCGGTGTCGACCTGGTTGCGCACGCCGAACGGCAGCACCAGGAACAGGCACAGCCACCAGACGACGAAGTAGATCGCGATGTAGGTCGCAACGGCCATGGCGCGCCTATAGGCGGTGAACGAACACGGTCACATTGGGCTTTTTGCCCCACCAGGCGTTGATTTCGCCGCGCACGGCCTTCTGCAAAGCGGCCTCGACCAGATCGGGATCGGCGCGGCGCTTGGGCGGGATGGATTTGAGCGCGCCGGCCACCACCTTGCGGAGGAGCACCGTGACCGAGTCCTCGTCGTCCTCGACTTGCGGCAGCCCCTCGGCGACGATCTCGGGTCCGGCGGCAACCCCGCCCTGTGCGTTGATCACGAGGCTGACGACGATGTGGCCGCCGAAGCTGAGGCGCCGACGGTCTTTGACGCCGCTTTCGTCGGGCGTGCAGAGGATATTGCCGTCGAGATAGAGCTCGCCGGTGCGCACTTCGCCCGGGAACAGCAGCGGATCCGGAAAGAGCCGGATCATGTCGCCGTTGCGGGCGTGGAGGACGTGCGGAATGCCGTGCTGGCGGCCGAGCGCGGCCTGCGCCTCGAGATGGGCGGCCTCCCCGTGGACCGGCACCAGCACCTGCGGGCGCAGCATGTCGTAGAGGCGCTTCAGCTCCTCGCGCCGCGGGTGGCCGGTGGTGTGGACCAGCCCGTCGCGCTGGGTGATGACCTCGATGCCGCGGTCGATCAGCATGTTCTGGATGTCGATGACCTCGCGTTCATTGCCCGGAATGGCCCAGGACGAAAAGATCATGCGGTCGCCGGCGTTGAGATCGATTGCCGGATGCTCGCCGCGCGCGATGCGGGCAACGGCGGCGCGGGGCTCGCCTTGCGAGCCGGTGCAGAGCACGACGATCTTGTTGCGCGGCAGGGTCTTGAAGGCGTCCTGGTCGAGGAAAGGCGGCACGCCCTCGAGCATGCCGAGCTCGCGCGCGATGGTGCTGATGCGGTGGAGCGCGCGGCCCGACATCACCACCTGGCGGCCGGCCTTGGCGGCGGCGCGGGCGATGGAGATGACGCGGCCGACGTTCGACGCAAACGTCGTGAGCGCCACGCGATAAGGCGCGTCGGCGATCAGCGCCGCGAGGGTCGAGGCGACCTCGTCCTCGCTCGGGCTGGTCCCGTCCTTGAGGGCATTGGTCGAGTCGCAGACGAGGGCGATCGGGATGCCTTCGGCGGCGAGCGCCCGCAACCGCGCCTCGTCGGTCGGCGGCGCGGCGATGGGGCGCGGATCGAGCTTCCAGTCGCCGGTGTGGATGACCCGGCCAATGGTCGTGGTGATGGCGAGTGCGCAGCTTTCGGGGATGGAGTGGGCGACATTGATCGCCTCGATCGTGAAGGGCCCGACCGTGAACGGGTGGCCGACCCGCATCGGGATCACCGAGACGTCGTCGACGATGTTGTCGGCGGCGCGCTTGGCGCTCAGCATGGCGGCGGTGAAGGCGGTCGCATAGACCGGCCGGTCGAAGGCGGGCCAGAGGTCGAGCACCGCGCCGTAGTGATCCTCGTGGCTGTGGGTGAGGATCAGCGCGAGGACATCATCGGCATTGTCCTCGAGGAAGCTCGGGTCGGCCATGATGAGCTCGATGCCCGGCTGGTGCGGGCCGGCGAAGGTCACGCCGCAATCGACGACGATCCACTTGCGGCTGGCGCGCGGGCCGAAGCCGTAGGCGCCCATGTTCATGCCGATTTCGCCCACCCCGCCTAGGGGGACAAAGACAAGCTCGTCGGGGTGCGGATCGGCCATTATCGCCCCGCGCTGGCGGTGAGGCCGAAGTGCACGTCGCCGGCGCTGATGGCGATGCGGCGGTCGTTGTCGGCGCGGACGATCAGGCGGCCGGTATCGTCGATGGTCTCGAAGATGCCGCGCACCACGCCGCCATCCTGGTTGACGGCGACTTCGGCACCGATGCCGGCGGCCGAGGCGCGCCAGAGTTTTAGGATATCGGCGACGTTGCGGCCGTTTTCCCAGAACTCATAGGCGACCACCCATTCGTCGGCGAGCGCTGCGAACAAGGCCTCGGCGGTGAGCGATACACCAAGCGCGCTGAGCGAGGTCGCGGGGTAAGGCAAACCCTCCGGCGCCGAGACGATATTGACGCCGAAACCGATGACGATCGCCGGGCTGCCATCGGCACGCTTGTGGGCCTCGAGCAGGATGCCGGCGAGCTTCTTGCCGTCGGCGAGGACGTCGTTCGGCCATTTGAGCGCGATGCGGCTTTGGCCGGCGGAGGCTCCATCGATGCCCTGCTTGACGATGCCCTTGGGCAAAGTCGCGGCCAGGGCTCGGTTGAGCGCGACGCCGGCGACAAAGCCGAGCGTCGCGGCGATGGCGGGGTCACAGTCGGGGGCGATCAAGAGGCTCGCGGCAAGATTGCCGGCGGGCGTCGCCCAGGGACGACCACGGCGCCCCCTGCCCTCAGTCTGCTGCAAGGCAGCGAACCACACCTCGCCGACATCACCGGCGGAGCCGGCGCGCGCCGCTTCGGTGCTGGTCGAGCCGATGGCGTCAAAGCCGGCGACGCGGTAACCGCGGGCGCTGGCGACGGGTCCGAGCCAGAAGCCGGCCAATTAGAACAGGCTTCCGGCGGCGACGTGCGCGGCGTTGTAGAGGCTGCTGCCGACGGTGCCGAAATAGGTCACGATGAAGAAGCCGGCGAGGCCCATGACGGCGGTGAGCTCGGCCGGGACGGCGACAAACTCGACGACGGGCTCGTCGAAATACATGACCTTGATGATGCGCAAGTAATAGAAGGCGCTTACCGCGCTCGCCAGCACGCCGATGATGGCGAGCCCGAACAGATGCGCGTCGATGGCTGCGAGGAACACCTGCCATTTGGCAAAAAAGCCGGCGAGCGGCGGCATGCCGATGAACGAGAACATCAGGATCGCAATGATCGCCGCGACGAACGGGCGCCTCTGCGCGAGGCCGGCCATCTGCGAGACGGTCTCGACATAGCCGTCGGCGGTCCGCAGCGAGAGGATCGCGGCAAAGATGCCGATGGTCATGGCCATGTAGATCGCCATGTAAACGGCGACGCCCTCGACCCCGACCGCTGTGCCCGCGCTGAGGCCGACCAGGGCGAAGCCGACATTGCCAATCGAAGAGTAGGCAAGCAGGCGCTTGAGGTTGTTCTGGCCGATGGCGGCGAAGGCCGCGAGCGCCATCGAGGCCACGGAGAGGAAAACGACGATCTGCTGCCAGTCGTGGGTGAGCGTGCCGAACGGCACGATGACGACGCGGACGATCAGTGCCATCGCCGCAACCTTGGGGGCGGCCGCGAGGAAGGCGGTGACCGGGGTCGGCGCGCCCTCATAAACGTCGGGCGTCCACATGTGGAACGGCACCGCCGAGATCTTGAAAGCGATGCCCGCAAGGAGGAACACGATGCCGAAGATCAGGCCGATCGAGTGGTTGGTCGTGCCGATCGCGGCAACGATGGCGTCGAGCTGGGTGAGGCCGGTGAAGCCGTAAACCAGCGACGCGCCATAGAGCAGCATGCCGGAGCTCAGCGCGCCGAGGACGAAGTATTTGAGGCCGGCTTCGGTGGCCCTCGCGTCGTCGCGGCGGAGCGCAGTGACGACGTAGAGCGCGAGCGACTGCAGCTCGAGGCCGACATAGAGGCTCATCAGGTCGTTGGCCGAGACCATGACCATCATGCCGAGCGTCGCGAGCAGGACGAGGATCGAATACTCGAACTTGTCGAGGCCGAAGGGCTTTGCCGTCGACGTCGAGAGGATCAGCGTGAAGGCCGAGCCGCCGAGCACGAGGAATTTCATGTAGCGGGAGAACCCGTCGACGATGAAGGCGCCGCCAAACAGCGTGCCCTTCGCCGGCTTCCATACCGCCAGCGCGATGACCGCGACGAGCAGCACGATCGCGAGGACCGACGAGCGCCGACGAGCGCTCGCGCGACCAGATCACGCCGGCGAGCAAGAGGATCACGGCGCCGAAGGCGAGCAGCAGTTCGGGCCAGGCCGGCGCGATGGAGCGTTAAGACGGCGGAGAGGTCGGGGGTCATCAGGTCTCTCCTAGTTCAGCGAGGCGACCTGGGCGACGGTCGCGCTCAGGGCCTTGCCGAAATTGTCTGCGATGACGCCGACCGATGCGGCGGTCGCATCGAGGATGGGCGCCGGATAGAAGCCGAAGAAGATCGTCAGGGCGACGAGCGGCACCAGCACCGCGATCTCGCGGGCGTCGAGATCGAGGATGCCTTTGAGGCTGTCCTTGGTCAGCGCGCCGAAGATCATGCGGCGATAGAGCCAGAGCGCGTAGGCGGCCGAAAAGATCACGCCGAACGCCGAGAAGAACACCACCCAGGTCGAGACCTGGAACGTGCCGAGCATGGTGAGGAATTCGCCGATGAAGCCCGACGTGCCCGGCAGGCCGACATTGGCCATGGTGAAGACCATGAACACCGCGGCGTAGTTGGGCATGCGGTTGACCAGCCCGCCATAGGCCGAGATCTCGCGGGTGTGCATGCGGTCGTAGACGACGCCGACGCAGAGGAAGAGCGCGGCCGAGACGATGCCGTGCGAGATCATCTGGAACACCGCGCCGTGCACCGCGATGACGTTGCCGGAGAAGATGCCCATGGTGACAAAGCCCATATGCGCAACCGACGAATAAGCGATGAGCTTCTTCATGTCGGTCTGCACCAGCGCCACCAGCGAGGTGATGATGATGGCCGCGACCGATAGCGTGAAGACGAAGGGCGCGAATTCCTGCGACGCCTCCGGGAACATCGACAGCGAAATCCGGATGAAGCCGTAGCCGCCGAGCTTGAGGAGGATTGCCGCGAGGATCACCGAGCCGGCGGTGGGCGCCTCGACGTGCGCCTCGGGCAGCCAGCGGTGGAACGGCCACATCGGCATCTTCACCGCGAACGAGGCGAAGAAGGCGAGCCACAGCCAGAACTGCAGTTTCGGATCGAAGTGGAAGGCGAGCAGCGCGCGGATGTCGAGGGTGTGCGGATCGGGCTGCCAGTAGACGGCCATGATCGCGAGCAGCATCAGCACGGTGCCGGTGAACGAATAGAAGAAGAACTTGTAGGCCGCCTGGATACGGCGCGGCCCGCCCCAGATGCCGATGATCAGGAACATCGGGATCAGGCTGCCCTCGAAGAACACGTAGAACAGGCCGAGATCGAGCGTGGTGAAGACGCCGATCGACATGGTCTCGAGCACGAGGAAGACCAGCATGTAGTCGCGGACGCGCTTCTGGATCGGCTTCCAGCTGGCGATGATGCAGATCGGGGTCAGCAGCGCCGAGAGCACCACGAACAGCACCGAGATGCCATCGACCCCCATGCGGTAGCCGATCGAGGTGCCGATCCAGTCGTAGCTCTCGACGAACTGGAAGCCGCTCTGCGAATTGTCGAAGCGCGCCCACATCCACAGCGAGAGGATGAAGGTGATGCACCGAAATGACGAGGGCGACCCAGCGGGCGATGTCGTTGCCCCGCTCGTCGCCGGGGACGAACAGCAGGATCGCCGCGCCAATGAGCGGCACGAAGGTGACCAGTGTCAGGATGTGATCGAAGAGGTTCATCAGAACGAACCCTCCCGAGACGATCATCCAGGTGAGCAGCACCGCGATGCCGATCAGCATGACGAAGGCGTAAGTGTAGAGGTATCCCGACTGCAGCTTCACGACGCGGCCGGTGACGTCCTTCACGCGATGGCCGAGGCCCTCGACGATGGTCTGGTCGACCAGCCAGTCGTCAAAGCCCTTCCACAGCGCGTTGCCGAACCAGAAGGCGGGCCTGACGAAGATGATGTCGTAGAGCTCGTCGAAGTACCATTTGTTGAGGAGGAACAAATAGAGCCCGCGATTGGCCGCGGCGAGGCGCGCGGGCGCGGTCTTGTCGACCACGTACATGTACCAGGCGACGCCAAAGCCGATGAGCATCGCGATGGTCGCGGCCCAGGAGACGATGGTCGGCACCGAGTGGGCTGCTTCGTAGCGCGCGGTGACGACGCTGAGCGCGCCCTTGAAGAAGCCGCTCACCATTTCGGGGTTGGTGAAGAAGTATGGAGCGAAGACGACGCCCGCCATCACCGCTCCGGCCGCGAGGATGTAGAGCGGCACGAGCATGACGTTCGGGCTCTCATGCGGCTCATGGTGGGCGTGATCGTCGTGGCCGTGGTCGTCGTGATGCGCCGCGCCGGTGCCGGGGTGGAGAATATCACCCGGCTGGCCGTGGAAAGTCAGGTGGACGAGGCGCCAGGAGTAAAAGGCGGTGAAGGCCGCGGCGATGGTCAGGGCCCAGAAGCCGAAGGTGCCGAGATTGCCGCCGACGCTGTAGGCGCTTTCGATGATCGCGTCCTTGGAGAAGAAGCCGGCAAAGCCGAGCGGCGTGCCGGGAATGCCGACGCCGGTCAGCGCCAGCGTGCCGATCATCATGACGGTGTAGGTGATCGGGATTTTCCGCGCGAGCCCGCCCATGTTCCGCATGTCCTGCTCGTGGTGCATCGCGTGGATCACCGAGCCGGCGCCGAGGAACAGCAGGGCCTTGAAGAAGGCGTGGGTGAAGAGATGGAAGATGCCCGCCGAATAGACCCCTGCCCCGAGCGCGACGAACATGTAGCCGAGCTGCGAGCAGGTCGAGTAGGCGATGACGCGCTTGATGTCGTTCTGGACCAGCCCGATCGTCGCCGCAAAGAAGGCGGTGATCGCGCCGATCGTGAAGACGAATCCCATCGCGACCGGCGAGGCATCGAACATCGGCGACAGCCGCGCCACCATGAACACGCCGGCGGTGACCATGGTCGCGGCATGGATGAGCGCGGAGACCGGGGTCGGGCCTTCCATCGCGTCGGGTAGCCAGGTGTGGAGCAGGAACTGCGCCGACTTGCCCATGGCGCCCATGAACAGCAGCAGGCAGATGACGGTCATCGCGTCGAAGTCCCAGCTCAGGAAATGCATGGTCTTGCCGGCGGCGGCCGGGACCGCCGCGAAGACGTCGTCGAAGCCGAGATGGCCGAGCACCATGAAGGTCGCGAAGATGCCGAGCGCGAAGCCGAAATCGCCGACGCGGTTGACGACGAACGCCTTGATGGCGGCGGCGTTGGCCGAGGGCCGGTGTACCAGAAGCCGATCAGCAGATAGCGAGGCGAGGCCGACGCCTTCCCAGCCGAAGAACATCTGGACGAAGTTGTCGGCGGTCACCAGCATCAGCATGGCGAAGGTAAAGAGCGACAGGAACGCGAAGAAGCGCGCGCGGCCTGGATCGTCGGCCATGTAGCCGATCGAATAGAGGTGGACGAGGCTCGAGACGGTGGTGACGACGACGAGCATCACGGCGGTCAGCGTATCGACGCGCAGCAGCCAGTCGATCTGCAGCGGGCCCGAGGTGATCCAGCGGAAGATCTCGACCTTCTGCACGTTCGGTGCCGCATCGGCGGGGGCGAACCAGTAGGTCGAAAAGACGATCCAGCTGAGGATGCGCGGCAAGGATCAGCAGGCCCGTCGTCACGTATTCCGACGTGCGGTGACCGATGATGCGACCCAAGAGCCCCGCGACGAGCGCCCCGATCAGCGGGAAGAAGACGATGGCCTGGATCACGAGGTCAGCCTTTGAGCTTGTTGACGTCTTCGACCGCGATGGTGCCGCGGTTGCGATAGAAGACGACGAGGATGGCGAGGCCGATGGCCGCTTCCGCGGCGGCGACGGTGAGGATCAGGAGCGCGAACACTTGCCCGGCGAGATCGTTGAGGTTGGACGAGAACGCCACGAAGTTGATGTTCACGGCGAGCAGGATCAGCTCGATCGACATCAGGATGACGATGATGTTCTTCCGATTGAGGAAGATGCCGAACACGCCCAGCGTGAAGAGGATGGCGCCGACGGTCAGATAGGCGCCGACCGGAATGCCTGCAGCTTGCAGCATCTCAGACCCCCTGCCCCGATTTGACCTTGACGAGCTCGGTGCCCTCCGAGCGCTTGCGCGAAATCTGGCGCAGCGTGTTCTGGCGCTTGACGTTGGCCTTGTGCTGGAGGGTCAGGACGATGGCGCCGACCATTGCGACGAGCAGCACGCCGCCCGCGAGCTGGAAGATGAAGACGTAGCGCGTGTAGATCACCTGGCCGAGGGCGCGGGTGTTGTCGATCGTCAGGTCGATCGGCGTCGCCGAGGCTGCGACAGCGCCCGAGGTGATCTGCGGCGCCATCACATAGGAGCCGCCGACCAGCAGCAGTTCGAGCAGGAAGATCACGCCGATGACGACGCCGACGGGAGCGTATTGCAGCATGCCCTGGCGCAACGAGGCGAAATCGACGTCGAGCATCATGGTGACGAAGAGGAACAGCACCGCGACCGCGCCGACATAGACGACGATGAGGATCAGCGCGAGGAACTCAGCCCCCGCGAGCATGAACAGCCCCGCCGCGTTGACGAAGCACAGGATCAGGAACAGCACCGAATGGACGGGATTGCGCGAGGCAATGACCATGAGCGCGGAGGCGACCATGATGATCGAAAAGACGTAGAAGAAGAACAGCGCGAGGGTCATGAGGTGGATTCCTTCGCGGAGGCGCGGTGGGTCAACCCCCTCCTGTCCTCTCCCTTTTTGGGGGAGAGACCTGACTGAGAGCGCACGGCTCCATCGCGCCCTCCCCCAGAAAGGGGGAGGGTCGGGGTGGGGGTTGACGCACGGAAGGCGATTTCCGCGGCGATCGTATCCCAGACCCCCGACAGGTTCTGCAGCACGTCATTGTTCCAGAAGCGGATCACTTTGATGCCCTGACGCTCGAGTATCTCAGTCCGCTCTGCATCGCGTCGCAGGTTCGCGTAGCGACCGTGCTGACCGCCATCCACCTCGATGACGAGCCGCGCGTCGGCACACCAAAAGTCAGCGACATAGGCGCCGATCGGATGCTGGCGGCGGAAGCTGTGGCCGATCTGAGCTCCGCGCAACGCTGACCAAAGCTTGCGCTCAGAATCGGTCATGTCATGGCGCAGTCGTCGGGCGCGCGCAGTCTTGACGCGAGTATGGACGAACGCAGCAGTCGATGGATGGGCCGGTGCGTCAACCCCCTCCTGTCCTCCCCCTTTCTGGGGGAGGGACCCGACTGAGAGTGCGGCTCCATCGCCCCCTCCCCCAGAAAGGGGGAGGGTCGGGGCGGGGGTTGACGCGCTGTTGTGCATGTTTTCCCGCATCATCTATACGGCGCGTCCGAGGCGATGTTGGCGGCGATTTCGCGTTCCCAGCGGTCACCGTTGGCGATCAGGCGCTCTTTGCTGAAATACAGTTCTTCGCGGGTTTCGGTGGCGAACTCGAAGTTTGGGCCCTCGACAATCGCATCGACCGGGCACGCTTCCTGGCACATGCCGCAATAGATGCATTTGACCATGTCGATGTCGTAGCGGACGGTGCGACGCGTGCCGTCGTTCTGGCGCGGGCCGGCCTCGATGGTGATGGCCTGGGCGGGGCATATGGCTTCGCAGAGCTTGCAGGCGATGCAGCGCTCTTCACCATTCGGATAGCGGCGCAGCGCGTGCTCGCCGCGGAAGCGCGGCGAATAGGGCATCTTTTCGAAGGGGTAGTTGATGGTCTTTTTGGGCGAGAAGAAATAGCGCATCGAGAGGAAGAAGGCGCCGACGAACTCGCGGAGCAGCAGACCGTTTAGGACGCGGAAAAAGCCCATCACGCATGCCCTCCGTGCCAGCCCCAGCCGGTGTATTGCAGGATGCCGGCGACGACCACCACCATGATCAGCGACAGCGGCAGGAAGACCTTCCAGCCGATGCGCATGAGCTGGTCGTAGCGGTAGCGCGGGACGAACGCCTTCACCATCGCAAAGCCGAAGAACACGAAGCAGACCTTGAGGATGAACCAGATCGCGCCCGGCACCCAGGTGAAGGGCGGCAGGTCGATCGGCGGGGCCCAGCCGCCAAGGAACAGGATCGCCGTCATCGCGCACATCACCTGGATGGCGATGTATTCGCCGAGCTGGAATAGCAGGTACGGCGCCGAGGAATATTCGACCATGAAGCCGGCGACGAGCTCGGACTCGGCTTCCGGCAGATCGAAGGGCGGCCGGTTGGTCTCGGCCAGCGCCGAGATGAAGAAGATGATGAACACCGGAAACAGCGGCAGCCAGAACCAGTCGAGCACGCTGAGCCACGGCACGCCGAGGACGTGGGCGAGACCCATCTGGGACTGCGCGGTGACGATGTCGCTCAGGTTCAGCGAGCCCACGCAGAGCAGCACGGTGATGATGACGAAGCCGATCGAGACCTCGTAGCTCACCATCTGCGCCGCCGAGCGCAGTGCGCCGAGGAAGGCATACTTCGAGTTCGACGCCCAGCCGCCCATGATGATGCCGTACACCCCGAGCGAGGAAATCGCGAAGATGTAGAGAATACCGACATTGATGTTGGCGAGGGCCCAGCCGGCATCGAGCGGGATCACCACCCAGGCGCTGAGCGCGAGGACGGAGGTCACGAGCGGGGCAAGCAGGAACACCACTTTGTCCGAGGAGGCCGGGATCATCGGCTCCTTGACCAGGAATTTGAGCAGGTCCGCGAAGGACTGGAACAATCCGAACGGGCCGACGACGTTGGGGCCGCGGCGCACCTGCACCGCCGCCCAGATCTTGCGGTCGGCCAGCAGGATGTAGGCCGTGAAGATCAACAGGCAGATGAGGAACAGGAGGCCCTTGTAGACAAAGCCGACATCGGTGCCCCAGCCGAAGATCGGGATGCCGAGGAGGTAGTTGGCAGCGCTGGCGACGAACTGCATGGCCTACTCCGCCGCCTGCTTCATGCCCGACTGCAACTGCGAGCACTCGGCCATGATGGCGGAGGCGCGGGCGATCGGATTGGTGAGATAGAAGTCGCCGCCGAGCGGCAGGAGCTTCGCATTGTCGGTCTTGATCTCGCGGGCCGCGAGTTCGCGGATGCCATCGATGCCGCCCGGCGCGATCTGGTCGATCTGCGCGAGATGCGGGAATTCGGCATACATCGCGCGGCGCAGGTCACGCAGCGAATTGAACGGCAGCGGCATGCCGAGCACGGCGCTGAGCGCGCGGAAGATCGCCCAGTCTTCCTTGGCGTCGCCCGGCGGGAACACGGCGCGCTCGGTGAGCTGCACGCGGCCTTCGGTGTTGACGTAGGTGCCGGATTTCTCGGTGTAGGCGGCGGAGGGCAGGATGACGTCGGCGCGGTGGGCGCCGGCATCGCCATGCGTGCCGATGTAGACGACGAACGCCCTGCCCGCTGCGGCCATGTCGTATTCGTCGGCGCCGAGCAGGAAGAGCACGTCGAGCTCGCCCTTGCCGGCGAGCTTGATCTGGTCGGCCGAGCAGACGCCGCCATCGTGCGGCACGAAGCCGATGTCGATGCCGCCGACGCGCGAGGCGGCGTTGTGGAGGAGCGCAAAGCCGTTCCAGCCATCGGCGATCTCGCCCATCGTCGCGGCCTTGGCGGCGAGCGCGATGACGTCGCGGCCGATCTGCTTGTTCCAGGCCGGGCCGTGCGACACGGCGGCCTCGCCGACAATCACCAGCGGCTTCTTGGCGGCCTTGAGCTTTTCGCCGAACCCCTGCCCGCTCGCGACCTTCTTCAGCGCGCCAAGGTCGTCGCCAAGATATTCGTAGGGATAGGTCAGCTCGTCGCGTGCGCCGATCACCGCGATGGGCATGCCGCGCGCCCGCCAGGCCTTGCGGATGCGGGCGTTGAGCACGGCGGCTTCCTTGCGCGGATTGGCGCCGACGATGAGGATGGCGTCGGCATCTTCGATCCCCGCGATTGACGGGTTGAAGAGATGCGCTGCGCGCGGCATCGAGGGATCGATCCCCGACATCGGCGGGCGGACGTCGGTCATGCCCGAGCCCAGCGCCGTCATCAGGGCCTTGAGCGCATACATGTCCTCGACCGCGGCGAGGTCGCCGGCGATGGCGCCGACCTTCTTGCCCATGCCGGAGGCCTTGACGGCCGAAGCGACGGCGGCGAAAGCCTCGTCCCAGCTCGCGGGGCGGAGCTTGCCGTTGACGCGGACATAGGGGCGGTCGAGGCGCTGCGTCTTGAGCGCGTCCCAGACGTGGCGGGTCTTGTCGGAGATCCACTCCTCGTTCACCGCGTCGTTGACGCGCGGCAGGATGCGCAGCACTTCGCGACCGCGGCTGTCGACCCGGATGTTGGAGCCCACTGCATCCATCACGTCGATCGACTCGGTCTTGGTCAACTCCCACGGCCGGGCGAGGAAGGCGTACGGCTTGGAGGTCAGCGCGCCGACCGGGCAGAGATCGACGACGTTGCCCGAGAGCTCGCTGGTCAGCGCCCGCTCGAGATAGGTGGTGATCTCAAGGTCCTCGCCGCGGCCCAGCGCGCCCATCTCGGCGACGCCGGCGATCTCGGTGGTGAAGCGAACGCAGCGCGTGCACTGGATGCAGCGGTTCATCGAGGTCTTGACGAGCGGCCCCATGTATTTGTCTTCGACGGCGCGCTTGTTCTCGTGGAAGCGCGAGCGATCGACGCCATAGGCCATCGCCTGGTCCTGCAGGTCGCACTCGCCGCCCTGGTCGCAGATCGGGCAATCGAGCGGATGGTTGATGAGCAGGAACTCCATCACGCCTTCGCGGGCCTTCTTGACCATCGGCGTCGTGGTGAAAATCTCCGGCGGCTCGCCGTTCGGTCCGGGGCGCACATCCTTGACGCCCATGGCACAGGACGCCTGCGGCTTGGGCGGCCCGCCCTTCACCTCGATGAGGCACATGCGGCAATTGCCGGCGACCGACAGCCGCTCATGATAGCAGAAGCGCGGGATCTCGGCCCCGGCCGCTTCGGCCGCCTGCATCAGCGTGTAGTAGTCGGGCACCTCGACCAGCTTGCCGTCGACTTTGATATTGGCCATGGCGCTATGCCCTGTTCCAGCGCGTGAGGAAGAGCCCGAGGATGGTGACGACCACGCCGCCCCACAGCATCAGCGGGGAATAGGCGGGGAGCACCGAGGCTCCGATGAATTGCTGCAAGCGGTCGCAGTCGAGGCTGTCGCCGGTGAGGCAATCGAGCTTGCCGTCAAGCCGAAAGCCGAGCCCGCCGAGCTGGCTGTAGTAGCTCACCCACCAGGCGAACGCGGCCGCGATCAATGCGAGGCCCGCGAACGTCACCGAGCCGCCAGGCTTGGCCTTTTCGACGCGCGCCGGCTTCATGCCGAGCACCTCTGGCTCATCCAGAGCTTGATGTGCTCGAGATGGGCCCAGTCATAGGCGAAATCGGAATTGCCGTGGGTCTCGAGATAGTCGAGCCGCTCCTTGGCTTCCTCGATCGAGGGGATATGCCCCTCCTCGACCGGCCACATCACGAAGTGGTGCGACTTCATCGGGGAGAACCATTCCGCCTTGCGATTGTAGAAGCGCTGGTGGACCGTCTTCCAGACGAACACTTCGAGCTGCTCGACCGTCTCCCAAACGCTCATGTTCACGGCCATCATCGGATCGGCATAGGGGCGCATTTCGAGCGCGCCGCCATTGCTGCCGTCCCCGACCAGGCGCCAGACAAAGCCCGGCATGCGATCGGCCATGGCGTTGATGCGGCCAAGATTGTCGACGAAGTCCGCCATGCGCGGATCGTCGATCGGGTAGTTCAGCCGGCCGATGTTGAGCTCTGCGACGTGCATCTTCACTCCGCCGCGACCGACGGCACGGCGTCGTCATTGTCCGACCGGTAGGTGTAGCTGTCGATGCGCGCTTCCATCACCGGACGGAAGTTGCGGATGAGGCCCTGGATCGGCCATACGGCGCCGTCGGCGAAGGCGCAGATGGTGTGCCCTTCGATCTGCTTGGTGACCTCGAACAGCATGTCGATCTCGCGCTTCTGGGCGCGGCCGTCGACCATGCGCTGCATGACGCGCATCATCCAGCCCATGCCCTCGCGGCAGGGCGTGCACTGGCCGCAGCTCTCGTGCTTGTAGAAGGCGCTGAGCCGCCAGATGGCGCGGATGATGTCGGTCGACTTGTCCATGACGATGACGGCGGCCGTGCCAAGCGAGGAGCCGGCCTCCTTCGTGCCGTCGAAATCCATCAGCATGTGACGGGCCTTTTCACCGGGCACGCACGGGGTCGACGAACCACCGGGGATCACGGCGAGCAGATTGTCCCACCCGCCACGAATGCCGCCGCAATGCTTGTCGATCAGCTCATCGAGCGGGATGCCCATCGCCTCTTCGACGGTCGTGGGCTTGTTGACGTGCCCCGAGATGTTGAAGAGCTTGGTGCCGGTGTTGTTGGGCCGGTTGATGCCCGCAAACCAGGCGCCGCCGCGGCGCAGGATTTCGGGCACCACGGCGATCGATTCGACGTTGTTGACCGTCGTCGGGTTGCCATAGACGCCCATCGCCGCCGGGAACGGCGGCTTCAGCCGCGGCTGGCCCTTCTTGCCCTCGAGCGATTCCATGAGCGCGGTTTCTTCGCCGCAGACATAGGCGCCGGCGCCGTGGTGGACGACGATCTCGAAGTCCCAGCCGTGGACGTTGTCCTTGCCGATCAGCTTCGCGTCATAGGCTTCCTGCACCGCCGCCTCGAGGCGCTGGCGCTCGCGGATGAATTCGCCGCGCACGTAGATGTAGGCGATGTGCGCATCCATGGCGCGGCCGGCCAGCAGGCAGCCCTCGACCAGATGCTGCGGGTCGTGCCGGAGGATTTCGCGGTCCTTGCAGGTGCCGGGCTCGGACTCGTCGGCATTGACGAGGAGCTGGTGCGGACGCCCGTCGTTGACCTTGGGCATGAAGGTCCATTTGAGCGCCGTCGGAAAGCCTGCGCCGCCACGGCCGCGGAGGCCCGAGCCCTTGACCTCGTTGGTGATCCAGTCGCGGCCGCGGTCGATGAAGGCCTTGGTGTCCTGCCACGCGCCACGCGCCTTGGCGCCCGGTAGGTGCCAGTCGCCCTGCCCGTAGAGATTGGTGAAGATGCGGTCTTTGTCGGCGAGCATCAGGCGGTCCCTTCGGGCGGCGGGGTCTTCTTGGCGCGGGGCTTGCGGGGCGCCTTGCCGCCGTCGATCTTGCCGGCCGGTGATTCGGCGCCGGTCGCGCCCTCGCGCATGGCGTCGTTCGGCGTGCCGTTCGCTTTGGCCGCGTCATTGGCCGTTCGCGCGCTCGGCGTCGGCTTTCTCAACCGAAACCTTGCGGGCCCGCGTCGGCCCTTTGACCGCGGGAGCGGATTCTGCGGGCACCGATCCGAGCTTGCGGCCCGGCATGTCTGGAGTCGGGCTTGGGTCTGTAGCGGTTGCCTTCGCCTCGGCGGGCGGCGCAGCCGACGGCGGTGCGGCGGTTGGCGCCGGTGGAGCGGCAGGCGCTGGCGCAGCGGGCGCCGTTGCTGCAGGGGCCGCCGGCGGAGGTGGCGGCGGGAACGGCTTATAGGTGCGCTCGGCGGTCGGCTTTTCGAGCAGCGTCGTCGCGCCGCCTTCCGCCGCCGAGAACTGCCGGTCGATCTGGGTGCCCGGCTTGATCGACTTGCCGTTGCCGGACCGGAAGGCCTCGACGATCTCTTCGAAGCGCTCGGCGGTCAGATCCTCGTAGGTATCGTTGCCGATCATCACCATCGGAGCATTGACGCAGGCGCCGAGGCACTCGGCCTCTTCCCAGCTGAGCTTGCCGTCGGCCGACACCTCGAGCACGTCGGGAGCGATCTTGTGCTGGCAAACCTCGATCAGGTCCCCTGCCCCGCGCAGCATGCACGGGGTCGTGCCGCAGACGATGATGTGCGCCTCGGCGCCCACCGGCTTCAGCAGGAATTGCGTGTAGAAGGTCGCGACTTCGAGCACGCGGATGTAGGCCATGCCCAGCATCTTGGCGACCGCCTCGATCGCGGCGCGCGTGACCCAGCCCTGCTGTTCCTGCGCCCGCCAGAGGATCGGGATCACTGCCGACGCCTGCCGGCCCGCTGGATACCGGGCAATCGTCTTTTCCGCCCAAGCCTGGTTGTCCGCCGAGAAGGCGAATGTCGCGGGCTGGATGTCGGCGGGGGCGAGATGGCGGGTGGACATTGCGAGCGCTACTGGGCGGATGAAGCTGTGGAGGACATGGGCAGTTCGGACGACGACGCGGGCGCGCTGGCGCCAGCGGGAGGAGCAGGCTGTACGGCGACGCCTTGCGGCTCGAAGCAGGTGCCGTCGAGGAGGGACTCGTTGCTGAAGGTCGCGGCGTAGAGATCAGTGGCAGAACGCGACCTCGCCGGTCGCGCTGCAAGACCATGATCAGCTCGTCGCCGGCTTGCGGATTGTTGAGCGCCTTCTGCACCATGGCCGCCGGCACGACCGTCATGCCCTGCGATGGTAAAGCCCTTCGAAAGCAGGTCGCCGAGCTTCATGTCGCCCGCCTGCGCGCTGGTGATGGCGCAAAGCAGCGCGGCGGTGGCGCAGGCGAGCCGGATCATCGATCGACCTCGCCGAAGACGATATCGAGCGAGCCGAGGATGGCCGAAACGTCCGCCAGCATGTGGCCGCGGGTCATGAAATCCATGGCGCTCAGATGCGCAAAGCCCGGCGCGCGAATCTTGCAGCGATACGGCTTGTTGGTGCCGTCGCTGACGAGATAGACGCCGAACTCGCCCTTGGGCGCCTCGACGGCGCAATAGACCTCGCCGGCCGGCACCTTGTAGCCCTCGGTGTAGAGCTTGAAGTGGTGGATCAGCGCTTCCATCGACTGCTTCATCTGCGCGCGCTTGGGCGGCACGACCTTGCCGTCGGAGGCGACGACAGGCCCCTGCCCCGCCGGTGAATTCAGCTTGGCGAGCACCTGCTTCATGATGCGGATCGACTGGCGCATCTCGTCCATGCGCACGAGGTAGCGATCGTAGCAATCGCCGTTCTTGCCGATCGGGATATCGAAATCGAGGTCGGCGTAGCACTCATAGGGCTGCGCCTTGCGCAAATCCCAGGCGACGCCGGAGCCGCGGATCATGACGCCCGAAAAGCCCCACTTCCAGGCGTCCTCGGCGCTGACGACGCCGATATCGGCATTGCGCTGCATATAGATGCGGTTGCCGGTCAGCAGGCCCTCGAGATCGTCGCAGACTTTCAGGAACGGATCGCAGAACGCCTCGATGTCGTCGATCAGCGCCTGCGGCAGATCCTCGTGCACGCCACCCGGCCGGAAATAGGCCGCGTGCATGCGGCTGCCCGAGGCGCGCTCGTAAAAGATCATCAGCTTTTCGCGCTCGTCGAACCCCCAGAGCGGCGGGGTGAGCGCGCCGACGTCCATCGCCTGCGTCGTGGTGTTGAGGATGTGCGAGAGCAGCCGGCCGATCTCGCAATAGAGCACGCGGATGAGCTGGGCGCGGATCGGCACCTCGAGCCCGAGCAGCTTTTCGACCGCGAGGCAGAAGGCGTGCTCCTGGTTCATCGGCGCGACGTAATCGAGGCGGTCGAAATACGGCACGTTCTGGAGGTAAGTGCTTGCGCTTCGATCAGCTTTTCGGTGCCGCGATGAAGCAGCCCGATATGCGGATCGACGCGCTCGACGACCTCGCCATCGAGCTCGAGCACCAGGCGCAAGACGCCGTGCGCCGCGGGATGCTGCGGGCCGAAATTGATGGTGAAGTTGCGGACGTCGGCTTCAGCCAAGGCAAGCCTCCGGCTGAACGTGAATGGTGAATGGTGAATGGTGAATGGTCACGTCCCGTGATCCCTCGTTCGAGCTGACCGCACGAACTGTACCAGTCGCTTTCCCAACCGTCTCATGTCCGATCGAGACAGCCAGCCAGACCTTCCGCATTCAATATCCCGACGCGCGCCGACAACAGGGCCTGCGTCTCTAGCTCCTTCAGCGAACCCTGCGCGATCCTGAGAAATTGGATGAAGCTCTTGCGCTGTGCCCGTCCGATAGCCCTCCGCAATGTTGGAGGGGATCGAGACAGCGGAACGACGCATCTGGGAAGACGAGTCCGAAAGCCTCTTCGCGCGGAAAAGAGCGCGTGAAAGAATAGACCGGCTCGGCGATTTCCATCGCTTCATTCCAGACGATCAGATCGCGATAGTCGCGTGATCTCGCCCGTCTGTTCGTCCATTCACCATTCACCACTCACCATTCACTGACTTCGCCTTCTCATCGCCCGGCAGCACGTAGTCCGTGCCTTCCCATGGCGACAGGTAGTCGAACTGGCGGAACTCCTGCTGGAGCTTCACCGGCTCGTAGACGACGCGCTTGCGTTCTTCGTCGTAGCGCACTTCGACATAGCCGGTGGTCGGAAAATCCTTGCGCAGCGGATGGCCGTCGAAGCCGTAGTCGGTGAGGATGCGGCGGAGGTCTGGGTGCCCGGAGAACAGGATTCCAAAAAGGTCATAAGCCTCGCGCTCGAACCAGTCGGCGCCGGGGAAGACCGGCGTGATCGATGGAACGGGGTTCTCGTCGTCGGTCCGCACCTTAAGGCGGACGCGCGCGTTCCTGGTCGGCGACAGCAGATGATAGACAACCTCGAAGCGCTCGTCGCGATCGGGGTAGTCGGCGCCGCAAACGTCGATGAACGACATGAACCGCGTCTCGGCATCGTCGTGCAGCAGCCGCACGCAGTCGAGGATGGTTTCGCGGTGGACGCGGACCGTCAGCTCGCCGAAGGCGACGGAGTGCTCGACGATATGATTGCCGAGGAGCGCGACGACACGCTCCCTCATGCGCGGCCAGGCTGGAGGCATCCACCGATCGCTCCGCCCTACCGTTCGATCGTGCCGGTGCGACGAATCTTCTTCTGCAGCAGCAGCAGCGCCGTAGAGCAGCGCCTCGGCCGTCGGCGGGCAGCCGGGCACGTAGATGTCGACCGGCACAACGCGGTCGCAGCCGCGCACCACCGAATAGGAATAGTGGTAGTAGCCGCCGCCATTGGCGCAGCTGCCCATCGAGACGACGTAGCGCGGCTTGGGCATCTGGTCGTAGACCTTGCGCAGCGCCGGGGCCATCTTGTTGGTCAGCGTGCCGGCGACGATCATCACGTCGGACTGGCGCGGCGAGGCGCGCGGCGCGAAGCCGAAGCGCTCGACGTCGTAGCGCGGCATCGACATCTGGATCATCTCGACGGCGCAGCAGGCGAGCCCGAACGTCATCCACATCAGCGAGCCGGTGCGGGCCCAGTTGATCAGCTCGTCGGTCGCGGTGACGAGGAAGCCCTTGTCGGCCAGTTCGTTGTTGATCTCGACGAAATACGGATCGTCGGCGCCGATCGGCTTGCCGGTGCGGGGGTCGAGGATGCCCCTGCGGCTGCGGCGCGACGAGCGTCTCGGTCAATCCCATTCGAGCGCACCCTTCCGCCATTCGTAGATGAAGCCGACGGTGAGCACGCCGAGGAAGCCGATCATCGACCAGAAGCCGAACCAGCCGACATCCTTGAAGGCGACCGCCCAGGGGAAGAGGAACGCCACTTCGAGGTCGAAGATGATGAAGAGAATCGACACCAGGTAGAAGCGCACGTCGAACTTCATGCGCGCATCGTCGAAGGCATCGAAGCCGCACTCGTAGGCCGAGACTTTTTCGGGATCCGGCGTCTTGTAGGCGACGATGAAGGGGGCCAGCAGCAGCGCGAGGCCGATGACAGCCGAGAGGCCGATGAACAGCACAATCGGCAGGTAGTTGCTGAGCAGATCGTTCATTCTGCAGCCTGTTCCGCAAGCCGGAAGGACCGGCCTTTTTGGCGCGGGCCGCGGGGCAATGATGGGCCCCGCGAACGGCACCAAGTGATGGGTCGGGCTTAGCCCACGCCCCTCCCCGTTTCAAGGAAAACCTTCGCGACGAAAGGGCTTTCCCCGAACGATCGCGGAAATGAAAAGGCCCCGCAGTGCGGGGCCTTCGGAGATCGGGTCAGACCGCGATCACTTGAAGTGGAACATCAGGCCGGCGCTGACCTGCTGGAAGTACTGCGAGAAATCGGCGTGCAGATAATCCACTGCCTGCACGCGGACCGACACATTGTCTGCCACCGAGAATTCGACGCCCGCGCCGATCACGCCGCCGACGTCACTGTCGATATTGCTGAGGCCACCCATGGCGTAGATCAAAGCCGGCCCGCTGACGATCCCCGCGCGCGCGGCCAGATAATCCTCAGACCCCGTCTGCCCCGAGTTGGCGCCCACACCGAGGTACGGGCCGAGAGCAAGTTCGCCGCCAATCAGGAAGTTGTCGGAAATCGTCGCGTTGACGCCGAGGACCCCTTGGACACCGGCATACCCGTCGAGATCGTAGTAGCCGTTGGCGCCGATATAGACACCGTCCCAGCCGCTCGTCATGACCGCGGCCGGCGGCGGCGGGGCCATGAGGTCCGCGGCCATCGCGGTGCTCCCCGTCACGGCCAGCGCCACGGCACCGAGCGCCACCTTCGCAACGAATCTCATGTCGATCTCCTGCATTCGGTGCCGCACCTTTGGCGCACGTCTCGGAGGGCGCAAGAAAAAGCCGCGGTTGAGCCACATCGAGGCGGTGCCGTTGTCGCAAATCGGCAACGCAGAAAATCGCCCCAGCTGAGTTTAGCTCAGGGCTTCAAGACTCTCGCGCATCCTTAGCTGGAGGCCTGAACATTGACGCGGTCTTCGTGCGAGAAAGGCCTGGCGTCGCCGGCAGGTACAGATTGCTCGCGTCGAGAAGAGTCCAACGCGGTGACGTTGCCGGGTCGCCAAACGAAAAGGCCCCGCGCTGGCGGGGCCTTTGATTTGGAATCGGTGTCGAGCGGATCAGTTGAAGTGCCAGAGGCAGCGCCCGGTGATCGCGTTGCCGTCAGGCACCGCCGGCTGGACTCCAGAGTGCTTACCTCGAGATCGACTGGCGAGTTGTCGCACCTTGAACTCAACGCCAAGCCGGCGGTCCGTAATTGCGCCGCCCGCTGTAGCCTCATGCGCCGAGGCGCCGTAGATAGAGCGCAGTGCTGTCGCCGACCACGAAGCCAGCACGCGGCCTTCGAGCGCCGACCTCCACCCATTGGTTGCCACCAGCTGTCACGATCGTGCGATCCGATGTCAGCCTTGCGAGGCCGACGCAAGAACATGCTCGGTCTGGAAGTGCGCACCGAGCAACCACGTCGCTCCGCGCCGATCTGTCGTGACCGCCGACGCCAGGTAGGTCCCTCGACGCCAATGTAACCGCCCGTCCAGTCGCTGGTCATCGCAGCCGCTGCCGGCGGCGGCGCCATGAGGTCGGCGGCCATCGCGGTGCTGCCCATCGCGACGAGGGCCGTGGTGCCGAGAGCAATCTTGGCAAGAATCGACATTTGAAAATCTCCCCTAAGGTTGGCTTGAACCTATTCCGATGCGTGGGGCTCGCAAGAAAAAGCCGCACTGGCGCCACAGAATCCGACGCGTTCCGTCACAGATGTTGCAGGACGGCCACGCGAAGGGCCCGAATGGGGCCCCTTTGAACGGGCCACCGGGATTTGCAGGAACACGCCCTCGTGGTTCGACAAGCTCACCATGAGGGCTACTGAGGATTCCGCGAGGCTACCAGATGATCCTAAGTGCCGCTGGAGACTCGTGAGGAGTTCACGATGTCCCTCAGCGACCCTGAAGTAGCCCTCATGGTGAGCTTGTCGAACCACGAGGGCGTGCCGCGACGTCCGGCCCTCGCCGCCGCTACTGAAACCGCCACGTCGTGCCAGTGCGCCGCCTCCCCGAGCCAGGGAAACCCCACCAGAATGTGCTCGATAGTGCCTAGTTCATGTGCCACATCAGGCCGACCGTCGCGCGGGTGGCGCTGGGGCTGGCGCCCCATTGGCCGAGGAACTGCAGGTCGCCGCGGACGCTCATGCTGTTGCTGAGGCCCATCTCCGCCGCGCCGCCAATGGCATAGACGGGCGTGGTATCGACGAGGCCGAGGCCGAGGTCGCCGGTGAGCAGCACGTTGTCGGTGATGAAGCCGCCGACGCGGCCGAAGGCCAAAGCGTCGAATGCCGTGGCGCCAGGACCGAAATAGGCGTCGCCCTGGAACTCGCCGCCCATGATGATGCCGTTGGTCACCGCGAAGTTCGAGCCGACGACGACGCCGACCGAGCTGTAGCCGGTGCCGTACCAGGCGCCGCCGGCTTGCGCGCCGACGTAGAGGCCTTCGAAGTTGAACAGCGGGCTCGAATAGATCTGGTCAGCCGGCTTGAGCAGATCGGCCGCATTGGCGGACGAGGCGAACGCCACCGCGGCGGCGGCACCGGCCAGCATCGAGAGCGTGAGTTTCATGGAAGTCCCCTGAACAGGTCAAATTCGACTGAAGGGGACTTTGCGCCTTAAATTCTTACTCGAAATTAGCGGCAAATCTTAATCGAGTCCTAGGTTTAACGAGACCTTACCGCGCAAGAGAAAGGGCCCCGCCAATGACGGGGCCCCTTTGCATGTTGGATGGATCGGTCGTTTAGAAGTGCCAGTTCAGACCGACCTTCACGGCGGCCGAGTTCTCGGCCGAATTGCTCAGGTCGAAATTGTACTGCGCTTCGGTCTTGAGGCCGAGATTGTCGGCGAGCTTGAACTCGACGCCCACGCCGAGGGGGGCATAGGTGCTGGTGTCGCTGCGCGTGCCGATACCGGAATAGATGTAGCCGATGGCGGAATTGCCGAAAGCGGTGCCGAGCTTGCCGGTGATCTGGGCGGACGTGACGCCGCTGTTATACCAGGTCCCTTCCAGTTCGCCGCCGAACAGCAGCCCGCTCGTCAGCTCGTTGACGCCGAGGTCGACGCCGAGGCCAAAAGCACTGTTGACCGGATCGCCCGCGATGAAGGCGCCGATGTAGCCGCCGTTCCAATCCGGGCTGGTTTCGACGACCGCAGCGGCCGGCGGGGGCGCCAGCAGATCAGCGGCGAAGGCCGAGCTCGAGAGGGCGGCAACGCCGGCGGCGGCGAGCAGTGTGAGTTTCAAAGTGCGCATGTCGTAGTCCTTTTCGTAGAAGCCGCGGTGGGTCGGGAGGTGACCCAGCGCGGGGCTGGTGATTTGACGCCGGCGGCGTATCTCAAGAACGCAGCAGGGCCCCTTTTCCGTCATCGCCGCGCCGCATACGTTCCACTTTGTGGTATTCATGCAACACGTTGAGGTAGCGACTTAGATCCGAACCCACCGAGGCGGGGCCGGACAGCTTGGGTAACCGCTTGCGCTAAAAGTGGAAATTCGCGCCCACGGTGACCTGGTCCTTCGGGTTCGCGCCTTGTACGGCGAACCCGTGAAGATAGCGGGCGTCGACAGACACATTGTTGTCGATCGCCAATTCAATGCCGCCCCCCACCAGGGCATCGGCCTGCAGGCCGAGATCGGAGCCGACGCCGGTCAGGGCGTACGCGGCGACATTGTCGCCGAGAACCAGACCGAGCTTGCCGAGCCCCTGCACGTACGCCGTGCCGCCCGAAAAACCCTCGACCGCAACCTCTCCGCCGACCAGCACCATCTGCAGGTGCGCGGTGGTCCCCACGTCGAGGCCGAGTCCGTATTCGAGGCCGTACAGCGGGCTGGAGCGCGTGGCGCCATAGACGCCGGCATAGAACCCGCTCCAGTCGAACGTCCCGTCGGCCACCGGCACCGAGCCGGTGCCCATCGGCAGCGTCATGATGTCGGCCGCGAGCGCACCCGCCGGAGCGGCGGCCACGGCAACAGCAATGGCGATGGGCGCGAGGAGGCGCATGCACAGGTCCAATTCATCGCGACGGCAACGCGGCCCCCTCGGCGCGGTTCCATCAAGTTCAGGTGCGGCTTGCTCAACCGGCAACGGCCGATTTACGCAAGACGATCACCTACATGTGGTTGCGGTTTGTGGGCGCAATGGGTCGTGCGCCGGGCAGCAATAAGGCGACCGCCGGGTGTGGCCGGATGGACACGGATCGCATCAGGCCGAGCGCGGAAGGAGGCGCAGCGCGCCCCTCATCAGCTCCTGCGGATCGACCAGCGGCTTTGGGGCGCCGACGGGCGCCGGTGAGGGAGCGCCGAGGATCAGGGCGTCCGCGAATCGTGCCGGCACTTCAAGGATAGGTTCCGGCATCGCGTGGTACGGTATCGAGCCGTTCAGCAGTGCCTCGAGGAGCGGCGGGACGACCTCCATGTCCGTCTCAGCCATACGGAATGCCGCGTCGTCGAGCGGGTAGCCGATCTTCTCGAGATACTGGCGCTCCGGAAGTCGGAAATGCACGCTGTGACCTTTGCGGAGTGATCGTTCGGAGAACTGGATGGCCTTCCGGTTTTGCAGCCGGTCGAGAGCGATCGCCATGTCGACCGTGCGAAGATGGAACAGGAAGAGATTGAGGTCGAAATGCCGCGCTCGCCCCCAGGCCTCGTGAAATCCTGTCGCCCAGCGGAGCGGCGTCCGCGTCACCAGAGGCTTCGAGTAGCGGATGGAGAACTGCACATAGCGCCGCTGATGAAAGATCGGACGCGCAAGATCGATCGCCGGCTCCCGGCTTGTCCGGTGGAGGACGTTGAAGCCAACGACATTCTTGAACTCGAAGGGAGGCTGGGCTTCGAGGTAGCGCCTGAGGGACATCCCATTTGCCGGATCGACGATGATCAGTTCATCGACATCGGTGTAGATGACGACATCGTAGTGCCGCAGCAGCGCCATCTGGATGAGGCTGACGAGATCGGCGCGCTCGTTCTCATCGAGAAGGCCGCGCGGCCTCCGCATGACGCCCGCTCGCACATTGCCGGTGCTGCCGTCAGTAGAGCCGTCGTCGATGACGTAAAGGTTCTCGTAGCCGAACTCCTCGCCATAGTGGCGCAGCCACACTGGGAGAAAGAACGGCTCGTCGTAGACCATCGTGAAGGCGGCGATTTTCACGGCGGCCCGTCATAGGACGCACGGGCCCCGCGAAACAGGGCCGCTCTCGATCTTATGATCTAGGGGAAGTGGCGCGAGAGACGGGGCTCGAACCCGCGACCTTCGGCGTGACAGGCCGACGCTCTAACCAACTGAGCTACTCCCGCAGCAGGCGGGCATAACCCGGCGCAACGTGGGCGTTCGTCTAGAGGCGGCTTTTGGCCAAGTCAAGCGCCGACGGGCCGTTGACGGAGTCCGGCGCGGGTCTTAGTTAGGGCCGGCCTCGCGGCCGGGCGGTTAGCTCAGTGGTAGAGCATCTCGTTTACACCGAGAGGGTCGGCGGTTCGAGACCGTCACCGCCCACCACGCTTCGCCAAGGGGCTACGCGTGGCACGGCCATTCGGGGCGCGCGTTAGCTAGGAAGCACTTCGTCCAGCCAACCTTGGTAAATTGGCTGCAACGCCGCGCCAAAAGCAAACGGCCCCGGCGCGGAGCGCACGGGGCCATCAAGTCGAACCGATATCCGGCGATCAGTTGATCGCGTCTTTGAGACCCTTGCCGGGCTTGAACTTGGCCTGGTTTGAGGCCGGGATCTTGATCTCCGCGCCGGTGGCCGGGTTGCGGCCGATCGAGGCCTTGCGCCGGGAAACGGAGAAAGTGCCGAAACCAACGAGGCGGACCTCGTCGGCCTTCTTGAGCGACTTGGTGATTGCGGTGAAGACGGCATCGACGGCCTCGCCGGCCTGAGCCTTGGTGATGCTCGCCCCGTCAGCAACCACGCCGATCAGATCGTTCTTGTTCATAGCGTTTCCTCAAAAGTGAAAAGTGCGCCCGTCGGCGAACCAGAAAAGCGGCGCGGCTACCTGAATGTCCCCAGCTGAAGCGAGAATTTCCTGGCTTTTGCCCGAGTCACCGCCGCCCCAAGGTAATGCGGCGTCGGCGGCGGGTGGTCAATCAAAAATGCCGTGGAAAATCCCCGGAATCAGGCGGATTCCGGGGTTTTCCACCAGAACAGCGCGGATTCGCTGGCGTTTCCGCACCCTGCCCCTCTGCGACTCCCCGGATTCCGGGGCCTTCCTGCCGAATCTCCGTTGTTACGCGGGCGCCGTCCGCGCCGCCCTGCGCAGACCCGCCAGCAGCGGTATGGCGAGCAGATAGAGCGCCGCGGCGAAGAGCCAGACAGCTCCGACGAAATACGGCTTCGTCCAAAAGAAGATCGTCGTTCCAATCAGCGGGCCCAGGATCGAGGTGAGGGTCTGGAAACCGCGTTCCCTCCCTCGTCCAAAGGCCGACACATCTATTGGCACGCCGCGCGCAGGTCGCTGATGGCCTTGGTCGACCCTTTGGCTGGAAAGTCCGCCGATGCGTACTCCGTGAAGTTCCCCGCAGTGCCATTGAGGCTCAGGCCAACGCTGATTATCCGGTTCGCGCGCGAGATATCGTTGGCCCATTGGTCTGCAGCCGGCTGGCCGACTACAACCGCCGAAAAACCCTCAAAGTGGTTTAGCGGCACTACGGCCGAGGAGACCGGGCCGGTACCATTCACGGCGTCAAACTGGAAAACGATGCTGACCTGATTTGCCTTCGCAAGAGCCCGGGTCACGGCCACCGCCGGAATGATGTACTCCAACCCGAACGAACCCTTGTCACAAAAGAAGTTGAGCCGGTTGCCGTTCTTATTCTCGATCCCCGCGCTCGGGGGCCCGCCAACTGTGGTGTCGGTGAACTCCGTCCAGATATCCTGCCGTGGCTCAATTGGACCGGCGTCTGACGACGGGGCCGGCGGAGTCGCCTCAGCGTCATCATCGCCTTCGTCATCTGAAGTGCTCGCGTCCACGCTGTCATCGGGCGGCGGGGACGAGGTCGATCCCGCTGTGCCGGTGGTCCAGGAACTCGGGCCGACGGGAGTTGCCGCGGCCGTGGCGCCGCATTTCATGGCAACCGGTGAGATGGCCGCGCCCAGGCCGACAACCGAGACGGTTGCTGCCGCCGTGATTGGGGCGTCGGGGTCGATCCGGGCCATCCCGACATCGAGTGTCCGTGCTGCCCCGAGAGCGAGGTCGGCAGCGGCCTTGGCGTCGGCCGGGTCGTTGACGGTCAGCTGAATGCGGCCGCCGTCGAGGGTCCACGGCGTGGCCTTGGTGACGATCTGACCGTCGGCGCTCTCGTCTTTGGCGAAGACCAGCTGCACCGTCCCCTGCCCTCGCAGGGCATCCGGGAACTCGCGAGCGGGGATAGTGAGGCTGGCCGCAAAGTCACCGTGCTCATCACAGCCGAAGGCGAGCGTTCGATTGGCAGCCTCGTACAAGGCGGTAGGTCCCGGATTGTCCTGCGGCGTCCACTCGGCAGCCACAGACGATCCGGTCAGCACCATGAGTGCCGACAGTGCTACAAATATCCTCAAAACTTCCCCCATCCCTCAGCGGCTTACCGCAGCTAACCACAGAACGCCGCGCGACCCCAGAGTCTACACTTTGGGCGGCACCCGGAGGCGCCGCCATATCGATGTTCTAGACTATCGCTTCAGTGGGCGACGGTACCGGCCTCGTCGCCATCGAGGGTGAGGTCGGGGACTGCCGGGGTCTTGGCCGCGGTGTCGTCGTCGTACTTCCACTCGATCGGCTCGGGCTGGCGGACCAGCGCGTGGCTCAGCACCTCGTCCATGCGGCTCACCGGCACGATCTCCATGCCCTTGGTGACGATCTCCGGAATCTCCTTGAGATCGCGCACGTTGTCGGCCGGGATCAGCACCTTCTTGATGCCGAAGCGCAGCGCGGCGAGCAGCTTCTCCTTGAGGCCGCCGATCGGTAGCACCCTGCCCCGCAGCGTCACCTCGCCGGTCATCGCCAGATCGTGCCGGACCGGGATGCCGGTCATCACCGAAACGATCGCAGTGGCCATGGCGATGCCCGCCGACGGGCCGTCCTTGGGAGTCGCGCCTTCCGGCACGTGGACGTGGATGTCGCGCGTGTCGAACAGCGGCGGCTTGATGCCGAGATCGACGGCGCGCGAGCGCACGTAGCCGTTAGCCGCCGAAATCGACTCCTTCATCACGTCCTTGAGGTTGCCGGTGACGGTCATGCGCCCCTTGCCGTGGGTCATGATCGCCTCAATGGTCAGCGTTTCGCCGCCCACCGAGGTCCAGGCGAGACCGGTGACGAACCCAACCTGCGGCTCGGCATCGACCATCTCGTTGCGGAAGTACGGCGGGCCGAGATACTCCTCGAGCAGCTCGGGCGTGATCTCGACCGACTTGGACTTCGACTGCATGATCGCCCGCACCGACTTCCGCATGAGCTTGGAAATCTCGCGCTTCAAGTTGCGAACGCCGGCCTCGCGCGTGTAGTCGCGCGCCACCTTGGTCAGCACCGCGTCGCTGAGCACGAATTCCTCGGGCTTGAGGCCGTTCTCCTTGAGCGTCTCGGGGATCAGGTGCCGGCGGGCGATCTCGAACTTCTCCTCTTCGGTGTAACCGGCGAGGCGGATGATCTCCATGCGGTCCATCAGCGGGCCGGGAATATTGAGCGTGTTCGAGGTGGTGACGAACATCACGTCCTAGAGGTCGTAGTCGACCTCGAGATAGTGGTCGTTGAACGTGTTGTTCTGCTCGGGGTCGAGCACTTCCAGCAGCGCCGAGGACGGATCGCCGCGGAAATCCATGCCCATCTTGTCGATCTCGTCGAGCAGGAACAGCGGATTGGTCTTGCCGGCCTTGCGCATCGACTGGATGACCTTGCCGGGCATCGAGCCGATATAGGTCCGCCGATGGCCGCGGATTTCGGCCTCGTCGCGCACGCCGCCGAGCGACATGCGGATGAACTCGCGGCCGGTCGCCTTGGCGATCGACTTGCCGAGCGAGGTCTTGCCGACGCCGGGCGGGCCGACGAGGCAGAGGATCGGGCCCTTGAGCTTGCCGGTCCGCGCCTGCACGGCGAGATACTCGACGATGCGCTCCTTGACCTTCTCGAGGCCGTAATGGTCGGCGTCGAGCACTTCCTGGGCGTAGTTCAGGTCGCGTCTTGATCCTGGTCTTCTTGCCCCACGGCAGGGCCAGCAGCCAGTCGAGATAGTTGCGGACGACGGTGGCCTCGGCCGACATCGGGCTCATGGTCTTGAGCTTCTTGAGCTCGCCCTCGGCCTTGGTCCGGGCTTCCTTGCTCAGCTTGGTCTTCTTGATGCGGTCTTCGAGCTCGGTGAGCTCGTTGGAGCCTTCCTCGCCGTCGCCCAGCTCGCGCTGGATCGCCTTCATCTGCTCGTTGAGGTAGTACTCGCGCTGCGTCTTCTCCATCTGCCGCTTGACTCGGCTGCGGATGCGCTTTTCGACCTGCAGCACGCCGATCTCGCCCTCCATGAGGCCGAGGATCTTCTGCAGCCGCTCGGCGACGGAGACGGTCGCCAGCAGGTCTTCCTTCTCGGTGATCTTGATGACGAGGTGGCTGCCGATGGTGTCGGCGAGCTTGGACGCGTTCTCGATCTGCGCGACCGCGCTCACGACCTCGGCCGAGATCTTCTTGTTGAGCTTGACGTAGTTCTCGAACTCCGTCTGCGCCGACCGCGCGAGGGCTTCGACTTCGACGGCGTCGCTATCGGGCTCGAGCAGCGCCGTCGCCTCGGCCTCGAAATACTCTTCGGTCTGCAGGTAATGGTCGATGGTCGCGCGGCTGAGGCCCTCGACCAGCACCTTCACGGTGCCGTCGGGCAGCTTCAGCAGCTGCAGCACCGACGCGATGGTGCCGGTCGGGAAAATGTCGCCCGGCTTCGGATCGTCATCCTGCGCATTCTTCTGGGTGACGACGAGGATGTGCTTGTCGTCACGCATGACCTCCTCGAGCGCCTTCACCGATTTCTCGCGGCCGACGAAGAGCGGCACGATCATGCCGGGGAAAACGACGATGTCCCGGAGCGGGAGGACCGGATAGACCCGGTCGCGATCGAATTCGGCGCCGTGCGTGGGGACGTCCGACATAGTTTGTCCTTTCCAGAGGCACGCTGGCGGGAGGGATGGATACGTGCCTCAACAGCAATCAGGTGGGCGCCGGAGGTCGGCCGCGTGCCTGATTCTGCTGATTAAATAGGGTCTCACGACCATGACACAAGTCAACCAAAGCCTGCCAGCACAGCCACCTGCGCAGGGATGCTGCGACGCCAGTGCAACACCCGCGATCATGGCATCGGGCCGATGTAGCGCGCCCGCGGCCGGATCAAAACGCCGGATTCCGCCTGTTCCAGCATATGGGCGAGCCAGCCGACGGTGCGGGCGAGCGCGAAAAGCTCGACCGGCGCGCTTTCGGGCAGATCAAGCGCGTCGGCGAGGGCGGCCAGCGCAAAATCGATGTTTGGCGCCTCCCCGGCTATGTCCTCGGCCGCTGCGGCAAGCTCGCGATAGAGCGGCGGCATGTCGAAGGCTGAGACCAGGGCTTTGGCGCGGACGTCGCCGTCCGGATAGAGCGGATGGCCGAGAGCGGGGAGCGGCCGGCCTTCGGCCAGGCGCTCGCGCATGGCGGCCGGCACCCCGATTTCCTTGGCACGACGGGCGAAAAGCCGGAGTGCGAGGGCAGATGTGCCATGGAGCGGCCCGGTCAAAGTGGCGAGCCCGGCGAGTGTACCCGCTGGCAATGACGCGCCGGTCGAAACGGCGACGCGGGCGGCAAAGGTCGAGGCATTGAGCTCGTGGTCGGCAAGCAGGACGAGGGCGCGGCGGAAGATCTCGGCATGCCTGGTCCGACGCCAGCGCCGCGCCAGGCGCAAATGGACCGGCCCCTCGCCTGCCCCGCAAAGCGCGGTCGCAGCATCGCCGAAAACGTTGGTCGCCTCGCCGATCAGGGCGCGCGGTCCGAGACCGCGGCTATGCGGCGCGGTTGGAGCCGTTCGAGCGAGGCTTGCGAACATGGCCGGGAGGCCGGGTTTTGCGGCGCTTCCATTTGAAGTCGTGGGCTCGATCGGCCGCTCGGTGGCCCAAAGGAGCTCAGCGGCGGCTTCGAGGGTCGCGCTCTCAGCCAGCACGGCGGCATCCTTGCCGCGGTAGTAGAGCCGGCCACCGATGACGGTCGAGATCGCCGACTGCAGCACCGGCTCGCCCCAGCGGATGGTCTCCGCGGCGACCACGCCCGCCGCCCGGCGCCCGCCGCGGCGCTCCGCCAGCCGGTCGATGTCCGCCGCGTCATAGAGCGAGCGGCGCGGATCGGCCGGATCGGGCTTGGCGCGAACCCGGCCGCGGCTGACGCTGGCGTAAAGCGTCTGCGGTTTGACGGACAGCCGTCGCACGGCTTCCTCGGCGCTCACCCACATTGATCAATTCCATCAAGATTGACGTCAATGTTGATCACCCTATTCTCTTTCCGGAGTGATGGAAAGGACAGGCGATGAGCAGCGGACTCGACGATGTGGTGGCGGCCGAAACGGCGCTTTCGGATGTGGACGGACTCGCTGGCAGGCTGATCGTTCGCGGTCATTCGCTCGATGAGCTGGCGGGCCGCCTGCGGTTCGAGGACATCGCGGCGATGCTGCTCGATGGGCTGGTGTCGCCGGTGCCGGATGCGGCGGCGCTCGGCGCGGCGCGGGTCGAGATGTTCGAGTTCTTCGCCCCCGGCTCGCGACGCTGGCTGGGCTGCCTGGGTTCGACGCGATGCGGGCGGCAATCGCGCATCTGCCGGACGGCACGTCCGCCGCTGACATCTGCGCCCTGTTGGCGGCGCCGGCGGTACTGGTGCCGGCGCTCGCCCGAATGACCCGCGGACAGGCGCCGATCGCACCGTCGGCCGGCACCCCGCACGCCGCCGACATCCTCCGGATGCTGCACGGCACCGAACCGACGGCAGCGGAAGCCTCGGCGCTCGACACCTATCTGGTCACCGTCGCCGATCACGGGCTAAATGCCTCAACCTTCACCGCCCGGGTGGTCGCTTCGACGCAGGCCGGGCTGGTCTCATCGACGCTCGCGGCGCTGGGCGCGCTGAAGGGCCCTCTCCATGGCGGCGCGCCCGGCCCGGTGCTCGACATGTTCGATGCGGTCGGCACGCCCGAGCGCGCCGAGCCGGTGCTGCGGCGAGATGCTGGGTCGCGGCGAGCGGCTGATGGGTTTTGGCCACCGCGTCTATCGCGTCCGCGACCCGCGCGCCGATGCGCTCAAGGGCGCCCTGCTGCGGTTGCCGCCCTCGCCGCGAATGACGCTGGCGCTCGCCGTGGAAGCCGCCGCGCTGAAGCTGCTCCGCGAGAAGAAGCCCGACCGGCCGCTCGACACCAATGTCGAGTTTTTCACCGCGCTGCTGCTCGACGCGCTGGGCTTTCCACGAGAGATGTTCACGGCCGTCTTCGCCATCGGCCGTACCGCCGGATGGCTCGCACACGCCCGCGAACAGGCCCTTTCAGGCCGCCTGATGCGTCCCAAATCGCTCTACATCGGCCCACAGCCACGGCAGGCGGCGTAACCGCTGTTTCACGTGACGGGTTTTGGCGGCAGCTGCGCCCCCGGGGTGCTGAGCGAGATTTGCATCTCCTCGTCGCTCATGTCGGCGGCGACCTCGCCGAAGAGCGGCGTCGACAGGTAACGCTCGCCGGTATCGGGGAGCATGGCGAGGATGGTCGAGCCCGCCGGGGCCTTGGCCGCGACCTTCAGCGCGGTCGCCAGCGTGCCGCCCGAAGTGATGCCGACGAAAATCCCTTCCTGCCTGGCCAGCTGCTGGCTCATCTTGAGCGCGTCCGGGCCGGGGATGGTGATGATCTCGTCGATGAGCTTCATCGCCACGGCATCGCCGGTGATCTTGGGGATAAAGTCCGGGCTCCAGCCCTGGAACGGATGCGGCTTCCAGGCCGCATGGCGCGCCGAGGGCGAGCCGTCGGCATGCTGTGGCTGAGTGACGTGCGAGGTCAGCATCGGCGCGGTCTCGGGCTCACCGACGATGATCTTGGTATCCGGGCGTTTCTCCCTCAGGACGCGTGCCACGCCCTTGAGCGTGCCGCCGGTGCCGAAGCCGGTCACCCAATAGTCGAGCCTCTCGCCCTCGAAATCGCGGAGGATTTCCTGGGCGGTGGTGCGCGAATGGTAGTCCGGATTGGCTTCGTTCTCGAACTGGCGGCTCATCCACCAGCCGTGCTTGGCGGCGAGCTCCTTGGTCTTTTCGAGCATGCCGGTGGCGCCGACGGCAGCCGGGCGTCAGCACCACCTTGGCGCCGAGAAAGCGCATCAGCTTGCGGCGCTCGACCGAAAAGCTCTCGGCCATCGTAACCACCAGCGGGTAGCCCTTGGCGGCGCAGACCATGGCGAGCCCGATGCCGGTGTTGCCGGAGGTCGCTTCGATCACCGTCTGGCCGGGCTTCAGCTCGCCGGATTTCTCGGCCGCCTCGATGACGCCGAGGGCCAGGCGATCCTTGACCGAGCCCAGCGGATTGAACGCCTCGACCTTGACGTAAAGGTTGATGCCCTTGGGGCCGAGCTTGTTGACCCGGACTACGGGGGTGTTGCCCACCGTGCCGAGGATGCTGTCGTATTTCATGGCCGCTTCTCCGCCGTTTGACGCTGGCAGGACCCATAGCGCGGCATTGTGACAAAGGCGAGGTTGAGGCCGTCTGCGGCCGCGTCGCCGGGAGCAAGTGTGCCTGTTGGCGATGTGGTGTCATCCAAATGGATGACAGTCGGCTCGTGAGATATCGCGCAACGTTCGCAACCGGAGAATGACTTTGGACCTCTACGCAATCCGCCGCTACAGCGCCTGGGCCAATACGGATGAGCTCGGCAAAGTCGGCATCAAGTCAGCCAAGGTCGGCGACGAGGAGATGCCGAGCGACGAAATCTATCCGATCGTCACCACGGCGATCATCCGTCCAGACTCGGTCAATCCCTAGCTGACCGAAAGGCCGGAGCCGCGTGCGCATACGCGGCTCCGGCCAACCTCTCAAAAGCAAAACGCCGAGCTGGCGGCCCGGCGCTTGATCATTTGACTTGGATCGAGGCGATCAGGCGCTCGAGGCCTGGGCTTCTTCCTTCTTCCGCTCGGAGTAGATGTAGAGCGGACGGGCGTCCTTGTTGTTGACGACCTCCTCCGAGATCACGACCTCCTCGACACCGTCGAGCGAGGGCAGATCGAACATCGTGTCGAGCAGGATGCCTTCCATGATCGAGCGGAGGCCGCGCGCGCCGGTCTTGCGATCGATGGCGTGGTGGGCGATCGCCTTCAGCGCATCCTCGTGGAACGTGAGCTCGGTGTCTTCCATCGCAAAAAGCCGCTGATACTGGCGGACCAGCGCGTTCTTGGGCTCGGTCAGGATCTGGATGAGCGCCGGCTCATCGAGGTCCTCGAGCGTCGCGATGACCGGCAGACGGCCGATGAATTCCGGGATCAGGCCGAACTTCACCAGATCCTCGGGAGCGACTTCCTTGAGGATGTCGCCGACGCGACGGTCGCGCGGGTCCTTGACGGTGGCCGAGAAGCCGATGCCCGACCCGTCGGAGCGGGCGGCGATGATCTTTTCGAGGCCGGCGAACGCACCACCGCAGATGAACAGGATGTTGGTGGTGTCGACCTGCAGGAATTCCTGCTGCGGGATGCTTGCGGCCGCCCTGCGGGGGCACGGAGGCAACGGTGCCTTCCATGATCTTGAGCAGGGCCTGCTGCACGCCCTCGCCCGAGACGTCGCGGGTGATCGAGGGATTGTCGGACTTGCGCGAAATCTTGTCGACTTCGTCGATATAGACGATGCCGCGCTGCGCCTTCTCGACATTGTAGTCGGCGGCCTGGAGCAGCTTCAGGATGATGTTCTCGACGTCCTCGCCGACATAGCCGGCTTCGGTGAGGGTCGTTGCGTCGGCCATCGTGAACGGCACGTCGAGGATACGCGCCAGGGTCTGGGCGAGCAGCGTCTTGCCGGTGCCCGTCGGGCCGACCAGCAGGATGTTGGACTTCGACAGCTCGACGTCCTGATTCTTGGTCGCGTGGTGCAGGCGCTTGTAGTGGTTGTGGACGGCGACCGAGAGGTTGCGCTTGGCCCGGGCCTGGCCGATCACGTAATCGTCCAGCACCTTGTAGATTTCCTGCGGGGTGGGAACGCCCTCGCTCGACTTCAGGGTCGAGGTCTTGTTCTCCTCGCGGATGATATCCATGCACAGCTCGACGCACTCGTCGCAGATGAACACGGTGGGGCCGGCGATCAGCTTGCGCACTTCGTGCTGCGACTTGCCGCAGAACGAGCAGTACAGCGTGTTCTTGCTGGTTTCGCCGGTGGAACTTTCCTTCGACATCCGTCACTCCTCGGGAGTTTTTCACTCCCGCAAGCCCGCGCATCGTTCAGGCTAACGCACGAGACTTAAAGAATATCTTGCCAGCCTGACCTTAGCTGGCCGGTTTACGCCTCACAATGACGGGAGTGTCACACTCCACTCCCGGAACGCAGCAACCTTAACGCCGACGATTTTACGTGGCTTCCGGCGCCGGGCGCTTTTCAAACACCTGATCGATAACGCCGAACGCCTTGGCTTCTTCCGGTGTCAGGAAATTATCGCGCTCCAGCGCCTTCTCGATCTCGTCGTAGGTGCGCCCGGTGTGCCTTTCGTAGATTTGGTTGAGGCGGCGCTTGAGGTTCTGGGTGTAACGGGCATGAATCTCGATGTCCGTGGCCTGTCCCTGGAAGCCGCCCGAGGGCTGGTGAACCATCACGGTGGCGTTCGGCAGCGCGCCGCGCAAGCCCTTTTCGCCGGCCGCCAGGAGGAGCGAGCCCATCGAGGCAGCCTGTCCGGTGCACAGAGTTGCGACCGGCGGCCGGATGAACTGCATGGTGTCGTAGATCGCCAGCCCCGAGGTCACCACGCCGCCTGGCGAGTTGATGTAGAGGTTGATCTCCTTCTTCGGGTTCTCGGATTCGAGGAACAGCAGCTGGGCCACGATCAGCGACGCCATGCCGTCTTCGACCGGCCCGGTCACGAAGATGATGCGCTCCTTGAGGAGCCGCGAATAAATGTCGAACGCCCGCTCGCCGCGGTTGGTCTGCTCGACCACGGTCGGAACGAGGTAGTTGGTGAAGGTGTCGATAGGATCGCGCATCCTGTTGCCCCTGAATTTTGACTGCCGAATCGGCGCCGGATCGGGCCGAGTGCAGACGACGCCGCGTTAAGGCGCGGTAAAGGCAGAGATAGGCGGGACTGTGGCGGTGTTCAACGCGGTCACAACGAGGTGCCCGCCAGCGATGCCCGGGCCCTGGCGCGGAGGGTGTCCCGGGCTGGCCGGTCCGGCCGGGTTCTGCCAAACTGGCACGCGGGAGAACACCGGAGGAACGCCATGAGACTGATAAGTAGCATCGCCGTAGCCGCCCTGCTGGCCGGATTGAGCAGCCCCGTTTTCGCGGTCGGCAGCCTGACAAAGATCGTTCCCGGCACGGATTCGTCGAGTTCGGAGGCGAGCTCCAGCTCCGAAGCCGCACCGGCGACATCGAGTGAAGCGCCCGACACGAGCAGCAGCGCCGAACCGGACCAGGCCGCCGGCCCCTTGGTAAGCGCAGAGGACCCCCAGAGCGTCCTCAGCGAGCTGAGCGTCTTGGGGTACCCTGGCAAACTGGGAAAGACCGACGACGGCCATCCCAGCATCGCGTTGAGGATCGCCGGGTACAACACCTACATCGACTTCTACGACTGCGCCGACGACATGACGAAGTGCTACACGCTGCTGTTCAACGTCAACGTGCAGATCAAGGGTGGTACCACTCCTGGCAAGGTAAACGACTGGAACAGAAAGCAGATCCTGGGCCGCGTCTGGCTCGACGACGACAGCAACCCGACCCTCGACTTCACACTCCCGACATTTGAAGGCATCAGCGCCTCGGTGTTCGACGAAAGCGTGAAGGATTGGGCCGACGCGATTGACGATTTCAAGACGGCGTTCGATCTGCGATGACCGCCTTTGCAATCTCGGCGGGGGCGAACACTGCTTCTGCCGACCCGCGCGATCCGGCATTTTTCGGCGATCCGTATCGCTTTTACGAGGCACTGCACGCCGAAAGGCCGGCGTTCGTCTGGACCAATTACGGCCACTGGTGCTTTTCCGGGTTCAAAGACGTCAGCGCGCTGCTGCGCGACAAACGCTTCGGGCGGCAGATCACCCACATCATGAGCCGCGAGGAGCTCGGCTGGCCGGCGCCGAGCCCGCTCGCCGCGGCGTTCGACCAGACTGAGCGATATTCGCTGCTGGCACTCGAGCCGCCCGCGCACACTCGGCTTCGGACGCTGGTCAACCGTGCATTTGTCTCACGGCAAGTCGAGACACTCAGGCCGCGCGTGGCACAACTCGCCAATGAGCGGATCGATGAATTCATCGCCGATGGCGACGTGGAGCTGATCAAGGCATTCGCGGCGCCGATCCCGGCGGTGATCATCGCGGAGATGATCGGGTTGCCCGCCGAAATGGCGCCGCAGCTGCTCAACTGGTCGAACCGCATGGTGCGGATGTACATGTTCGGGGTGACGGCTGAAGTTCAGCGCGACGCGAACCAGGCCTCGATCGACTTCATGGCCTATCTGCGCGAGGTGATCGCCGAGCGGCGACGGGCGCCGAAGCAGGACCTCCTCACCCACATGCTGACGGCGGACCCCGTGGACGGGCAGAAGCTCAGCGAGGACGAGGTGATCTCGACCGCGATACTGCTGCTCAATGCCGGGCACGAGGCGACGGTCCACACCACCGGCAATGCGGTCAAGACGATCCTCGAGAGTGGGCTCGAGCCCGCGCGGCTGTTCGCGACGCCCGAGCAGGCGGCGGCGACGGTCGAGGAATGCCTCAGGTTCGACGCGCCGCTCCACATGTTTACGCGGTACGCACTGCAGGACGTGACGATCGAGGGCGGACCGAGCCTCAAGACCGGAGAAGTCATCGGGCTGATGCTGGGGGCGGCCAACCGCGACCCGGCGCGGTTCGAGAAAGCCGGTCGGTTCGACCCGTTCCGCACGGACGGAGCGAATGTGAGTTTTGGCGCCGGCATCCACTTCTGCATCGGCGCGCCCTTGGCGCGGATCGAACTCCAGACGTCATTGGCGACACTGTTCGAGCGCCTGCCGGGGCTGAAGCTTGCCGGCGCGCCGCACTACAACGACGTCTATCATTTTCACGGGCTGGAGCGGCTCGACGTCAGCTGGTGATCCTGCGAGACGCGCTACGCGCTTCGCAGGATGAGATCCAGCACGCCCGGAATGAGATCGGGCAAGTCTTCCGAGATCAGCCCCGGTTTGCCATACCGCTGCGCGGTCTCGCCGTGAATCCAGACGGCCGCGGCTGCGGCGTCGAAACCGGCCATCTTTTGCGCCAGCAGGCCGCCGACGATGCCGGCGAGGACATCGCCCGAGCCGGCCGTGCCGAGACCGGGAGGCGCGTTGGCATTGATCGCGGCGCGGCTGTCGGGGGCGGCGATAACGGTGTCAGCGCCTTTGAGGATGACGATGGCGCCGGAGCGCGCTGCCGCGGCGCGGGCCCGATCGAGCTTTGAGCCGTTGAGGTCGGGGAAGATGCGTGCGAACTCGCCCTCGTGCGGGGTCATGACGACCGGACGGTCGGGTCGGCCATGGATGGCGTGGAACAGCGTTTCAGGGTGATCCTTGAAGACGGTCAGGGCATCGGCGTCGAGGACCACGGCCGGGACTCTCGCCAGCGCATCGAGGGTGTGGTCGCGCGTCTGGTCGTTGACGCCTGCGGCGGGGCCGATGACGACGGCATCCACTTTGGCCGCGAGAATGGCGCGGAACTCCTCGCGCGAAGCGAACGGCTTCAGCATGATCGCAGTGACGTGCGCGGCGTGGACCAGCAGCGCGTCGTGCGCGCCGACGAGGGACACGGCCCCTGCCCCGGCGCGCAGTGCCGCGGTGGCGGCGAGGCGCGTTGCGCCAGTCTGCAGCGGACCGCCGGAGACGACGACGCAGTGGCCGCGCGAATATTTGTAGGCGTCGAGCGGCAATTTCGGGAGGGACCATAGGCCGGGCTCGTTGGCGAAGGCCTTCGGCGCGATTTCGGTGAGGACGCTCTGCGGGATGCCGATATCGGCCAGCACGACCTCGCCGCAATGTTCGCGACCGGGCAGCAGCAGATGGCCGGGCTTCTTGCGGAAGAAGGTGACGGTGAGATCGGCGTTGATCGCGGTGCCCCGCATGGTGCCGGTCGCCCCGTCGATGCCGGAAGGGATGTCGATGGCAACCACTGGAACGCTGCTCTGATTTACCAAGCGGATCAGGTCGGCCATTTCCCCGGTCACATCGCGGTCGAGGCCCGCGCCGAGCAGCGCATCGACGATCAGTGGTGCGACGGTGAGGTCGGCGGATCCCGTGGTTCCCCAGCGATCACCGTTGACGGCGGCATCGCCCTTGAGTTTGGCGCGATCGGCCGTGAGCGACACCCGCACGTCCCAGCCGGCCTCGCGCAGCTGTCGCGCCACCACGAACCCGTCGCCCCCATTGTTGCCCGGGCCGCAGAGTACCAGCACGGGACGCTTGCCGTAACGGCGGAGGATTTCGCGGGTGACGGCCCTCCCCGCGTTCTCCATCAGGGTCAGCGAGGGGATGCCGGAGGCCTCGGCGAGCCGGTCGGCGCGGGACATTTCGGTGGGGGTGAGGAGCTCATGGGGCATGGGCTTCGTCTTACCCCGCGTGCCATCCCTGCGAAAGCAGGGACCCAACTGGCCCGTGTGGCCGAGGATGCCTGGGTCCCAGCTTTCGCTGGGATGACATCTGGGGGGAGTCGCAAACGAAAAGGCCGCCCGGAGGCGGCCTTGGCAGTTCGTCGTGCGTGCAACCTGATCAGCCGTGATCGTGGCCTTCGTGACCGTCGTGGTCGTGATTGTGCTCGTCGGGGACGCCCTCGCCCTCGTCCTGGATGCGCTTGGCGAGTTCCTCGCGCGTCATCGAGACGTCGGTCATCGCGGCCTGCGCGGCGACGAAATCGACGACCTTGTTCTCGAATACCGGGGCGCGGAGATTGGCTAGCGCCTGCGGATTCTTGCGGTAATAGTCGTAAACCTGCTGCTCCTGGCCGGGGAAGCGGCGAACCTCGGCGATCAGGGCCTGCTGGTGCTCATCCTCGGAGACCTCGACCTTATTGCGGTTGCCGATCTCGGCGACGACGAGGCCCAGGCGCACGCGGCGCTCGGCGATCTTGCGATATTCCTCGCGGGCTTCTGCCTCGGTCGTGCCTTCGTCCTCGAAGGAGCGGCCGTGCTCGTCGATCTCGTGCTTCACCCGCTCCCAGATGGCGTTGAACTCGGCGTCGACGAGCTGCTCGGGGACCTGGAATTTGTGGCCCTCGTCGAGCTGGTCGAGGATCTGGCGCTTCACCGCCTGCCGGGCCATCGAGCCGAGCGCATCGCCCATCTGCTCGCGGATGCTGACGCGCAGCGCGCCGAGGTCATCGAGGCCGAGGCGCTTGGCAAAATCGTCGTTGAGCTCGACGCCCGCCTGCGGCTCGTCGATGTGGAGGATGGTGACGTCGAAGACGGCGGTCTTGCCGCGCAGCTCTTCGCGCGAATAGTCGGCCGGGAAGGTGATGGTGATGGCGCGCGTCTCGGCCTTCTTCATGCCGATCAGCTTCTCTTCGAAGCCCGGGATGAAATCGCCGGCGCCGACGATCATGTGGGTGTGGTCGGAGCTGCCGCCATCGAAGGTCTTGCCATCGATGCGGCCGACGAAAGACAGGCCGAGATTGTCGCCCTCGGCGACCGTGCCCTCGTCGGATTTGGGCTCGTAGCCGCGGTTCTGGCGGAAGACGCGGGCAAGTTCCTTGTCGACGTCCTCGTCGCTGATCGGCACGACCGGGCGCTCAAGCTTGAGGCCGCTGAAATTCATCAGCTCCACGGCGGGGAAGACCTCGTAGCTCACGTCGAAATTGAGGTCGGATTCGCCATCGAGCACACGGTTCAGCGTGCCTTGGTCTTCCGGCAGGTCGACCTTGGGCTGGGCTGCAGCGCGCTCGGCGCGGCTCGTGAGCGCATCGCCCACGGTCGTATTGATGGCGTCCTGCATCACTTCGGCCATTGCCGACTTGCCGTACATCTTCTTCAGATGGCCGGCGGGCACCTTGCCCGGGCGGAAGCCCTTGATATTGGCCTGGGTGCGCATTTCGCCCAACCGCGCCTCGAGCCGGCTGGTCAGGTCGGACTTCGGGATTACGACGCTCAGCTTGCGCTTGAGGCCTTCATTGAGGGTTTCGGTGACCTGCATTCAACTATCCGTTTCTCTGGCGGTAGGACCGGCAAGGGCGTTCATCGGGGGCGGCCTGGTGCGGGTGAGAGGATTTGAACCTCCACGCCTTTTGGGCGCTGGAACCTAAATCCAGTGCGTCTACCAGTTCCGCCACACCCGCTCCGCCCTCCGGCCGGGCTCGCGTGCAGATATATGAAGCGCCCAAGGCAGTCAAAGCCCGTTTAGACCAGATGACGCGGACGTTGCGGCTGCCAAGCTGCTCATCCGATTTGCAGCGACGACCGCGGCATTTTCGAGCTTGACCGCGGCAGAGGCAGCATGCCCATTCTTTGAGCATAGGTCCTCGCATAGCGATATCATTTCGCTTGAGGAGCGGCTGGCAACGTGCTTTCCAGCCTCGGATTTCAACCGTCGGGCAACCGCTGGCATGACCCGTGCATGCTGTTCGGCAATACCCGCAAAGGGCCAGGTGGAGGCCGCCGTGAAGAAGATCGAAGCGATCGTCAAACCGTTCAAGCTCGACGAGGTGAAGGAGGCGCTCCAGGAGGTCGGCCTGCAGGGCATTACCGTCACCGAGGCAAAAGGCTTCGGGCGGCAGAAGGGGCATACCGAGCTCTATCGCGGGGCGGAGTACGTGGTCGACTTCCTGCCCAAGGTCAAAATCGAGGTGGTGTGCCCCGACGATTTCGCCGAGAAGGCGATCGAGGCGATCCGCACCGCCGCGCAAACCGGCCGGATCGGCGACGGAAAAATCTTCGTCTATTCGATCGAACAGGCCATCCGCATCCGCACAGGCAAATCCGGCGACGACGCGCTATAGCGCCGGCGCTTCAACCAAAAAACACTGAATTCTCAACGGGGACAACCATGACGACTGGCAACGACATTCTCAAGAAGATCAAGGACGAAGGGATCAAATACGTCGATCTGCGCTTCACCGACCCGCGCGGCAAGCTGCAGCACGTGACCTTCGATCAGACCATGATCGACGAGGATATCTTCGAAGAAGGCACGATGTTCGACGGCTCCTCGATCGCCGGCTGGAAGGCGATCAACGAGTCCGACATGGTGCTGATGCCCGATCCGAACTCGGCCTATATCGACCCGTTCTTCGGCGCCTCGACGCTCGCGATCAACTGCGACATCCTCGATCCCCTCACCTACCAGCCCTATAACCGCGATCCGCGCACCACGGCCAAGAAGGCCGAGGCCTACGTGAAGTCGTCGGGGCTGGGTGACTCGGTGTATTTCGGACCCGAGCCCGAATTCTTCATCTTCGACGACGTGCGCTTCTCGAACACCACCTACAAGGTGGGATTCGAAGTGGACTCCTCGGAGCTGCCGTCGAACAACGACACCGAATACGACATGGGCAATTCGGGTCACCATGTCGGGCTCAAGAAGGGCTACTTCCCGGTGCCACCGCTCGACAGCGCGCAGGACATGCGTGGCGAAATGCTCGCCGCGATGGGCGCGATGGGCGTGCCGATCGAAAAGCACCACCACGAAGTGGCTTCCGCCCAGCATGAACTCGGCATGAAGTTCTCGCCGATCATCCAGGCGGCGGACAACGTGCAGATCTACAAGTACGTGATCCACCAGGTCGCCAACGCCTACGGCAAGACGGTCACGTTCATGCCCAAGCCGGTCTATGGCGACAATGGCTCGGGCATGCACTGCCACCAGTCGATCTGGAAGGACGGCAAGCCGCTGTTCGCGGGCGACCAGTATGCGGGCCTCTCGATGGATGCCCTCTACTACATCGGCGGTATCATCAAGCACGCCAAGGCCATCAACGCATTCACCAACCCGACGACCAACAGCTACAAGCGGCTGGTGCCGGGCTTTGAAGCTCCCGTGCTGCTCGCCTACTCGGCGCGCAACCGGTCGGCCTCGTGCCGCATCCCGTTCGGCCAGTCGCCGAAGGCCAAGCGCGTCGAGGTGCGTTTCCCCGATCCGCTCGCGAACCCCTATCTCGGCTTTGCGGCGATGCTGATGGCCGGCGTCGACGGCATCAAGAACAAGATCCATCCGGGCGAGCCGATGGACAAGGATCTCTACGAGCTGCCGCCGGAAGAACTCAAGGCGATCCCGACCGTGTGCGGTTCGCTGCGCGAGGCGCTCGAGAGCCTCGACAAGGACCGCGGGTTCCTCAAGGCCGGCGGCGTGTTCGACGACGACCAGATCGACAGCTACATCGATCTCAAGATGACGGAAGTCATCAAGTTCGAGCACACCCCCCACCCCGTCGAATACGAGATGTACTACTCGGCGTGATCGGGCCGCTATTGCAGACAATCGAAGGGGCCCGCGTGGGCCCCTTCTCTTCTCAGGCGGCGCTTAGAGCCCCGCAAAGAAAGCGCGGACATCGCCGAGCCAGACGTCCGGCACCTCCAGCACTGCGTAGTGGCCGCCGACGTCGAACTCGGTCCAGCGCGCGATGGTGTTACCGGCTTCGCCATAGCGGCGGATCGGCACCTCGTCGAAGCCGAATACCGCCACCGCCGTCGGCACTCCGGAGTTGGCCTTGGGCGTCCACGCGTCCGGGTCGTGCGCGTTCTCGTAATACAGCCGCATTGATGAGGCGGCGGTTCCGGTGACCCAATAGATCATGAAGTTGGTGAGGAACGCGTCGAGCGGCACGGCATCGGGACGGTCGCCGAAACTCGTGAACAGCTCGCTGATCCAGGCGAGTAGCCCAGCCGGCGAATCTGCGATGCCGTAGGCCAGCGCCTGTGGCCGGGTCGACTGCACCGCGTTGAAGCCAAAATGCTCGGCCATGAAACGCTGGAGGCGCTGGACGCGCGATTTTTCGGCGTCGGTGAAGCCTGCGATCTCCTCAGGCGCGATCGGACCCATCGGGATGAAGCCCATGGTCGCCGCGTTGACGTGAACGCCGATGACGCGTTCGGGGGCGAGCCGGCCGATCTCGGGCCCGATGATGGCGCCGGCATCGCCGCCCTGGACCCCGAACCGCTGGTAGCCGAGGCGAGTTCATCAACTCGAGCAGCGCGCGGCCGATGCGGCCGTTGTTCCAGCCGGGCTCGTTCGTCGGGCCGGAAAAACCGAAGCCCGGCAGCGAGGGAATGACGACGTCGAACGCCTGGCCCGCCCCGTTGCCATGCGCCGCGGGGTTGGTCAGGGGCTCGACCAGATCGAGGAACTCTACAATCGACCCCGGCCAGCCGTGGATGAGCAGGAGCGGCTTGGCGCCGCGCTGAGCGGACTTCACGTGGATGAAGTGGATCGTCTGGCCATCGATCTCGGTAGTGAACTGGGGGAAGCGGTTGATCGCCGCTTCGTGCGCCGCGCCAGTCATAGCCGTCGAGCAGCCGGCCGACGGCGCCTTTGACGAAGGCCTCGGTGGGGCCGTAGCTCCAGCGCGTGTGCTCCACCTCGCCAGGCAAAATGGTGTGCTCAAGGCGCCGCCTGAGGTCGTCGAGGGCCGCGGCGGGAACATTGATCTTGAACGGGGTGACGTCGGTCATTTTGAGGTCTCCGGGACAGCGTTGATGTCCAGGAGGCTACCGAGCGGCCCCGCCGCGGGATTGTAGGAATCCGACAATCTACCGTGCGTCGGCCGCGCCGATTTGGCCCGGAGTTTGCCCCATGATCGCACGCAGCGAATGGATCAGGTGGGGCTGGTCCGAATAGCCGAGCGCGAACGCCACGTCGGCGGCCGACCGGCCCAGGCGCAACAGGTCCACCGCCTTTTGTGCCCGCTCGATCATCGTGAAGGACTTGTAGGTAAGGCCGGTGGTCTTGAGGAAATGTCGCTGCAGCGTCCGCTCCGACATGGCGCGCGGATGGCCCTCAACCACGGAGGCGACGATGTCATTGCTTTCGAGATAGCCCGCTCGAGCGAGGCGCTCGACAAAGACGTCGGCATTCTCGAGCGTCGGGATTTCGACCGTCCCCTCGCCCAGCCAGAAATCGGCGGAACCGAACCGCTCGAGCACCACGCCCTCATCGCGCATGATGTCGCCGGGCATCAGCGGCATGAAGGTGCTGGGGTTGAACTTGATCGCCAGCGTCTCGTCGCCGGGTTCGTGCCGGTAGATCACCGGTCGCGTGGTAAGGCCGGTGCGCAGCACCATCAACCCGTCGCCGCGCCTCAGGAATGCGAAATCCCAGCAGCCGTCCGGCTGCAGCAGCGTCTCGCCAGCCTCGGTGAAAAGGGTGGTGCTGACCTCGGCGGCAAGCGGGGACTCGAGCTTCCGCGAGGAGACGATCGCTGGCATGGCTGGAGGCTAGCACGGTGTCCAGAAATTCGCGGGAAATTCGAGGCTGTTATTAGAGGCCCCGGAGGACGTCTGAACAGCCGCGCTCAGGCGGCAAAGCCCAGGCGTTCGGCGGCAAGGCGCTTTTCGCGCGAGGTGCGGAGCGTCAGCAGCGCTTCGAGCTGTTCGAGGTCCTGGAGCTCGATGAAGGCGACGCCAAAGCCGCCATCGAAATGGCGCGCGACGCGGCCCGGCACGGCGCCCACGGCGAGCAATTGCCCGATCGGCGGCTGCAGCTCGCTTTCGATCGCGACGCCCGAGCGCGACATGTCGCGGATACGGCATTTGACGTAGTTGTCGAGACCGAGGACCAGAAAGCTCTGCGGGTCGCGCGGCAGGACGCGCGGGTGCCGTCTGCGGTTCTCGGCGCGGCCGAGGCCCTTCTGCTTCAGCCAGCCGATGCGCGCATCGACCTCGCCCTGGCTCGAAATATCGGCGACGAGATTGGCGACGAACCCCGACTTCATCGGACGCTCAACGGTGCCGTAGCGGATGCCGACGCCATCGAAGCGGAGGGCGACGCGCTCGCCACGCTGCACCGGCACGTCGGCGGTGACGACGGTGCGGCCGCTCGATACGCTGCGAGCCCGGAACGGGAAGCTGCGGGTCTCCCATTCGGCTCCGACGCGATCGGGCAAAACGAAGCTGCCCGGCACGTCGCCGATGAAGCGCGCCTCGGCGCGGGCTGCGGTGGGTCTGCGGTCTGCCTCGGTCATGCCCCAACCGTTCAGTCAATCGGGGCGACGATAGCAGTCGATGGTGAACGGAGTTTTAGGACGGCGATCCAGCGGTGGCGCCACGGCTTCACGCCAGGAACAGGACGACGCTGAGCGCCCCCAGCACAATTGTGTGCGGCGCACGAAGGTGGGCAAGCCGGTACGCGAGACCAACAAATCCGGCCTGCCGCCACCCCAGGCGGAAGAACTTAGGGAGCCCCGACGACGGGCGCTCAAAACGCACAGCCACGCCGTCGCGCATACGGCTACTCCAGACAAAAACCGTATGTCGGAGTTCTAGCAGCGCGCGCTTAAGGAAGTGCTTCCAAGAGGCAAATCAATGGTTAAGCCGGTGCGCCGATTTGGAGCGCAAGGCATCAAAGGCGGCGCCGGCAAAAAAGAACATCCCGGCCCGCGAGGTGCGGACCGGGATGCGTTTTTCTCGAACTTCAGATCAGAAGTTGAACGTGAAATTGAAGTGGCCGTAGTCGAAGGGACCATGATCATGGTGCGAGTGCACCAGATGGAGATCGTCGACCGCGTGCGTGCAGCGATCGACGCGCATCTGGTACCAGTCGCCATGCCAATCCTGGGCGACGACCCACACCTTGTTGTCGAAATCGTCGTCGTGGTTGTGACGGATGATATGGACATTTGAGTAGCCGCGATGCTCGAGCCGGTCGATGATGCCGTTGTCGTCAAGGCAGTAGTGATAATAGGTCGGGTCACCAAAGTGCAGGTGGACGCCGCCCGGGAAGCCGCCGAAGCCAAAGGTGATCGAGGCGGCCTGGGCCGGTGCGGCAGCGCCGCCGATCGCGACTGTCGCGGCGACAGCGGCCACGGTCAAACCGGTCTTGAGGGACGAAAGCAGTGTCATGTGGGGTCTCCGGAGTTATGAGGACGCTCGCTGCCTGGGGCGCGTCGGAACTGAGCGAGAGGTAAGCATCGTCGCGCGCCCTTGAACGCAGCCGAAAGACCCCGTTCATTTTCGGTTCAGAATTGCAATGGCGCGCGCCGCCTCGCTCCAAATCTTCGGTGGAGGACGTCGCGCTGGTGCGCATGAAACTTGCCGGACGATCAGCCGGATCGGGTTCACCCGGGCGGTTCACACCGCGGCTATGCTAGAAGCTGCCGTTCGAATTCGAGTTCCTCCACCCGACGATGCCAGCAAAAGCCAGCCTGTTCGACGATCTACCCGAGCCCGCGCCGCACAAGAAGCCGGCGGCGCCCGGAGGACCGTCGTCGTACACCGCCGCTGACATCGAGGTGCTCGAGGGCCTCGAGCCGGTGCGCCGACGGCCGGGCATGTATATCGGGGGCACCGACGTCAACGCGCTGCACCACCTCTTTGCCGAGGTCATCGACAACTCGATGGACGAGGCGATCGCCGGGCACGCGAGCCGCATCGAGGTGGAATTCGGTGCCGATGGATATGTGACCGTCATCGACAACGGCCGCGGGATTCCGGTCGAGAACCACCCGAAATATCCAAAGCAGTCGACGCTCGAAATCGTCATGACGACGCTCCACGCCGGCGGCAAGTTCGACAGCAAGGCGTACGAGACGTCCGGCGGGCTGCACGGCGTGGGCGTGTCGGTGGTCAACGCCCTCAGCGACGAGCTGATCACCGAGGTGGCGCGCGACCAGGTGCTCTATCGGCAGACCTATTCGCGCGGCAAGCCGACGAGCAAGGTGGTGAAGGTCGGGCCCGTCCAGAACCGCCGGGGCACGACGCAGCGCTTCCATCCGGACCCGCAGATCTTCGGCGACAAGGCGCAGTTCTCGGCGGTGCGGTTGTTCAAGATGACGCGCGCCAAGGCGTATTTGTTCGGCGGCGTCGAAATCCGCTGGAGCTGCGACGAAAGCCTTGCAACCGATGAAGTGCCGCAGAAGGCGAGCTTCCATTTCCCCGGCGGCCTCCGCGATTTCCTCGCCAACCGGATCGAGGGCGAGCAGCGGATCGTCGACGATATCTTCTCGGGGCAGTCGGGCAAGCCGGGCACCCACGGAGCAGTCGAGTGGGCCATTGCCTGGACGCTGGCCGACGGGTTCCTCAACTCCTATTGCAACACCATTCCGACGGCGGAAGGCGGCACGCACGAGCAGGGGCTGCGTGCCGCCCTGCTTCGCGGCATCCGCGCCTATGGCGAGCTCAAGGGCGATAAGCGCGCGGCCAACATCACGGCCGAGGACCTCCTGGTCCAGTGCTCGGCCATGCTCTCGGTGTTCGTGCGCGAGCCCGAATTCGTCGGCCAGACCAAGGATCGGCTGAGTTCCGCCGAGGCGACCCGGATCGTCGACAAGGCGCTGAGCGATGCCTTCGACCACTGGCTCGCGGCATCGCCGCAGCAGGCCAACAAGCTGCTCGACTGGACGCTCGAGCGGGCCGACGAGCGCATCCGGCGCAAGAAAGAAAAGGAGATCGACCGGCAATCGGCGACGCGCAAGCTTCGCCTGCCCGGCAAGCTCGCGGACTGCACGCAGTCGGCGGCGCAGGGCGCCGAGATCTTCATCGTCGAGGGCGACAGCGCCGGCGGCAGCGCCAAATCGGCGCGCGACCGGGCGAGCCAGGCGATCCTGCCGCTGCGTGGCAAGGTGCTCAACGTCGCCGGCGCGAGCCGCGAGAAGCTCGCGCAGAACCAGCAGATCGCCGACCTGATCCAGGCGCTGGGCTGCGGCACGCGCGAGCGCTATCGCGAGGACGACCTGCGCTACGACAAGATCATCCTGATGACCGATGCCGACGTCGATGGCGCGCACATCGCATCGCTCCTGATGACGTTCTTCTTTCAGGAGATGCCGAGGCTGATCGAGGGCGGTCACCTCTATCTGGCGCTACCGCCGCTCTATCGGCTGAGTTCGGGGCCCAAGGTGCTCTATGCCATGACCGACGCCGATCGCGACCGACTGCTCGAGACCGAGTTCAAAGGCAAGAAGCCCGAGATCACGCGGTTCAAGGGCCTCGGCGAGATGCCCTACGTGCATCTGCGCGAGACCACGATGGACAAGCGGACGCGGAGCCTGCTGCAGGTGAAGGTGGTCGACGACCTCGAAGGCACCAGGGATTCGGTCGAGCGCCTGATGGGCTCGAAACCGGAAATGCGGTTCGAGTTCATCCAGCAGAACGCGCAGTTCGTGACCGACCTCGACATCTGACCTGCGGCACCCCATGTTAAGGAACGCTAAGGGGCCCCGTTGACTCAAGGGGGTTTCCCGCTATGTTCCCGGCGCAATTCGGGAACTTCGCTGCCGCCCGGCCCGCCGGAGGTCTTTGCGCCAGCTTCCTCCCACTCTCTCCCGACTGGACGATTACATTGTCAGACGACTTTTCCGGGCTCGGCCTCAGCGCCAAGGTGACGGACGCGGTGGCTGCCGCGGGCTACGTCAAGCCCACAGAAATCCAGGCGCAAGCCATCCCGCATGTCCTCCAAAAGAAGGACATCATCGGCATTGCGCAGACCGGCACGGGCAAGACCGCCTCGTTCGTGCTGCCCATGCTCACGCTGCTCGAAGGTGGCCGGGCCCGCGCCCGCATGCCGCGTACGCTGATCCTCGAGCCGACGCGCGAACTCGCCGCGCAGGTGCACGAGAATTTTGAGAAATACGGCAAGAACCACAAGCTCTAGTGTCGCGCTGATCATCGGCGGCGTCAGCTTCGAGGACCAGAACAAGAAGCTCGACCGCGGCGTCGACGTGCTGATCGCGACCCCCGGCCGGCTGCTCGACCAGTTCGAGCGCGGCCGCATTTTGATGTCGGGCGTCGAGATCCTCGTCATCGACGAGGCGGACCGCATGCTCGACATGGGGTTCATCCCCGAGATCGAGCGCATCTGCGCAAAACTGCCGCCGAACCGGCAGACGCTGTTTTTCTCGGCGACGATGGCGCCGGAAATCCAGAAGCTCACCGGCAAGTTCCTGCGCGACCCGATCCGCATCGAGGTGGCGCGCAAGAATTCGGTGGTCGAGACCATCGACCAGCGGCTGGTCAAGGTCCCGCACAGTCCGGAGGATAAGCGGGCGGCACTTCGCCAGCTGATCCGCGGCGAGACCGGATTCACCAACGCGATCATCTTCTGCAACCGCAAGCGGGACGTCGCCACCCTCGCCCGCTCGCTGCAGCGGCACGGTTTTTCGGCTGGTGCGCTGCATGGCGACATGGATCAGAAAAGCCGCACCGAAACGCTCGATGCGTTCAAGACCGGCAAGCTGCAATTGCTCGTCGCGAGCGACGTCGCGGCGCGCGGCCTCGACATTCCGGCGGTGAGCCACATCTTCAATTTCGACGTGCCGACGCATGCCGAGGACTACATCCATCGCATCGGCCGCACGGGGCGTGCCGGCCGCTCGGGCATTTCGATCACGCTCGCGACGCCTGCCGACGGCAAATATCTCGATGCGATCACGCACATGATCCAGCGCGAGATTCCGGCAATGGCGCTCGGCAAGGGCGGCCCAGAACCCGAGCGTGAGGCACACGCCGAACGTGCTCCCCGTGAGCGCGAGCCGCGCGCTGAACGCGAACCGCGGCGCGGCGAGCGTGAACCGCGACGTCGTAGCCGTGGCCCGCGTCCGCCGGCTGAGCCCGCGCGAACGCGCACCCGCGCCAGAGCCGGCTAGTCGAGCGCCGAGGCACCGGTCGCGTCCGGCGCCACAGCCGCAACCTGCACGCCGGCCCGCATCAGGTCGGCATCGCCATTCGGCTCGGACGGTCCGGTTCCGGCCTTCCTGCTGCGGCCATTCGGAGCCCGCTAGGCGCGCGCGAGCGGGCGATCGGCCGATTGGTTTACTCGACCTTAATCGAGTGCGCGCAACACTACCGGCAACGATAGAATATCGGGCTTGCCGGGGGCACAGTGTCGGAACAGGAATTCAGGCGCGCCCTGGGCTATGCCAACTCGGCCATGGATTTGCTCAAGCGCGGGCAAATCCCGCCCTACCCCCAATTCTATGAGCTGCTCTATACCTACGCGACCGGCGTCAACCCAACGCTGAACCAGCGCATCAACCAGATTTTCCGCGACGGCAATCCCAGCCAGGAGCTGGCCGAGCGGCTCTACAACGAATTTCTAAAAGCGCGCGACGCCAACGAGCGCATCGCCACCGTATCCGATCGCATGGCGACGCGGATCGAGGCGGTGCACCAGGCCATCGACTCCGCGATGGTCACGGCCAACACCTATTCCGACACGCTGCAGGCGGCGAGCGGCGATCTCTCGCACAATATGGATGAAGCGGCGTTGCGCGACCTCGCGCAGCGGATGCTGAGCGACACGCGCCGCATGCAGGAAGCCAATACGCAACTCGAGGCGAAGCTCGAAGCGTCGCGCGAGGACATCGCCGGGCTGCAACGCGACCTCGACGAGGTGCGGCGCGAGTCGATGCTCGACCCGCTGACCAAAATCTTCAATCGCAAGAGTTTCGACGAAGGCATGATGGCGGCGTTCGCCGAGGCGGCCGAGACCGGCCAGCCGCTCTGCCTCATGCTGCTCGACATCGACCACTTCAAGCGCTTCAACGACACCTGGGGTCACCAGACCGGCGACCAAGTGCTGCGGCTGGTGGCGATGACGCTCAAGTCCAACATCAAGGGCAAGGACATCGCGGCGCGCTACGGCGGCGAGGAATTTGCCGCGATCCTGCCCGAGACCGACCTCGAGGGCGCGATCATCGCCGCGGACAATATCCGCCGCGCGGTGCAGGCCAAGGAACTGCTCAAGCGCTCAACCAACGAGAAGCTGGGCCGCATCACCGCCTCGTTCGGCGTTGCGATGTATCGGCCGGGTGACTCGCCGGCGACGCTGATCGAGCGTGCCGACCTCTGCCTCTATGCGGCCAAGAACGGCGGCCGGAACAAGGTGTTCTCCGAGGTCGAGCTCGAAAAAAGCCAGAACGAGGCGAACGCCGCCGCGGTCGCTTAGCCCGCGCGCAACTCGACGCCCAGCGAGCGCAACGCGTCCCAATAGCCGGGATAGGTTTTGCCGACGCAGTCGGGGTCGAGGATGGTGATTCCGCCGATCCTGAGGCCCGCGAGCGCGAAGCTCATGGCGATGCGGTGATCCTCGTAGGTCTCGATACGCGCCGGCAGCGTCTGCCCGGCGAGCTTCGGGTCCGAATGCACCACGAGGTCGTCGCCATTTTCCTGCGCGAGGCCGGGGCGGATGCGATTGAGCTCCGTCGCGAGGGCACGGATGCGATCGGTTTCCTTGACGCGCAGGTTCGCAATGCCAATGAAGCGCACCGGCTCGTCATTGAAAGCCGCGAGCACGGCGAGGGTTGGAACGGCGTCCTGCATTTGTGAGCCGTCGATAACCGCTGGCATGCGCGGGAACATCTTGATGAATCTCGCGGCGGCCGCGTCGGGCTGGGTGAAGGCGTCCATCGGCACGCCGAGATCGATGCTGCCGGCCGTCAGCGCTTCTGCGGCCCAGAGGTAGGTCGCGGCCGATGCGTCTGGTTCGACGACGAAGTCCGTCGCGCGATACTTCGTGGGAGCGACGCGCCAGGTGGTGCGATCGACCTGTGTGACCTTTGCGCCGAAAGCCGTCATCGCGGCGACCGTGAGGTCGACGTAACCGCGCGCGTCGAGGTCCTTGCCGGTCAGCGCCACGTCGATGGGGCCGTCGCCGAACGGCGCGGCCATCAACAGCGCCGAAACGTACTGACTGGAGAGGCCGCCGTCGATCTCGACGCGGCCTTTTCCGAACGAGCCGTGACCGCGGATGGTCACCGGCGGGCAGCCTGTGGGCGCGCTTGCATCGATGCCGAGGGAGCGCAGCGCGGTGACGAGCGGCGCGATCGGGCGCTTGCGCATGGCCTCGTCGCCGTCGACGATCACCGAGCCATCGACCAGCGCCACCGCCGCGGTGAGAAAGCGCGTCGCGGTGCCGGCGTTGCCGAGCATCAGTGCGGCGGCTGGCGCGGCAAGGCGCCCGGTCGCCGTGACGACGAAGCTGGTTGCGTCGGGCTCGTCTACCGTTACGCCCATCTGCCGGAGCGCAGTGGCCATCAGCGATGTGTCTCTGGATTTGAGCGCGCCGGTCAGCCGGCTGGTGCCGCTCGCCAGCGCCGCGAGCAGCAGCGCGCGATTGGTGATCGACTTGCTGCCGGGCGGGGTGACGCGACCGCGGAGCGGGTGGTTCGGCGGGATGATGGTCAGCGCGGCGGTCATGGGCGCGAGGTGACACGAGGCGCGGCTGAAGGCAAGATCGGCGCCCGGACCTCGTGGTTCGACAGGCTCACCATGAGGTCCTTCGAGAGATCGGGACAGTAGCCCTCATGGTGAGCCTGTCGAACCACGAGGGCGTGGCACTGACCTACTCCACCGTCACGCACTTCGCCAGATTCCGTGGCTGGTCGACGTCGCTGCCCATCACCACGGCCGTGTGGTAGGCGAGCAGCTGCACGGGGATCGCCGCGAGGATCGGGGCGACGAAGCTCGCGACTTTCGGCACGATGATGGTCTCGGCGACGGTGTGGCCGATATGCTTGTGGCCCTCCTCGTCGGTGACGAGGATGATCCGGCCGCCGCGCGCCGCGACTTCCTGCATGTTGCTGAGAGCGTCTTTTCCATGAGTTCGTCGGACGGCGCGACGACGATCACCGGCATCGCCTCGTCGACCAGCGCGATCGGCCCGTGCTTGAGCTCGCCGGCCGGATAACCTTCGGCGTGGATGTAGCTGATCTCCTTGAGCTTCAGCGCGCCTTCCATGGCGATGGGGAACATCTGTCCGCGGCCGAGATAGAGCACGTCCTTGGCACGGCTCAGGCGCTTAGCGATCTCCTCGATCTGGCTCTCCGTGTTGAGCGCCTGCGAGACGGCATTGGGCAGCGCCACGAGCGCGCGCACCAGCTCGGCTTCCGTCGCGCGGTCGATGACGCCACGGGCGACGCCGGCGGCGATGACGAGACTTGCGAGGGCGGTCAACTGGGCCGTGAAGGCTTTGGTCGAGGCGACGCCGATTTCCGGTCCGCAGAGCGTGGGGAACACTACCTCGCTCTCGCGGCCGATGGTCGATTCCCGCACATTGAGCAGGCTCATCACGTGCTGGCCCTCGCGGGCGCAATAGCGGAGGGCGGCGAGCGTGTCGGCGGTCTCGCCCGACTGCGAGATGAACAGAGCGGCGCCCCCTTCGACAACGGGCGGCTCGCGGTAACGGAACTCGCTCGCGACGTCGACGTCGACCGGCAGGCGCGCATAGCGCTCGAACCAGTATTTTGCGACCAGGCCGGCGTAATATGCCGTTCCACAGGCAGAAATGGTGAGCCGGCTGATTTCGGCGAAGTCGAACGGCAGCTTCTCGCGCAGCGCGACCTTTTCGGCACCCATATCCACGTAGTGGCTGAGGGTATGCGAGATGGTCTCAGGCTGCTCGTAGATTTCCTTGGCCATGAAGTGGCGGTGGTTGCCCTTGTCGACCAGCAGCGCCGAGGCCTGTGAGACCAACTGTTCGCGCTGCACGATGGCATCGGCCTCGTTGCGGATGGTGACGCCCTTGGGCGTGATCACCGCCCAGTCGCCATCAAGCAGATAGCTCAGCCGCGAGGTGAATGGGGCGAGCGCCATCGCATCGGAGCCCAGATACATTTCGGTGTCGCCGTAGCCGACGGCGAGCGGCGCGCCGTGCCGCGCGGCGATCAGCAGCCGGTCGTGGCCCTTGAACATGAAGACCAGGGCGAAGGCGCCGCGGAGAATCTTGAGCGTGCGGCCGACTGCCATTTCAGGGTCGAGGCCACGGTCGAGCTCGCGGGTCACCCAGAGCGCGACGGATTCCGTATCGGTCTGCGTCTTGGGCAGGTAGCCGTCCTTGCTCAGGTCGGCGAGCAGCTCGCGGAAATTTTCGATGATGCCGTTGTGGACGATGGCGACGCGCTCGGTGGCGTGCGGGTGGGCGTTGCCCTCCGTGGGCGCGCCATGCGTCGCCCAGCGCGTGTGGCCGATACCGATGGTACCGCCGAGCGGCTCGATACCGAGCTTGGTCGCAGGTTCGTGAGTTTGCCTTCGGCGCGGCGACGGACGATCGCACCGTGGTCGAGGGTGGCGACACCGGCGCTGTCATAGCCGCGATACTCGAGGCGCTTCAGCGCATCGACCATGCGGCCCGCGACCGGCTCTGTTCCGATAATGCCGACGATCCCGCACATGGCTCGGTCCCCTTCTTCTTTGCCGCTTTGCGCGCCAGCGCCCGATCGCGCAGTGTTTTGGCGTAGCCCGGCTTGTTGACCTGGCGCGCCCGGCCGAAGGCCACCGCGCCTGCCGGCACGTCCTCGGTGATGACGCTGCCCGAGGCGGTGTAGGCGCCATCGCCGATGGTCACCGGCGCGACCAGCGAGGCGTTCGAGCCGATGAAGACGTTGTCGCCGATGGTGGTCATGTCCTTGTTCACGCCGTCATAGTTGCAGGTGATGGTGCCGGCGCCGATGTTGGTGCCGCCGCCGATGACGGCGTCACCCAGATAGCTCAGGTGCCCCGCCTTGGTGCCGGCGCCGATCCTCGATTTCTTGACCTCGACGAAATTGCCGAGATGCACATCAGCCCCCAGCTCCGCGCCGCCGCGAATGCGCGCGAAAGGCCCGATGGTCGCGCCGGTGCCGATGGTTGCGTCCTCGATATCGCAGAAGGCGCGGATCTCGACGCCGTCGGCGATCTTGACGCCCGGCCCGAAAACCACGTTCGGCCAGATGGTCACGTCGCGGCCGATCTCGGTGTCGTAGGAGAAATGGATCGTCGAGGGGTCCTTGAGCGTGACGCCGGCCTTCATGAAGTCGTCGCGACGCAACTCCTGGAATTGCGTTTCGGCCCGGGCGAGTTTGCTGCGGTCGTCGACCCCGATGACTTCCATCGGATGCGCCATCGTGTATTCGACCTTGAGCTTGTCAGCGTTGGCGAGCTCCACGGCGTCGGTCAGATAATACTCGCCCTTGGCGTTGGCGTTGCCGATCCGGTCGATGACGGCGCGCAGGGTGGCGGCACGGAACCCCATGATGCCGGAATTGGCGAGCCCGACGCGCCGCTCGGCTTCCGTTGCGTCCTTGTGCTCGCGGATCGCCAACAGGCGGTCGCCATCGGTCAGCAGGCGGCCGTAGCCGGTCGGATCGTCCGGCTCGAAGCCGACCACCACCAGGTCAGCGCCCCCGTCGAGCTTTTGCGCAATTGCAGCCATTGTCGCTGCCGTGACCAGGGGAGTATCGCCATAGAGCACCAGCACGTTGCCAGTGGCGCTCGCGAAGGCTGCGCGCGCGCGTTTCACCGCGTCGCCGGTGCCGAGGCGCTCGGTCTGCTCGAACAGCGATGCGCCCGGAGCAACTGCCCTCACGGCTGCGGCGATCGCCTCGTGGTTGGGGCCGATGACCACCGCGATGCCGGTCGATCCGGCCGCCTGCGCGGCGCGAACCGCGTGGGCGACCATTGGGAGGCCGCCGACCGGATGCAGCACCTTCGGCATGGCCGAGCGCATGCGGGTCCCCTCACCCGCCGCCAGAATGATCGATATCAGTTCCGTCATGCCCCTGCCCCGGTCGAGCCGAAGAGTCCCTGCATTTTATGGCAGCAAGGTGTTTCCAAAACCATGATGCCATTCAGATGGTAAACTCCGCCGCGGCGAGCGATTCGAGCGCATTGCGGGGCGCTTTGGCGAACGGTTCAGATCAATTCCGGCAGCGGGACGTGACCTTTTGGGGCGCCTTCGCTTTTTCATCGTGGGCGGTAGCGGCAATCCTGATCGCCGGCGGGGCGCTGATTCCGGGCTCGTGGCTGGACGGTCTGCACGCCTCGCGCTTCACCGGCACGGCAATTGGCGACCTCCGGCAGCAGGTCGCCGACCTCCAAGACCAGTCCGGCACGCTCAAGGCGCAAGGGACGACGCTGCTGCAGCGGCTGGCGCTCAGCGAAGACGACCAGCGCGAGGTCAACCAGCGGGTGGGCGCGCTGGAGCTGACCGTTCCAAAGCTACGCGAAGCGCTCGCGGCGGCGCCGACCGGGGTCGATCCGACGGTGGTCACGGGCGACATTTCCCGGGGCCAGCCCACGACCACCGTATCCGCCGAAGGCGGCACGGTGACCGTCACGACCAGCCCGCTCACCAACAACGGGGCGGCCGCCAATACCAGCGCCCAGCCAATGCCGAAGGCGCTCGACGCGCCGATGCAGCAACAGGGCACGTTCGGCATCGCAATCGGGGCGCCGCTCGATCCGGTGGACGGGCCGGCGCAGTGGCACGCGCTGTCGGACAAGGCCGGCACGCTGCTGCTCGGGCTGAGTCCGGTGCTCGGGGCGGTCGACGGCAGCGCGCAGCGACGGCTGGTGGTTGGGCCGCTGCCGAGCGAGGCGGCCGCGCGCGAGCTCTGCGGCAGCTTCGCGGAACTGGGTCTCGCATGCCTCAGCGTGCCCTATGTCGGGATGGCGCTGCCGGGAATGTGAGCCGATTGCGCGCACGCGCCGCAGGTTGCGAGCCTTCAGCCGGTCGTAAAATCCCCGAGTGGCAAACAGAGGGGATCACCTCATGAGCTGGCTCACACGTTGTCTCGTCTTCGTTGGACTCACGCTCTGGCCATCGCTGGCGACGGCGGACACGATCGACATCTCCGACAATCACGGCGGCAGCGTTGCCCAGTACGACGCCCGATGGGCCGGGCTTGCGGCTCAAGGGGTCAGCGTCCGAATCGTCGGGCCCTGCCAGTCTGCTTGCACGGTGCTCCTCGGCCACATTCCACGCAGCCGGATCTGCGTGATGCCGAACGCCAGCTTCGGCTTCCATCTCGCCAATCTGGCTTCGGCGCAGGCCACGCTCTGGGCCGCCTATGCCCCGGATATCCGGGCCTGGATCAACGCGCATGGCGGGCTGACGCACGAGTTCATGTGGATGCGCGTGCCGGATATTTACCGATATTTCAGCCGCTGCAAAAGCTGAGGCGGCCACTCGCGCCGGGTGTCAGTCCCGCTCGGCAGACTTGCGGTCGGCACGCCGGAAGAGCCGGTTCACGATGTAGATCGCGCACGGAATGAGGACCACCGGGATGGCCAGCGCCGCGAGCAGCATCAATTGCGGGCCTTATCATCGAAATGGCTGGCGAGGATGACGGCATCCCGGCGCCGGGTCATGCGAGCGCCGGCAGGCAATGTGGCAGGCCGGGCGGGAATCGAACCCGCGACCATTCGATTAAAAGTCGAATGCTCTACCCCTGAGCTACCGGCCCATCAGCGGCAAACCGCCGGATTGCGGCGGAACATAGCGGCGAAGACCCCCAAGTCAATCGAATAAGCCGCAACCCGAAACGGCTGGCGGCGTTTGCCTTTCCGATGCGACGCGCGTCAACCGGACGCGGCGGTGAAGGGAAATGGCGCGATTTTTCCGGTTTCTCGCGCCAGCCAACGAAACGGCAGACGAGTCCATACTCCGCCCGCGACGCATCAACTTCCGCTTCAACTGTTGCGCGTGTTCTCCTACGCTGTTGCCATGGAGGGGAAGCCTGCATGAACGACGTCACCGTAGCCTTCGTGCCCCGCGAGACAGTCTCGCGCACGCTTGAAAGCCTCGACAGCATCTTCAGGCACACGTCGACCCCGCATGACTTGATCATCGTCATCGCCTGTTATCCAGAGCCGTTGCGGGCCGAGCTTCGCCGGATCGGCCGCGAGCGCGGTGCCGAGGTTGTGGAGATCGAGGGTTTCATTACGCCGAATGAGGCGCGGAACGCGGCTCTGGCTAAGGTCAGGACGGAGTTCGTGGCGTTCATCGACAATGACGCTGAGGTTCGCGGCGACTGGCTGAAACCATTGGTCGCGTGTGCACGTCAGCACGGCGCCGCGGTGGTCAGCCCGATGATTTTCGAGCTCTATCCGCCATTCACGAAAATCCACATGGCTGGAGGCGAGGCCGGGCTGGTGCGTCCCCGTAACGGTACATTTTCAGTGCACGATGTCCACCATCACGCGCACCAGACGATCGGCGGAGACATCTTGTTTCAAGGGCCGTTCGAGACCGAACTGGTCGAGTTCCATGCCGTGCTGGTCGAGACGAGCTGGCTGCGCTCGGCGGGAGGACTAGACTCGGAGTTCTGCTCCACCCAGGAGCACTGGGACATGTGTTTTCAGGCGCGTCTGGCCGGCAAGAGAATCATGATCGAGCCGGCCTCGGAAGTGAATTACAGTCCGCCGCGCAGACCGACCGATGAAGACCTCCGATTTTATGACATTCGCTGGTCACGCGAGTGGTTCAAGCATGACAGACGGCGCATGAGGGAAAAATACAGAGTGCGCAGAAGTGGCACGCTTGGTACGTGGAAATGGGTCGTCAACCACCGGACGCACGCCCAAGTGCAGTCCGTGCGTGCACGCTTCCCGAAGCTGAGCTATGGCACTGCGCGCGCGATCACATCACGGATACTGATCCCGCTGAGGGACATGTTTCCATCCGCGCGACTGAGGGCAGACCTCGACGCTTGGCGCGAGCGCAGGCAGCACTGATGCAACCCATCGCGCGGCATGCCTTTGGTTTGTATCAGCAGCTCAGTGCGGACGGATGGACCCAATCCGACCTGGCCTTGCTCCACGATCGATACAAGCTCAGCGTCGCGATTTCATATGATCTCGTGCGTGCCAACTGGAAGCCGTTCATCGTTCACCTCATCGGCACTGCGAGCATCGCGGCGTGGGATAGCAAGAGCCCCGACCTGATTGGAGCGGCGCTGATCCACTCTGCGCTCGAATTTGGCCGATTTCCCTTTGGGGTGTGGACGCGCCCGCAGAAGCTGGCATTCGTCGGCGATCGGACGTCGCCGACCATCGCCGAGCTTATCGGCGCCTACTACGAGGCTCGCCACGAACCACTCTTGAACACCGGCGCGGCGAGTGCCGCGCGGCAGCCTTTGATCGTTCATCTGCGCCTCGCCAATGCACTCGATGACATTCTCGACGAAATGGGCCCGGTGCGGACTGCCAAGCAAATTGCCGAATTGCGCGACGGCCCGCGTGGGTTGGTCAACCTCGCCGCCGTTGCGCGGCAGGTCAACGCACCAGTGCTGGCGGCGGCCTTTGCCGAGGCCGCGGCTCTGACACCGGTCGAGCCGATCGCGCGGGAGCCCAGGGGAGGCTCGTTCTCCGTCCGCCGCGAAGGCGCTCCTCGCAAGCCTTAGGCCTGCGGGGGGAGCCCGCGACGCATCACTCCGCTTTGTGCAGCCGATGGTAATGGGCGAGGAGCCCGCGGGTCGAGGCGTCGTGGTCGCCCTTGGCCTTGCGCGTCCTCGACCTCGGGCAGCACCGCCTTGGCGAGCTGCTTGCCGAGCTCGACGCCCCACTGGTCGTACGAATTGACGTTCCAGATCGTGCCCTGGACGAACACCTTGTGCTCGTAGAGCGCGACCAGCGATGCCGAGCGATCTCGGGCGTCAGCTTGGGATAGATCAGCGTGTTGCTCGGCCGGTTGCCGGGGAACATCTTGTGCGGCGTCAGCGCCTTGATCTGCTCCTTGCTCGAGGCCCTGCGCCGTGAGCTCGGTCGACCACTTCGGCCTTGGTCTTGCCCAGCATCAGCGCCTCGGACTGCGCGAAGACGTTGGCGACGAGCTTTTCGTGGTGCGGCGGCATGTGCTCGTGCGGCTTGGCGGCGATCAGGAAATCGCAGGGGATCACCGACGTGCCCTGGTGGATGAGCTGGTAGAAGGCGTGCTGGCCGTTGGTGCCCGGCTCGCCCCAGATCACCGGGCCGCTGTCGTAGTCGAGCGGCTTGCCCTCGAGGTCGACGGACTTGCCGTTGCTCTCCATGTCCTGCTGCTGGAGATAGGCCGGAAAGCCGCGACAGCCGCTGGTCGTAGGGCAGCACGGCATGCGTCGCAAAGCCCCAGGCGTTGCGGTACCAGACGCCGAGCACCCCCATGATCACCGGCAGGTTCCTGTCGAGCCGGGTCTTGAGGAAATGCTGGTCCATCTCGTAGGCGCCCTTGAGGAACGCCGCGAAATTGTCGAAGCCGACGGCGATGGCGACCGGCAGGCCGATGGCCGACCACACCGAATAGCGGCCGCCGACCCAGTCCCAGAAGCCGAAGATGCGGTCCTGCCGGATGCCGAAGCGCGTCGCAGGCCTTGAGGTTGGTCGAGACGCGCGGCGAAATGGTCGTTCACCGCCTTGTCGCCGAGCGCATCGGCGATCCAGTTGCGCGCCGAGTGCGCGTTGGTCATGGTCTCGTCGGTGGTGAAGGTCTTGCGACGCGATGATGAACATCGTGCGCTTCGGATCGAGGCCCTGCAGCGTGTCGTGCATGTGCGCGCCGTCGACGTTGCTGACGTAGTGCGCGCGCAGATCCGGCCGCGTGTACGGGCGCGAGCGCCAGCGTCACCATCGCCGGCCCGAGGTCGGAGCCGCCGATGCCGATATTGACGACGTCGGTGAATTTCTCGCCGGTGGCGCCCTTGATCGTGCCGTCGCGGACCTGGCCGGAGAACACCTTCATCGCGCGCGAGCACGGCGCGCACGTCCGGCATCACGTCGCGGCCATCGACCTTCACCGGCTTGTCGCCCTGGTAGCGCAGCGCCATGTGCATCACGGCGCGGTCCTCGGTGATGTTGATGTGCTTGCCGGCCCACATGCGCCTTGCGGCGGCCCTCGACGTCGGCCGTCGCGCGCGATCTCGAACAGCGCGGCCATCGCCTTCTCGTCGATGCGGTTCTTGGAATAGTCGAGCAGGATGTCGCCGGCGCTGCGCCGAGAAGCGCTTGAAGCGGTTGGGATCGAGCGCGAACAGCACGCGCATCGGCTGCTCGTCGAGGCGCTTGCTGTGCTTCATCATCGAGTTGAGGAGGGATTTGCGGGTCGACGCCATGGTGAGTTCCCCTAGTTGGCGGGCAGGTCGCCGCGCGCCCAGCCGTCGCGCGTTTGTGCCGCATAATCGGCGAACGCGCCAGCCTCGATCGGCGTCGCGGGCGCCGGCCACCAGCTCCTGATAATAGCTCAGATTGATCTGGCTCAGGATCATGGCGCCGAGGATTTCTTCGGTCCTGATGAGATGGTGGAGATAGGCGCGGCTGAAAGCGGCGGCAATTCGGATTGGGCGAGGCCTCGTCGAGCGGCCGCGCGTCGTCCTTATGCCGGGCGTTCTTCAGATTGATGACGCCGAAGCGCGTGTAGGCGTGGCCGTGCCGGCCGGCGCGCGTCGGATGCACGCAGTCGAACATGTCGATGCCGCGCTCGATGGCGCCGAGGATATCGTCGGGCTTGCCGACGCCCATCAGGTAGCGCGGCTTGTCGGCGGGCAGCTCCGGCGTGATCTCGCCGAGCACGCGGAACATCGTCTCCTGCGGCTCGCCCACCGCGAGACCGCCGACGGAGTAGCCGTCAAAGCCGATCGACTTGCAGGCCCGCGGCCGATCTGGAACGCAGTTCCGGATCGTCGCCGCCCTGGTTGATGCCGAACAGCGCGCGATGCGGCTGCGTGCCGAACGCATCCTTGCTGCGCTGCGCCCAGCGCAGCGACAGCTCCATCGCCCGCTCCATCTCCTTGCGCTCGGCCGGCAGCGCGATGCACTCGTCGAGCTGCATGATGATGTCGCTGTCGAGCAGCGTCTGGATTTCGATCGAGCGCTCGGGCGTCAGCTCGTAGGCGCTGCCGTCGATGTGCGAGCGGAAGGTGACGCCCTGCTCGGTGAGCTTCCGGAGCTTGGCCAGCGACATCACCTGGAAGCCGCCGCTGTCGGTGAGGATCGGCCGCGGCCAGTCCATGAAGGTGTGCAGCCCGCCCAGCGCCGCGACGCGCTCGGCGCCCGGCCGCAGCATCAGATGATAGGTGTTGCCGAGCAGGATATCGGCGCCGGTCTCGCGCACCTGCTCGGGATACATCGCCTTGACGGTGCCCGACCGTGCCCACCGGCATGAAGGCCGGCGTCTCGATCTCGCCGCGCGACGGTCGTCGATGCCGCCCGCGGCGCGCCGTGCCGTCGGTGGCGAGAAGGGTGAAGCGAGAAGGTCGTCACGCGGGCTCTGCGGCAAGTCCAGATGTCATAGTGGGCGCGCGGAATAGCAGGCTCGCATCGCCATAGGAATAGAACCGGTATTTGAACCGGATCGCATGGGCGTAGGCCGCCTGCATCGTCTCGAGCCCGGCAAACGCGCTGACCAGCATGAACAGCGTCGATTTCGGCAGGTGGAAATTGGTCATCAGCACGTCGACCGCGCGGAAGCGGAAGCCCGGCGTGATGAAGATGTCGGTCTCGCCGATGAACGGCTGCGATCCGGCCGGTCGCGCGCGCGGCGCGTTTCGAGCAGGCGCAGGCGAGGTGGTGCCGACCGCGACGATCCGGCCGCCTTTGGCGCGCGCGGCCTCGAGGCGCTCGGCGACGGCCTGGGTGAGCTCGCCCCATTCGGCGTGCATCACGTGGTCGTCGGTGTCGTCGGCCTTCATCGGCAGGAACGTCCCGGCGCCGACATGCAGCGTCACGCGCTCGATGCCGACGCCGCAGATCGCGCAGCTCCTGCAGCAGCGTCTCGGTGAAATGGAGGCCCGCGGTCGGCGCCGCAACGGCGCCGTCGACCGCCGCATAGACCGTCTGGTAGTCGACGCGGTCGCGCTCCTCGGTCTGCGCGCTTGGCCTCGATATAGGGCGGCAGCGGCATGGCGCCGTGCGCCTTGATCGCCTCGTCGAGCACCGCGCCGCCGAGCTCGAACTCGAGCGTCACCTCGCCGGTGTCGCCCTTGCCCGCGACCGTGCGCCTGCAGCGAGCCGTCGTCGCCGAGCTCCAGCCGGTCGAGCAGATGCAGCCGCTTGGCCGGCCGCGCGAAGGCCCGCCAGGTTTTGGCGTCGACCCGCTTGTGCAGGTTGAACGACACGCTCGCCCGGCTTCGCCGCGAATGCGCGTCCCTTGAGCTCGGCGGGCAGCACCGCGTGTCGTTGACCACCAGCACGTCGCCGGCTGCAGGATGTCCGTGAGGTCAGTGACGTGGCGATCCTGCGGCGGCTCGCCGGGCGCAACGACCAGCATGCGGGCGCTGTCGCGCGGCACCGCCGGATGGAGCGCGATGCGCTCCTCGGGCAGCTCGAAATCGAAGAGATCGACCTTCATCTCAGCCCGGATCGCAGCTCACGGCCCAGGCACCGAGCCCTTGATGGCAGCGTCCCGCCGAGCGCCGTTCCGCGCCTCGCTGGCCTTGAACAGCCGGAGCCAGGCGACTTGAGCGTCCTTGTCGAGCGCGTCGACGCGACCGTATCGGCATCCTCGAACGCCTGCCCGACCTCACCGGATCGCCCGGCCCATTGGCGGATCGCTGGCCCAGACCTTCTCGCCGGCGTGACCGTCAGCGCCGAGATCGAAGCACACCGGCCCATCGCCGGCGAGATAGTCGAAGCTGGCGGCGCCGCCCGCATCGGCGCAGTGCTCCCACTCGGTGGCAAGCGCCGGCGTGCCGCAGCGAGCATCGAAGCACCAGGATCGCAGCATCAGAGCAGCCGGATCATCACGGCGCCGGCGACCAGCAGCGCGGCGCCGGCGATGCGGCCGAGCGTGATCTCGTGCATCGGCGCGCCGAGGAAGCCGATCTTGTCGACGACGAGGCCGGCGAGCAGTTGGCCGGTGACCGCAAGGCCCATCACCGCCGCGGCGCCGATCTGCGGCGTCAGCACGACGGCGGAGGTGACATAGACCGTGCCCAGCGCGCCGCCGGCGACGAACAGCCACCAGCGCCGGCGCCGACCAGTTGATGGTCGTGCTGGTCGCGCCGGCGACGGCGAAGGTCACGACGCCGAGGATGACCGCGCCGGCAGCGAACGAGACGAACGCCGCCGCGAACGGCAGCCCGAGCGTCGCACCGAGCTTGGCATTGATCGGCGCCTGCACCGCGATGCAGGCGCCGGAAATGACGCCGAGCAGCACCCAGAGGATCGCCATCGGCTTCACCTCGCCCTCGCCTACTTCACGTCGGCCGCGACTTTGACCGAGACCATCTTGTCGGGATCGCGCACGGGCTCGCCGCGCTTGATCTTGTCGACATTGTCCATGCCGTCGATGACCTTGCCCCAGACCGTGTACTGCCGGTCGAGGAAGCGGGCATCGTCGAAGACGATGAAGAACTGCGAATTGGCGCTGTCGGGGTTCTGCGACCGCGCCATCGAGGCGGTGCCGCGCACATGCGGCTCGCGGCTGAATTCCTGCTTGAGGTTCGGGTAGTTCGACCCGCCGGTGCCGGCGCGCGACACGTCGCCCTTGTCGGCATTGCCGTGCTGGACGTCGCCGGTCTGCGCCATGAAGCCGTCGATCACGCGGTGGAACACCACGCCGTCGTAGAGCCCCTCGCGCGCCAGCTTCTTGATGTGCGCGACGTGGTTGGGCGCGAGGTCGGGACGCATCTCGATGACCACCGGTCCCTTGGTGGTTTCGATCAGCAGCGTGTTTTCGGGGTCTTTGATAGTCGGCCACGGTCTTGGCTCGGTTCCTTACTTGTAGACGATCTTCGCTGAAATGATCTTGTCGGGGTCGTCCACGGCGCCGCTGTCTGCGGGTCGCCCTTCTTGATGTTGTTCGACGAACATCCATGCCGGCCACGACCTTGCCGAACACCGTGTACTGGCCGTCGAGGCGGGCCCGGCGTCGGCGAAGGTGATGAAGAACTGCGAGTTGAAGCTGTTGGGGTCCTGCGCCGCGCGCCGCGCCGACCGTGCCGGGTCGCAAGTGCGTGTCCGAAAATTCGGCCGGCACGTCGGGCAGGTCGAGCCGCCGATGCCGGTGCCGGTCGGATCGCCGGTCTGCGCCATGAAGCCGTCGATGACGCGATGGAAGGTGAGGCCGTTGTAGAAGCCCTTGTTGGTGAGCGTGACGATGCGCTCGACATGCTTGGGCGCGATCTCGGGCATCAGCTGGATGTCGACGTCGCCGTCCTTGAGCGTGAGGATCAGATGCGGCGTGCCGGTCGCGCCGAGCGAAGCGGTGGCGCGGCGATGGCTGCGCCGAAGACGACGGCGGCAACGATCGCCACGAATGCCGCAATGGGCACGCGGCGCGCTTGAGTGATGAGTCATGCTTTGGACTTCAAAGCCTTGAGAACGATTGGCGGGAACGAAGGCGGAGATGTCGCCGCCGAGCTGCGCGATCTGCGCGCACCAGCGTGGCCGAGATGTGGCGGACATGCGGGGACGACGGCAGGAACACGGTCTGCAGGTCGGGCGCCATCTGGGCGTTCATGCCCACCATCTGCATCTCGAAATTGTAGTCGGTGGTGTCGCGCAGGCCGCGGATGATGAGCTTGGCGCCGTGCGCGCGCGCCGCGGTGACCATCAGGCCCGTTGAAATCGACGATCTTGAACTCGGTCTCGGTGCGCTTGCCGATCGGCTCGAGGCATCTGCTTGCAGCAGCGCGATGCGGTTCGGCGTGCGAAAACAGCGGCTTTTTGGAGAGATTGATGCCGACGCCGACGACGAGCGTGTCGACCAGCTTGCAGGCGCGCTCGATCACATCGAGATGGCCGTTGGTCAGCGGATCGAACGAGCCGGGATAAAAGCCCACGAGCCGTGTCATTGCGGCCCGCCTCGCCCCAAATCGCCGGGCGGCCCGGGTTCTGTCACGCGCTCCGGCGCAACGCAAGCCGGGCTAAAGGTGCAAGGTTGCCAACCAGATCGCAGCGCCGATCAGGATCACGCCGGCGATCCGGTTGACCCAGACCATCGCCCCGCCGGTCAGGACGCTGCGGGCGCCGACCGAGAGGGCGATGTAGCCGCTGTCGGTGATGAAGGCGGCGCCGATCTCGATCAGTCCGAGGACCAGCACCTGCGGCCAGGCGGGGTAGTGCGGGTCGACGAATTGCGGGATGAAGGCGCCGAAGAACAGCAGCGCCTTGGGGTTGCCCCAGAGCGTGAGGAAGCCGGCGAAGACCTGGCGCCGCGGCGAGAGCCCCTGCCCGTCGTCCTTGAGCTTGATGCCGTTGCGCGAGGTCAGGTAGCCGATGCCGAGATAGAGGAGGTAGGCGGCGCCGATGTATTTGATGATGTCGAACAGCGCCGAGACGATGCCGGTGACGGCCTGCAGCGCCACCGCCACAATCAGCACCATGGTGAACCGCGCGGTCGCCGCGCCGAGCTCGAACCAGTAGGCCGGCACCAGCCCGCGCGCGAGCGCCGTGCTGACCACGGTCGAGACGGTAATGCCGGGCACCGCCACGACCACGAAGGCGGCGATGGTGTAGGCGATCAGGACGGACGATTGAGGCAGCTGGAGGATGGCGGGACCCGGGCGCGCATACGCCTCGCCCCTAGCTCAGTCAGGCGCGCTTGACCAGCGCCAGCCAGACTCCGCCGCACATCAGGATGACCCCGGAGATGCGGCTGAGGAGTTGGATGCGGGCCCGCGTCATCAGCGACCGGGCCCGGCCGCCGAGCACCGCATAGACCGAATCCGAGGAGCCCGCGACCACCATGAACAGCAGTCCAAGCACCGCGACCTGCGGGGCGGTGGCGCCCTCCTTGCTGACGAACTGCGGCAGGAATGCTCCGAGGAAGATCAGGGCCTTGGGGTTCGACCAGATGACGAGGAAGCCATCGAGCATCAGCCGCCGGTAGGATTTGGTCAGCTCCGGCTGCGGCCTCGCCGAGGTCGCCCTTGCTGCGCAGCATGTTGAAGCCGAGCCAGATGAGGTAGGCGGCGCCGGCCAGTTTGATCCAGTCGAAGGCGAAGGCCATGAAGCCCATCACCGCCTGGAGCCCGAGGGCGACGACGACGATCATGGTCACGAGCCCGGCCTGCGTGCCGGCGACGATTGCGAGCCCCGCCAGCGTCCCCGATCGGAGCGAGTTGGCGAGGATTACGGTGACGGTCGGGCCTGGGACGATCGCAAGGATAATGCAGGCGCCGACGTAGGGGATGAGAGTCGTGAGGCTGAGCATGGGCGATGAGTGCAGGAGGGGCAGGCGGAAGGCAAGGCGGGCGGCGTGTCATTCCCGCGAAGGGGCGACAGGCGTGGTGTTCGGGCTCCTGGATTCCCGCCTTCGCGGGAATGACATTGTTGATCGGGAGCCGGGTGGGTGCTCTGCAGCAGCGGCTAGAGCGGGCCCGGACCTCGTGGTTCGACAAGCTCACCATGAGGTCCTTAGGGGTCCTCAGCGGTCCTCGGGGTCCTCAGCGGTCCTCAGGAGGTCTTCAGCGGGTCTTCGGGGGGTCTCAAGGGGCCTCTGCCTGGCCCGGCATCCCCGCGGGACTACAGTAGCCCTCATGGTGAGCTTGTCGAACCACGAGGGCGGGCTCGCACGAATTCGGGCGTCCTTATCGCGGCGTTTCTCGGCCCTTCCGATTCCGCTGAGACGTGAACCGCCCTACGCCGCGTCCGGTTCACCCTCGCCGTCGTCCGCTTCGACTTCGCTGATGCGCTCGACGGAGACGACCTTTTCGCCCTCGGCAGTGCGGAACACGCGGACGCCCTTGCTGGCGCGGCTGGTGAAGCGGATGCCGCCCACCGGCACACGGATGAGCTGGGCGCCATCGGAGATCAGCATGATGCCGTCGCTATCCTCGACCGGGAAGGCGGCGACGAGACGGCCGATTTCGGCGGTCTTGCTGGTGTCGGTCGCCTTGATGCCCTTGCCGCCGCGGTTGGAGATGCGGAACTCGTAGGACGACGAGCGCTTGCCGTAGCCGAGCTCGGTGATGGTGAGCACAAACTGCTCGGCCGCGCCCATTTCGACATAACGGGCTTCGCCGAGCGAGACCTGCTCGCTGCCCGGCTGCACCTCGGGTTCCTCGGCCGCATCGTCCTGGGCTGTGTCGCGTCTCGGCCTCCTCGCCGGTCGCGGCGCGCCTTATGGCTCCGGACTGCTTGAGATAGGCCTCACGCTCGGCGGGCGTCGCGTCCATGTGGCGCAGCACGGACATCGAGATGACGCGGTCGCCGGCGCTGAGGCTGATGCCGCGCACGCCGGTCGAGGTACCGGTCGAGCCACCGCCGCCGAAGACGCGGATATCGGTGGTCTGGAACCGGATCGCCTGACCGAGCGCGGTCGTAAGCAGCACGTCGTCAGTGTCCTTCGAGAGCTCGACGCCGATAATCGACTGGCCGGGCTCGTCGAACTCCATGACGCGCTTGCCGAGCGTCGTGCGCGGCACGCAGTCGGACAGCCGGTTGCGACGCACGCTCCCGGTGGACGTCGAGAACATCACGTCGTGCCCGTTCCACTCGCCCTCGTCCTCGGGCAGCGGCACGATCGAGCTGATGCGCTCGCCCGCATCGAGGGGCAGCATGTTGATCAGCGCGCGGCCCCTGCCCTGCGGCTCGGCGAGCGGCAGGCGCCAGACCTTGAGCTTGTAGACCTGGCCAAGCGAGGAGAAGAACAGCACCGGCGCGTGGGTGTTGGCGACGAACAGGCGGGTGACGAAATCCTCGTCGCGCGTCGCCATGCCCGAGCGGCCCTTGCCGCCGCGGGCCTGAGTCCGGTAGGCGCTGAGCGGCACGCGCTTGATGTAGCCCTCGTGGGTCACGGTCACGACCATGTCCTCGCGGGCGATGAGGTCCTCGTCCTCGAAGTCGCCGCCGACCTCGTCGATCGTCGTGAGCCGCGGCGTCGCGAACTCGGCCTTGATGGCCGTCAGCTCGTCACGCACGATGGTCTGCACGCGTTCGCGGGAGCGGAGGATGTCGAGCAGATCGGCGATGTCCGTGCCGAGGCCATTGAGCTCCTCGCCGATCTCGTCGCGGCCGAGCCCGGTGAGACGGCTGAGCGTCAATGCAAGGATCGCACGCGCCTGCTCGTCGCTGAGCCGGAAGGTGCCGTCCGCCGCGATCTTGTGGCGCGGATCGTCGACCAGCGCCATCAGCGGCGCGACGTCGCGCGCCGGCCAGTCGCGCGCCATCAGCTGCTCGCGCGCCGTGCCCGGATCGGGCGCGCGGCGGATCAGCGCGATGACGTCGTCGATATTGGCGACGGCCACGGCGAGACCGACCAGCACGTGGGCGCGGTCGCGGGCCTTGTTGAGCAGAAAGCGGGTGCGGCGGGCGACGACTTCCTCGCGGAAATCGACGAAGGCGCGCAGCATCGGGATCAGGCCGGTGAGCTCCGGCTTGCCGCCATAGAGCGCGACGAAATTGCAGCCGAACGAGGTCTGGAGCGGCGTGAAGCGGTAGAGCTGGTTGAGCACCACGTCGGGAACAGCGTCGCGCTTCAGCTCGATGACGACGCGGATGCCGTGGCGGTCGGATTCGTCGCGGATGTCGGAGATGCCCTCGATCCGCTTGTCGCGCACGAGCTCGGCCATGCGCTCGATCATCAGCGCTCTTGTTCACCTGATAGGGGATCTCGGTGATGATGATGGCTTCGCGCTGGCCGCGCATCTCCTCGGTCGTGGTGCGACCACGGATGAGCACCGAACCGCGACCGGTCTCGTAGGCCTGGCGGATGCCGGCGCGCCCGAGGATGATCCCCGCGGTGGGGAAATCCGGGCCGGGCAGCACCTGCATGATCTCGGGGATCGTGATGTCCGGATTGGCGAGGACCGCGAGCGTCGCGTCGATCACCTCGCCGAGATTGTGGCTCGGGATGTTGGTCGCCATGCCGACCGCGATGCCGCCGCCGCCGTTGACCAGAAGGTTCGGGAAGCGCGCCGGGAGCACCGTCGGCTCGGTGCGCGAGCCGTCGTAGTTCTCGCGGTAATCCACCGTGTCGTTCTCGAGATCGTCGAGGAGCGACGCCGTGATCTTTTCCATGCGCACTTCGGTGTAGCGCATGGCCGCCGGCATATCGCCGTCGATCGAGCCGAAATTGCCCTGCCCGTCGATGAGCAGCTGGCGCATCGAGAAATCCTGCGCCATGCGGACCAGCGACATGTAGACGGCCTGGTCGCCATGCGGGTGATACTTACCGATGACGTCGCCGACGACGGTCGCCGACTTATGGTACGGCCGGTTCCAGCTGAAGTTCTGCTCGTGCATCGAATAGAGGATGCGCCGATGCACAGGCTTCATGCCGTCGCGCACGTCGGGCAGCGCCCGGCTCACGATCACGCTCATGGCGTAATCGAGATACGAGCGCCGCATTTCGTCGGTGATCGAGATCGGGGCGATGTCGGAGGGAGGTGGCGGCGGCGCGCCGGTTTCAGGAGTGTCGGCCAAGGGCTCTATTTGCTGTCGATTTGAACTGGTTTGGGTCTAGTCGATTCCCCGGCCGAAACCTAATCGGGCCGGGCGTTTCAGCCGTCGCGATGGCGGTCATCCACTGCATTCGGATATAGGGTCGGAAGGCGCCGGTTTCGAGGCTTTTTGCCGGGATTCGCCCGGCGGCGTGGGTTCGGGGCAACGGTCGCGACGAAATTTGCCTGGCCCGGCCCGGAAAGGCTCGCAAAGCCGCCGCCGACGCCTTGTTTGCACCACCGTTTGTGATAACCCTCGCGCACCTCATTGGGGTACTATATTCATCCCGCCCGATCGATCGCCGGGGGGCGATTCTTGGAGCCGCTGGGAGGCGGTAGATATCATGACGCTGTTCGGACCCCTTTCGCGCGCGACCGTGCTCGGCGCCGTTCTGGTGGCCTCGACTTTGCTGCCCGCCTTCGCGGATTCGCCCGAAATGACGGTTCTGGCCGGCTATATCGGCACCTGGTCGGGCAAGGGCACGCTCAAGGGCGACCAGAAGGAAGACGTGAGCTGCAAGATGGCCCTCAGCAAGGGCAATGGCGAGAAGATCAACTACAGCGGGCGCTGCTCGCTGGCGGGCGCGCAGATCGCCATCTACGGCACTATCGCCTGGGTCGCCGACAAGCACCATTATGAAGCGGCCATGACCTCGGGGATCGGCGGCTTCAACGGTGTTGCCATCGGCCAGCGGCGCGGCTCGGACGTCGATTTCGACCTGCAGCAGCGGGCCAACGACAACGAGGGCAACGACGTCAGCATCTCCGCCAGCGTCATCCTGTCGGGAGCGACGATCGGCGTGGATTTCCACGCCCTGTTCAACAAGACGGGCTACAAGGTCGACGCTAGCATCCCATTCGCCAAGGCGTCGTAAGCCTTCAGCATCCGGGAATTCGAGGGCGGCCACGGGCCGCCCTTTTCGTTTGCGCAATCGGCTGGATGGGAAGGTCCTTGCCGCCGACAGGCGTTTGCACTAAACGGCGGCCGTCGCGAAAAGCGATCGCCCGCTGGGCGGTCGAGCACATGTGGCGGGTCAATGCGGACCTGCCGAGCAGCGGCGATGCACCCTCGCGACCGGAGCACGCCAATGAACCGTCCCCTCATCGTTATTTTCACTGCCATTGTCCTTGATGCGGTGGGCATCGGACTGATTTTCCCGATCCTCCCCTCGCTGCTCGAGGAGGTGACCCACGCCCAGGACGTTGCGCCCTATATCGGCGTTCTGATCGCGCTCTACGCCATTATGCAGTTCGTCTTCGCGCCGGTGCTCGGAGCGCTCAGCGACCGGCTCGGGCGCAGGCCGGTGCTGCTGATTTCGCTTGGCGGCGCGGCGATCAACTACCTGCTCCTGGCCTTCGCGCCGAGCCTCTGGATGCTGCTCGTCGGGCGCGCCATCGCTGGCCTGACAAGCGCCAACGTCTCGGTGGCGACCGCCTACATCACCGACGTTTCGCCGGAGGCGACGCGGGCGCGGCGCTTCGGGTTGCTCAATGCAATGTTCGGGATCGGCTTCATCGTCGGCCCGGTGCTCGGCGGCGTGCTCGGCGACTACTGGGTGCGGCTGCCCTTCATCGCCGCGGCGGTGCTCAACGGGTGCAATTTGCTGCTGGCGCTGTTCGCGCTGCCGGAGTCGCGCACGCCGACTCGCGAGCGCTTCGACCTTGCAGCGCTGAACCCGCTGCGGCCGCTGCGCTGGGTGATGTCGATGAAGGGGCTGCTGCCGATCGTCGTGATCTTTTTCGTCTTCGCGGGGACGGGCGAAGCCTATGGAGTGTGCTGGGCGCTCTGGGGCCACGACGCGTTCCAATGGAACGGACTGTGGATCGGCCTTTCACTCGGTACCTACGGCGCCTGCCAGGCGTTGGCCCAGGCGTTCCTTCCGGGTCCCGCGGTAAAGCTGCTCGGCGAGCGCGCCGCCATTCTCGTGGGGGTCGGCGGCGCGTGCATCTCCCTCATCGCCATCGCCTTCGCCAGCCAGGGCTGGGTGGTGTTCGCGATCATGCCGGTGTTCGTCCTCGGCGGCATTGGCGCACCGGCGCTGCAATCGCTGGCCACGCGGATGGTCGACGAGAACCGGCAAGGTCAGTTTCAGGGGGTCCTGGCGTCGGCGGTGAGCCTCGCTTCGATCGTCGCGCCGCTCGCATTCTCTAGCGTCTATTTTGTCGTCCGGCAGCAATGGCCGGGCGCGATCTGGCTCTCGGTGGTGCTGGTCTATGCGATCAGCATTCCGCTCGTTCTCGGACTGCGGTTGAACCGGCCGAAGCAGGCGCCCGCCGGCTGATGCCGGACCTGCCGCTAGAACGGGATGTCGTCGTCGGCGCCGCCAGATTCGAACGCTGGAGCCGACGGAGACGGACGGCGACCCTCGGAGCGCGCCGCCGGGGGGCCTGAGAAGCCGCCCGAGCTGCCCTCGGCGTTCTCGCCGCGCCCGTCGAGCATGGTGAGGGTCGAGTTGAAGCCCTGCAGCACGATTTCGGTCGAATATTTATCCTGTCCGGACTGGTCCTGCCACTTGCGGGTCTGGAGCGCCCCCTCGAGGTAGACCTTGCTGCCCTTGCGCAGATATTGCTCGGCGACGCGCGCGAGGCCCTCCGAGAAGATCACCACGCGGTGCCACTCGGTCTTTTCCTTGCGCTCGCCGGAATTCTTGTCGCGCCAGCTATCCGAGGTCGCGACGCTGAGGTTCACCACCTTGTTGCCGCTCGGCAGCGTCCGGACTTCCGGGTCGGCGCCCAGATTGCCCACCAGAATGACCTTGTTCACGCTGCCTGCCATCGCTCTCGTCCTTCTGTTCCCTGACGGGCCGCCATTCTATCGCCGCGAGGTCCACGCGTCCTCGCTTTTTGCCGTTGCCCACAGGCGCAATGTTCTACTTATGTTCTCACCCCGCCACCCGTCAAGGTGCGCGGTGAAAGCGGGCATTAACCATACTGCGCCAACCTTGCGTCGGTTCCGGGGCGCCGATGTCGAAATTCGTGGCCGTTGCGTTGATGGCGATGCTGTTGGCCGAGCCGGCGCTCGCCGCAGATGTCGACCCAAGCAAGCCGGAAAGCCCGGCAACCGCGCCGGTCCCACTGCCGCCGACGCTCAATGCCGACGGCACCTCGGCGCTCACCGGGCGGGTCCTCGCGGTCGGCGCGATCACCGACATCGTCCTCAATCCCGGCGAAGTGATCCTAACGTTCGATGACGGCCCAAAGCCGGGAACGACCAACTCCATCCTCAAGACGCTCAACGCCTATGGCGTCAAAGCGACCTTCTTCATGATTGGCGAGATGGCGCGGCAGCATCCCGCCGTAGCGCAGGCCGTGTACCTGGCGGGGGAAACCATCGGATCGCACACCTTCGACCACAAGAACCTTTCCAAGCTCAGCGAGACCGAGGCGCTGAGCGACGTTACGCGCGGCGCCCAGGCGGTGCAGGCCGCCCTCGCCCCGATGGGCGGCACGGTCCAGCCGTTCTTCCGCTTCCCCTACCTCGCGCAGAATGCCCTGATCCGCGCCGCGATCGAGCAGGACAGCTACATTCCGGTCGGCGCGCAGATGGACAGCGACGACTATTTCACCACCGGCCCCGATTTCCTGCTCAACCGGATCCTGCGCGAGCTCGACAGGACGGGCCGGGGCATCATCCTCATGCACGACATCCACGAACGGACGGCGCTGATGCTGCCGAGCTTGCTCGATGCACTGCTGGCGCGGCACTACACGGTGGTGCAGCTCGTCTACAGAGACGCGCCGCTGATCCAGCTGCGTACCGCCAGGCAGGAATAAGCCGCGCTCCCAAGCTGTTGACCGTGGGGCCGGATTTGCCTCGCCCGCGCCCCGATCGTTCAATATTGAGGGCGCCTGGCGAATGGCCTAGGCTTTCGCCTGCAAGGATGATGGCATGACAGAGACTCTTCCCGAGAGCCGCGCGGCCCGACCACCGCGCTCGCGACGCACGGTGCTCGCGACTCGCGCCGCCAACGCGGTGCGCTATTCGCTGATGAACCTCTTCATCCTGCTCGGCATGGTCGGCATGGCATTGGGCGGCCCGTTCGTGCTGACCGGGATCGCCCTCTCTTTCGTGCTCTATGGCTTCGTCGACGAGCTGTTCGGCGACGCCGGCTCGAAGGAGGACATGCCGCCGGTCTGGTACATGCAGCTGATGCTCTACATCACGCTGCCGTTGCTGATCATCCTGACGCTGGTGACGTTCAACGTCGTCTCGACCACGGGCGGCTGGCCGTGGCTGGACGCGATCTTCCGCACCTTCGGCTTCGATCCCGTGGCGGCGCGCACCAACACCGCGAGCTTCCAGAACGGCATGGTCTTCGGCCAGGGCGCCTGGGTCAGCCTCGGCATGTATTACGGGGCAGCCGGCGTGAATGTCGCGCACGAGCTGATCCATCGCATGGACAAGCCGTTCGACCGGCTGATCGGCCGCTGGCTCCTCGCCTTCACGTGGGACACCGGGTTCGCCATCGAACACGTTTACGGCCACCACAAGAATGTCGGCACCGAGCTCGACCCGGCCACCGCGCCGCGCGGCACCTATATCGTGACGTTCGTCTTCACTTCGACCATCGGCCAGTGGCTTTCGGGCAAGCGCTACGAGGACGACCGGCTGAAGCGGAAGGGCCTGCCCAACACGCCGTGGACCAACCGCTTCTGGCGCGGCCAGATGATGACGCTCGCGGTACTCGCGCTCTACGTGGCATTCCTCGGGCCGTGGGGCATCCTCTGGTGTGCCTATGCCGGGTTCATCGGCAAGATCTACCTCGAGGTGGTCAACTACATCGAGCATTACGGGCTGGTGCGAATGCCCGGCACGCGCGTCGAGGCGCGGCATTCCTGGGACAGCCATCGGCGCGTCTCGACCGGCTTTTTTTACAACCTCATGCTCCATTCCAACCACCACGCCATCGCGACGCGGCGCTACTGGGAGCTCGAGCAATCGACCGACGCGCAGGCCGTGACGCTGCCGCACGGCTATATGGCGATGATCCTCTTCGCCGCACTCGGCCCGCCGTTCTTCAAATACATCAACAGGCACCTGGCTCGCTGGGACCGCGAACTCGCGAGCCCGGAAGAGGTGGCATATTTGAAGGCGAAGGGGATTTATCTGGGCGACCGGGCGTAGCGCTGGCGCTTCTCTCTCGGCGCTTAGAAGCTGAACACGTCGGTCCGTTCATCCGCCGGTCGGATATGCGTGAACCGCCCGCCGACAGCAAGTTCGGCGATGTCTGCAAGGAATGCCTGATGCTCGGCCCTGGCCTGGTGTTGTTGATGCGTTTCCTCGCTGTCGTAGCCCTCGACCCAGACGGTGACATCAGGGTCTGTGTCGCTGGCGGCGACCTCGAAAATCCGAACCCCCGCCTCTGAGCGGGACAACTGCACGAACGGCCGCACTCGCGCCATGAACGCGTCCCGTCGTCCAGGTTTCAGCGTCAACCAGCCTACAACGTATTTCACTTCGTCGGGCCTCCTTGATCGACGGACGGTGCCAGCGGTGCGGAGTGACGACAAGGGCTTGACCGACTCCCCTCTGTTCCGCTTATGTTCTCGCCAGCCCGGCGGCGCGTGAGATGACAGCTTCGCCGGCCCGTGGTTAGCTTGCGGATGCGGCGGCTCCTTCCTATTTCAGGCGCTGACGCCCCCATTGAAACACTGACAGAAGCTGGCGCACCGCCGTCTACGGTCGCGAGCCTCCGTTCATGGATGCCCGATGCCCGCCAAGTCCGTCCCTGCCCCGAACCGTGAAATCGTCATCCGTGGCGCCAAGGAGCACAACCTCAAGAACATCGATCTGCGGCTACCGCGCGACAAGCTGATCGTGATGACGGGGCTGAGCGGCTCGGGCAAATCCTCGCTGGCGTTCGACACGATCTACGCCGAGGGGCAGCGGCGCTATGTGGAGTCGCTCAGCGCCTATGCGCGGCAATTCCTCGAGATGATGCAGAAGCCCGACGTCGAGCAGATCGACGGGCTCTCGCCCGCCATTTCGATCGAGCAGAAGACGACCTCGCGCAATCCGCGCTCGACGGTCGGCACGGTCACCGAGATCTACGACTATCTGCGGCTGCTCTTTGCGCGCGTCGGCATCCCCTATTCACCCACCACCGGCCTGCCGATTCAGAGCCAGACGGTCAGCCAGATGGTCGACATCGTGCTGGCCCAGCCTGAGGGCACCCGACTGTTCCTGCTGGCGCCGTTCGCGCGTGGCCGCAAGGGCGAATACAAGCGCGAACTCAACGAGCTGATGCGCAAGGGCTTCCAGCGCATCAAGATCGACGGCGAGTTCTGGGACATCGAGGATGCCCCGGCCCTCGACAAGAAGATCAAGCACACGCTCGAAGTGGTGGTCGACCGCATCGTGGTCGGCGCCAGACATCGGGTCGCGCCTCTCCGAGAGTTTTGAGACCGCTCTGAAACTCGCGGACGGCGTTGCCTTCGCCGAATTCGCCGACGAGAAGGACGACCAGGGCGGGCCGAAGCGGCTGGTCTTTTCCGAGAAATTCGCGGACCCGATCTCGGGCTTCACCATTCCCGAGATCGAGCCGCGGCTGTTCTCGTTCAACAATCCGTTCGGCGCGTGCCCGGTCTGCGATGGGCTCGGCACCGAGCAGAAGATCGACCCGGACCTGATCGTGCCCGACGGCACGCTATCGCTGCGCGAGGGCGCGGTTCTGCCCTGGAGCAAGACCAGCGCGCCCTATTACCAGCAGACGCTGCAGGCGGTGACCAAGCATTTCGGCGCCTCGACCGGCACAGCCTGGGAAGAGCTGCCTCAGGAGGTGCAGGACGCGGTGCTGTTCGGCACCGGTGAGGTGCCGATCCAGTTCACGTATGACGACGGGTTGCGCACCTACAAGACCAAGAAGCCGTTCGAAGGCGTCATCGGCAATCTGGAACGGCGTTACAAGGAGACCGAGAGCTCCGGTATGCGCGAGGAAATCGAGCGCTACATGTCGTCGAAGCCGTGCCTCGCCTGCAACGGCTACCGGCTGAAGCCCGAGGCGCTAGCGGTCAAGATCGACGGGCTGCACATCGCGCAGGTCGGCGAGATGTCGATCCGCGCCGCCGCCGGCTGGTTCGAAGGATTGCCGCCGAAGCTGAGCGCGCAGCAGAACCAGATCGGCGAGCGCATCTTCAAGGAAATCCGCGAGCGGCTTGGCTTTCTCAACGACGTCGGGCTCGACTATCTGACGCTCAGCCGCAATTCCGGGTCGCTGTCGGGCGGCGAGAGCCAGCGCATCCGTCTCGCGAGCCAGATCGGTTCGGGCCTCACCGGCGTGCTCTACGTGCTCGACGAGCCTTCGATCGGGCTGCACCAGCGCGACAACGCGCGCCTGCATCGAGACGCTGAAGCGGCTGCGCGACATCGGCAACACGGTGATCGTCGTCGAGCACGACGAGGACGCGATCCTCACCGCCGACTATGTGGTCGATATCGGCCCCGGCGCGGGCGTCAATGGTGGCCACATCATCGCCGAGGGCACGCCCGAGGACATCCTCAATAACAAGAATTCGATCACCGGCCAGTATCTCAGCGGCAAGCTGCAGATCCCGACGCCAATCGAGCGGCGCGTGCCGCAGAAGGGCAAGAAGATCCACCTCGACGGCGCAACCGGCAACAACCTCAAGAACGTCTCCGTCGATGTCCCGCTTGGGCTGTTTGTCGCCGTCACCGGCGTTTCCGGCGGCGGCAAGTCGACGCTGATGGTCGACACGCTCTACCAGGCGATGTCGCGGCGGCTCAACGGCGCGCGCGTCATTCCGGCGCCGCACAACCACCTCACCGGCCTCGAATTCCTCGACAAGATCATCGACATCGACCAGTCGCCGATCGGGCGCACGCCGCGCTCGAACCCCGCGACTTATACCGGTGCGTTCGGGCCGCTGCGCGAGTGGTTTGCCGGGCTGCCGGAAGCCAAGGCGCGCGGCTACGGCCCCGGCCGGTTCTCGTTCAACGTCAAGGGTGGGCGCTGCGAGAAGTGCGAGGGCGATGGCGTCATCAAGATCGAGATGCACTTCCTGCCCGATGTCTACGTGACCTGCGAGGTGTGCAACGGCCATCGCTACAATCGCGAGACGCTCGAGGTGCAGTTCAAGGGCAAGTCGATCGCCGACGTGCTCGACATGACGATCGACGAGGCCACGGAGTTCTTTGCCGCGGTGCCATCGATCCGCGAGAAGTTCGCGACGCTGCAGCGCGTGGGGCTCGGTTACGTCAAGGTCGGCCAGCCGGCGACGACGCTCTCCGGGGGCGAGGCGCAGCGGGTGAAGCTGAGCAAGGAGCTGAGCAGGCGGGCCACGGGCCGCACCCTCTATATGCTCGACGAGCCCACCACGGGGCTGCACTTCCACGACATCAGGAAGCTGCTCGAAGTGCTGCACGAGCTGGTCGATGCCGGGAACACCGTGGTGGTGATCGAGCACAATCTCGAGGTCATCAAGACTGCCGACTGGATCATCGACATGGGGCCCGAGGGCGGCGACGGCGGTGGAGAGGTCGTGGGTGTCGGCACGCCCGAGGACATCATCGACAACAAGCGGTCCTACACCGGCCGGTTCCTCAAAGAGGTGATGGCGCGGCGCCCGGCAAAGCGCAAATCGGTGCGCCAGGCCGCCGAATAGGCCGCCGAGCAGCGCAAATTCGTCCCCAAAAGCCACCAGTCGGCGCCAAAAGCGCCCACGCGGCAGCCAATTCACCGCGATTTTGACGTTCAGACGACAGCGCCATGCGGAATACTGCATGACCCGAATGCCCCTTGCCGGGTGGAACGGGGCGGCAAATCGGACGATGTTCCCGCGTCCTGCACTCATGAGAGGAGCTTGCGAGGTGTTTGTCCGTGCCGTCTGGCGTCAGCAGCCGCTGGTGGACATCAAGCAGACCTTGCGGGAAACAGGGGCGCCGCCCCGGCGAAATGCCGACCTTTTGGGCCTTTGCCGGCCCGATTTCGCCAAAATGACCCGCAGTCTGTTCGATCCACAGCGCTAGAAACCACGACCGGCCGTCGGGTGAATGTCCGGCGGCCGCGCTCCACGCGCGTCTTAACTTCCGGTGAACGCCGGGCAAAAGGAGCTATGCGTTTTGTGTGAGCCTGTTCTGATCAATCAACCTCTGCTCCCGACGCACCTGCAGAGCTATCTACCACTCGTGGCCGACGACAGGCCGCATACAGAAGGAGACTGAACCATGGGTATTCGTCAGACCCTCAAGCGCTGGCAGGCTTACCAGCAGACTGTTCGCGAGCTTGCCGCTCTCGATAATCGCCAGCTGAACGACCTCGGCATCACGCGTACCGACATCCAGAAGATCGCGCGCGACCATGTCCGCACCATCTGATGGCTGCATGAAAGGCCGCCCAGCGGCAGCAATCCGAACGCTCGCTTCCTGAACCGGCAGCGAGCGTTTTGCTTTCCAAGGCTCAGCGCGGCGCCGGCGGAACGGGTACACCGAACATGTCTGCGTAGCTGACGCAGACTGCCTTCCTGAAGGCGGGCCTGGCGTCGAGCCGGCGGTACCAGCCTTCCAGATTTGGCATCGGCTGCCGTGTGATCGGCATCGTCATCCAGCGGAACATGGCGACTCCGGCCGGAATATCCCCGTAGGTCAGCTCCGTGCCGACGAGGAATGGCCGCTCGGCTAGTGCGCCGTCGAGCATGCGCAGCAACCGGTTCGCGTCATTTATCGCCTCTGCAATCAGCGCCGGATTGCGCTTGTCCTCGGGCACGCGGACGACCAACTCGAAGACCCTGAGCCATGCGGCCTGGAAGGTCGTTGCCGTCCAATCCACCCATTGATCCGCCGCCGCCCGCCGGCGAGGATCGTCGGGCCACAGGGTTCCCGAGCCACACTGCGCCGCGAGATAGCGCACGATCGCATGGCTTTCCCAGACGACCGTGTCGCCATCGCGGAGCGTCGGTACGCGGACGTTGGGGTTCAGCGCCCGATAGGCAGGATCGGTGAGGCCGCCGAAGCTGCCGCCGAGCGGAATGTGCTCGTAATCGAGGCCGAGTTCCTCCAGCGCCCAGATGGCCTTCTGGACGTTGATCGAATTGAGCCGGCCCCAGATTGTGATGCTCAAAATACGCTCCTCGTTGCGGCCCTGACTGTCGGCTGTTAGGACGCCCGCCATGCCAACTCAACCCATTCACGTGATCGGCGCAGGCCTCGCCGGGTCGGAGGCGGCATGGCAGGCGGCCGAGAGGCGGCGCTCAGGTCGTGCTGCACGAAATGCGGCCGGAAAAGCTCACCGAAGCGCACCTCACGGGCGGATTTGCCGAGCTCGTCTGCTCCAATTCCTTCCGGTCTGACGATCACGAACACAACGCCGTCGGGCTGCTGCACGAGGAAATGCGGCGCTGCGGCTCGCTGATCATGCGGATCGCCGACGCGCACAAGTTGCCGGCCGGCGGGGCGCTCGCGGTGGATCGGGTCGGATTTTCGGAGGCGGTGACGGCGGCGGTGCGCGGGCACCCCAACATCTCGGTCGCGTTCGGCGAGATTGCCGGGCTGCCACCGGCGGAGTGGCAGAACGTGGTAGTGGCCACGGGGCCGCTCACCTCGCGGCCATTGGCGGAGGCCATCCAGCGGCTGACGGGAGAGGCCGAGTTGGCGTTCTTCGACGCCATCGCGCCGATCGTTCATGGCGAGTCGATCGACATGGAAATCGCCTGGAAGCAGTCCCGCTACGACAAGGCCGGTCCGGGCGGTACGGGCGCCGATTATCTCAACTGCCCGATGGACGAGGCGCAATACAATCGGTTCGTCGATGCGCTGCTCGGCGGGGAGAAACACGTCTTCCACGAGTGGGAAAACGTGCCGTATTTCGACGGCTGTCTGCCGGTCGAGGTGATGGCCGAGCGCGGTCGCGAGACGTTGCGCTGGGGGCCGCTAAAGCCGGTGGGCCTCACCAATCCGCGCAACCCCGCGGTCAAGCCGCATGCGATCGTGCAGCTTCGGCAGGACAATGCGCTGGGCACGCTGTGGAACATGGTCGGGTTCCAGACCAAGCTCAAATATGGGCGGCAGGCCGAGATCTTCCGGTTGATCCCCGGCCTCGAGCACGCGCAGTTCGCCCGTCTTGGCGGCCTGCACCACAACACCTTCCTCAATTCACCCAAGGTGCTCGATCGGCAACTTCGCCTGAAAGTTGAACCGCGGCTGCGCTTTGCCGGCCAGATCACCGGCGTCGAGGGCTATGTCGAAAGCGCAGCGATCGGGCTGATCGCTGGGCGGATGGCGTCGGCGTCGGCGCGCGGCGCAACCATCGAGGCGCCGGGGCTGACGACGGCGCTGGGGGCGCTGGTCGACCACATCACCGGCGGCCATATCGCGACCGAAGGCGAGCCGGGGCCGCGCAGTTTTCAGCCGATGAACGTGAATTTCGGCCTGCTGCCGCCGGTCACCGTGACGAAGCCCGAGGGCGCCGGCCGGTGGCGCGGACCCGACAAGGCGATGGCGAAGCGCAAGGCGATGAGCGACCGCGCGTTGGCGGACATTGCAGGCTGGGCCTAGCCGCGGCGAACGCCCCACCACCAGAGCGCCGCGATCTTCCGCCAATCGGGCAGGTCACGCGGGCGCTGGAACGGCGCTTCAAAATCGATGCGCCTGAGCTCCGACTTGAGCAAGGCCAGCGGCGCAAAGACCGGCCGCAGCTCCCGCGGTAGAGCGGCGATAGCGATGTCTGCTTTGCGCAGGTGCTCGGAGGCGAGCTCCGCAAGGCGGGTCAGCGCCACCGCGAGCGGCTCGCTCGCTTGCCCTGAGAGGATTTCGGATTCCTTGACGCCGCAAGTCGCGAACACCTGCCACGGCAGGAAGATGCGCCCCCGTCTGGCGTTATGGCCGAAAGCGCGGAGATGCCCGACGAGGGCGTGGGCGACGCCCAGATGCCCCGCAGCGTCGCCAGTCTCGACCGGCTTGCCGCCGTTAAGGACCATCGCGCCGAGCTGGTAGAGCGCCGATACAGTTTCTCCGGCATAGCCTTCGAACGTCGCGAGGTCGGGCATCGGGTCCTGGTAGAGATCGAAGCGGCGCGCCTCAATCAACCGGCTCAGTGCCGCCGTTGGCAGGCCATACTCCGACACCGCCGACAGGAGGGCATCGGCGATGGGGTTGGCGCGGACCTCGCCGTGACCGGTCCCTGCCAAGGCGTCGAGCCACCAGCGGAGACGGATTTCGCCAGCCGGTGGTTCGCGTGCACGGTCGGGAATCGAGGCGATTTCGGCATTGAACGCATAGAGCGCAGTGATCGCTGCCCGTCGCTGGGCCGGAAGCACGAGCGTCGCGAGATACCGGTCGCGGTCGGTCTCGCGAAGGAATTGCGCGGCATGAGCCTCGCTATCGGACTTCACCGCACGGTCTCGACGGCGATCAACGCGGCGCCGACCGACCGGCTCTCGCCAAGGAGGATATTGTACGTGCGCACGGCCCCCCCGGTCGCGATCGCCTCGACAATGATGCCGCGTTCGCGCAATTTCAGCCGCAGGCTCTTGTCGAACCCGGCGATGTCGGTGCCGAGGCCGACCAGCAGAACGTCGATCTGGTCGGCGACGTCGAACAGGGGCCGCAGGCTCTGTTCGGTAATGTCCGCGGGGCTGGCCACGTCCCATTTGTGCATGCCGCTCGGCAGGCAGAGCAGCGAGCCGCGATGGCTCATGCCAGCGAAGCGGAAACCGCCATTGCCGTAACCCTCGATCGCGGCCTGGTGCGGGTAGAACCCCTGCCCCGGCTCGGCCATCAGAATCCCTTCGAGGCCATGCTGCGGCTAGACCGCGGCGCCGTCGGCGCGCTTCGGAATCTTCTTGGCCTTGGCCTCGGCGACACTCTCGCCGCGCGCCTTGAGCCCGAAGAAGATCAGGATCGGGCCGCCGATCAGCACCGACGAATACATGCCGAAGATCGACCCGAAGGTCATGGCGATGGTGAAGCCGCGAATGGATTCGCCACCGAAGAAGACCAGCGGGAACAGCGCCAAGAGGATGGTAAACTGCGTCAGCGAGGTTCGCACGATGGTCTGGTTGATCGACAGGTCGATCAACTCGGGCAGCGCCATCTTCTTGTATTTTCGGAGATTCTCGCGAACGCGGTCGGAGATGACCACGGTCTCGTTGAGACTGAGGCCGACCAGAGTCAGCACCGCGGCGATCGATGAGATGTTGAACTCGATGCCGACGAACGAGAACAACCCGATGGTCATGACGACGTCGTGCGTCGTCGTCGTGATCGCGGCGAGCGCGAATTGCCACTCGAAGCGGAACCAGACGTAGAGCAGGATCGCGCCGAGGGCGACGATCACCGCCGTGATGCCCTTGGTGGTCAATTCGCCCGACACCTGCGGGCCCACCGTCTCGATACGGCGAATGGTGTAGCTGTCGGCCTGCACCGCGGTGCTGACCTTGGTTACCGCCGCCTGCTGCGCGGCATCGCCGCCGGGCTGCGTCTGCACGCGGACCAGAATGTCCTTGGGCGTGCCGAAGGTTTGCACCTGGATGTCACCCAGCCCCAGCGTATCGAGGGTCGAGCGGACCTTGCCGATGTCGGCGTCGCCGGCGCCGGTGTACTGCAGCTCGATGGCCGAACCGCCGATGAAGTCGATGCCGAGGTTAAAGCCCTTGATGAAGGCCGAGCCGATCGCGAGCACCGAGATGACCACCGAGAAGATGATCGCGTAGCGCGAGATCCGCATGAAATGGATCTTGGTGCCGTCAGGGATAAAGCGGAACACCTGGATCTTGAGGGTCTTCGGCCGACGGATGCGGAACCACAGGCCGACGAAGTAGAGCGTCACCGTATAGGCGGTGAACAGCGACGTGAGGATGCCGAGAGCCAGCGTCACGGCGAAGCCCTGCACCGGCCCCGAGCCCAGGAAATAGAGCACGATGGCCGCGATGAGCTGGGTCAAGTGACTGTCGATGATGGTGCCCCAGGCGCGGCGGAAGCCCGCGTCGATCGCCGACAGGATGGATTTGCCGGAGCGCAGTTCCTCTCGGATGCGCTCGTAGATCAGCACGTTGGCGTCCACCGACATACCGATGGTGAGCACGATGCCGGCGATGCCGGGTAGTGTCAGCGTCGAGCCAAGCAGCGATAGCGCGCCGATGATCAGAACGATGTTCAGCACCAGCGAGATGTCGGCGAAGAACCCGAACAGCCCGTAGGCGATGATCATGAAGGTGACGACGAGGATCGCGGCGACGACACCCGAGGTGACGCCAGCCTTGACTGAGTCCGCGCCGAGGCTCGGGCCGACTGATCGCTCTTCAGCGACATCGAGGGTCGCCGGCAGCGCGCCGGCGCGCAGCAGCACGGCGAGATCGTTGGCCGATTGCGGGGTGAAGTTGCCGCTGATCTGACCGGTACCGCCAGTGATCGGCTGCTGGATGACGGGCGCGGTGATCACCTGGTTGTCGAGCAGGATCGCGAAGCGCTTGCCGACATTCTTGGACGTGACTTCGCCGAAGAGGATCGCGCCCTGGGTGTTGAACTGGAAGCTGACGATCGACCGGCCGGTCTGCTGGTCGAAGCCGGGCTGGGCGTTGGTCAGCAGCTCGCCGCCAAGCTCGACATTCTCGTTGAGCAGCTCCTCGCCGCCATCCTTGCTCGGCGCGATGAAGTAGCCGGCCGGGGTGCCCTGCTGCTCCGCCTGCTGGGCGGTCATCGTCGGGTGGACGAGGTGGAACGTCAGGCGCGCGGTCTGGCTGATCAGCGTCTTGAGACGCGCCGAGTCGCTGAAGCCGGGAACTTCGACCAGCACGCGATCGGCGCCCTGGCGCTGGATGGTCGGCTCGGTGGTGCCGACTTCGTCGATGCGCTTGCGGATCACTTCGATCGACTGCGCGATCAGCGAGGACATGCGATCATCGATGCCCTTGGGATCGAGCGTTACGGTGAGCTTGCCGTCCGGTGCCTCGCCGAAATCGAGCTCCTGCGTGCCGCCGAGGCCGATGCACGTTATTGCCGGTCTGCAGTTTTTGCAGCGCCGTCTGTGCCGCCGCCTTCTGCGTCGGGTCGGTCAGCTCGATGGTGATGCCAGCGGCATCGGTCGTGATGATGTTGCCGATGCCGTTGTCGCCGGCGAGCACCTGCCGCGCGTCGCGGCGCAAGGTCTTCAGGCGATCCTGGATGACGAAGTCGCGGTTGACCTCGAGCAGCAGATACGAGCCGCCCTGGAGGTCGAGGCCGAGGGTCATCGGCTGGTGCGGGAGCCAGCCGGGCCAGGCGGCCAGCTGATCCTTGTTGAAGACGTTCGGAATGGCAAAGACGATGCCCAGCAGGGCGACAATAACGATGATCGCGGTGCGAACGGGGGTAAATTGCAGCATGCTAGGGCGTCGTCCTCGGTAACTCAGCTCGCCTTGACGTCGGTGGCCTGCGCCGGATTGGCCCGGCTGCGAACGTCGGAAATCATGCCGCGCACGACCTTGACGCGGGTGCCCTGGGCGATCTCGACCTCAAGGTCCTCGCCGTCGACGGCCTTGGTGACTTTGCCCACGATCCCGCCAGTGGTGACGATGGTGTCGCCGCGCGAGATCTTGGACAGCATCTCGCGCTGGTCGCGGGCCCGCTTCTGCTGCGGGCGGAAGATCAGCAGCCAGAAGATCACCACCAGCACGAGGATCGGGGCGAACTGGAACAGCAGGTCGCTGATCCCGCCCGACGGCGCGGCAGCACCGGGAACGCTCTGCGCGAGAGCGGCGGTCACGAACATGGTGGTCTCCTTAGGTGGGTCGTCGGCTTGTCAAAACGCCGCGGTTGATCGCATATAAGCTGCGTTTCCGGCAATGGGAGAGCCCACCCGGCCAAAGCGCGCGGACTATATAGTCCGGGCCGATTCAATGCAAAGCCGTTCGCAAAGCGGTTCCCCGGCCAGATCGACGCAGGAAATCAGCGAAATGACCGACGAGACCCTCACGCAGATCGCCGCGTCGCTGGCCCGTATTGCGGCACGGCTGGAGGCGATCGGCCCTGCCGCGGCCTCGCCCGGGCCCGCGCTCGGAAGTGCCGACGCCTATCATTGGGACGCGGCGACCGGCGAACTGGTCGCCGTGCCCAAGGTGGCGCGCGTGCCGTTCGGGCTGCTCAAGGGCATCGACAGCGTACGCGACACGCTGCTCGCCAACACGCTGAACTTCGCCAGGGGCTTTGCTGCCAACAATGCGCTCCTCTGGGGGGCGCGGGGCATGGGCAAGAGCTCGCTGGTCAAGGCCGTGCATGCGGAAGTCGCTGCGCAGGTGCCGGGGCGACTCATCCTCATCGAAATATCGCGCGAGGACATCGAGACGCTGCCGCGGCTGATGCGGCTCGTGGCGAGGGAGGCGTCGGCGCGGTTCATCGTGTTCTGCGACGACCTGAGCTTCGACAAGGACGAGACGAGCTACAAGTCGCTGAAGGCGATCCTCGATGGCGGGCTCGAGGGACGGCCGGACAATGCGCTGTTCTACGCGACCTCGAACCGCCGGCACATGATGCCGCGCGAGATGATCGATAACGAGCGGGCGACGGCGATTAACCCAGGCGAGGCGATCGAGGAGAAGGTGTCGCTGAGCGACCGCTTCGGGCTGTGGCTTGGCTTCCACAATTGCGACCAGCCGACTTATCTCGAAATGGTCCGGGCTTACTGCGCGGCCTATGGGCTCACGATCGACGACGCGGTTCGTGATGCGCGCGCCATCGAATGGTCGCAAACACGCGGGGCCCGCTCCGGCCGCGTCGCCATCCAGTTTGTGCGGGCTCTTGCCGGCGAAATGGGCCGGGCCATCTAGGTTCCGAAAATGAACAAAAGGTAAACGGGGAACTTCGCGCCGGTTCAGGCGGTTAGTCGCATGATCTGACCATCAAATGATCCCGGAGGCGAAAATGTCGCTCCAGACCTACTACGATGTTGCCGATACGACCTTGACGCTCTTGCCGCTGCTGCTCGCTCTCGCCGGCTCGGCTTTCCTGGCGGTTCGGCTGCACGCGTTCCACCACTGAGTCCACCAAAAACGGAGATCCCCGCTTTCACGGGGATGACCGGGTTGGCGCGACCAGTGTCGATCAGCCCGCGAGCAGCGGGACCGGATCGACCGGGGTCGCCCCCATGCGAAGCTCGAAATGCAGTTCCGGACGGCTGACCGAGCCGGTCATGCCGACGGCGCCGATCGAGTCGCCGCGGTTGATGGTCTGACCCTTCACGACGCTCGTCGAGGCCAGGTGCGCGTAGGCCGATACGTAGCCGTTCGGGTGGCGGATCAGGATCAGGTTGCCGTAGCCCTCAACTCCCGACCCGACATAGATCACGGTGCCATTTTCGGCGGCGCGGACCGCGGAGCCGGCGGGAGCGTCGATATCGATGCCGGTCTTGTTGGAGGCGAGGAAGTCGGTGATGACCTTGCCGGAGACCGGCCAGCGGAATTTGTCCGCGCCTGAAAGCTGCGGATCGACGGCCGGGACTTTCGGCGGCATCGGTTCGGCGGTCGCGACCTGGGTCGCAGGCTGAGAGGTGGCGGTCGGTCCCGAGGGCGGGGTCAGCGACGAGGGCAGCGGTTTGACCGGCGTGATCTCGGCCGTCTTGGTCGGATCGATCGGCATGACCGGGACGGGCTTAACGCCGCCGGGGATGGGCTTGTCCATCGACGCGAGCAGATCGGCGCGGCCGGGGATGATAATGCGCTGGCCGACGAAGATCTTGTCGGCGGAACTCAGGCCGTTGGCGGAGATGATTGCCTCGGCGGTGATGTCGTAGTGCCGCGCGATGGTGTAGAGCGACTCTCCACTCTGGATCACGTGGTAGTAGACGCCTTGCTGCATCGCCTTGAGCGTGGTGGGCGGCTCGGCGAGCGTCGCTGTGGTGGTCGCGAGGGGAGCGTAAGCGGTCTGCGCGGGCATGGCATGACTTCCTGAGAGAGGCGGCAGGGCGGAACTCGAAACTGTGCCGGGCGGAGCGGTGCCCACGACGAAGCCCTGCCCGTTCCCGACATCTTCGGGAGGCGTGTACGGACCCGTCGCAACCTGGGTGTGACTGCCGATCGGCTGCAGCGCCTGAGGCATGGCCTGGGCGCCGGAGGTGCTGGTGGGCTGCGGCGCGATGGAACCCGTCACGTCGCCGCCGCCCATGCCGAGCGTGGAGCAGCCCGCTAGCGAGGCCGATCCCACAATCAGTCCGGCGAACGCGGCGAACTTCAGCGCCTGACCGGCAACGCGAATACTCATCACTGGAACTCAACACAGCTACTCGATGGGCTCGACTTTAGGGATTTTAGGTAAAGACGAGTTTAAGGCGATTGCGATTTGCAGCCATCGAGTCTCGGGTGCGATTCAGCGGGCGTTAGCCATAGGATTTTCTCCGGAAGATGACGACGGCCCGCGCGGTGAGGCGCGGGCCGGTAAAGTTGCGACTTGGCAAGTCAGGTTCCGCTGGCCGTCGAGGACGTTGACGCGTTGCCGTCACCGCCGGCGTTCGGGCGCCGCGACCGGCGGTGGTCGACGGTTTGCCGTGTTGGCGGTGCAGCGGACCGCATGACCGTCGCCATCCTGCGGCGACGAGGAACACGTGCATCGGACTGTTCGAGTCGAGGGTCTGGGTGCCCTTCAGCGGCACGCCATCCTTGAAGGTGAGCGGATCGATCGACGCTTTGGTGGCGCCGGTGATGGTCCAGGTGACGATGGTCTTGCCGCCCTGCACGGTGACGTTGAGCGTGCAGGTGAGCTTGGAATTGTCCGTCGACGTATGCGTGTCGGCGAGCGCCGGGGTGCCGGCCGAAACGGCGAGCCCCACGGCAAAAAGCGCGGCGGTGAGCGCCGCAATCGATACTTTCAACATAGTTCCCTCATTCAGTTGTCCCCGCGCATGGGACGCTGCCATTGGGCGACACCCGCGGTCAAGCTGGCGCGTCAATTGAGCACGATCCGGCCGTCCATCCGCTGCGCCAGTGGAGTGTCGCTCGCCTGCAGGGAAACCGGGGTGATGGTGATGGTCCGCTCGTGCATCAGGAGGTGCATGTCGTGGTCCGGACGCAGCGGCTTCGGCGTCTCGGGGATGGCGATGAAGAATTTTCCGGGATTGTCGGAGGGGAAGTATTTCATCGGCGAGCGCGAAAAGCGCTGGGCCGGTACGACGCGGACGCCGGCGACGTCGTCGGCGGCGCAGAACGGCAGGTTGACGTTAAACCAGGCGCCGGGCGCCGCGCCGGCCTCGCGGCGGATGCTGTCGACAATTTTGGCGCCAAAGGCGCGCGACACGGCCCAGTCGACGGCGGTGCCGCGCTCGTAGTCGACGCCCTGGCTGATGGCGATGCCGAGCGCGCCCTGCAGGGCCCCTTCCCGCGCGCCGGCGGCGGTGCCCGAGCAATTGATGATGTCGCCGAGGTTCTGGCCCTGGTTGACGCCGGAGAGCACGAGATCGGCCGGGCGGTCCTTCAAGCAGGAACGTCATTCCAGCAACGACGCAGTCGGCCGGCGAGCCGCCGACGATGGCGAAGACGCGGTGGCGCTTTTCGATGAGCTCGAGCTCGCGCCCGAAGGTGAAGCGGTGCGCGGCGCCGGACTGGTTGGCGTCGGGCGCGCAGACCCAGACGTCGTCGCTGAGCGCGCGGGCGATCCCCTCCATCACGGCGAGGCCGGGGGCGTCGATGCCGTCGTCATTGGTGATGAGGATGCGCAAAGGGGCCGTGGTCATTTGGCGATGACTTTGAGCCCGCCCATATAGGGTTGCAGCGCCTCGGGGACGGCGATGGTGCCGTCCTCCTGCTGGTAGTTTTCCATGACGGCGATGAGCGTGCGGCCGACGGCGAGCGCCGAGCCGTTGAGGGTGTGGACGTGGCGCGTCTTGCCGGCCTTGTCCTTGAAGCGCGCGTCCATGCGGCGGGCCTGGAAATCGCCGCAGACCGAGCAGGACGAGATTTCGCGATAGGTGTTCTGGCCGGGCAGCCAGACCTCGATGTCGTAGGTCTTCTGCGCGCCAAAGCCCATGTCGCCGGTCGAGAGGAGCATCACGCGGTAGTGGATGTCGAGCTTCTGCAGCACGGCCTCGGCGCAGGCGAGCATGCGCTCGTGCTCGTCGGCCGACTGTTCGGGCGTGGTGATGGACACCAGCTCGACCTTGTCGAACTGATGCTGGCGCAGCATGCCGCGCGTGTCGCGCCCGGCGCTGCCGGCTTCGGAGCGGAAGCACGGGGTGAGCGCGGTGAAGCGGAGCGGCAGGTCTTCCTCGGCGCTGGATGGATTCGCGGACGAGGTTGGTCAGGGGGACTTCGGCGGTGGGGATGAGGTAGAGCCGGCAAGCTTCGCTGCTGCTTCGAGGACAATCCGTCGCGCTCGACTTCGACTCGGCTCCGCATGAATCCGTCTGACAATCGTCGTCGATCTCCGAGCGTCACGTCGCCCAACGCGTCTGGAGTAGTCGGTCGACTGCGCGAACTCGCGCCATGTCGAACCGCAGGGAGTCAGATCCGTCCAGCCGTTCCGGATCGCTGCTGCGGTCTTGAACAGGTCCTCCTCGAACTTCGGTAGTTGGTCCGGTACCTTAGAGCGCGTCGTCCTTCACCAGCAGCGGTGGCTGCACCTCGGTGTAGCCGTGCTCATTGGTGTGCAGGTCGAGCATGAACTGGCCGATGGCGCGCTCCATCCGCGCGAGGCCGGACTTGAGGATGGTGAAGCGCGCGCCGGAAATCTTCGCGGCGGTTTCGAAATCCATCATGCCGAGCGCTTCGCCGGTCTCGAAATGCTCGCGCGGCTTGAAGGAGAAGCTGGGCTTTGGCGGCCGCGTCTTGGCGGCGGTCGCGGCGTTGCCGTTGGGGCCGTAATACTCGACGTTGGCCGCCTCGTCCGCGCCGGGTGGAACGTCGTCCTTGGGCAGGTTGGGCATGACGAGGAGCGCCTGGCGGAGCTTTTCGTCGGCGGCGCGGCGCTCGTCCTCGCCCTGCTGGATGACCTCCTTGAGGTGCGCGACGTCGGCCATCAGCTGGGCGGCTCTGCGCCTCGTCCTTCTGTGCCTTGGCCTGGCCGATCTGCTTGGAGAAGGCGTTGCGGGCCGCCTGCGCGTCCTCGAGCCGCGTGATGATGGCCTTGCGCGCATCATCGAGGGCGATCAGCCCGGCGGCGGAAAAGGGCACGTTTTTGCGCGTGTCGAGCAGACGCTGCGCGGCGTCGGTGTTGGCCCTGATCCAGTTGATGTCGAGCATGGCGAAGGTCCTGAAAGCTGGCCCCTTTTGGGCGAGCGGCGGCGGGATGGCAAGTGGCGGAGGCGAGGCAACGCGGCGACGGCTCGGCGCGGGCGTTCCCGTGCCGTCGGGGACGAGATCGGGCAAATGGGTGTTCCGCGGGCAAGGCAAATCCTCCGGTGGGCCGGTTGCGGGCTCGGCGGGGTGCCGAGAAGACGGAGCCCGCGAGGCGCGTGCGCCCCGAGGTATTTAGTATGAGGCGCAAGCGCCTCGCGGGCGGCAGGATTTCGGAGTGGGGGTCAGTCACGGGCACTCTTGCAGCCCGGGTTAAGCCCAAACCTCGTGGAGGGACGGCCCCCACGCCTACCTGTCCAACCCACGCCGTCCGTCGTACGGGCCCGTCCGTGCAGGCTGGATGAGGGGAGGATAAGGGGGGGGGAGGTGCGTGGATAGATTTGGGTGGGATGGCGGCGGAGAGGGCTGGAGATGCTGGGGGTGGGGTCGGGTTCGCTTCCTCCGCGCTAGCGGGGGAAGGTGGCGCGAAGGGACGCGATGGGGGCGGGTCTGGAAGTCGCTGGTGCTTGTGGCCGCCCCCTCCACCGGCTTCGCCGGTCCCCCTCCCCGTGCTGCGCAAGGGGAGGAACCTGACTGGGGGCCTGGTCGGCTGGGTGGCCGGGTCCGCTTGCCCGGCAATGACGACGATGGGGCGAAACGGTGCCCCCGGCTGACTTCACCCCCGCAAAGCCGGGCCATCCCGGCCTGCGCGAGGGGCGACTTGGGTCCCAGCTTTCGCTGGGATAGCCGGTGGGTGGCGGATGGTTTGCGGGGGCGCCGGAGAACTTCGCTGGGTGGCCGGTGCTTGTGGCCGCCCCCTCCACCGCCTTCGGCGGTCCCCCTCCCCCGCTGCGCAGGGGAGGAACCCGACTGCAGGTCCGTTGGCGCGGTCGCCAGACTGAGTCCAGGCTAGGCTTTTTGCGCCGCCTCGGCCGCCAGGCGGGCGGCTTTTTGCTTTTCGACCCAGCGGACGGCGAAGATCGAGAATTCGTAGAGGGCGTAGATGGGGATCGAGAGGCCCACCTGGCTGACCGGGTCGGGCGGGGCGAGGAGCGCGGAGACGCCGAGGATGGCGACGATCGCGTATTTGCGGCCCTTGCCGAGGGTTTTGGCGGTGACGACGTCGATGCGGGCCAGAAGCGTCAGGATCACCGGGAGCTGGAAGCAGATGCCGAAGGCGATGATCAGGGTCATGACGAAGCCGAGATATTCGCTGACGCGCGTCTGCATCTCGATCTGCACTTCGCCCTGCCCGGTCTGCTGCATGCCGAGGAAAAAGTGGAGCGCCATCGGGGCGACGACGAAATAGACGAGCAGCGCGCCGAGCAGGAAGAAGAACGGCGTTGCAACGAGATAGGGCACGAAGGCGCGGCGCTCGCGCTTGTAGAGGCCGGGCGCGACGAAGGCGTAGATCTGGGCCGCGATGATCGGGAACGACAGGAAGATCGCGCCGAAGAACGCGACGTTCATGTAGGTGAAGAACAGCTCCTGCGGGGCGGTGAAGATCAGCTTCACATTGGGCGCGCCGCCGGCCGCCCATTTGAACGGGTTGAGCAGCAGGTTGTAGATCGGGTCGGCAAAGAAGAAGCAGATGACGAAGAACACCAGCACCGCCGCGAGCGCATAGATCAGGCGCTTGCGCAGCTCGATGAGGTGATCGAGGAGCGGCGCCTCCGAGCCCTTGAGCTCGTCGTCCTCGACGACCGGCGGCGGCAGGTTGGTGTCGACGGTGGCCACTCAGCCCTCCGCCTTGGGTTTGGCCACGGGCTTTGCGGCGCGCGGCTTGCGCGGCGCGGTGGATTTGGCGGCGGCGGGTTTTGGCGCTGCGGGTTTTGCCGCGGTGACCCTTGCGGCTTTTGTCGCGGCGCCGGAGGCGGCGGCGGCAGCCAGTTTCGGGGCGGCCTTGGCGCGCGGCTTGCGCGGAGGCTTGGCGGCGGCCGGCGCGATGGCCTCGACGGGCGCCGGGCTCTCGATCGGCGCGACGGGCGGCGGGGTGGCCACAGGGGTCATGCCGAGGCTCTGGTGGATGGCGTCGACGACGCTTTCCTGCTGCGGATCGGTGGGCTGGACGATGCCGGTGGGCTCGACCTGGCCATTGGGCAGCGGGCGGTTGAACTCACGGGTGATGTCGGTCGCGACGTTCCGCAGCGGCTCGGTGATCGAGCGGCGAAGATCGGTGATCTGGTCGAGGCCGGTGGTCTTGTTGATCTCGCGCTGGAACTCACCGCCAAGCCGGCGGATCGTCGCCACCATCTTGCCGAGCCGGCCCATGACGATCGGCAGATCCTTCGGGCCGATGAAGATCAGCGCCGCAACGCCGATCAGCAGCATCTCGCCCCAACCACCACCGAACATGAGCTGGACCTCCGAGCGCCCGCGGGCGCCGGTTAGGCGTCCTTCTTTTCCGTCTCGACGACGACCGGCGCGACCGGCGGCGGCGTCACCTGGGCCGTGGTGGTCATCGGCGCGGGCTTGGGCTCATCGGCCATGCCCTTCTGGAAGGCTTTGATGCCCGAGGCGAATTCGCCCATGACGCCGGAAATCTTGCCGCGGCCGAAGAGCACGACGACCACGACGGCAACGATGATGATGCCCCAAAGACCTGGACCGTGCATCGGAAGTTCCTTTCAGTCGCAATAACGCGGGTAACGAGCCCTTTGAGAGATAGGTTCAAACGCCGGCAGACACAAGAACTGCCTTGCCGCAGCGTTATTCCATCGGCTCGTCCTGGCCCTCGATATCGTCGGGGTCGAGCGGATCCTCGTCCTCGCGCAGCGGGCCGTCAAAGGGCAATGGAATCTGCATGTTGGGCGGTAGGCGGTTGCTGAGGAGGCCGGCCCCCTTCAGCTCCTCGAGGCCGGGCAGGTCGGCGAGGCCCTCGAGCCCGAAATGATCGAGGAAGGCATCGGTGGTGCCGTAGGTCACCGGGCGGCCCGGGGTGCGGCGGCGGCCGCGCATGCGCACCCAGCCCGCCTCCATCAACAGATCGAGGGTGCCCTTGCCGGTCGCGACGCCCCTCACCTCTTCGACCTCGGCGCGGGTCGCGGGCTGGTGGTAGGCGATGATGGCGAGGGTTTCGAGCGCGGCGCGGCTCAGGGGGCGGTTATCGGTGGTCTCGCGGCGCAGGAGGAAATCGAGGTCGCTGGCGGTGCGGAACACCCATTTGTCGCCGCGCCGGACGAGGTTGACGCCGCGGCCGGCGTAACGCGCCTGCAACTCGACCAGCAGCGCTTCGGCGTCGGCGCCCTCGCCAAGATGGGGCGCGAGATCGGCGGCGGCGAGCGGCTCGGCAGAGGCGAACAGCAGCGCCTCGAGGATGCGCAGCGCGCGCTCGGGGCCATCGCCGGGTTCAGGACGGTCGGTATCGGGGGATTGCTCGGACATCACTCTGCCGGGGGGCCGTCGGTCTTGCGGCGGCGCACGAGGAGCGGGCCGAACGCCAGGGATTGGCGGAGTTCTACTTGGCCCTGCCGCACGAGTTCAAGACTGGACGCAAAGGTCGAGGCGATGGCGGTGACGCGCTGCTCGGGGGTGGAGAGATATTCGGCGAGGTAGCTGTCGAGCGGCACCCAGTCCATGTTCTGGCCGATCAGCCGGTCGAGGATTTCGCGCGCTTCCTGCAATGACCAGACGGTGCGCTCGCGCGGCTTGTAGTCGGTGGGGATGCCGCGCTCGCGCTGCGTCGCGTAGGCCTTGAGCAGATCGAACAGCGAGGCTTCCCAGAGCGAGCGGCGGAGAATGGTGATCGGTTCGGGCGCGCCGCGGGCAAAGACCTGGCGGCCGAGCAGCGGACGGCCCATCAGCCGGCTCGCGGCGAGGCGCATGGCTTCGAGGCGCTTCAGGCGGAACTGGAGGAGCGCGGCCATCATCTCGCCGGTGGGCTCGTCGTCGCCGGGGGCCTGCGGCACCATCAGCCGGCTCTTGAGGTAGGCGAGCCAGGCGGCCATCACGAGGTAGTCGGCGGCGATCTCGATGCGCTTTTCGCGGACCGTCTCGATGAAGCTCAGGTACTGCTCGGCGAGCGCCAGGATGGAGATTTCCGCGAGATCGACCTTCTGCCGCCGCGCGAGGTCGAGCAGCAGGTCGAGCGGGCCCTCATAGCCGCCGACGTCGACGTACATGACTTCATCATCGGGCGCCGGCGACGCGGTTTCGAGCCACTCGGTGGGGGGATCAGCGGTCAAGCGATGGGTCCTGCGCCGGGATCAGGGCAATGTACACGAAGTGCTTCCCGGCAAAGCGGGATTTTCCGTTACCCCGCTACGACCCCACAGGAAACCACCAATTCCCGCGCGGCGGGAATCGGCTGTGGGTATCGGCGTGCCAGCGGCCTCAGCCGTTGGTCGGGAAGCAGTCGCCGCCCTGCGCCTTGATCTGCGCGCAGACGTTGGTGGCGTCGGAGAACGAGGCGACCGGCAGCCGCACGCGCCAGCGCATGCCCTTGCCCGCGCCGAGATCGGCCTGCTGCACGATCAGCTTGTTGCCACCGAAGATGTCGCCGTATTTGGCGGTGGCGGATTTGACTGCGGCGCTCGCGTCGGACGCACTGGTGCTCGAGGCGATCTGGACGTAGGCCGCGGCGCCGGCGCCGGGCGCGGTGGGTGTCGCGGTGGTGTCCGTCGCGGCGGGAGCGGCCGGCGCTGCGGGGACGGTCGAGGCCGGCGGAGGCTGGAGCGCGCTGTTGTCGGCGAGCAGGTTGATCGGGCCGTTGGGCGTCTGGGCGCCGACGACGGCGTTGACCGAGCTGCGCGGCGTCGGCGCAAGCGCCAGCGCCGAGGTCGAGCGAACGCCATGCACCGGGAAGCTCAGCGGGACCGGCGCCACCTGGTTCGGGTCGATCACCGGCTGGACGTCGGCGACGCTCGCGGCGGCATCAGCCGCGGCGGAGGACTGGTCGTCCGGAATAGCACCGGGAGGCAACCCAACTCCGCTAGGCAGGGCCGCGACGGGGGCGGCGGCGATCGTCGCGGTATCGGTCGGCGCGCTGCCCGGTACAACCGGCACGTTGGGCCGGTCGACAGCGAGTGCCTCGTTGCCGGCGACGCCGTCGTCGCCCGGAACAATGGTGCCGTCCGGCCGAACCGTGACGGTGCGGACCTTGCGATTGGCGAGGCCGTTGTCGCCGCTGTCGGCAGCCGGGGCGGCGGCTTCGGCGACGTTGGTCTGGCCGGCGGTCTGGTCGGTGGTCACCAGCTGCTCGGCGCCGGGGGCCTGCGAGACGCCCTCCATCTGCTTGAGCACGGGCGAATTGGCGGCGTCGGTGGCGGGTTTGGCGGCCGGGTCCGGCCTCGTTTTGACGGGCGTCGCGTCGGCGGTGAGCTGGGGGGCGCTGATGCCGTTCGAGACCTGCGCGCGTCCCATATTGAGGACCCAATAGAGGCCGAGGCCGGCGGCGAGCAGGAGCGTGCCCGCAACGGCCATGCCGACATACTGGCGCAGTCCGCTCGAGCTCGATGCCGAGCGCTGCGAGCGCACCTTCAGGCGCCGATATGTGCCCTCATCGGCCATCGCCGGCTCGACGCGGCTGATCGGGGCGCCGGTGGCGGCGGAGGCCTCGAGGATGGCGTCTTCGGCAGCCGCGTGCCCCTCGTCGCGGATGCTGGCGCGGCGCGGCGCGAACTGCGTCGTCAGCGGCGGCACGATCGGCGCGGGCTCGGAATGGATTTCCTGCCGGACGTCGGCTTCGGGTTCGAACTCGACGCGCGGCGCGACCTGCGCCGGCGCCTGGATGCGCACCGGGCCGGGGTGCAGCTCGACGCGGACGGCTTCGCCGATGAGGCTCTCGATCTCGGCCATCGGGTCGCCCTCGTCGGCGACCTCCGGCTCGGGCTCCGGCATCCGGGCCTGCGCCGGCCGATTGAGCGGGCGCGCCACGGCGGTGGCAGTGCGCAGGTTGAGGCCGGCGGACGGCGCTGCGGCGAAACGGTCGCCTTCGGCCGGGCGCGGCGCGGCAGTGATCGGCTTCAGCGGAACCGGGGCATTGATCATCGGCCGGGCGCCCGAGGGCGGAGCCGCAGGCGCCTGGCGGGGCGGCGCGGCGGTGCGAAGAACCGGGACCACCGGGGCCGGACGCGCCGGGGTGGCGTTCATGTCGGCATTGATCAAATCGGCAATCGGATCGAACGGCGGCTGGGGCGCCGGCATCGTGGCCGGAGCGGGAGCCGCGGCTGCCTGCCCGCTGAACCCGAAATCGAACGAGAAATCACCCGATTGCTGCGGCTGCAACTGGGGCGTCGGCATGGGCAGCGGCGGCATCGCCGGAATGACGGACGGGCCCTGCGCGAAGGAGCGGTTCTCGCTCACGGTGCGGAGCTCGGGAAAACGGATGGGCGGTGCAGCCTGGGCCGGCGCAGGAACCGAGCGCTGCGCCTCGGCTTCAGCCGCCCGCGCGGCGATGCGCTCGCTGAGACTGGGGATCGAGCCGCCCAGATTGGGCTCGCTGCGGGCTGCCGCCTGCGGCGCGCGGCCGAGATCGAGCTTGCCGACCGGAGCGCTGGCAACCGGCTGGTCCATGCCCGGAATCCGGATCGAGCCAGTCAGCGGAGCGCGTTGCTCGGGCTGCGGAGCGGCGCCGGAAGCGGGAATGACAACGGGAGCCGGAGCCGGCGTCGCGACCGGGCGCGACATGTCCATGCCGGGAATGCGAACAACCGGAATCGAGGCCGGAGCCGGGCCGGTCGGCGCGGGACCCGGGACGGGATCGACCTGCACGGGACGCAGCGGCGCAGGCTGCGGCGGCGTCGCCATCAGCTTCGCCAGCTCGGAAATAAGATCTTCGGATTTGTCAGCCGGATCAGGCATCTGCTGCGGTCTCGCTGGCGGCATCGTATAGGCTCGCGATTGGAACTGGACCCTTTACTCGACCCCCGCCGAGACGCCTGCCAGCCATCACATCAATGCGCCCGAATTATGAAAGCTCGTCTGGAGCAGACACCCCCAACACCGTGAGCCCATTGACCAAAACCTGCCTCACGGCACTCACAAGAGCGAGTCGCGCCGCGGTCAATCTCAGGTCCGCAGGGTTAACAAAGCGTAACGCCCTGTCGTCTTTCCCCTTGGCCCAGAAGGCGTGAAAGGCCGCTGCCAGCTCGTACAGGTAAAATGCAATGCGATGGGGCTCGTGCGCAAGTGCCGATGCAGCGACGGTGCGCGGCCATTGCGCGAGGACGCTGGATCAGCTCGAGATCGGCGGGAGTGGAGAGCAGCTCCAGCGGCGCATCCAGCAAGGCGCTTGGGGCTCACGTCGAGGCCCGGAACGTCGTTCGCCGCGGTGCGGAACACCGAATGCGTCCGGGCGTGGGCATACTGGACGTAGAACACCGGATTGTCGCGGGTCTGCTCCTTGACCAGCGCGAAATCGAAATCCATCGCCTGCTCGTTGCGCCGGTAGAGCAGCATGAAGCGGGTGGCGTCGCGGCCGACCTCCTCGACGACGTCGGAGAGCAGGACCAGGTCGCCCGAGCGCTTGCTCATCTTGAACGGCTCGCCGTTCTTGAGCAGCCGCACCAGCTGCATGACCTTGACGTCAAGGTCGGCCTCGGCGTTCGACACCGCCTTCACCGCGGCCTTGAGCCGGGTCACGTAGCCCGAGTGGTCGGCACCGAACACGTTGATCATGTGCCTGAAGCCGCGCAGGACCTTGTTGCGGTGGTAGGCGATGTCGGCGGCGAAATAGGTGTAGCTGCCGTCCGACTTCAGCAGCGGCCGATCGACGTCGTCGCCAAAATCGGTGGCGCGGAACAGCGTCTGCTCGCGATCCTCCCAGTCCTCGTCGGCCTGCCCTTGGGGGGATCGAGCCGGCCCTGATAGACGAGGTTCTGCTGGCGGAGCCAGTCGAGCGTGAGGTCGATGTCGCCGCCCTGCCCGTGCAGCGTGCTCTCGGAGAAGAACACGTCGTGCCGGACGCCGAGCTGGGCGAGGTCGGCTTTGATGAGACCAAGCATCATGGAAAGCGTGAGGACTTTGACTTTCAGCAGCGCCTCGGCTTCGGGCATGGCGAGGAGATCGCGGCCATACGTTTTCGCGAGCGCTGCGCCGACCGGCTTCAGATAATCGCCGGGGTAGTAGCCGGCTGGAATCTCGATCGCCTCGCCCAGCGCCTCGCGGTAGCGCAGGAGAGCGGAGCGCGCGAGGATGTCGACCTGCCCGCCGGCGTCGTTGATGTAGTACTCGCGGGTTACGTCGTAGCCGACATAGCTCAGCAGCGAGGCCAGGGCGTCGCCGAACACCGCGCCGCGCGTGTGGCCGACATGCATGGGGCCGGTCGGGTTGGCGGAGACGTACTCGACATTGACCTTGTCACCATGCCCGAGGTCGGCCTTGCCGTAGCCCTCGCCGCGCACCGCGATCGAATGGAGCACGCGGTGCCAGATCGGGGCGTTGAGGCGGAAGTTGAGGAAGCCCGGGCCGGCGACTTCGGCGCTGGCGACATCCGGATCAGCCTTGAAGGCGGCGGCGAGCGCGGCGGCGACATCACGCGGGTTCTTGCCGAGCGGCTTGGCGACGACCATCGCGGCATTCGAGCTCAGATCGCCATGCGCTGGATCGCGCGGCGGCTCGACGACGGCGCGGGCGATCAGCGCGTCGGAGGCCTCGGGGTAAAGGGTCTTCAGGGCGGCGGCCACGCGGCTCGCGAAATCGGCGAAGATGTCCATGGGCGTCCCGGTGACCTCTCAGACCACAATGACACCGTGGGTTGATGGCCGTGCCCCTAGCCCAGCAGCGGTTGGCCGTCAAACAGGCGGGCGTATTCGGCTTCGGCATAGGGGTCGGTCATGCCGGCGATGAAGTCGGCGACGATGCGCGCACGGGCGGGCTGCGAGGGCGCGGCTTCGGCTGCGGCGTGCCATCGGCCGGGCATGTCTGCGGTTTGATCGTAGCGGTCGAAAAGCGCGGCGACGAGGCGCTCGCTGCGGCGCACGGGGCCCATCACCGTCTCCGACGCGATAGACGCGATCGAAGAGGAAGGTTTTGAGGCCCCGCTCAGCCTCGGCGAAGGCGGGCGAGAAGTGGATCAGCGCCCTGCCCGCGTTGCGCACGTCGTCGGCGGATCGGGGCGCGACGACGGCGATCTCGGCGGTCGCGGTCGCAATGACGTCCTCGACGCCGCGGGTGATGAGGCGCCGCTGCACCTCGTGCGCCTGCCGGCTGCGGCCGATGTCGGGCCAGCGGCCCAGCACGTCCCGCACGAGCGGACCGACGAGGGGGACATCGACGAGGTCGGTGGGAGCGAGCAGGCCGGCGCGCAGCGCGTCGTCGACGTCGTGGGCGTTGTAGGCGATGTCGTCGGCGACCGCGGCGGCTTGCGCCTCGAGGCTGGCGTGGGTCTCGGGCATCAGGTCGGCGCTGGCGCGGATGTCGTCGAGGGCCGGCGTGCGGACGACCGGGCCGTTGTGCTTGAGGATGCCCTCGAGGGTCTCCCAGCTGAGGTTCAGCCCGTCATGCTCGGCGTAGCGGTTCTCGAGGCGGGTGACGACGCGCAACGCCTGCAGGTTGTGGTCAAAGCCGCCCCATGAGCGCCATCTTTTCGTTCGAGCACGCGCTCGCCGGCGTGGCCGAACGGGGTGTGGCCGAGATCGTGGGCGAGCGCGACGGCCTCCGCCAGGTCCTCGTTCAGCCGCAGCGCGCGGGCGATCGAGCGGGCGATCTGGCTGACCTCGAGCGTATGGGTCAGCCGGGTGCGGAAGTGCTGGCCTTCGTGCTGGAGGAAGACCTGCGTCTTGTATTGCAGGCGCCGGAAGGCCGCGGAATGGATGATGCGGTCGCGGTCGCGCTGGAACTCGGAGCGCGTGGGGCTCGCCGAAACGGGATAGAGCCGCCCGCGGCTTTGCGCCGGATCGGCGGCATAAGATGCCTCTGCGCTCATCTTGCCCTTTTCATCGGCATTCAACGATATTAGGTTAGCGCCATGACCGACGCCGCTCTAGCACGCAATCCGGTGGTTTTGACCGACCGCGCCGCCAAAAGGATCGCCAAGGTTCTCGGCAAGCAGGCCGCCGGCACGGTGCTCCGCATCGTCGTCGCGGGTGGCGGCTGCTCGGGCTTCCAGTACGAATACAAGCTGGTCAAGGAAACGCCGGCCAACGACGATCTGGTCCTGGCGAAGGACGACGCGACCGTGCTGATCGATTCGCTCAGCCTCGAATTCATGGGCGGTGCCGAGATCGACTATGTCGACGATCTGATCGGGCAGAGCTTCCAGATCAAGAACCCGAATGCGGTGGCGGCCTGCGGTTGCGGTACGAGCTTCTCCATCGCCGTCTAGTCGCCAATGCGGTCCCAGGGACCTGACCGCCGCCCACGGAGGCCCCCATGGCACTCGCCGACAAGCTGAACGCGGTGATCGATGCCGCGCTTGTCAGCCGCATCGTCGGCTGCGTGGTCCTGGTGCGGCGCGACGGACGGCTGGTCTACTCGCGCGCCGCGGGGTTCGCTGACCGCGAGTTTTCAACGCCAGTCCACGAAGACACGATCTTCCGTCTCGCGTCAGTGACCAAACCGATCGTTGCAACGACGGCGCTGCGGATGCTCGACCTGGGCCTGCTTTCACTCGATGACACGGTGGCGAGCCACCTGCCCTATTTCACGCCGAAGGCACCCGATGGATCGACGCCGGACATCACGATCCGGCACCTCCTCACCCATACCTCCGGCCTCACCTATGAGATTCCGGACGACGTCTCGCGCGGCTCGGACAATGGCGACCTGATGCCGCTGACGGAAAATCTCCGACGCCTCGCGCGCGCCCCGCTGGCGTTCCCGCCAGGCAGCAAATGGACCTACGGCATGTCGATCGATGTGCTCGGGGGCGTGCTCGCGGCGATCAACCGCTCCGACCTCGAGGCGGTGATCGGCAAACATGTGACCGGACCGCTGCACATGGACGACACGCATTTTTTCGTAACGGATCGGGCGCGCCTCGCCCATCCCTACGCGGATGGCGAAGACGGGCGGCCGCCGGTCCGGATGGGCGAACCGCATCCGCGCCCAACATCGGTCCCCGGCAAATCCGAGTGGTTCTCGCCGCGGCGCATCTTCGAGCGTACCGCTCCGCAGTCGGGCGGCTCGGGAATGGCCGGCACAGCGCCCGATTTCATGAAGCTGCTCGAGGCCGTTCGCGGCGGCTTCTTCAAGCCGGCGACCCGTGACATGGCGCTGGGCAACCAGATCGGCGGATTGAGCCGCGACGATGCCGGCCAGAAGTTCAGCTTCCTCGGTGCGTGGATCGAAGACCCGCAGGCGTCGGGATGGCCGGTCGCCGGCATGCTCCACTGGGGAGGCGTGTGGGGCAACAACTGGATCCTCGAGCCGAAATCGGGGACGAGCGTCGTGGTCTACACCAACACCACCATCGAGGGCTGCAACGGCCCGTTCCGCGAAGAAGTCCGCGACGCCGTGTTCCTCTGAGCCGCTGCATTTCGGCCGAAGCTGGGTTTGCGCAGGCGTGCCGACAGCGATAGCCTCGGGACAAAGTGGAGAGACGATTGCGCATCGCGACCTGGAACATCAACGGCGTCAAGGCCCGCATGGAGGCCCTGCTCAAGTGGCTGCGCGAGGCCTCGCCCGACATCGTGTGCCTGCAGGAAATCAAATGCGTGGACGAGGAGTTCCCGCGGCTCGAGATCGAGAGCCTCGGCTATAATGTCGAGACGCACGGCCAGAAAAGCTGGAACGGCGTTGCAATCCTCAGCAAGCACCGGTTCGATGAGGTGACGCGCGGGCTGCCCGGCGATCCGAGCGACGAGCAGTCGCGGCTGATCGAGGGGGTGTTTTCGACCGAGAGCGGGGCGATCCGCGTCTGCGGCATCTACCTGCCGAACGGCAATCCCGTGAAATCGGAGAAATTCCCCTACAAGCTCGGCTGGATGGATCGGCTGATCGACTTCGTCGAGGGCCGGCTGGCCCTCGAAGAGCCGTTCGTGCTGCTGGGCGACTTCAACATCATCCCGGCGGCGATCGATGCGACCAAGCCCGAGAAGTGGGTCGGCGACGCGCTGTTCCGGCCGGAGAGCGCGGAGCGCTGGCGGGCGCTCTTGAACCTCGGGATGGTGGATGCGCAGCGCGCCGTCTCGGACGAACCGCACTTCACGTTCTGGGACTTCAAGACGTTCGGGTGGGAGCGCAAGGACGGCATCCGCATCGACCACCTGCTGCTCTCGCCGCAAGCGGCAGACCGGCTGGAGTCGGTGCTGGTTCACACCGAGGTGCGCGGCTGGGAGCGGCCGTCGGACCACGTGCCGGTGGAAGGTAGTTTTACTTTTTAGTTGGCGGTGGCCGCTGCGGCGTCGGCGGCGGCGAACTGCTCGGCCAGACTGTCGGCGCGGTCGACGGCCTGGCTACGCTCGTCCGGGGTTGCGACCGACATGTCGGCGTTCAGCAGATCGTCGATCCACGTTGCGTCGATCGTGCCGTCGGCGCGGCGGCTCGCGACGGTCAGCAGCGTCAGGCCTTCGATGGGGTTGGCCTTGACGTCGCTGTTGCCGTTGAACAGCAGGTCGCCGAGCCGCGCCTGGGCCGGAATGTAGCCCCGCTTCGAGGCGGCCTGGAGATAGCGGGCGCCCTGCAGCGGGTTGGCGAGACCGTTGGGGTCGAGATAGAGCTGCGCCAGGCGGTACTGGGCCTCGGAATTTCCGAACCAGTTCGCGGCCTGCTTGAGGTAGCCGATCGAGAGGCCGGTGTTCTTGGCGATGCCCGCCTCGGGCAGGCCGTCGGCAAAATAGTCGCCCATCTTTACGAAGGCCTGCGCGACGATGTCGGCGTCGGTACTGCGCGGGGCGGTGTCGGCATACTGGTTGGCGATTTCGGAGAAATAGCCAAGCGCGATGGCGCGATTGCGGACGACGCCGTTGCCGTTCTCGTACATCAGGCCGAGCTGCCAGAGCGCCATGGGATCGCCGGCCGCGCCGGCGTCCTTGAGGGCGGCGATCTGGTCAGCGCCGGTGATGCCGCCGCCGGCGCCATCGATGGCGCTCGCCATCGCCTGCGCGGCGTCGACCGCGGCCCCGCCGCTAGGTGCCGGGGTCGGGGGAAGCAATGCTTCGGGCTTCGGCGCGGGCTGCGCGTCGTCTTGCGCAAGCACAGGCGTTGCGGCGCAGAACGCCGCAACGAGGCCCGCTGCAATCAGACGCTGCGCCCTAGATATCCGCATACTGCGCCTTCTCACCCTTGGCACCGGGATTGGTCAGCGCGCCGTAACGCGCGGGGCCGACGAGCTGTGCGTATTTCCAGATGGCGCCCGAGCCGTACTCGGTCTCGCGCGGCGCCCACTTGGTTTTGCGCTTGGCGAACTCGTCGTCGGAGACGTTGACCGAAATCTCGCCCTTGATGGCATCGAGGGTGATGATGTCGCCGTCCTTGAGCAGCGCGATCGGGCCGCCGACCGCCGCTTCGGGGCCGACATGGCCGATGCAGAAGCCGCGGGTGGCGCCGGAGAAGCGGCCGTCGGTGATGAGCGCAACCTTGTCGCCCATGCCCTGGCCGTAAAGCGCGGCGGTCGTCGACAGCATCTCGCGCATGCCGGGGCCGCCCTTGGGACCCTCGTAGCGGATGACGAGAACTTCGCCTTCCTTGTAGGTGCGGTTGTTGACGGCCTCGAAGCAGGCTTCTTCGTTGTCGAAAACATGGGCGGGGCCGACGAAGCGCTGGCTCTTCAGACCCGCGACCTTCACGATGGCGCCGTCGGGCGCGAGGTTGCCCCTGAGCGAGACGACGCCGCCGGTCGGCGAGATCGGGTTCTTGGTGGTGCGGACGACGTCCTGCTCGGCGTTCCACTTCACGTTGGCGAGGTTCTCGGCGATGGTCTTGCCCGTAACGGTCATGCAGTCGCCGTGGAGGTAGCCGCCGTCGAGCAGCGCCTTCATCACCAGCGGGATGCCGCCGGCGTCGAACAGGTCCTTGGCGACGTATTTTCCGGCAGGCTTGAGGTCGCCGATGTAGGGCGTCTTGCGGAAGATCTCGCCGACGTCGAAGAGGTCGAACTCGATGCCGGCCTCGTGCGCCATCGCGGGCAGATGCAGCGCGGCATTGGTCGAGCCACCGGTGGCGGCGACCGTCATCGCGGCATTCTCGAACGCCTTGCCGCGTCACGATCTGGCGCGGGCGGAGCTGGGTCTTGAGCAGCTCCATCACCTGCTCGCCGGCGGCGGCGCAGAACGCATCGCGGATTTCGTAGGGCGCCGGCGCGCCGCAGCTGTAGGGGAGCGCGAGGCCGATCGCCTCGGCGACCATCGCCATGGTGTTGGCGGTATATTGGCCGCCGCACGAGCCGGCGGAGGGGCACGCGATGCGCTCCATCTCGTCGAGCGTCACGTCGTCCATCTTGCCGACCGAATGCAGGCCGACGGCCTCGAACAGATCCTGGACGACGATGTCGCGGCCCTTGTAGCGGCCCGGCAGGATCGTGCCGCCATAGATGAAGATCGAGGGCACGTTGAGACGGATCATCGCCATCATCATGCCGGGCAGCGATCTTGTCGCAGCCGGCCATGGCGACCAGCGCGTCGTAGGAATGGCCGCGCATGGTGAGCTCGACCGAGTCGGCGATGACGTCGCGGCTCGCCAGCGAGGACTTCATGCCCGGCGTGGCCCATGGCCATGCCGTCGGTGACGGTGATGGTGGTGAATTCGCGCGGCGTGCCGTGATTGGCGGCGACGCCCTTTTTGACGGCCTGCGCCTGGCGCTGCAGCGAGATGTTGCAGGGCGCGGCCTCGTTCCAGGCCGTCGCGACACCCACCAGCGGCTGGTGGATCTGCTGGCTCGTGAGGCCCATCGCATAGAGGTAGGAGCGGTGCGGCGCCCGCTCCGGCCCTTCGGTCACATGCCGGCTCGGCAACCGCGATTTGTCGACGTAGTTGGTATCCATCTTCCCATTCCCCCTGGCGCTGCCGGTCCCGCAAAGCGCTGTAATGACAGCACTTTATCGGCACGACCCGCGTCAGGGTGCAAGGTCGGAAGTCGCTCATCCGGTTCGCTTGCAGACCGCCCCCGATCCGCTCGCTCCGTGCTTCCGCCCGTGCGCTTGGTCCTCGTCTTCGTTTGGGGAGAGATTGTGGCGCGGGGGTTCGTGAATGGTTTCCTGAACGCCCGATGAATGGGATTCAAAACCGGCTGTTGCGGGAAAGCCACAGGCACAAACGGGTGGCTTGGACGGCGGCGAGACGCGGCTGAGCAATGACGGACGCGCCAGGGCATAGACATGAGTGCGGTGCCTTGTCCGGCGGAAGCAAGGTGCGCAAAAGGCGAGACGCGGTGGTTCCATCGCCACCTCCCCCAGAACGGGGAGGGTCGGGGTGGGGGTTGACGCACTGATCCGCTCGGCCTTCGGCCGATCCACCTTCCTCCCGCTATCGGGGGAAGGGAGCCTGACTGCGCGGTCCGGCGTGCGGCGTGAATTGCGCTAGCTCAGCCGCGCCAGGGCGGCGGTGAGCCGCTCGAGTCTTGCTGTTGCCTCGGCCTTGCGGTCCTGTTGCTCCTCGATCACCTCGGGCGGCGCCTTGGAGGTGAACTGCTCGTTCGAGAGCTTCTTGTCGATCTTGCCGATCTCGACCTGTTCCTTGGCGATCTCGCGCTTCAGGCGCCCGCGTTCGGCATCGAGGTCGATCACACCGGCGAGCGGCAGGGCGTAGGTCGCGGTGCCGACGACGATCTGCGCCGAGTCGGCGGGAGCATCGGCGGCGAAGCTGACGCTGGCGACGCGCGCGAGCCGCTCGAGGGCGCCCGCCTGCGCGGTGGCGCGCGCCTTCGTGGCCTCGTCGGCGCCGACGATCACGAGGGCAATCTTGGCGCCGCCGGGCACGTTCATTTCCTGGCGGACCGAGCGGATGCCGGAGACCAGCGCGATCAGCCACTCCATTTCGGCGTCGGCCTGCTCATCGCCAATGCCCGCGAGGACCGGCCATTCGCTGACGATCAGCGGCGCCTCGCGCGGCGGGCCCTCCTTGCCGGTCTCGCCCCAGAGCTCTTCGGTCACGAAGGGCATGAAGGGGTGGAGCAGCTTCAGGATCTGGTCGAGGGCCCAGGCGGCCGCCGACTGCGTTTCGAGCTTGGCGGGCGCGTCCTCGCCGGTGAGGATGGGTTTTGCGAACTCGACGAACCAGTCGCAATAAGTCCCCCAGACGAAATCGTAGGCGAGGTTCGCCGCTTCGTTGAACCGGTAGTCGGCCAGCGCGCCCTCGACCGCCGCGACGGCGCGGGCGGTCGCGCCGACGATCCAGCGGTTCAGCGGCAGATTGGTGTGCATCGGGTCGAAATTGGCGCGGCGCACGCAGCCGTTGATCTCGAGGAAACGAGCGGCGTTCCAGAGTTTCGTGACGAAGTTGCGGTAGCCCTCAACGCGCGCCAGCGACAGCCGCATGTCGCGGCCCTGCGCCGCCATCGCGGCGAGCGTGAAGCGGGTCGCGTCGGCGCCGTACTCGTCGACGAGATTGAGCGGGTCGATGACGTTGCCCTTGGTCTTGCTCATCTTGGCGCCGGACTCGTCGCGGACGAGGGCGTGCATATAGACGGTGTGGAACGGCTCCTTGCCGGTGAATTCGAGGCCCATCATCATCATCCGGGCGACCCAGAAGAAGATGATGTCGAAGCCAGTGACCAGCACGTCGGTCGGGTAGTATTTGCGCAGCTCGGGCGTGTCCTGCGGCCAGCCGAGGGTCGAGAACGGCCAGAGGGCCGACGAGAACCAGGTGTCGAGGACATCTTCGTCGCGGTGCAGCGGGACCTTGTTGTCGGCGAGTTCGGCGAACGGATCGCTGGCCTTTCGCGACGCCCAGACGTCAGAGCTCAGCCGGTCGCGCTGGGTGGTTTCGAAATCGCCCATCGCCTTGACGAAGGCCATTGAATTGAGCCCGGTCGTGTGGATTTCGACCTGCCGGCCATAGTAGGCGACGGCGAGCTTTTTCGCCTCGGCTTCAGTCTCGGCGACGAAGATTTTCGGCCCGGCATCGGCCCGGTTGAATTCGGGATCGGTGTTGAGGCGCGGGCCGTACCAGGCCGGGATCTGATGGCCCCACCAGAGCTGGCGCGAAATGCACCAGGGTTTGATGTTGTCCATCCAGGCGTAGTAGGTGTTCTCGTAGAGCTTCGGGACGAACTTCGTTCTACCCTCGCGCACCGAGGCCAGCGCGGGTTTCGCCAGCACCTCGGCATTGACGAACCACTGATCGGTGAGGAACGGCTCGATGATGACCTGCTTCGACTTTTCGTCGAAGGGCACCATGATCGTCTTGTCCTCGACCCAGAGGATCACGTCGAGCCGCTCGAGCTCCTCCAGCACCTTCTGGCGCGCCTCGAAGCGATCGAGGCCGCGATATTCCTTGGGCGCATTGGCGTTGATGTGGGCGTTGGGCGTGAAGATATTGATCGGCTTGAGGCCGTGGCGCTGGCCGACCTCGAAATCGTTGAAGTCGTGCGCCGGCGTGATCTTGACCGCGCCCGACCCCATCTCGGGATCGGCGTAGTCATCGGCGATGATCGGGATGCGGCGGCCGACGATGGGCAGGATGGCGAACTTGCCGATCAGGCGCTCGAAGCGCGGATCGGTCGGGTTCACGGCCACCGCGACGTCGCCGAGCATGGTCTCGGGACGCGTCGTGGCGACGACGATCGCCTCGGTGCTGTTCTCGATCGGATAGGCGAGATGCCACATCTTGCCGTGCGGTCTCGATGTTCTCGACCTCGAGGTCGGAGATCGCGGTCTCGAGCACCGGGTGCCAGTTCACCAGGCGCTTGGCGCGATAGATCAGGCCCTTGCGATGGAGGTCGATGAACACCTTGCGGACGGCGGCGCTCAGCCCCTCGTCCATGGTGAAACGCTCGCGCGACCAGTCGGCGGAGGCGCCGAGGCGCTTCAGCTGATTGATGATGGTGCCGCCGCTTTCGGCCTTCCATTCCCAGACGCGCGCCAGGAACTTCTCGCGGCCCATTTCGCGCCGACCGAGCTCCTGCCGTTCCATCAGCTGGCGCTCGACGATCATCTGGGTGGCGATGCCGGCGTGGTCGGTGCCCGGCTGCCACAGGGTGTCGCGGCCCTTCATACGGTTATAGCGGACCAGGATGTCCTGGAGCGTGTTGTTGAGCGCGTGCCCGATATGGAGCGACCCCGTGACGTTGGGGGGCGGGATGACGATGGTGAAGCTGTCGGCGCCCGGCCTGGCCCCTGCCCCGGCCTTGAAACTGCCCGCCTGCTCCCAGGCGTCGTAGATGCGGCTCTCGACCGCGGCGGGATCATAGGTCTTTTCGAGCATCGGCAGGTCCAGCGGGAAGCCGCCCGCGGCGCCGAGGCCGGCGCGCTGGAAGCGGTCGAGGGGTCTAAAGCAAGCCGGCGGGGATCAAGTCAACTGGCGCGGGCGAAACGGCCGGCTATTTGCCGCCGCGGGAGATGCGCGCGATTTCCTTTTCGACGACCCGCTCCACGAGGGATGGCAGGTTTTCGTCAAGCCACTCCTTGAGCATGGGGCGCATCAGCTCGCGCATCATGCCCTCGATGGTCTGGCCGTTCGTGGGCGCCGATGTGACGGCATTGAGCCGGGCCATGGTGCCCTGGATGGCGCCGGCGGCGGCGGGCTCCAGGAGCTGCTCGGCCATGTCGGCGGCGAGCGTTGGATCGGGCATGGGCGCGGCCTGAGAGACCGGACGCGGCATCGGTCGGGCGGCGACCGGCATCGGCGCGGTCCGCATCATCGGGGCCGGCGGAGGCGGCGGCTCGGGTTCGTATTCGGGCTCGGCCTCGAGCTCGGGCTCGAAGGCGACGTCCTCGGGATCGATGAGCTCGGGCTCGCCCTCGGGCATGTCCAGCATCGGGTCCATCGACGGCATGGCCATCGATGGCGCATCCGGAAGCGCCGGCCGGGCGACGATCTGCGCGGCGGACAAGGCCAGCGGCTCGGCAGCGAAAGGTTGCGGCGCGGACTGGACCGGGCGCGGCGCGGCGGGCGCCGCAGCGACGGGAGCGCGAGCAGGTGGCGGAGCAGCGGCCGCGTCGTCATCGGCGATAATCTGCCTGATGGATGACAGAATCTCATCCATCGACGGCTCTTTGGTGGCCGGCTTGTTCATAAAGCTCACTCTCCACGCGGGTTGACGCGCGCTGTCCCGCAAAACTGCGCTTGATTCGTCACTGCTTACTTTAAGCGCAGATCGCGATTTTTGCGACGACCGCCTGCGCCGGCGACCGTCTTCCCACAAATTTGCAGTGGGCATTGCCAGCCTGCGGCCGGACCCGGGGACGGTCGCGCCGCCCCCCGATCGGTCAGTCGAGCGCGCGGAGCTCGGCCCAGACGTCCTCAACCTTGGCGATATAGTCCTCGCCGGTCTGCACGGTCACGTCGAGCCCCAGATCGGCGGCCGTGAGATGGCCGGTGTTCGACACCACGGTAAAGGCCGCGATGGCCGCCTGAGCCGTAGCCAGGATCTGCGCCTGCTGGCTGGTGATCAGATCGGACTGGGCGTTGAGGACATCGAGCGTGGTTGCCTGGCCGACATCGCGCTCCTGCTCGACACCGCTGAGCGCGAGCTGTGCCGCGGACACGCCCGAGTTGGACGAGGTGATCGAGGCCCGGGCACTGGTCATCTGGCTCCAGGCGGTCACGATCGCCTGAGTCACTGTGTCGCGCGCCGTGGCCTCGTCGACTTCGCTCTTGATCTCGTTGAGGTTGGCCTGGCGGTAAGTGGCGCCGAGCCGGCCGGCGCTATAGAGCGGAACATTGAGGCTCAGCGAGACCTTGCCGCTCGGGCTGGCGCTGGTCCGCGGACGGGCGTAGCCCCAATGACCGTCGAGCCGACGGACCCGACCAGCGCCAATGTCGGGCCGAAAGCGGCGTTGGCGGCGTCGGAGTTGGCCTGCCTAGCGCGGATCGTCGCGCGCGCACCAAGGATCGTCGGATTGTCGCTCATGCCGACGCGCACGGCCGCATCGACCGTGGCCGGCAACAGCGAGCCCAACTTGTAGGCTGAGGTCAAATTGCCCGGCTTGTGTCCGACGTAGCGCTGGTAGAGCGCCTGGGCGGTCTGCAAATTGCCGATCGCGATCTGGTATGACGCCGTCCCCTGGGCGAGGCGCGCCTGCGCCTGCGACAGGTCGATCTTGGTGCCCTCGCCGATCTTCAGCCGGTCGTTCGCCGAGTCGACCTGGGCCTGGAAGAACTTGTCGTTTTCCTCGGCGAGCTGCACCAGCTGGGTATCCTCGATGACCGAGAAGTAGGCCGTCACCACCTGGAGCAGCACGTTCTCTTCGGCCGACTGCAGCCCATAGCGGCTGGCTTCGGTGAGCGCACGAGCCGCCTCGATGTCGGCGTCGCTCTTCAGATTGTCGAACAGCGTCTGGCTATAGGTCGCTTCCCACGACACGGTCGGCGGAGCGATCGCCGCGCTCGTCCCGGTCGTGAAACCACCGTTCACCGACCCGCCCGCCGCAATGGTGGGGAGCTTTTCGCCCTTCGCCAACGCGATCCCCTCGGCCGTCGATTTGACCGCGAGCAAGGCGCTCAGGATGTCGGGATCGTTGAGGTAGGCGCTTGTCAGCGCCGCGCGGAGGGACTCCGCGTGCGCCACCGCCGGTGACAGGGACAAGATAAGTGCTAGCGCGCCCGCACGCACACTACGAGAATACAACATCAAAAACGGCCTCCGCAGGCAGAACCCTAGGCCCGGCACCTGGGCGGCACAACTTTCGCGCGCAAGATGCGGAGGATATTTACTCGCTATTCACATCTGCCGTGGTGCTCGGGCAACACTTGCTAAGCGCCGTTTAGTAACGCGACAATTCGGGGGCGCGATCAGAACACGAAGGCGTCATCGGGCGGCTTGGCGAGCCGGGGCAAACGCGCGTCAAACGCGGGGCTCGAAGCAATCCCGGAAGCGGACCGCACAAACAGATGCGCGACGGCGGGATGGCCGGCGGGCGCGAGCAGCGCCACGAGACGCCCGTCGGGTTTCAGCTGGTCGAGCAGGGCCTGCGGAACATCCTCGACGGCGCCCTCGACGACGATCACGTCGTAGGGACCGTGGGAGGTGCCGGCCGTCGTGAGCGGCCCCTCGACCAACGTCACGTTCGACGCCCCGGCCGCCGCCAGGGCGGCACGCGCGCGGGCGATCAAAACGGCATCGTCGTCGACGGCAACGACATGCTGCGCCAGCCTCGCCAGGACGACCGCCGAATAGCCTGTGCCGCATCCGACATCGAGAACGCGGTCGGTATGCTCGACGGCGGCGAGCTGCACCAGCTTGGCGAAAGGCGCCGGAGCGCCAAGCTTGCGCTTGGTGTCGAGGCGAAGATCGACGTCGGTGTAGGCGAGCGCATGCAGCGGTCCCGGCACGAATGCCTCGCGCGGCACCTCACCCATCGCGGCCAGCAACCGGCGATCGGTGATGCCCGAGGTGCGCAGCTGGTTGTCGACCATCACGCGCCGCGCGTGCTCAAAATCCATCATCGCCACCTTCGGTCGGACCACCTCGGCGGTGCATAGCCGCGGGACGCGCGGGGTTCAAGCGGCTCGCAGAAGAGCTTCGGTCCCGGCGCACTACTTTGCCTTGGCGGCGTCGCAGTCGTCGGTGTTGTGTGACGGCGGATCGGTCTGGGTCACGAGTTGCGCCGACGCGAGGGTCATGTAGGCGGTCATCATCCCCCCGAGATTGTCCTGCGTGACGCCGTCGGCGGTGAGCGACGCCGACGCCTTGGTGAAGAGCGTGTTGGCGTCATCGGTCGCGGCCTTGGACTTGTCCGGGGCGCTGTCCTTGGTGACCTGGGCGACAATCATCATCGCCGCGCCGCACCACATATAGAGATCGGAGTCGGCCGACAGCTTGGCAGCGGCGATCGTGGACTTGGCGGCGGCCAGATCGGCCGCATCGTCGGCGAGCGCGGGCGCGGCGGCAAAGCAGGCGAGGACCGCAGCGAGAACGGCAAGACGCATTTTGGACCCCAAGTGTGTTGAGCGGCACCGGAGGCCGAGTCTTGATCGCACACAAGCCGCCGACGGGGGCCTTGCGGGTGCAAAGTGCTGCCGAGGGTTGGAGGCCACGTCCGGAATCGAACCGGAATACACGGATTTGCAATCCGCTGCGTAACCACTCCGCCACGTGGCCTCGACACCGCGGCGGGTGCTATACGAAAGGCCTTAAGATGGCAACAACGCGAGGGCCGCGGCGGCTCTGCGGAGCGGCTCTGCAAGGCGGCTTGGCAAACAAAATCAAACCCGCTACAGGGGCGCTGCCTTTCGGGGCCGCCAACGTTCCGCGATAGCTCAGTTGGTAGAGCAAGCGGCTGTTAACCGCTGGGTCGTAGGTTCGAGTCCTACTCGCGGAGCCAATTCTTTCAAAGACTTAGAGTTAAATTCTAAGGTGGTATCTTACCTTCGGCTGCGTCGGGGCAACATTTAGGGCAACAGACGACGCGGTCGCAGTCTGCGTCGTAAGCCCACCTTGAGCGACGGTCGGCCAACACTCTCGCACGACGATGCTGCGACGCAGCGTCTTTGGGCCTGGGGCCGTCGGCCTCGTATTCGCGCCGGCGGACGTCGTTTGCGGTAGGCAATCGGGGGTGACGCGTGACCCGGCTTTCCGATCTCACCTACGGTCCCCCTCTGGGCCTACTGCGGGGGGCTGCCGCCGCGGGGATATATCCCCTCGCCGAACGGATCGAACAGCGCGCGGTCGGCGCAAAGCTTCCGAGCACTTCGTGTGCATCATCGCTTGACGCCGGCTGAGCGCCGCGCGGTCGCTCAGGGCGCTCTTGCAGATATGCTGGCTTTCGCGGGCAGTCAGGTCCCTTATTACCGCGATCTCTTCGCAGCCATCTCTTTCGACCCTGAGTG
>CAWKEC010000003.1:0-55388 GCA_963848625.1 uncultured Alphaproteobacteria bacterium
CAGGGCAGCGCCCGCACTATTACCTTCGCTTACACAACACGGGACAATCTAAGGTTTCCGCTTGCTGCGCAGGCATTTCAAGGCTTACCCTTCGGGCAGTTGTCAGGGCGGTTTGAACCCCTGACTTACTCTCTATTGCTTACATGGTGCTTACACGGCGCCGGGAGGGGGCAAAATGGCCCAAGATCACGAAGCGCATTGTCGACGCGGCGGAGGCAGGGACAAAGCCCATCTTCACGTGGGATTCCGCCCTGCCCGGCTTCGGACTTCTGGTGCTACCCGGTGGGAGCAAATCATCGTCTTCCAATACCGCACCAGCGAGGGGAAGACGCGCCGCGCCACCATCGGCAAGGCCGGGTCGCTGACGCCGGATCAGGCGCGGACCTGGCCGAGGGCATGAGCGCGTCGGTCAAGGCGGGCGGCGACCCGCTCGAGGACAAGGCAAGCGCCCGCGAGGCTTTGACCGTTGGTGGCCTATCGACCTCTACCTCGCATCCGAAAAATACGCGGCGAAGGCCACCTCTACCCGCCGCACCGACGGCGGCCGTATCGAGCGGCATCTTCGCCCGCTGCTCGGCGCTCGCCAGTGCGCGAAGCTCCAGCCCGAGGACGTGCGCAGGGCATTCACCGCGATCCGAAACGGCAAAACGTCGCTGGTCGAGACAGGGCCCCGCGGCCTTGCCCGCGTCCGCGGCGGCGAAGGCGCGGCCCGGAAATCCGTCCGGCTGCTCGCAGCCATTTTCGCCTGGGGCATCGCCGAGCGGAAAGTCGAGAACAATCCGACCATCGGGGTGACGGTGGGCGCCGACGGCGAGCGCGAGGCCGTCCTCGACGGTGACGGATACGCCCAACTCTTTGCCTCGCTCGAAGCGATGGAAGCGCAGCTGCGCATCCGGCCAGCCGTGGCCGACGTCATCCGGCTCGTCGCCCTCACCGGCGCACGCCGCGGAGAGATCATTGGCCTCCGCTGGCGCCACGTCGACTTGCAGGGCGGCCGGATCGTCATCCCGCCAGCCGCCCACAAGACGGGACATGCGACCGGCAAGCCGCGCATCATCAACCTCGAGACGACGGGGCAAGAGATTATCGCTCGGCAACCAGCCGGCGGGCCCGACGACTTTGTGTTCAGGCCGTCGAAGGGCGACGGTCCGCTGTCACTGGCGAAGCCGTGGCGGGCCCTACAGCGCGAGGCCGCCCTACCCGCCGGAACTCGGCGTCGCATGGGCTCCGGCACTCGCTGGCGACCGCGTTGGCCGTCGGAGGGGCGCAGGCCAGCGAGGTAATGGCGGCGCTGGGGCACAGGAAGCTCGCGACGTCGCAGCGGTATGTTCACTTTGCCGATGAGGCGCGGAAGGCCCTGGCGCAGCGGGCCGCGGGTCCGGCGCTTGCCGGTATGGCGGCGGCGGCCGGTGTGCCGAGGGCCAACGTCGTGCGGTTGAAGGGCGGCACGTCGTGACGAATAGCGAGCCGTCGCTCGACGAGCAGGTCAGCACAATCCAACGCCGGCTCCGTCTGCAGCGGCGCCTGCGACGGCTGCGCGACAAGACCTCAACCGCAGCGGGCTTGCCCGCAGAATATTGGGGCGATGGAAACGCGTCGGAGCGTCAGATCAAGGACGACCACCACGCCGGGCGCATCGCGTGGCGCGCCGCATGGATGGATGCCAAGCGCGGCCTCGAACTGCTCGCCGAAAAGGACCTTGAAGGTGCCGCGCTCTTTGCCTGGACCGCGACCGACTTTTATGTGGAAGCCCTAGAGGCGCAACTGCAGGTGGAACGCCGCAAGCCTGCCGGAATGTCGCTATCGAGCCCTGCAAAACGCCGGGGCAGGCCACGGAAAGATTCCCCAACTTTAAAATAGGCGCGGGATTTTTCGGCCCTCGCATCATCCCTACCCTCTCGTGCATCGGATTAGCACGAAAGGGTTTTTCCATGACAAGATACCTGAGCCGCAAGGAGGCAGCCGACTATCTCGTCGAGCGCGGCCTGCCTTACTCGCCGAACACGCTCCAGAAGAAGGCCACGACCGGGGCGGACCCGTTTACCGCGTCTTCGGGAACAAGGCCGTCTATACGCCGACCGACCTCGACGCCTGGATCGAGGAGAAGCTCTCCCAGCCTCGCCGGGCGACCAACGAGATGGCCGCCTAGAATGCAAGTCCACAAAAAGCGAAAACCCCCGGCTGCCACCGAGGGTTTCGCGAAGTCTGACGACCTGCTCAAGATCGATGCCGCGAACCCTATCGAAGACCGCGCGGCGCGTCTAGTCGCTCGACGTTTTCGGCTTTCCCTTTCGACCGCACGCGTGGTGTGCGTCCTCGCCGGCCTCGGGGCAGCAGCATGACGCTCGCCACCGCCTTCCTCGCAGGGATCGACCAGGCCATGCGCAACTGGCCCGTCGCCCTCCACACGCTCACCGACGCCGACCTCCGCGCCCAGCGTGAAGCACTTCGCTCGAGTTGCGAGCAGACTGTCGGCGCCACGCCGGCGAGCCTGGTGTTGGCAGCTCTCGACGCCGAGATCGATCGCCGCGCCAAGGGGCAGAAGGAGTTGCCTCTATGACGGCGCGCACCTGCATCCTGGGCGGCGATCCCGGCCTCACCGGCGCGCTCGCCTTCTACTTCCCCGAAACTCCCGAACTTGTCACGGCCGAGGACATCCCCGTCGTCGGCCATGAGATAGACGCCGCGGCTCTTGCCCGCCGCCTCGTGCAAATGCGCCCGACTGTTGCAGTGATCGAAGCCGTCGGCGCTCGGCCAGGCCAAGGCGTGTCGTCGATGTTCAAATTCGGACAAGCTTACGGCACGTTGCTCGGGGTGATCGCAGCGTGCGGAATTCCGCTCTACAGGACACCCCCGACGCGCTGGAAAAAGCACTTCCAACTTGGCGCCGACAAAGAACAGGCCCGAGCGCGAGCGATCGCCTTCTGGCCGTCGTCGGCCGCATTTGCGCGCAAGAAGGACCACGGGCGCGCCGAGGCGGCGCTGATTGCCAAGTTCGCCAGCGAGGTACTGGTGAAATGACGGCCGCCGCGGACCTCTTTCTCGATCCCGACGAGGCCACCGTCGCGGACGCCAAAACCATCACGTGGTTGGCTTCCAAAGGCATCCCCGTGAAGGCGCTCGCCGAGCCATGGGCAGTGCATGTCGGCAAGGTGCTATTCGTCGATCAGCACCTCTACGTCCCGAACCGCCTCGGCAACTCGTGCCTCATCATGGCGGTGATCGACGACGGGATTATCGATCTTGCCGCCTGGGATCCTCGATCCGGCCGCATAGGCGCGCGGCTCGGCCAAGGCGGTTGTCTGGGACAAGGCCAGATCGGCCGCGACGGGTTTGGCACCCACGGGCCAGCGCTGCCGGTCTGGCGGACACCGATCGGATGGCTGGCAGCCGAGCGCCGTGGCGTGGTGATCGTCGACCCGCCAATCGCTGCCCACCAGCTCGCCGGCATCACCATCGAGGCAGAAGACCAGCACCATGTGGATGATCTGCGGCGCCTGCTCGTGGTGCCGCCGCCGACCATCTTCGCAAATGCGGCGCGGGAGGCGGCATGAACAAGATCATCCCGATCTCGCCTACCTCCGCGACGACGGGTATGTCTATCGCGCGGTCGACGTCAGCACCAAGCCGGCGCGCGCGCTCAAACGGTTCACCGGCGCCGACTTCGCCGGCCTGCCCGTTCCCGAGCAGCCGTTCCACGTTCCCGGCCTGATCCCCGCCAACACCGTGACTATGCTTTCGGGCGATGGCGCCGCCGGAAAGAGCCTGCTCGCCATGCAACTCGCCGTCGCCACGGTCGCGTCGTGCCAATGGCTGAATTCGCGGAGCCGGCCACCGGCTCGGTGCTCTACCTTTCGGCCGAGGACGATCGCGACGTTGTGCATCGGCGCCTGGTCGCGATCTGCAACAGCCACAACATCGGCCTCGATGCTCTGGTCGACCTACATGTGCTTGACCTCGCCGGCGATGATGCGGTGCTCGCGTCGCCCAGGCCGCTGGGGCTTCTGAAACCGACGACGCTGGTCAGTCCTGTCGAGCGAATGATCGCCGAACTGAGGCCGGCGCTGGTGGTGCTTTCGATACCCTGGCCGACATCTACGGCGGGGACGAAAACGACCGGGCGCTTGTCCGCCAATTCGTCAACCTGCTCCGCGGCTGGGCAATCCGGTACAGGACCTCGGTGCTGCTCTTAGCGCACCCCAGCCTAAGCGGCATGGCCAGCGGCAGCGGCACGTCGGGTTCCACCGGATGGAATAACAGCGTGCGCAGCCGCCTCTACCTCGAGCGCGTAAAAGAGGCCGACGGGACAGAGATCGATCCTGACCTCCGCCGCCTCCGCGTCGTCAAAGCCAACCATGCCCGTGCCGGCGCCGAGATGCGGCTCCGCTGGCAGGACGGCGTGTTCGTCAGCCTCGACGATCCGCTGGCGGCAACAGCCTTCGGCGCCATAGCAGCAAGAGATCGCGCCTCCCGAGTGTTCCTCGACCTCTTGGCGACGTTCGAGGGACAAGGTCGATACGTCAGCCCGCACCCGACGTCGAACAACTATGGGCCGACAGTCTTCAGCCGTCATCCCGACGCTGAGGGCGTCACTCGGCGTGCATTTGAGGACGCGCTCAACGGCCTCTTCGCAGACGGCCGAAGTCCTCGTCGGGAAGTCGAGCGGAGCGCCATCGCGGCAGACCGACGCCATCAGAATTTGCACCACATGGGGGAGCGAATGACCCTGCGTCGCACCCTGCTGCGCATACCCCTTGACCTGCGTCGCACCCTTCGCGCTGGGTTCGCGCACCCTGCCGCGCACTATGCGTCGCACCCTTCGCGCTATGCGTCGCACCCTGCTTCGCACCCCCCCTACTACGTAGGGGCTTGCGCCCTCGCTTGGGCTCGGGGCGCAGCCCTAAGCGAAGGTGAAACCACGCCTGTCGAGCCCGAGGGGGAATGGGGGTCAAAATCCTTCAGAGGATGCGGGAGCACGATCCGCATGGGCCAAAAACTTTCGCATTGGCAAATTGAAAACGCGGATCGTTGATCGATGAGCCGAGGCCGCAAACCATTGCCGCCACACCTTCGGGTCATCGAGGGCACGCACCGCGACGATCGTCACGGCGACCTCGGGGAGGTTCGCGCCGCCACGCGGGCGGAGGCGAAGGCATTCGGTAAGCCGGTTTGCCCTCCTACCTCAAAGGCGACGCGCGGAAGGCCTGGCAGCGCTTTATCGGGCCCGCTGGATGGCTCGACGCGACACGCGAGCCCTCGGCGATCGCTTTCTGTCTGCTGTGGCAGGAATTTCGCGCGATGCCGGCCCGGTTTGTCGCGTCGCGGCACGGTCAGATGCGCGCCTACATGAGCGAGCTCGGACTGACCGACGTCAGGTCGCGCGGCGCGACGGACAAGCCTCCCCGCGACGAGTTTTTCGACTGATGGGAGCCCAGCGCCCACACCTGGTTTGCACCTGCAAACTTCCACGGACGACATTTTGTCCGCGTGGCACCGATGCGGTTCCTGCTCCCTTGACCCGGGAAGGAATTCGACCGCCATCCCCTGGGGCTGTTAGGTGATGGATGCCGCGGCCAACATCGCCGAGCTGATCGAGGCCGGGATCGCAAGCGGCCGCCCAGGAGCGAGACGCGTCGCCCTAGCGTTGTCGTCGTGGATGGCGGCGCCGGATCGTGTCTCGCTCGAGGCGGAGCTCGGCGTGGCGACGACACTCGGCGGGCGCTGCAACGGAGAGCGCGTCGTGACGCCCTCTTGGCGGCGCTGGCCGCTGCACTTCGCGGGGATGACGGGCCGGTACCGATGGCAAGCCGGCCGGCGACGTCAACTGGCCGTGGAGCTCGATATGCCAGTAGACGGCGTGGACCGCCGATCGCGCGGGCTGGTCGCCGGCCGAACGGGCTCAGCCGGCGACCTGCTCGACGTGCTCGTCGCTCGGGACCGCCGGGCACTCGCCGGTAAGGCGAATTCGGGCCCATCGGTGTAACGGATACGCCCTTCGATTACCACGATCGCGTTCCCTGGGTCGGCGACGGAGAAGCTGAAGCCGTGACCGTCCCGCCAACCGGGTCTCGCCACCCGGCATCCGCGACCGACCCGAGCTGGCCGCGGCCCTGGCAACGCCGACATCGTTCGGACGCCGCATCCAGGAGATCAACCGCCGAGATCGCCGACGACCGAGGTGCTGGCCTTGGACACCCTGACCCTGGCGCCGCGGAACGCCGCCGGCGCCGGGCCACGCGGTGGCAAAGGCTCTTGGCCGGCCTCGCGGCGCGACGGGCGACCGACAGTGCAGATCTCGGGGAGCGGCGGCGCCCGGCCGCGATACGTGAGATGCTCACCGCCGCCGGGATCGAGAACACGAGATCGTCGAGCGGCTGCGCGGCCGACTGGGCATCGCGCGGCCGCAAGCGGCCCGCCCCACGCACCGCAAGAGCCTAGCCGAAGTCCTCAAGGCCGCGCGCGCACTCGCCGATGCCTTTCGCAGGAATGAGCATCCGCGCCGAGATAACCGCCGATGGCGAAATCGCACGCCCGCGTTCTGCCGCCGCCGGTCTTCAACCAGCCGCGGCGCTCCTCGGTGATGAGACCGCATCGGCGGCAAGCTGGCGCATTTCCGGCCGACAGTGCCAAGGACTGGGGATCCCGACATGACTCAGGTCCTCGATCGCGTCTGCGGCTTCTGTGTGGTCTTCAACTCGCCGAGCGAGCGTCCCGCCGGCGAGCGGCGCGAGATCATCGCCCCTGGCGCCTTGACCGCGGCCAGGTCCGTTTTCGCCAACGTCTGGCACTCGGCGCGCACCTCATTTGCCGGCACGCTGACCCAATCTCTGCAGCTGACGCTTCGACCGGCATGGGGTTTTCATGCGGGCAGACGTTGCCGCGACACGCGAGGGCGCGGCGGTCCGTCGCATGCTCCGGAACAACAGCCGGCAACAGTGGGGAATGTCGCCCCGATTGAACATCTTGGAAGTCGACGAACTCGACGACGAGGAGGGCCGGCCACCGCTTACGCGCATTCTTCGCGCGGAGATCGAGCACGTGGCGCTTGGTACATCGCCGATCTTCCCGGCGACCTCGTGCTGGCTCGAAAGCACTGGCCCGCTGGACGGCTCTACGACGCCGCCGCGGAGCGCCGCTGGCGCATCAATCTGGGGACCTCGACGGCGCTCGCGCTCAGCCGCGCGGCCGGTCCAGCGGAACCAATCAACCTCGACACCGAAGCGATGCGCTGGGCGCGAGACGATTCGGCAAGAGCGGCCTCACTCGCGAGAGGTCGGCTGCAATGAGTTTCGGCGACGGATGGCATCCTTCACCGTAAGCGAGCGCCCGGCGGCCTGCTTCAGTGCTGCCGGGCGCGAACTGAACAGAATTCGCGCCGTGATGGCGCCAAGGCCTGAGAGGGAACGATGACTGACCAGCTCGCAGCGTCCCGCACTTGAGATGGCCCCCACTGACCGCGGGCGAGGTCTCGATGTCGTTCCCCCTCGGTCGGCAGCCGGCCAACGCTTGGTAAGAACAATGCCCGCGATTACTCGGTGTTCTTCAAGACGCTTCGCAATGCCGCGAACGCGACGTCGGGTTCCGTGCGCTGATCGGGGCGCTCGGGTGGCTCGCCGAGCAATGTCAGCTTCTTGCCTGGTCATCAACCCGGTCCAGCGGCAATCTTCGGGCCGGACCGGAAACCCGACCACCCATCAGTTGATCTGGGCAAATTAAACCCTGCTTTCAACGCCGATGTGCTGAGCCTGGTATCGACCGACCATCGGGCATAAACTTCATCACGGTCACGGGCACACCCGCGCAACGGCACGCTGACCGTCACCTTCAAGTTCGGCGCCAACGTTATCGCACTGTCGGTTGCGGTCACCACGTTGATGACCACGACGCAGGTCGCGGCGGCGATATTCTTGACGGCCATCCAGGCGAATGCCACGCTGTTCACACCGGGCAGAGCTCGACGCGGGCATCGGTGGCGGCGGCTACGACCTCGGCGGGATCATTGGCTACATCACCAACATAACGCCAACCTCGTCGCCTGAGCAACAACAACTCGCTGGTTTCGACGACGATCGCCTACACGCCTGGCGCAACCGGCCTGACGCTGACAACTTTCAAGCCGGGTCAGGCCGCGAGCGCGACGGACTACACCCTCTCCACCCGCGCTCGACAACAATCCGATCGTCGAGCTGGGCCGCAGCACGGGCGTCGCGCCGGCGGCCAATAGCATCATCTCGGGGGACGCTGCAGATTCGGGGGCACACAGTCCACCAGTCCGACCCTGCTGACCGTTCAGTACAAGGCATGTTTCTCCGTCCAGGTGCTCCAATTCGCTAACCGGCTCACTGTCCAGCCGGTTTAGCGTCATCACCCCGAATACTGCCAACGTGCAAAACCAGGGCATCTACGTTGGCGCCGGCCTCTACACCGTCGGCGTCGCCGACAAGGCCGTCGACACGATCAACGCCAACCAGTTGTGAATTCTCCGGCGTCGCCAAGATCTGGGACAACAGCAGCCAGTGGACCTTCACCAGCGGCAACCTGCCCATCGTCTACGATCCAGGCACCGCTAATGCTGTCGGCTTCGGCATGGCGCCCACCGGCATGCTCGATGTCAACGGCGGCATCTCCAGCTTGCACAACGGGAACCTCCCCACGGGCCGGTACGAGGCGTCACACTGATCGGAGGGTCGTCTTCCTTCCTTTATCTTCGGCTTTGACTGGGGTGCGTCTTCGTATCTGCCGCTCGGACTGTCAGCGCTATCGCTCGATTTCAATCCGTTGAATAGTAGTTCGACCGGGTGGCATTTAGCTACCAACCTCTTCCGTCCGCAGACGGACAACGCGACCACGCTGGGCAGCGCGACCCACCGGATTTCAAGCCTCTACGCGAAGAACATCGGTTGGCACCACGACCAACGACAGCGCTGCGGCGGGTGCGGTTGGCGAGATCATCTCGTCTGCGACGGTGGGAGCCAGCCACAACCGCGACGGTGACGATTACGATGCGCGTCGCCGAGCGTCATCACGTGGACGGCGGGATGGGTTTGACTTCCGTGCAGCCCGTGGTGTTCACCACATCTGGCGCGTTGCCGACCGGGGCCTCACGGCCGGAACGACATACTACAGTCGTGCCAGCGAGCATCGCGACCAACACCTTCCAGGTTGCGACGACCGTCACAAATGCGCTGGCGGGGACCGGGCGATAGAAATTTCTCCGGCGCACGGTCTGGGGACGCACGGACTGGAACGCTGGGCGTTTCGATCGCCACGGCTACGCCGAAGGCTGTGACTGGCATATCGCTGACGGCTGGTGGACTGGGACATGTGGGGGATCTGCCCAATATACCGGCGGGGGGACGACCGTTCCTTCTTATCTAGCAAGCATCAACACGTGGGAAGCCTGGGTCGGAACCGGCAAACCCGATGTTCGTGCAGGTCGGATGGCGCCGGCGACCTTCCGTTCAGCCACGGGTTCGGCGGTTGTGTCTGTCCCACTCCTCCGTCTGTGCGCAGGCAGGGTCCTAGCGGCACGACGACCTACTACCTCAACGGCCAGTCCGGCTTCACCACCAGCACAGAGCAGCTCTATGGCACGATCTTCGACGCGACCGATCGGTTGAGCGAAATTATGCGCGCGCCAACCCCCTGGGAGCTCAGTGTTGGCACCTGACCCCGCGGTTGCTCATTCCGCGGGGTCAATTTTGCCGGCCGTCGGACTCAACAATTCCGGCCGCCGGCCCTATGTTTTGGCTATGAGTACACCGCGTAAATCCCCGAAAGACACCATCAAAATCCGCCGGCTTCCTAAGGTCGGCGACGAAATCCTGATCCGCGCGAAGGTCACCCGCGTCGCCGAGCCGGAAGGCGGCCACAGGGGCCTCGTGACTTACCGGGCGCCAGGCGCACCGGCGCCCGTCACGATCGACGCCCGATATCTCGATGACGACGCCTGATCCGGATTGCCCCTATTGCCACGGCTCCGGCTGGGTGTGCGAGGCGCACCCGACGCTGCCCTCGGCCATCACCTCGAGTCGTGCAGAGACCTGCTGTTGCAACAGCGGCCCGGACGTGCCGAAGCTGCTTGTCCAAGCGCTACACGGCCGCGAGCGCGCGAACAGTTGCGACGCGATCGAGCTGGTCGCCCGCAAACAAACGGACCCCCGGTCATGAAACCGGGGCATGCCGTGGCAACTCGCCGCCGCCGTGGGAGGAAACCCACACGGCCGCCAAGGCAGTTGGCGCACCGGGCTACGGTCGCTTGAAGGGCCGCACCGTGCTTCAATCCGGCCTTATGCATCAACGGCACGACGGTTGACTGTCCGCCATGGGTCGGCAAAGCCCCCGACCTATGCTTATGCATATCCCTAAACTTGGCCGGGCGCTTCGGTTGCCCGGCCCTTTCACGCCCGCTAAGGGGTTGCGGAAACAGGCATGTCGCCGCACAAACGAAAGACCCCGCGCCGATCAAGGTCGCGGCGGGGGTCGTTTTTAGGCGCCGAGTGCGCGCCGGCCTAACCGGGCCATGTCGAGAATGCCGCGAAACCCGGCGCAGTTCCAGTGGCTAGAGAACGCTGGCTCGGCGTCGCGCGCGGACGGCGGCGTCGCGCGCGCTATGGCAACGCGCTGAGGCGCGGCGCTGTCACGTACTGGTAGATGACTAAGCCGGTCCCGAGTACGAACAGAACGAGCCGCCAAAGTCGTCGCCGACATCCTCAGGATCGGGAAACTCGACCGCGACTGCGAAGATCTTGATGAGCAGCGCGACGACGAGCAGGATGATCGGCCATATCGTCCTCGAATATTTGTTGGCCGTCCGTAGGTACCAGATGATCCCCACAACGCCGAGCAGGAACAAGGCGCTGTCATCGGCCTTATCGATCGCTCGGGCTCGATGAATGCCCCGGCAAGAAGGCAAACGCCGAGAGCCCGACGATGCTCGCGGCGAGAAGGTTGACGGTGCGATTGGCGGACTGGGCGACGTTCATCTTCGATCCCCCCTCGACGAATTCAAACAGCTCGCGCCACCAAGGCTAGCTGTTCGGACACGCTCACATCCGCCAGTATCGCCACCGGCTGATGATGATGGACATGCCACTGCCCCTGGGTTCCGCACTTTGAGCACGCAGCCGCCGCATCAATGCGGGGATGGTCCTTCAGGGGATCCTCGAAGTCCGGCCCCAGCATCGCCGCCAGCTCGCGCAGGTCGAGCGGTCCCAATGCGTACATTGGGGATAGGCGCGCATGTGGAAGGCCGTCACGCGGTCCCCGGTGTCATGTAGGACTGGATGGTCGCGAGCTGGCGCATGAGCAGCATGAAGCGAAGTCGGGCAGCGCGAAGCCAGACGCCAGGGGTTGCGCGAAACAGGCGTGTGACGGCACAAACGGCGACATGGAACGAGTCAAAGAATGCCCTCGAGCGGCCTTCGAAATTGCCCGCGCCGGCGAGTGCGCCAGCGTCTCTGAGGTCAAGCAGCAACTCGCGGCCGAGGGCTACTGTTAAAGGATTTCGTCGGGGTCACACTCAACCGGCAACTGCGGGCGATCATAAGGACGACAAAGGACCGCCAGCCCTGGATGGCAGGAGCGGACCTAACCCAGGCCGGATCCTTCGCGAACACGCAGGCCAGATCTCGCTCCCGTCAGGTGGCGGCGCTGGTCTTTATCGGAGAGGATGGCAGGCGGACCACCCTCTCCCTCGAGCGCCTAGATCGTGGAATTGACGCCTACCAGAACTCCGTGGAGCTCCAAGTTCACCTGCGGACTTGCTCGGCAACGATGTGTAGGTGAACGTGCCGAAATTGTCGTAGCGGAGTTCACCGAAGATCGACGACGTTGTCCGCGACCTTTGCCGCGGCACCGATACCCACGGTGAGCCGGCCTGCAAGGCCGACTGGGTTGTTGGGCCAATGACCGAGGTGCGGCTCGTCGAAACGAAAGCCAGACCAGCTAGCGCGTAGGGCATGAAGGCTCCAGCGTCGTAACCAATGTGGCCGGTCAAGGATCCTTCCAGATTATTGGTCTGGGTAACGCTTGGGAACGGCGCGTAGGTGCCGGTCGCGTGGTCAAATCCAAGTCGCCCTGGACGCCGAGGACCAGGCCTGCGGCTACGGTCGCGTTGTAGCCAGCCTGGCCGCCAAGCAACCAACCGACCATCGAGGCGTCACCAACGCTCGTCCCGAGATGATCAGCTGTGCCACTGGTATAGCCAACATCAAGACCGGCGTAAAAGCCATCCCAGTCGCCGTTGCGATCTCTCGGGGGCCGCCGGCGGCGGGGCAGCCATCAGATCAGCTGCAAAGGTCGAGGTAGCGAGGCGTGCAAAGACGGCGACGAGCAAGACGGCTTTCAAACTCGAGGTCATCGGACACTCCTTATCTTAACCCTGATTAGGGTTTTAGGTGGCCAAACGTCGACTACGAGTTCGAATTCTAAGACTTGGGCGCCTTCCGGCCATCTTTTTAGCACAATCCAAATTGGCTGTCTGCTTGATTGCATCATCGCGCCCGGCGCCAATGACAGGCTGAGCGCAACTTCAAAGCTCTGCCTGCCCCGCTGGTCAATCAATCCGTGCGGAGGCCCTTCTCCACAACCGCCGGACGGCCTCAGGACGGGTTCGGCAAATCGTCTTGGTTCCGGCGCCAGGCGTCAAGCAGCGCGAACTGATCAGGCCTTAGCCGCACCCCGATTAGCCTGCCAACTCCTATCGCCGGCCGGCCGCGCGCCTTCTTTTTGACGGGAGCTGTTTCTGCCATCGGCAAACCTGATAACAGAAATGACGTCGGCATGACAAGGACGTGAAGCTCTCTCGGCCTTAGCCGGTCTTGTGCAGGGCCCCTCGGTTCGGACTTATGTTCCAGATCAACAGTCCTGGGCTCAAGAACCCCGCTTGCTTAGGCGGATCAGCCCTTCGCCGCAATGAGCGCCGCGGCGACGATCTGCCGGATGATCTCAGGGCGGGATGGCGCCGGGACATCCTGCCGCAGGGCATCGAGGCCTGCGAGCTGATCAGGGGGCATCCGGACCATGATCCCGGTGCTGTTCGTCTTGGGCCGGCCGCGGCCAGCTCTTCTTGATACCGGATATTGCGCGAGCCATGATTATCAGGTATCAAAAATAGGTCTGACCCGGCAAGGAGGTGGAAGCTCCTGGAGACCTAACCGCAACCGACCGTAGGAGGTCGATCATGGCTGCTTCAGCCCGTAGCACACCCACGCCCGCGAATCCGCCTGCCTTCCGCCATCCTCGCGGTGGAAGCAGCGCGGCCTCCGCCGCACCGACTAGTGAACCTCAACTAAAATGGGCGAAGCAGCGGCGCCACACCGCCACCTACTGCCTCCGTCACAGCCGGCAAGCCATCGAGCACCGGCTCGAGCGTCACCTTGTGCTTGTCACTGCCCTGCTCGCGCTGCTCGACGAGGCGGACGGGGACGAAAACCTCGAGCCCTGCCTCGCCGGCGCTGACGGCAGTCCGGGTGACGACCGCGAGGGCGGCGACGTTCAAGACGAGCCACACAAGCATCGACGAGGACGGTCGGGACGCTCCTGGCCGGAGCGGCCCAGGCCCTCGGGTTAGTTTTCGGAACCGAGGATGAGACGAGGACGATGACGCGGGGTCTCTCGGCGCGCCGGAAATCGGGTCCCAGGCACGCCGCCGTGGTCAATGAACCGCACGGCCGATAGTTCTCAGATCCATTGGGCCAAGGGTCGCGGTGACGACGACGAGCCGGTCAACGAGGACGGCGGCGACGGCGACCAGGACAGCGGCGAACCCATCCCCGGCAGCACGGGTCCACCCTCGAGGACAGCCAACGAGACGAGCGGGCTATGAGGCGATGGTACCGGCCATGAGCACGCGCGCGATCATCTTCAACCTCGCCTTGGCGCTACGCCGGCTGCTCCTGCACGTCGACCAGCGGAGCAGCGCGGCGCGGTTCGCCAAGGCCGCGCTCGAGGCGGCCGATCGCGAATTCGGGCGGTAGACACCACCTGCATCATCAGGGCCAGCGGTCCAGGCCCGGCGGCCAAGCGCCAGGGCCGAAGTTGCTCTCTACTTGATCGGTTTCAGGTTCGCCGCCGACACCTTGCCGTCGCGGCCGGTCTCCAAAGTTAGTAGGAGACCTTGTCGCCCTCGTTGAGCGAGCCGATGCCCGCGCGCTCGAGCGCCGAGATGTGCACGAAGGCGTCTTTCCCGCCCCCGTCAGGCGTGATGAAACCAAAGCCTTTTGTGCTGTTGAAGAATTTGACGACGCCGTTTGTCATATGCCGCGTTCCAGTTGATCGAGGCGAGCCATTATCGAGGGGAACGTGCGCTGGGGCAATCCACCGGCAGGGCGCCCGTCGTGCCGGCGCGCTCATCCGCTAGTTGCCGATTTGCGGTGGAATATCGGGCGGCGGAGGAGTTTGTTCGCTAGGGGGCGCCGATGGCCTCATCGTGAATGACAGACTTTGCTTACCGGTCAGCACGTCCATCGACATCGACCTGAGCATCCGCAGAGCTGCTTCGTCGTTCTCCGACCTTGGGGTCCATACGAGAGTTTCTCGAGATCCTTTTTGTCGAAATGATAGCCGAGATTTCTCGCAATCTGGTGCAGCAATTCGATGAACCGGTCGTTGCGCTTGGCCAAATCGCTTTGCCGCCGTTAATTACCTGCGGCGCCTCGAGGTAGAGAATTCCCATATACCGGCCATAGGCACTTTGAACTGCGGGTTCGCCGTAGAATTCGAGCTGGACCAAATTGAGCGCGCCCACATGCTCGTAGGATAAGCGCACCGGCCGCGTGCGCGTCGGGGTGGTGAGGACCTGCGATTTACGCTGACCAAGCTCGCGGCGTGCGTCGCCCAGCGAGTGACCAACACTGCGGCGATCGGCCCGACAACGATCGCAACGACCGTGACGGCCAATATCAACGCACTGATGGTCTCAAACTGCGTCATGGCGGCCTTACCAACCCCGCACCTTCTCGAAGCGCGCGTTGATCGGTCCGCTTGGCGTGGGCAGGCCAGGTACGCGGCCGTCCGCGAAGCCGATCGGAAGTTCAAGTGGGAAATTGAACCGCAGCGGCTCGCTGCCTGCAGTGGCGCCGGTGATGATCTGCTGGCCTGGTGCAACGGTGTAATTAATCGAACCCACTAAGCGCGTGCGGAGCGCGTCGACGGCAAAGGTTCCGTCGTAGTGAACGCCGCCAACATCCACGCCAGTTATGGACCCGTCGCGGAAGGCAAAGAGCGCCATGCTGTTGCCGACGGCACCCGAGAAATACGCCGCATAAAAGCCATCTACTTCGTCCGCCATCCGTTACCCCTTGGATTACCCCTGCGGTCGGACTGTGAATTCGTAAGAGAGCAAATATCGCCTTAAGTTATTGATTTTAACTGGCAGGGGCAGAAGGACTTGAACCCTCGACCCTCGTTTTTTGGAGACCGATGCTCTACCAACTGAGCTATACCCCTGCGAGGCGGTGCCGATCTAATCGCAATGCCTCGGGCGCGCAAGCCTTGGTGTTGCGCATGAGTGTTGCCGAATCCGCGCATTTGATGGGATTTACGCACGGCGCCGATTGTCCGCGTTGGAGCGCTGGACTAGCGTCCGCGCAGCTCGCGGCTGAACGCGAGCACCGTCAGGGGAAATCGATGAAAAAGTCACTGGTAGTTGCGGCCATTGTTGCTGCAAGCGTCCTGCCCACCATGCCCGCCGGCGCCGCCGACATGAAGACGATGGCCAAGGCGGCGGAAGCCGTCCCGGCTTACTGCTACTTCCTGCCGCTGCTGCCCAAGTGCATCGACGCCTGGAAGGCCGAGATGGCGGCGATGAAGCAGCAAGTAAGCATCGCAGAGGCCGGCGCCCCGGCCTCGCATGCTAAGGATGACGATGCCCCTGCAAGCGCGGGGGCATTTTTTGTTTTTGATCACGCTTTGTGAGCCCAGCGGAGGTTGCGGCTGACATCACTCGTGGTGGCAGCGACTGGCGCACGTGGCGTCAAAATTACGGCGGCGCCGCTCATCTGGCTCGGAGCGCGGCGCCGCCGATGAGTGAGGGACAGACGATACCTCACCCAATAGGAAATCTCACTCGGCCGCTGCGGGGACCTCTTCCGCCTCGGGCCCTATGGGCCGGCGTCGGCGCAGCCGCTCGCGGACATTGCGGATGAGGCCGACGACGCCGGCCCGCAGGTCTTCCATGTAGAGGAAGATCACCGGCGTCACGAACAGCGTCAGGACCTGCGAGACGACGAGTCCGCCCACCACCGCGACGCCGAGCGGCTGCCGGAGTTCTGAGCTCGCGCCGAGCCCGAGCGCGATCGGCAAGGTGCCCATCAGCGCCGCCAGGGTCGTCATCATGATCGGTCGGAAGCGGATCAGGCAGGCCTCGCGGATCGCGTCGAACGGGGCGGCACCGGCGCGTTGTCGTTGCAGCGCGAAGTCGATCATCATGATCGCGTTCTTCTTGACGATGCCGATCAGCATCAGGACGCCGATGATGGCGATGATCGAGAGGTCGAAGCCGAAGAGCTGGAGGGTCGCCAGCGCGCCCATCACCGCCGCCGGCAGGCCGGTGAGAATGGTCAGCGGGTGGATGAAGCTTTCATAGAGGATGCCCAGCACGATGATAGATCACGACGATCGCCGCGCCGATCAGCACGACCTGGTTGCCGAGCGCCTGCTCGAACACCTGCGCCGTACCGCCGAAGGTCTGGGTGATGATCGAGGCCGGCACGTTGAGGCTGGCTTTGATCGTCTGCAGCTGGTCGACTGCCGCGCCGAGCGACACGTTCGGCGGCAGGTTGAAGGAGATCGTCACGGCCGGCAGCTGGCCCTGCTGGGAGATCGCAAGTTGCCCCGCCTTGCGCTCGCACGGTCGCGAAGGACGAGAGCGGCACGAGCGTGCCGGTCGTCGAGCGCACCTGGATCTGGTTGAGGTCATCGGCAGTCCAGGGGATCGTGGGGTCGAGCTCGACGATCACCGGATAGGAGTCGCCCGAGCCGAAGATCGTCGTCGCCTGGTTGGTGCCGAAGTCGTTGTAGAGGCTGGTGCGCAGCTGCTGCTGCGGTGATGCCGAGGAGACTCGCCTTGTCCTGGTCGACCACCAGCTCGGCCTGGAGCGCATTGTCCTGGATGTCGTTAGTCACGTCGGCAAGTGCGCCCGGTCGGCCGCCATCGCCGCGGTGAGCTTCTGCGCCCAGACGTAGAGGTCGCTGGAGTCGTCCGCCTGCACCACGAACTGATACTGGCTTGCGCGACTGCCGGCCGCCGAGCGTGCAGGTTCTGCACCGGCACGGCAAAGCTCGAAATGCCCGGCACCTTGCCGAGTCGCGCCTGAGCGTTGTCAGCACCGTATCGAGGTCCGGCCGCTGGGTCTTGTCCTTGAGCTGCACGTCGAGACTGCCCTTGTTGAGCGTCGAGGAGCCGAAGCCGCCGCCGACCGACGAGGCGACATGGGCGACGAACGGCTCCTTGCTGACGACGCTCGCGACCTGCGCCTGCAGCGCCTGCATGGCGGGGAACGAGATATCCTGCCGCGCCTGCGTCGAGATGTTGATCTGCCCGATGTCCTCGGTGGGCAGGAACCCCTTGTTGATGGTGATGAACAGAACACCGTAGTCGCGACCGTGCTCAGCACGAACACCAGCAGCACCAGCGGCTTGGCCTTGAGGCAGAGGTCCAACCCGTAGCGCATAGCCGCGCGAGCGCGCCGTCGAAGACGCGCTCCGTGATTGCGCTTCGGCCGCTTCGCCTTCTCGTGCCGCGCCGGCGGCAGGCGCGCGCACAGCATCGGCGTCAGCGTCAGCGAGATCACCGCCGAGGCGATGATCGCGATGGTCACGACCATCGCGAACTCGTTGAAGAGCTTGCCCACGACGCCGCCCATCAGCAGCACCGGCAGGAACACCGCGATCCAGCGAGGTGGTGATCGAAATGATGGTGAAGCCGATTTCGCCGCTGCCCTTGATGCGCCGCCTCCATCGGGGCCATGCCCTCCTCGATGTGGCGGACGATGTTTTCGAGCATGACGATGGCGTCGTCGACCACGAGACCCACCGCCAGCGTCAGTCCGAGCAGCGAGATATTGTCGATCGAGAAGCCCGAAGAGATACATCGCCCCGAACGTCACGATCAGCGAGGTCGGCACTGCCAGCGCCGGGATCAGCGTCGCACTGACGCGCCGGAGGAACACAAAGATCACCAGCACGACGAGACCGATGGTCAGGGCCAGCGTCAGCTCGACGTCGTTGACGGCCTGCTTGATCGAGGTCGAGCGGTCGTTGAGGAGGTTGAGGCGCGCCGAGGCGCCCAGATCGGTAGGAACCGCGGCAGGGCCGCTTTGACCTGGTCCGCCACTGCCACCGTGTTGGCGCCCGGCTGACGGAACACCGCGAGCACAATCGCGGGCTTGCCGTCGAAGGTGCGTCGCTGGAGCGTGTTGGCCACCGAATCCTTAACGTTGGCCACATCGCCCAGCCGCACCGGCTTGACCGTCAGGATCGGCGATGATGATCTGCCGGAACTGCGCGGCGTTCTGCGGGTGCGTCGTTCGAACTCGAGCGCGATTTGCTGCTTCTGGTTGGCGATCGTGCCCATCGGCGAAATGGAGTTTGGAACTGCTGATCGCCGTGGTCAGCTGGTCGATGCCGATGTTGCGTGCCGTCAGCGCCTGCGGGTCGACATCGACGCGCACCGCGTATTCCTTGGCGCCGAACACCTGCACCTCGCCGACGCCGTTGATGGTCGACAGCGCCGGCGACATCACGTCCTCGGCGTAGGAGTCGAGCTGCGTCAGGCTCTGCGTGCCGCTCTGCAGCGCCACCAGCATGATCGGCGAGTCGGCCGGGTTGATCTTCCGGTAGCTCGGCGGGGTTGTCATGTTGGGCGGCAGCTGTCGGAGGGTCCGGTCAATCGCCGACTGCACGTCCGCAGCGGCCTGGTCGATGTTCCGGTGCAGGTCGAATTGCAGCACGATCGAGGTCGAACCCTGCGTGCTCGTGGCACTGATCGAGGTCACCGCCGGAATCAGCGTGAACTGCTTGATCAGTGGTGTCGCAACCGACGCCGCCATCGAATCGGGCGCCGCGCCCGGCAGCGAGGCCGAGACCGAGATGATCGGAAACTCGACGTCGGGCAGCGCTGCAACCGGCAGCTGGAAATAGGCGAAGGCGCCCGCAACCACCATCGCGACGGCAATGAGGATCGTTGCAACGGGCCGGCGGATGAAGAGAGCTGAGATGTTCATGACCAGCTCCTACGAGGCCGCAGCCGGCGGCGAGGACGACGCCTGCCCTCGGCGCTGCCCGCTGGCCTGCCCGCCGGTCGGCGAGGTCGATCCGGAGGCGCCCTGTCCGCTCGCGGCCACCGCCGTCGCTGACCCCTGGCCGCTGCCCGTCGTCACCGCCGATCCGTCGGCGAGCCGTAGTTGGCCTTCGGTCACGACCTTGTCGCCGGGGTTGACCGCGTTGCCGGTCAGCACCGCGATGTCGCCGACCGTTGCGGCGACCATGATCGGGGTCTTCTTGACCGTGTTATCGGCCTGCACCGCAAATACATACGAGCCGCCGTCGTCCTGCTGCACGGCGACCAGTGGCACCGTGGTCGCGTTGTCGTAGCTGCCGGTCTGGGTGACGACATTGACGTACTGGCCGGGCCAAAGCTTGTCGGCGCCGGTGTCAACATCGGCCTTCGCGACGACCGTGCCAGACGATTGGTCGACGCTCGAGTTCGATGAAGCTGAGCTTTGCTGTCGCGCGGGGCGACGTGTCGCCATCGGCGCTGATCTTGACCGGCACCGCTGCGCCCTTGGCCAGTGCCGCGCGGTATTCGTCGAGATCGCGCTCGGGGATCGAGAAGCTCACGCGCAACGCGGACATCTGCGTGATTGTCAGCAGGCCGCCGGCCGAGGTGTCCGCCGCCCGCACGACGTTGCCGACGGAGGTGCTGATCTGCCCGACCCGGCCGTCGATCGGCGCGGTGATCGTCATGTAGCTCAGCGTCAGTTGATCCGCCTTGAGCTGGGCCTGATCCATCTGCAGCGTGCCGCTGGCGCCATCGACCAGCGTCTGCTGCTGATCGACCGCCTGCTGCGTCACCGCCTGCGTTTTCACCAGCGCCTGGTCGCGCTCGAGGTCCTTTTGATCTTCGTCGAAGCTCGCCTGGTCCTTGGCGACCTCCGCCTGATCTTTGGCGACCTGCGCCTGCTGCGCCGTGTCGTCGAGCTTGAACAGCACATCGCCGGTCTTGACCATCTGACCCTCGGCGACGCTCTGCTGCACCACGACGCCATCGACCCGGGCGCGGATCACCGCGGTGCTCGGCGCCTCGACATAGCCGACGGCACCATCGGTGATCGGCACGGTCTGCTTCTGCGCGGTCGCGACCGTTACCGCGACGGCGGGTCCATGGCCCTGGCGTCGTCCAGTGCCTTGACCGCCGCTCTGGCCGGCTCCGCCAGGCATCGAGGAGCTGGCGGCGGCGCCGTTGGCCGCCTGCGCCCCGGGCGGTTGCAGATGCGTGTAACCGAGGTAGAACACAACTCCAGCGACGACGACTACAAGAAGGAGTACAGCGCGCTTCATCGTTTGCCTCGAGCCAGACGAGGGCCGGTGACCGACGCGCCTCATCCGAGCACACGCGGGCAGCCTTCAATGCTTAAGACGTATACCGGCGCCTTTTCGCGTCGCTTGCTGCCAGCTTAAGAGTCGGTAAGGTTGTTCATTCTGCGCCGCGACCGAAAGCCTCACGTGCAATCGGGAACGATTGATCTGGTCACGCGGCCGTCAGAATCCGTGATCTGAGTGGAAGAGGCCAGCGGCGTCCAACGGGCACTCTCGCCGGTGCGCTGGAGCGGGTGAAGGGAATCGAACCCTCGTATTCAGCTTGGAAGGCTGCTGCTCTACCATTGAGCTACACCCGCACGCGCGCGGATGGTGGGAGAGGTAGGACTCGAACCTACGAAGGCATAGCCAGCGGATTTACAGTCCGCCCCCTTTGCCACTCGGGACACTCTCCCCCAGCCGCGAAGGGCCGGCGCATCCGCCACGCTCCGGCCGAGGCCGGAAGCGAGCGGGTTTATGGTGAGGGGCAGATACGCTGTCAACCTCCAAATCCGGCGCCCTCCGCGAGCCTTGTCCGCAAGTGCCAAAGCGCCTAGTCGAGAGCCATGCGCGTCAACCGCTTTCCGCCCAAGTCCCGGCACGATCCCGACGAGGGGCCAGTCTATCTTTACGGCCTCCACACGGTTCGCGCCGCACTCGACAACCCGCGCCGGGACAAGCGCGAGTTGCTCGCGACGCCAAACGCGCTGGCGCGCCTCCGCGAAACCGGCGACGTTCCGAAGCTCAGGCAGCGCGAGGTGACCCCGAAACAACTCGACGAGCTTCTGGGGCGCGATGCGGTGCACCAGGGCGTGGCCCTCGAGGTCGCCCCCGTTGAGCGCTTCGGGATCGACGATATCGAGCCGCTGACGCTCGTCGTGGTGCTCGACCAGGTAACCGACCCGCACAATGTCGGCGCAATCCTGCGCACCGCCTGCGCGTTTGGCGCCGACGCCGTGCTCACCACGCAACGCTATGCGCCGAGCGAAACCGGCGTGCTGGCAAAGGCCGCGTCCGGTGCGCTCGACCTCGTGCCGCTCGTCGAAGTCCGCAATCTTGGCGACGCACTGGAAAGTCTCAAGGCACGCGGCATCCGTGTCATCGGGCTCGATTCCGAAGCACCCGAGCCTCTGGCTCCGCGCGGCGGCAGCGGTCCGCTGGCGATCGTTCTCGGTGCAGAGGGCAAAGGATTGCGCCAGCGCACGAGGGCGGTCTGCGACGAATTGGTGCGGCTCGACATGCCCGGGGCCATCAAGTCGCTCAACGTAAGCAATGCGGCAGCCATCGCGCTCTTTGCCGCGACCGCAAACCCCAAATGAAAAGGACCGCCTTTGGAGCGGCCCTTCTCGTTCTCTTTGGCTCGATCCCTATGGCGTGCAGCGGACCATCGCAACGCCATTGATGGACAGTGACGTGGGCGAAATCTGCATCAGGCTGACCGTCAACCCTCCGACATTGAGGCTGACGCTGCCGGCTGACAGCGGCCCGAATGTCCCGGTCGTAGCCGTCGGCCCGTCGCGATAGCTCGTCGTCGTGATGACCGCAAATCCCGAGGCATCGGGGGCTCCGATCGTCGCGCAGGTCGCGGCATCCTTGGCCCATACGCCGACATAGCCGAAACCGTCGACCGTCGAGCCCGGAGCGGCCACGGCGACGTCGCCCGTAAGCGCCGCTGCCGGGATCGTGCCCGTTGCAGCCGCCGACGAGGCCGATGACATCGCCATCTCGGACGACGACGACGAGATCATTTCCGACGAAGATGACGGGACCACTTCGGAGGACGAGCTCGCCGCTTCCGAGGATGAAACGGAAGCCATCTCGGAAGACGAGCTGACTCCCATTTCAGAGCTCGAGGCTGGAGCTATCTCAGACGAAGCGGACATCGCCATTTCCGACGACGAGGAGCCATCACCATTTCCGACGACGAGGACGACATCGGCATTTCGGATGAAGAAGACGACGCCGGAGCCATGGCCATCGACGAGGACGATGGCGTCTCCGATGCCGCGCTCGTCGCGGCCTCTGAGGATGAAGGCACCACCTCGGACGAGGAACTCACGGCCATCTCTGACGAAGACGAGAGCGCGGGAGCCATCGCCATCGAGGACGATGACTGCATCTCCGATGAAGACGGGCCCATGGCCATCGATGAAGACGGCGCCATCTCGGATGAAGCCATTTCGGACGACGCCGAGGGCGCCGCCATGCTGGCCGCCATCGCCGCAGAGGCCGATGCAAGCGAGGCCTGCGAGGCCGAAGCTTCTGATGCAGAAGCTTCCGAGGCTGACGCCGCCGCTGCTGACGCCGCAGATGCCTCCGATGCTGACGCGGCGGAGACTGAAGCTTGCGAGGCCGATGCCGCTGCAGCCTCCGACGCCGAGGAGGCGGACGCAGCCGCTGCCGCCGACGATGCGGAGGCCGCCGCTTCCGATGCTGATGATGCCGACGCCGCTGCGGCCTCCGAGGCCGCCTTCGCCGCCGCTTCTGCCGATGCCGAAGACGCGGCAGCTGCCGCGGCCTGCGAAGCCGCTTCCGCCGAAGCTGATGAAGCCGATGCGACGGCCGCTTCCGATGCTGACGCCGCGGATGCCGCGGCCGCCGAAGCCGCTGCCTGCGAGGCAGAGGCCGCAGCGGCCTGCGAAGCTGCGGCTTCCGAGGCGGCCGACGCAGACGCCGCTGCCTGGGCAGCAGCCTGCGATGCCGACGATGCGGACGCTGCCGCCGAAGAGGAAGCGGCATCCGCTGCTGCAGCCGCGGATGACGACGCAGCATCCGCCGCAGCTTTTGCAGCCGATGCAGCGGAGGCCGCAGAAGCCGATGCCGCCGCAGCCTGCGCGGATGCCGATGCGTCGGCCGCCGCGGCAGCGCTCGATGAGGCTTCCGCCGCAGCGCTCGGCGCGCTCGATGCACTGGACGAGGCCGGAGGCGTGTTGCCGCCGCAAGCCGTCAGCAGGAGGCTCGCCGCCACAACAGGAATTCCGGCGATCAGTTTGAGCTTCATGATGTTTCCTCTCCGGTCGGAACGTTATTCACCGGGCCTTTGGCCGGCCCTTCGCACGCGCTGCTACACCGACAACTCCGCCTATGCCGCGACGGCTCCTCGGCACGCCGCGCTATTTTAAGGACGCTCCCGCGTCCTGCACCCTTAGTCAATGCGCCATCGACACGGCGATATTGACCGCCGCGGCGACGATCACGGTATTGAAGAAGAACGCAAAAACCCCGTGCACGCCGACGATCCGGCGCATCGCGTTGGTGCTGATCGCGGTATCCGAGGTCTGTGCGGTCATCCCGACCACGTAGGAAAAATAGAGGAACGCAATCCCGTCGGGGTCGTCGTTCCCGGGAAACTCAAGCCCGCCAGCCGCTCCATCTGGCCGCGACGTCCGTCCCGTCTCGGGCTTGCCGTAGAACTCCCACGCGTAGTGCATAGCCATCATCGTGTGCACGGCGAACCAGCCGAGGACCACGGAGGCCGAGCCAAGCGCGAGCTCCAGGCCCATTGGCGTGTGCCCGGTCATCGCAAGAAACAGCGCCACGGCAGAGGCAACCGCCGCCGCAACCATGACAAAGAAGATCACCAGCGCCGGCTGGTCTTCCTCGTCAGCGTGCTGGCGAAGATAGTCGGCCGTCAATTTCCGCGACGCCGCCGGGAGGACAATTGCGAGATAGACGAAAAAGAAAATGATGGTGCCGAGCGTCAGCGCCAGGGTCGGCCGCACGGCGAGACCGATGCAAAGCACGACGAGCCCCGCGATCAGGGACATAACAAATCCGCGGTGCCGCCCGTGCGCGCCGAACATCACGATCCTCCCGGGGCCGATCTTAGCCCCCCTGCAACATAGTGGACCGCAGTTCCGTTGCCCAAATCGTGGATTAGGCTATCAACACCGTCATGGCCCGCCCTCGCCTCGTCTCCCACTCCTGGCCGGCTGCCGTCTACGCGATCGGAGACGTGCACGGCTGCCTCGATCAGCTGCTCGACATTGAGGCGCAGATCGTGCGCGATGGCCTCGGACTCGACGGCGAAAAATGGCTGGTCACGGTGGGCGATCACATCGATCGGGGGCCGGCCTCCGCGGCGGTGCTCGCCCATGTGATGTCCTCGCCACCCGACGGCTTTCGGCGGATTGCGCTCCTCGGCAACCACGAAGTCCTCCTGCTCGACGTCCTCGACCACCCGCTCGAACCCGAAAGCTGGCGCGAGCAGGGCGGCGCCGAGACTCTTGCGTCCTACGGCCTCGATCCCTTCGCTCCGACGCCACTGCTCCCCGCGCAGTTCCCCGCTCGTGATCGCGGCTTCATGGCCGGGCTGCCGCTCTATCTGCTGCTGCCGGGCTGGCTCTTCGTTCACGCCGGGATCCGTCCGGGCATCCCGCTGGCCGACCAGACCGAGCGGGATCTCGTTGTGGATAAGGGCCCCATTCCTCAGCTCGCAGCTCACGGGCGGCCTTCGCGTTGTGCACGGCCACACCCCAAGCGACGACGTCGTGGTCACGCCGCACCGGATCGGGATCGACACCGGCTGCTTCGCCAGCGGGAAGCTCTCGGCGGTCCGGATAACTCCGGACGGGCGGACCAAATTCTTCGAGGCATTCGGGGCGTCGGCACCTCAGAGCAGCAGGCTGCGGGGATCGAACAGGTCGTAGCGCGACACCGCCTCCGCATCCGAGGGGAGCTGGATGACGCTGAGGATGCGGGACAGCAGCCCGTGCTCGGCCTTGCCCGAATTCTCCCTCGAGAGATCGACGAGGAGCGCCGTGGTCGCGTCCAGGCAACTCGCCACCAGCGCTGCAAGCTGGAAGGTGACCTCCGGGTCGGCGAGGAGATGCTTTCGCGCATCGCGGATCACCTGCACGCTTGCTTCCCCTACCGCCCGGACCGTCGCGCTGTTGGGACTGCCCAGCAGCACCGACATCTCGCCAACGAGGCTGTTCGGACGCGAAACCCGCGCCACTTCGACGCCGTCGCGCTCGACCGCCAGCTCGCCGCTCTGCAGCACGTAGAGATCGCCGCCCGGGGCACCCTGGTTGATCAGGATTTCCATCGGGACGAGCGCCCGGGACGGCATCGAGTTCGCAAGCGCAATCAGGCTGGCCATGGTGTCAAAACGCCCTCTGGCCGAAACGGCCGTCCAAATGTCTAGCGCAGCCGCGTCCCGGCTCAAAGCGGCTAACCGACTGAGCGTCGGCGGATACGCCGCTCACTTTGCCGCCCCGATGTAGTCCTCCGCAAACGCCGAGAGTTCGTCCGGCTCGAGATCGGAAACCGCCGTGAAGGCAAAGCCGTCGGCGCGCCACTCGGCCATGTTGTAGCCGCCCGCCGCGCTGAGCGCTGGCCGCGCGTCCCCGGTCCCGCCGGGCACCGCCATCAGCGAAATCGTGTGCTCGTTGTGCCGGTAAACCAGCGTCGGCACCACCTGCCGCGCCAGCACATCGACGCGACCGCCGACGAGCGGGTAGCCCTGAGCGGCCAAATCCGGCGCCGGCGGCGAAATGCCGATATGCGCGTCGAGCCACGGCTTTACGGTGTGGCGGTCCGACGACAACACGTCGACGGGCGTCGCCGAGAGCAGGCTTCGCTGGTGCGCGGCGGCGATCAGCAAGTCCATCGAGGCCGCGCCCGGCGACGCCAGATAGTAGGTCGCGCCGCTCGCGACGAACGCGGTGATCACGACGCTGGCGGCAATGGCCTGCCAGCCCGCCCACTGCCCGACCTTGCGGCCGACCGGGACAGCCCTCGGCGCGACGAGGCTTTCGATGCGCGCGCTGAATGCCGGGGAGACGTCCGGCCGCGGCTGCGCGGCGACGGCCGCCCGGGTGGCGAGCATTTCCTCGTGCGCGGCCTGCAAGGCGGGGTCCGTTGCAATCCGCGCCTCGAGCGCGGCGGCGGCAGGGGCATCGATCTCGCCATCGATCAGTGCGTTGAGGCCGATCCGGTCGGCGTCCGGGATGGGATGCGTCATGCCTCCGCCCTCCTGATCAACACCGCCAGCTGCTGCCTGCCGCGCGACAGCCGCGACATCACCGTTCCGATCGGCAGGTTGAGCATTTCGGCGATGTCCTTGTAGCTGAAGCCGTTGACGTCGCGCAGCACCACCACTTCCCGCATCGGCAGACTGAGATCCGAGATCGCCTTTGCCACCGTCTTTCGCTCCGCCTGCCGGATGAGGTCGGCCTCGACGCTCGGCTGCGGATCGGCGCCGCCCGCCGGTGCGTCGCGGGCCACATCGTCGATATCGGCAAGGTCGCCGACCATGACCAGTGCGCTGGAGCGTTGCCGTGCGAGCCAGCTGAACGCCGCATTGCGCACGATGGTGAGCAGCCAGGCGCGCGCGCTGCCCCCGTGATAGCCGTCGAGCCCCTTCAGCGCCCGCATGCAGGCGTCCTGCACGACGTCCTCGGCGTCGTTGGCATTGCCCACCAGCCAGCGGGCAAGGCCAAGCCCGTCGGCCAAATGCGGCACGACGATCTGGCGAAACAGCTCTGCCCTGCGGTCCTGGTCCACTGCCTGCCTGATCTGGGCCGGGTCGGCGCGCCCGCCGGCCGGCGCGCGCACCATCTGCGGGGTGCCGGTCACTGGACGACGATTTCGCCCTTCATGAACGGGTGCAGGCCGCAATGATAGTCGATCTTGCCCGCCTTGGCGAAGGTGAAGGTGAACTTGTCGTTGGTGTCGAGACCGTCTGAGTGAAAGCTCCCGTCGTCGGCGATGACGGAGTGGATCGTGTCGTCACCATTGACGAAATTCACGGTGTCGCCGACCGCGATGCTCGTCGTCGCCGGCGAGAAGGCGAAGTTGGTGATGGTGATCGTCACGTCCTTGGCGAATGCCGGCATAGAGAAGGCAAGTGTCGCAAGGGCGAGGCTCGCGCAGAACATCAGGGCTGGTATGAGGAAGGCGGAGGGGCATGGTCGGAACTCTGTTCTTGGAAAGGGCGAGGCATCGCGGCCTCAGGCGAGCGTCGTGTCGGTAATTGCGAGGTCGCGCTGGCCGACCGCGTAGGTGACGCTGGTGAGACCCGAGCATGCCGCGCAACTGGTCGGCCGGAACGATCATCGGTCCCGGCGCCGGTGCCGCGCCGGGTGCCGGCTGCGGGAAAGCGGTCGAGCGCGCCGTGTGGAACGTCATATTGCCTTCGACCTTCTGGATGATCTGGTGGATGTGGCCGTTGAGCACCGTCACCGAACCGAAGCGCTGCAGCAGCGCGAGCGCCTGCGCGCTGTCGTCGGTGCCCCAGCCCCATTGCGGATAGATCGTCCACAGCGGGATGTGCGCGAATACGACGATCGGCTGCGAGCTCGGGCGGTCCGCGAGGTCCTTGGTCAGCCAGTCGAGCTGCTCGGGACCGAGATTGCCAAGGCCCCCGGCCTTGAGGTTCACGACATTGACCAGGCGCGATGAAATGAACGCCGTTCTGGTCGAACGAGTACCAGCCCTGCCCCCAGCTGTCCTTGCCGTAGCGATCCATGTAGGCCTTGCCCTGCCCCGCATCGACCATGTCGTGCTCGCCGGGGACGTAGTGGGTGAGAATGCCCGTCGTGCCGATGATCTGGTCGGCGTCGTCGAACTGGTCGGGTTTGCTCAGATGCGTGATGTCGCCGGTGTGGATCATGAAGTTCGGCTGCACGGTCAGCGCCTTGATCCGGTCGATGGCCTCGTTGAGCGTGTCGATCGCGGTGACCGGCGCTTCCTTGTCGAAACCGACATGGCTGTCCGAAATCTGGAGGAAGGTGAAGGGGCTGCTGGCTGCTTCCGCCGCCTGGGCCTCGTCGAGGAGGTTCAACGCCTTCGGAATGCCGCCCGAGAGCGTCCAGACGACGCCGGTGCCGGCCCAGACCATGCATTCGAGGGCGTGTCGGCGCGTGAGCTTGCCGGGTTTGCTGGTCGGATCGGTCATCGTGGTCTCCCCTGCGCCAACGGGCGCACGAAGAGGAGACCCAGCCGGGAGGCCGGATATTCCAGGGCGACAATCACAGGGCCGTGAAGTTGGGTGGGAGGCTTAGATGGCGCGTTGGGTGGGCGGAGAAAAGTGGGGACACGGCGCGCGCGCAGCCACGGTGTCCTATTCAGGATTTCAGGCAGGACAAATCCTCCGGTGGGCCGGTTGCGGGCTCGGCCGCGTGCCGAGAAGACGGAGCCCGCGAGGCGCGTGTGCCCCGAGGTATTTAGTATGAGGCACAAGCGCCTCGCGGGCGGCAGGATTTCGGAGTGACGGTCAGGCCCGGCACTCTTGCAGCCGGGCGTTAAGGCCAAACCTCGCGGGACCGAAACGGAGCCCCGCGCCTACCTGTCCCCCCGCCCCGTCCGTTTGACCGGTCCCGTCCGTCGCGGGGGAGATGAGGGAAAGATACGCGTGGTGGAAGGTGCGTGGATAGATTTGCGATGGGGAGGCGGAGAGGGTTGGGTTGCTTGGGGTTCGCGCCCTTTTCCCGGCACCATTCGCGGAGTCATTCCCGCGCAAGCGGGAATCTCTGTTGGCCGGACCGGCACCGCAAACTGAGGTTCCCGCTTTCGCGGGAATGACGTTGTGGGTGGGACGCGTAACTGCCTCATCCACGGGGTCACCCCAGCGAAAGCTGGGGCCCGTCCGTCGGTCTGCGCAGTGGTGATTTGGGTCCCAGCTTTCGCTGGGATGACAGCCGGTGGGGACTGAACCCGGCGGCGACGCCTGAGAGTGTCTCCGGGTGGCCGGGGTCCACCGGCTGGGACGGCCGAGAGGGTGCGGGCCGGAGGAGCTACTGGATACGCCCTTCCCTCCACCTTCATGGCCGGGCTTGACCCGGCCACCCAGCGGGACATCGGCCTGCACACGTCATTGAGGGGAATGAGTCCCCAGTTCGCGAAGGCGGCAGCCGGTGCGTAGCTGCATCGCTAAAAGGAGGTTACCGCTTTCGCGGGAATGACTTCCGTGGAGACGGAGGCCTTGCACACTATATCGACATTCTAGACCGGACCCACCGCCGACGCCCGCGCCGCACGCGGCCTTATCGCTCAGCCACGCTCGCTTGCCCCTTCGCCGAACCTAAACAGCCAGTTCAGGCCGCGTTCAGGCGGCGCCGACTACAACGGCGCCATCGATCACCAACCAAGGCCAACTGCCATGAAAAAGCTTCTTACCCTTGCCGCCGCCGGTGCGCTTGCCGTCGGCGTCTCCCTCGCCGCCACCGCTCCGTCGCAGGCGTTCTGGCCCCCGGGCGGCCTGTTTGTCGCCGGCATGGCCGGCTTCGTCGCCGGCGCCGTCATCGCCAATGCCGCCGAGCATGGCTATTACGACCATGATGGCGAGAGCTGGGACGACCACGTCGAGGCCTGCGAGGCCGAGTTCGGCTGGCACTACAACCCCAACACGAACCTGGTCCACCGCTACGGCCACGTGTTCGAGTGCCACGCCTAAAGCTTCGACGATACCAAAATGATCAGAGGGTCGCGGCGACGCGGCCCTCTTTGCCCATCGCGCGAGTATGCGGACGCTGGTGGCTGCGCGCCCACGATCGCTGCTGATCCTGATGGTGCCGGCAACAGGATTTGAACCCGCGACCCCCTGATTACAAATCAGGTGCTCTACCAACTGAGCTATACCGGCCTGACGGGATGCGCCCTGCTAGCACCCGGGCCCGCCGGCGGCAAGGTCAGTGGCGCGGCGTGAGGTCGGGCGGCACCGCGGGCGCTGCTCGTTCGAGCGCGATTGTCTGCGCAGCGGGGCTTCGGCCCACCGACGCCGGTTGCGGCCGAAGTGCTTGGCCTCGTAGAGCGCAATATCGGCCTCGGCGAACCAGCCGGCCGCACCTTCGGCGCGCGACGGCAGCGGGGCGACGCCACAGCTGACGGTGGCCCGAACGTCGCGGCCGGGCCAGTTTCGACGATCGTCCCTTCGACGTACTTGCGGATGCGCTCGGCGGCGTCGCAAGCGCGTCCCCGGCGTCGGTCTCGGGCAGCAGCAGGGCGAACTCTTCGCCGCCGATGCGGCCGAAGATGTCGGACTTGCGCATCGTCGCCATGCACGGCGTTGGCGATGGCGACAGCACGGCGTCGCCGGCCGGGTGGCCGTGGCGGTCGTTGATGTCGCTGGAAGTGGTCGACGTCGATCATCACCAGCGCCGATGGCCGGTCGTAGCGGTGGGCGCGGACGAATTCCTTGCTCGACCTCGGCGAAGAAGCCGCGCCGGGTCAGCGCGCCGGTCATGCGCGTCCTGCCTGGCGATCTGGCGCAGCTCGAGCTGCTCGACGACGATCTGCGGCGAGCTTTTTGAGGATCCCGGCCTCGCGCGCGTCGAACGGGCCGCGGCTCGTTGTCGATGGCGCAGAGCGTGCCGATATTGTAGCCGTCGGGCGTGGTCAGCGGCACGCCGAGGTAGCTGCGGATATGCGGCGCGCCGATGACCAGCGGATTGCCGGCGAAGCGGCCGTCGGCGGCGGCGTCGGTGACCGCCATCGGGCCCGGCTGCTGATGGTCTCGTTGCAGAACGCGACGTCGCGCGGGATCTGCTTTGCGCAGCGGACCGCCGCGGCGCCTTGCAGCCACTGCGCGGTTGCCGTCGATCAGGGAGACGCGGCCATCGGGCACGCCGAGCACCGTCCGCACCAGCTCGACGATGCGCTGGAACGGCTCCTCGTCGGGCGGTGTCGAGGATCTCGTAGCGGCGCAGGGCGGCGAGCCGTCCCGGCTTCGTCGCTCAGCTTCTGTCGTTCCTGCATCGCTACCGACATGCCTCCCGCTCTGGAACGCCACTGTGCGCCGCGCCGGGTTAGAGAGATGCCGAGCGGCTTTGGTCGGCATTCGAGGCGTCCGGCTCACCGCGGTTAACCGCAGCGCTGGCTGGCCGCTCCGGCGGCGCCGTGCTAGGCAGCCGCGCGTCTTCCTGAGGCCGCACGTGCCGGATTTTGCTCCCGAACAGCTGACCTTCGTGTCGAGCGGCACGCCCGAGGCCGACGCGGCGCGGCGGCGCTGCGCGCGCGCTACGGCGATGTCGGGCTCGGACGCGGCCGAGGTCGTGGTGGCGCTCGGCGGCGACGGGCTGATGCTGCAGACGCTGCACGGGGTGATGCGCGCGGCGCGTCCCGGTGTTCGGGATGAATTTCGGCTCCGTCGGCTTCCTGATGAACGATATTCGCGAGGACGGGCTGATCGAGCGGCTCGGCGCCGCCAAGCCGACGCGCATCACGCCGCTCGCGATGCACGTGACCGACACCGCCGGCAGCACCACGAGGCGCTGGCGCTCAACGAGGTGTCGCTGTTCCGCACGACCTATCAGGCGGTGAAGGTCGAGATCCTGGTCGATGGCAAGACGCAGATGGACGGAGCTGATCTGCGACGGCATCCTGCTGTCGACCCCGGCCGGCTCGACGGCCTACAACCTGTCGGCGCACGGGCCGATCCTGCCGATCGACTGCGCCGCTGCTGGCGCTGACGCCGATCTCGCCGTTCCGGCCGCGGCGCTGGCGCGGCGCGATCCTGCGCAACCGCGCCGTGGTCACCTTCCGCACGCGGGAGACCGAGAAGCGGCCGGTGAGCGCGGTGGCCGACAATGTCGAGTTCAAGAATGTGGTCGAGGTGGTGGTGCGCGAGAACCGCGCGCAACCAGGTGACGCTGCTGTTCGATCCGGGCACCGGGCTCGAGGAGCGCGTGCTGAGCGAGCAGTTCCGCTACTGAGGCCAGGCCGCCGGCAGCGCCAGGCGCTCTTCCATCGTCGATGCACCGGCATGTCGCGCTGCGCCCGCGGCGTCGCCGGCGAAGGCGGACATCACGCCGCGGGCGGCGCGGCGGGCGAGAACGACGTTCTGCTCGCTGAGGTAGGCGAAGGCGTCCTCGAGCTCGGGCGGGATGACGCCCTTCGTGCTCGACGATCAGCTCTTCGGTCAGCGCGGTGACGACGAAATGGCGGGCGGTCGCGTCGTCGGCGAGGTCGGCGGCGCGGGCGTGGAAGATCAGCCGCGCGACGAGGTTGCGCACCGCCTCGCCCAGCCCGCAGCGGGCGAGCAGGGCATTGAGCGCCGCGCGGCTGCCGGTCTCGAGCAGCGTGAACACCTTGTCGCGCGGCGTGGTCGCGAGCGTCGGCGAGGCAGTCGGCAAAGAACAGCACGTGGCCGTTGACGACCGCGTGCAGCATGACCCGCGCCGAGAGCTGTTCGGTCGCGACCAGCTCGGCGGCGAAGGGCTTGGCGTCGGCATGCGCCTCGCCCTCCCGATCGCGGTGAGCGCGGTGTCCATGGCTGTCGCGCAGCAGCCGCTCGAGCCGCGGCGGCGGCGACGGCGCCCGGCGACCATGCGGGCGCCGCTTGCAGCGCGGCCACGGCCGCCTCGACCAGCAGCAGCCGCGCCGACGCCGGCAGGTCGTCGCGGCCAGCAGGGCGCCACGCAGCTCGGCGTCGTCGACCGCCCTGCTCTTCGGCGAGCGTGGTCAGCAGCGTCGGCGGGAACCGGAACATCGTCCCGCGGCAGCAGCTTCAGCGTCACGTGCGCGCTCGCCGCGCAGCGATCAGCGCTTCGGCGACGCGGGCGCTGATGCGCTCGCGCAGGGCGACGGCCGTGCAGCATCGACCGAGCCGGCCTTGCGCACGAGGCCGATGAGGTCGGCGTCGATCAGCGCCGGCGAGTATTGCGCGACGGCGCGCGAGATGACCTCGCTGTCCTGCAGCAGGGCCAGCAGCATCGGGCGCGGCGCTTCGATCGCGTGCAGCAGGCCATAGGCGAGCGCCGCGCGGACGCGCACCGAGGGATCGTCGAGGAAGCCGATCAGCGCGGCATAGAGCGCGGCGTGTTCGTCGGCGGGACCGGTGTGGGCGAGATAGGCCTGCGCGGCGAGATGGGCCGCCTGCCCGCGCGTCCTCGCTGTCGCCCGACTGGCTGAGGGCGACGAAGTCCTGATACGCAACCATCGCCGCTCTCCGGAAACCCCGGCAGACGCTAGCGGGCAAGGCTTAAGGAACGGTTCACCACGTTTGTTAGGCGCGTCGTTAGGGACCGTCGCCGTCGCTGCCGCAGGAGCTGGGTGAAGAACGCGCTGTTCGGCCTGACGCCGCGGCGACATTCGATGCGTGGCTGCGGGATGCCGGTCGTCGGAAGCGGTGGCCACGGCGAGCGGCGTGGCGGTTGCGACCAGAACAGTCGAGGCGCGGCGCAGGCCTGTACGCGCTGCCGACTGCGGCAGCAGGCGGGGTCGGACGGCGGCAGCCGGCGATCGGCGCCTGAGCGGCCGAGCGCCTGGCGGCTGTCGATCCAGCGGAGCCGGTGCCGGCAACGGTCGATCGCCGAGCGGCTCGGGGCCGGCAGTCGGCCGTCGCCGCATCGATGCGCCGCGAGCGGCTCGCGTGCGCTCGGCGCGCCCGCGGCGGCGAGCCACCGGCTGCGGCGGCTTCGCTGCGATGAGCGGCGCGGCGGCTTCGCGCGCCGACCAGCGGCGTCGGCGCCGGCGGCATCGTCCGGTCGCGAACAGCGCCGTGAACGACATATCGCTTGGGCGTGATCGCGGACGGACCTCGTCGGCCGGATCGGTGGCGCCGTCGGCCGCCGGCAGTTCGCCGGTCGCCGCCAATTGCTGCGTGGCGAACGCCGGGTCGGCGCGGGCAGCGGCGCCGCCTCGAGAGCGTTGTGCTTGGCGACGAGCGCCTTGTAGACCTCGCGGATCGTCCGGGCGTGGCCGTCGCGTCGTAGAAGATCTGCGGATTGGCCTTCGCCTGCTGACGGAAACAGCTTGGCGGCGACCTGGTCGGGATTCTCGAGCCCGGCGTCGAACATCTTCTCGGCGCCCTGCGGCCCGAGGAAGTGGGCGATGTAGAGCTCGCCCGGGCTCGGCATGCGGCCGAACTTGGCTTGCAGATAGTGCGCCGTTCGACTCGCGTGAACGCCGCGGCCATGTCGGCGGCGACCTGCGGGTCCTCGCGCAGCTTCAGAATCTCGGCGCGCAGCTTCTTGTCTTTGACGACGTAGTCGCCGTCAGTGTCCTTGGTGATCGCGTCGGCATATTGCTGGTAGCCGAGGCGCGGCCCCTCCTCCTTCATCACCTGCAGCCAGGTGGTGTCGAGGAACTGGAACAGCCCGACCGCCGACGAGCTCGGCGCCTTGGCGTCGGGATTGAGGCTCGATTCGCGCATGGCCGTCTTCAGCAGGTAGTCGAAGTCGACATTGCTCTTGTCGCCGGCGTTGTTGAGCACGTAGGCGAGGCTCTGCGGCACCGTGATCGGCTGGACGTCCATGGCGAATCCGGGTGGCGGCTAGGCGTTAACAAAGCGCTAACACTCGTTAACGGATCGTTAACCGATCGCCAGCCGCGTCACCACCTTGCTGAGGTCCGGGCGTTCGCGATCCTCGATGACGGTCGTCGGCGTGCCGATGTGGACGAAGCCGACGAAGCGCTCGCCGCCGCGCGCGCCGAGCATCTGCTGCGCCTCGGTATCCAAGCCGTACCAGCGGTTGGTCCAGCTCGCGGCAAAGCCCAGCGCGAAGGCGGCGTGGCTGAGGTTGAAGCAGACATTGCCGGCCGAGAGCAGCTGCTCGAGCTCGGGCGACTTGGGGTTGGGCTTGGGCGAGAAGAGCACGCCGATGGTCACCGGCGCCGGCAGGAACTGCCGCCGTTCGATTGTCGAGCGAGGCCTCGTCGAGCTCGGGTTGCGCGCCTTCTGGATCGCGGCGAGCTTTTCGCCGGCTTTGGCGTCCGGGCCGTCGCCCTCGATCACCACCAGCCGCCAGGGCGCGAACTTGCCGTGGTCGGGCACGCGGGTGCCGATGGTCAGGATTTCGTCGAGCTCGTGCCGGGGTCGGGCCCGGGTCCTTGAGGAAGCCGATGCCGACCGAGCGGCGGGTCTTGAGATAGTCGCGCAGAGCGGCGTTGGCAGGCATTGTCGTCGTCCTTGCGGGATGCCACGCCCTTATGACACAGCTTTTCCCCAATCCAAGGGTAGCGCATGCGGCGGCCTGCGGTTTGCGGCTTGGCGGACGGTTTGCGGTTGGAAATCTGGCGGTTGGCTGGCGGTGCTGGCGCTGCTCGCAGCGCTCCGGCGTTCGCGCAGGACGCCGCGCCGACGCCGCCCCCGATGCCGCTGCCACTTGCCGGCCTTCCACGCTCCGGTCGACGACGCAGTCGACAGCTCGCGGCACCGGCCGATGCCACACCGCAGCCGCAGCCGGCCGCTGCCGCTGCCGCCGCCTCCGCAGCCGCGCGCCGCCGGCCGCGATCCCGCCACCGAGCTGCGCCGCCGGCCGATCCGCAGCCGGTGACGCTCACGGCGCTCGTCACCGATGGCGGCAAGCCGATCGAGCCAGGGTCTGGTCTGGCGCGTCTTCAACACCAAGCCGGACGCTGCCGGCCAGCTCGTGCTCGCGGCGAAGTCGGACGAGGCGGTGGCCAAGGTCAAGCTGGCGCCCGGCGAACTATGTGGTCGACGTCGCCTACGGCCGGGCGCAGGCCAGCGACACGCTGACCGTCAAGCACGGCGACAACGACAAGTCGCATGGTGCTCGACGCGGGCGGGCTCCGGCTCAACGCGGCGATCACCGGCGATGTGCCGATCCCGATCAACCTGCTGCATTTCGATATCTTCACCGCCGGCCAGACCGACGCCGACCGGACCGTCGTCGCGCAGAACCTCGCGCGCCAACGACATCGTCACGCTCAACGCCGGCACCTATCACGTCGTCTCGTATTTCGGCGACGTGAACGCCGTCGTCCGCGCCGACCTCAAGGTCGAGGCCGGGCCAGCTGACGGACGCAACGCTCTATCACCGCGCCGCGCAGATCTCGTTCAAGCTGGTCGAGCGAGACCGGCGGCGAGGCCATCGCCGACGTCGACTGGACGGTGAAGACGGCCAGACGGCACGACGGTTTTCACCAACACCGGCACCTTCCCCTCGACCGTGCTGCAGGAGGGCGACTACATGGTTTTCGCGCAAGCGCGGGGACAAGGTCTACAACCGGCGATTTCGAGGTCCAGCCGGGCCAGCCCAAGGAAGTCGAAGTGCTGACGACGGTTTATGCATCCAGCCAGTCAGGCGGCTGACCCTCGCACCGGCTGGCGAAGTTGCGGCGGACGCCACGAGCCCCAACGCATGATTGCGCCATCACTCTCAATTCGACCGATTACGTTGCCGGGATTTCAAAGCCCGTACGCGATTGTCCCCGGACAGAATATTGGTTTCGGGGTTCCAAAGTGGATGTCCGGCTCGAAAAGCGGCTGCAGCCGCGCCGCAATACGATGATCATCGCCACCATGGTTTTCGATGGCGGCAACAGCCGGATGGACTGCGTCATCCGCAATCTCTCGGAGGGCGGCGCCAAGCTCGAAGTGGCCTCGGCGCGCACCGTTCCCGGCTCGTTCGACCTGATCGTTCCGGGCCATCACCCGCAGCACTGCCGGGTGGCCTGGCGGGCGCTGCGCGAGCTCGGCATTGAGTTCATGCAGGCCGCCTAGCCGTTCAATCGACATTCATCGGGCGTGCCCTAGCCTCCTCGTCGGGATAGGATGCCGTCGATGAGCAACGCCGCCTTTGTCGTCACCAACGGTCACGCGAGCCCGGTCGCCAATGATGGCTGCGATTTCCGCTACCGCGCGAACCGGCAATGCGTGCCCCTCGGCGTGCAGGTCGCGGCCCGCACCCTCCCCGATCGCGACGTGCAAATCCTCCTCGAGGACGGTTTCGTCGAAATCATGATCGGCGGCGCGACCGCCATCGCCGTTCCCGGCGATTTCGTGCGCGTGCCGGCCGGCGCCGTCCATGCCTGGCGCAATGCCGGCGAGGTCGACGCGCACCTGCTGACCGCGTACCGTGAGCCCTCGCCCTAGGGACTAGCCCTGCCCCGCGGCGCGCTTCAGCAGCAGCTCGCGCTCGCGCGCGTTCCGGGTCATTTCGGCGGCGCGGCGGAACTCGGCGCGGGCCTCGTCGAAGCGGCCGAGCTTGTGCAGGAAATCGCCACGGACGCTCGGCAGCAGATGGTAGCGGCTGAGCGCCGGCACCTCGAGCAGCGGCTCGAGCGATGCGCAGGCCGGCCTCCGGGCCGAATGCCATGGCGTGGGCCACGGCGCGGTTGAGCTCGATCGATCGGCGACGGCGTGACCTCGCGCGAGCTCGTCGTAGAGCGCGGCGATCCGGCGCCAGTCCGTATCGTCCGGCCTCGCGGCCGCGGGCGTGGCAGGCGGCGATCGCGGCCTGCAGCGCATAGGGTCCACGCGCGCCGCCGAGCCGTTCGGCCTCCGCCAGCGCCGCAAGGCCGCGCCGGATCAGAATCTGGTTCCAGCGGCTGCGGTCCTGCTCGAGCAGCAGGATCGGGCGTGCCGTCCGCGGCTTGACTCGCGCCGCGGCGCGCGAGGCCTGGATCTCCATCAAGGCCACCAGGCCATGGACCTCGGGCTCGTCGGGCGTCAGCCGCGCGAGGATGCGGCCGACGCGGAGCGCCTCATCGCAGAGCTCGGTGCGCATCCAGTCTTCGCCGGCGGTGGCCGAGTAGCCCTCGTTGAAGATGAGGTAGAGCACCTCGAGCACCGAGCCGAGCCGGGCCTTGCGTTCGTCGCCGCGCGGCACCTCGAACGGCACATGCGCATCGGCCAGCGTCTTCTTGGCGCGCACGATGCGCTGCTGGATCGTCGGCTCGGGCACGAGATAGGCCCGCGCGATCTCGGCCGTGGTGAGGCCGCCGACGAGCCGCAGCGTCAGGGCGCTGCGCGCCTCGGGCGCTCAGCACCGGATGACAGGCGGTGAAGATGAGGCTCAGCACGTTGTCCTTCACGTCGTCGTCGAGCGCGCTGTCGTAGTCGGGCGCTTCGTCCTGCCTGAGCTCGGCGCTCGTGGGTCAGCTCCGGCAGGCTTCGCGCCAGCACCTTGTTGCGCCGGAACTGGTCGATCGCGCGGCGCTTGGCGGTCTGCATCAGCCAGGCGCCCGGATTGTTCGGAATGCCGTTCTTGGGCCAGTCGCGCGAGGGCGATCACGAGCGCGTCCTGCGCCAGCTCCTCGGCGAGCCCGACATCGCGCGTCATCTTGGCGAGCCCGGCGATCAGCGTGGCGGCTTCGATGCGCCAGACGGCTTCGACGGCGCGATTGGTGGCAAATTCGGGCTGAGCTGGTCCATGGGCGGCGGAGTGGATCAAATCCGCCTCGCCGCCGCAAGCCGGTGCGCCTATTGCTGCTGCGCGCCCTGCTGCTCGATCCGGTCGTAGCGCGCTCGTTCTGCTCCTCGGTGAAACCGAGATCGTCGGCATCGTGAACAGCTGGCGGATTTCGATCTGCACGTTGCCGTGGCCGTCGCTCGCGCGGCCAGTCCTTGACCATCTCGACGACCTCGGCGAGCGAGCCGGCCTCGATGATCGAATAGCCGGCGATCAGCTCCTTGGCCTCGGCGAACGGCCCATCGATGACGGTCGGCTTGCCGTTGCTGAAGCTGACCCGGGCGCCGCGGGACGTCGCCATGAGCCCGTCGCCGTCCTTCATGTTTCCCGAGCGCACCAGTTTTTCGTTGTAGCGCTGCATGTCGTCGATCAGCTGCTGGCGCCGGGCATCATGCCGGCTTCGGTCTCGGCATCCGCCTTGCGGATCACCATGAACATCATGAACTGCTCCTATCCCTCAGTTGGCCATCGGCTTCTGGTTGGCGGCGCGCCATCCTGCTCCTTGCGGAGCATCTCGGGGTCGCGTCGGCGAAATCGGACATCTCGTGGACCTGCCGCACCTCGAGCTCGGCGCCATCGCCCATCGGGGCCTTGCGCGCCCAGGCGATCGCTTCGTCCTTGCTCTTGACCTGGACGAGCCAGTAGCCCGCGATCAGTTCCTTGGCCTCGGCGAACGGCCCGTCGACCACGGTGGTCTTGCCGCCCTTGAAGCGCACCTTGGCACCCTTGGATGACGCGGCGAGCCCCTCCGCGCCGAGCAGGATACCCGCCCCGATCAGCTCCTCGTTGAAGCGGCCCATTTCGGCCATCGCTTCGGCTTCCGGCATCACACCGGCTTCGCTGTCGGCATTGGCTTTGACGATGATCATGAAGCGCATGTTGTTTCTCCGTTTTGCTGCGAACTGCGTGTCGGCCGTGTCTTAGTTGGACTTGCCGTACTGTCCGGCCTCGAAGGCCTTCCGGCGTTCCAGATGGTCGGGCGCCATGACCTCGCCGAAGTCCGCGGAATCCATGACCCGGCGGATTTCGACCGACTCCCCGTTCATGAACGGGATGCGCTTGGCCCACTCGACGGCCTCTTCCTTGTTGCGGACCTGGATGATCCAGAAACCCGCGACAAGCTCCTTGGCCTCGCTGAACGGGCCGTCTTTGACCGTCGGCTTGCCGTTGTCGAAGGTCACGCGGGCGCCTTCCGTGGTCGGCGCCAGGCCGTCCATTGCCAGCAGCACGCCGGCATCGAGCAGCGCCTGGTTGTACTTGCCCATCGCTGCGAACGCCTTGGGATCGGGCTTTGCCTGATCCAGCGAATTGTCGCCTTTCACAATGACCATAAAGCGCATCGTGGTTCTCCCTGTTCTGCTGGGCAGTATGCCCGCTCTGAAGACACGACGAAGGCGATCTGGAGGAATTGACAGGACTCGGTCGCTTTTCGGTTTTCTGCTCAACCAAACGGTTGACAACATCCCTTGCGCGATGTATTCAACCACTACGTTATCAACTAAATGGTTGAATCAATGCCGGTTGATCCTCTGAGCGTCACGCTTGCCGCGCTGGCCGACCCGACTCGCCGGGGCATCCTCGCCCGGCTCTCTACCGGCCAGGCGACGGTCACCGAGCTCGCAGAGCCCTTCGACATGAGCCTCGCGGCCGTCAGCAAGCACCTCAAGGTACTGGAGCACGCCGGTCTCATTTCGCGCGGCCGCGACGCCCAATATCGGCCCTGCCGGCTCGAGGCCGCGCCGATGAAAGACGTCGCGGGCTGGATCGAGGAGTACCGCAAGTTCTGGGAGGCCAGCCTCGACCGCCTCGATGACTACCTTGTGGCGCTGCAGAAGGGAGACCCCGATGGCCGCAAGAACTGATGATGGGCAACGTCTTTCCGTTCCGGCCGCGTCGCCCCGGCTGGGTGACGCTCTACCGGCTGCCATGTGCAGCAGAGCCTCGACCGGCTCGAAATTTACCTCATCGCCCGGCGTAAGGGAGAACGCAAATGCCCGCCAGCCTCAAGCTCGTCGCCCCCAAGGACGAACCGATCATCACCGGAGCCGAACCGCGCGTCTTCGACGCACCGGCGGCGCTGGTCTGGAAATGCCTCAGCGAGCCGCAGCACGTCGTCCGCTGGTGGGGACCCGCCAGCATCGGCACGCTGACCGTCAACGAGCTCGACTTCCGCGTCGGTGGCCGCTGGCGGTACGAGCACGCGCTGAAGCGCGGCCCGGTGATCGTCTTCACCGGCGTTTACCGGGTGATCGAGCCGACGACGCGGCTCGTCAACACGTTCTCGGTCGAAGGCATGTTCGACGGCAGCGAGGTCGAAGAGACGCATTTGCTCGAAGAGCGCGATGGAAAGACGCTCTACACCCAGATCATGCGCTTCCCCGACATCGCCATGCGCGACGGCATGCTGGCCTCCGGGATGGAAAAAGGCGCGCTCGAATCCATGGCGCAGCTCGATGCGCTGCTCGCCGAGCTGCAGCGGAGGCCCAATTGACCGAGACTATCGTCAAGAGGAGACGCCGCCCATGAGCGAGAGCATCGTCACCGCGCCGGCGGGCGAGACCTGGTTCAACATCGTGCGCGAGTTCGACGCGCCGCGGGCGCTGATCTATCGCTGCTATACGACGCCCGAGCACATGGCGCATTTCTGGGGGCCGCACGGCAGCCGGCTGACGGTCTGCGACATCGACCTCAAGGTCGGCGGCGTCTGGCGGGTGCGCTGGGAATTTCCCGATGGCCGGTCGTGGGGATATTCAAGCGTCTATACGGCAATCGTCCCCGACAAGACCCTCGACTATCGTGATGCCCCGTACGACTGGGCCGGCGGATTCGAGGGCCTGCCGCCGACGGAGATCGACTCCACCATCGCCCTCGCCGGCGACGATCGCCGGACAATCGTGACCGTTACCGTGCGTTGGACCTCGGTCGCGGCGCGCGACGGTGCGATACACCAGGGGTTCACTGGCATGGTCGATATCGGCCACCAGCGCCTCATCGAATATCTCGCAACTTTGTCGGAGTAACTACCATGCCCTTCGTCACCTCCAAGGACGGCACGCGCATCGCCTACAGCGTCATCGGGTCCGGGCCGGCGCTTGTCCTCGTCGACGGCGCGCTCTGCTGGCGCGCGTCCGGGCCGTCGGGTCCGCTCGCCGCGCAGCTCAAGGACCGGTTCACGGTCTATACCTATGACCGGCGCGGGCGCGGAGAGAGCGGCGATACGCAACCCTACGCGGTCGAGCGCGAGGTCGAGGATCTCGCGGCGGTGATCGACGCAGCGGGCGGATCGGCCGCGGTTTATGCGATCTCGTCGGGCGTCGGTCTCGCGCTCGCTGCCGCCAATGCCCTCGGCGCCGCGAAGATCACCAAAATGGTGCTCTACGAATTCCCGATCTTCACCGATGAGTTCCGCCGCGTCGATGCGTCCTACGCCCGCGTCATGGACGAGCTGATCGCCGGCGGCAACAATGCGGGCGCGATCAAGCATTTCATGAAGACCGGCGTCGGCGTCCCGGGCTTTGCGATCTTCATGATGCAGCTGATGGGCGTGATCAAAAAGCTCGCGCCGGTTGCCCCCACCCTCGCCTACGACACCAAGCTCGTGACGCCATACTGGACGTATTCGCCGCCGCCCCGCAGCCGATGGTCGCAAGCCACGATGCCCGTGCTCGATATCGGTGGCGGCAAGTCGCCGGCCTGGATGCAGAACGCTCAGTCCGCGTTGGCCGCGGCGTTGCCCAACGCCACGCACAAAACGCTGGCCGGGCAGAACCACATGGTCTCCCCCGTTGCCCTCGCGCCGATGATCAAGGAATTCGTCCTGGCCTGACGGAACCGCGCGGAGCTCAGAACTCCGCCCAGTCGTCTGCCTTCACCGCGGCGTTGCCTTCGCTGAGGTATTTGCGGGCAGCGGTCTTGGCAGGTGCCGACCGAACCGGAGGCCTTGCCTTCGACCCATGCACGGATTGCGGCGACGGCGGGTGCGCACGGCCCCCCGCTTCGTCCATCAGGAAGACCTCGACGATGCGGTCGAGCTCGACCGCCTGGTTCTCGGTCTGCTCGATCGCCGCATTGGTCTCCTCGACCAGCGCGGCGTTGTGCTGGGTCATCTCGTCGACCTGCTTGACCGCGCCAGTGAGCTCGACGATCGCCGTGGACTGGTCGGTCGTGGCCTTGCTGATCTCCTCGATCAGATCGCCGTTCTCATGGATACCTTCGAGCATCGAGGTGACCTTGACCGTCGCCTCCGCCACCTTGCGGCTGCCGACGCTCACCTCGGTGGAGGATTGTTCGATGAGCGCCTTGACGTCCGACGACGCACCGGCGGCCGATTGTGCGAGGCGCCGCACTTCGACGGCAACCACCGCAAAGCCCTTGCCGGCGTCGCCTGCGCGCGCCGCTTCGACCGACGCGTTGAGCGCGAGCAGATTGGTCTGGAACGCGATGTCGTCGATCAGCCCGATGATGTTGGAGATCTTGGTCGAGGAGGCCGAAATCCGCTCCATCGCGTCGTTGACCTCCTTCATCACGCCATTGGCTTCCGAGGCGGTCTGCGACACGGACCGCGCCTTGGCGCTCGCCGAGGTGGCACGCGCCGCGTTCTCGCCCACGGTGGTCGACAACTGCTCGAGCGCGGCCGAGGTCTGCTCGACCGCCGCGGTCTGCTTGCTCGTGCGGTCGGCGAGATCGTTGGCGCCGGAAAGGATTTCGCCGGTCGCGGTCTTGAGCGATGTCGATGCGCCGCGCAGCCGCCCGACCACATCGCGCATCGTCGCGACCGAAGCGTTATAGGCCATTCGCAGCTTTTCGAGATCGCCGGCAAAAACCTCGTCGATCGTCGCCGACAGATCGCCCTTGGCGAGGCGCGCGAGATGCATGCCGAGAACCTTGATGGCCTGCTTGCGCGCCGTCGCCTCGGTGGCGTCGGTCGCGTATTTCACGACCTTGTAGGGCTTGCCGTGCGAATCGAAGATCGGATTGTAGGAGGCCTGAATCCAAACCTCTTTCCCGCCCTTGCCAAGCCGGCGGTATTCACCCGACATCGACTCGCCGCGGCGCAGCTTGTCCCACGAACTCGCGATATTCGGCGCTCTCGGCGAAAGCGGGATCGACGAACATGCGATGATGGCGGCCGGTGATCTCGTCGAGGCTGTAGCCCATCGCACGGCAGAAATTCTCGTTGGCCGTGAGGATCGTGCCGTCGAGGCCGAACTCGACGATCGCCTGGGCCCTGTCGATGGCGTTGAGCCGCCCGACTGAGTCGAACCGCGATCTCAGCTGCCTGGTAATGTTCAACGCGATCTCGATAACCTGCACGACCTTGCCGCGCCGGTCGCGCACCGGGATGTACGTTGCGTGGAGGAAGATCTCCTCCCCCGCCTTGGTGAGACGGAGGAACTCGCCGCGTCCGCGACTGGCCACCGAGAACGGCGTCCCACATGGCCTTGTAGTCGGCGCTGTCGCGCGTCGCCGGATCGACGAACAGATCGTGTGACTTGCCGCGGATTTCCTCAAGACTGTAGCCGCACGCCTCGAGGAACATCGGATTGGCGTCGAGGAGCGTGCGATCGGGTGCAAACTGCGCCGCCGGCTGTGCGCTCCACAAGGCGTCGACAAATTCCGCACCATGCTTGCGCAGCGTATCCGGCCGTCCCCGGCCAAGCCCATTCAATTGCATCGCGCGCCCCCGTCTCGTTCGCCGAAAAACGATAGGCCGCTATGGATAAGAACTGGTGAACGCGGCCGGCCAGCGGGCCGACCGCGCCGCGATCAGGCGGCCTTTGCGGCCGGTGCGCGCTGCAAGTCCGGTGGGACGGCTTCGGCGATGATCTCGACGATGGCGTCCATCGCCGGGACCACCTTCTGGCCCTCGCTGCCGAGGCGGCGGACCGAGACGGTCCCCTCCTCCGCCTCGCGCTTGCCGACCACGAACATCAGCGGCACCTTCTGCGTCGAGTGCTCGCGGACCTTGTAGTTGATCTTCTCGTTGCGCACGTCGAGCTCGGCGCGGATGCCGGCGTCCTTGAGCTGCATCACCAGCTTCTCGGCATAGGCGTCGGCGTCCGACACGATGGTGGCCACCACCACCTGCACCGGCGACAGCCACATCGGCATCCTGCCGGCATAGCTCTCGATCATCATGCCGATGAAGCGCTCGAGCGAGCCGAGGATCGCGCGATGCAGCATCACCGCGTATTTGCGCGAGCCGTCCTCGGCGACATAGGTCGCGTCGAGCCGCTCGGGCAGCACGTAGTCGAGCTGCAGCGTGCCGACCTGCCAGGACCGGCCGATGGCGTCCTTCAGATGGAACTCGAGCTTGGGCGCGTAGAACGCCCCCTCGCCCTCGGCGATGACGAAGTCGTAGCCGGTGGCGCGCAGCGCATCGCCCAGCGACTTCTCGGCCGCGTTCCAGCGCTCGATGGTGCCGCCGAACTTCTCCGGCCGCGTCGCGAGCTTGATGACGACGTCGGAAAAGCCCATGTCCTCATAGACCGAATACAGCAGGTGGACGAACTTCTCCGTCTCGGCCTGGATCTGCTCCTCGGTGCAGAAGATGTGCGCGTCGTCCTGCGTCATCTGCCGAACGCGCAACAGCCCGTGCAGCGCGCCGTGCGCCTCGTTGCGATGGCAGCAGCCGAACTCGGCGAGCCGCATCGGCAGGTCGCGATAGCTCTTGGTGCCCTGGTTGAAGATCTGGATGTGCGCCGGGCAGTTCATCGGCTTGAGCGCCATGAGCTCGGCCTTGCCGCTGAGCACCGGGCCTTCTTCCTCGGTGCCGGGGACCTCGTCGGGCACCACGAACATGTTCTCGCGGTACTTGCCCCAGTGGCCCGAGGCCTCCCAGAATTTCGAGGACATCAGCTGCGGCGTCTTCACCTCGGTGTAGCCGTCCTTGTTGACGCGGCGGCGGATGTACTCCTCCATCGGGTTGTAGATGACGAAGCCCTTCGGGTGCCAGAACACGCTGCCCGGCGCCTCGTCCTGCAGATGGAACAGGTCGAGCTCGCGGCCGAGCTTGCGATGGTCGCGCTTTTCGGCCTCCTCCATCATCTGGAGATAGTCGTCGAGCTCCTTCTGGTTGGCGAACGCCGTTCCATAGATGCGGCTCAGCACCGGATTGCGGCTGTCGCCGCGCCAGTAGGCGCCGGCCACCTTGGTCAGCTTGAACGCCGTGCCGACATCCTTGGTCGTGCGCATGTGCGGGCCGCGGCAGAGGTCGAACCACTGGCCCTGCGCGATAGATCTTGATCGACTGGTCGGCCGGGATGGCGTCGACCAGCTCGACCTTGAAGTTCTCGCCCTTGCTGGCGAAGACGCGCTTGGCCTCGTCGCGGGACCAGACTTCCTTGGTGAAGGCGGCGCCGCGATCGACGATCTCCTTCATCTTCTTTTCGATCGCCGGGAATTCTTCCTCGCTGAACGGCGTGTCGCGCTTGAAGTCGTAGTAAAAGCCGTTCTCGATCACCGGGCCGATGGTGACCTGCGTCGTCGGGCCAGAGCTCCTGCACCGCCTCGGCGAGGACGTGCGCGGCATCGTGCCGGATGAGGCCCAGCCCATCGGCGCTGTCGCGCATGACGAACTCGATCTTGCCGTCGTCGTTGAGCGGGTCGGACAGGTCCGTGAGGACGCCGTTCCACTTCATGGCGACGGTCTTTTTGGCGAGGCTCGGGGAGATGCCCTCGACCACGGTGGTCCCGGTGGTGCCACGCGCATAGTCGCGGACTGCACCGTCGGGGAACGTCACCTTGATCATGTCAATCTCCTGTGTGCCACGGTTGGCGGGTTCGGGCTCTTATCACGACGTTTCTTGCCGTGTCATTGGCAGCGACGCGGAGGTCCGTCGACCGGCCACTTCTCCCTCTGCCACGCTTTCGTGGTTCGACAAGCTCACCATGAGGGCTACTGGGGATTCCGCGAGGACCTCATGGTGAGCTTGTCGATCCACGAGGTCCGGGGAGTGCCCAGCACTGCTGAGTTGGCCGCTCCTCCACTGCCTTCGGGGACCCCCTCCCCCGCGCTTCGCGCAGGGGAGGATCCCGACTGTTAGATCAACTTCGCTTCGAGCGTCACCTTGATCGCGCCCAGCGCCTTGGATACCGGGCACTCCGCCTTGGCCTTGTGCGCCAGCTCCTGGAACTTCTCCGGGGTGATGCCGGGCACCTTGGCCTCGAGGGTCACGGCGCTGCCGGTGATGCCGGTGCCGGGGATGATCTCGACCACCGCCGTCGTGTTGAGTTCGGTCGGCGGGCGTGCCGTTGTCGCTGAGAAAGCCCGAAAGCTGCATGGCAAAGCAGCCGGCATGGGCGGCGGCGATCAGCTCCTCGGGATTGGTCCCTGCCTTGCCGGTCTCGTCAACGAAGCGGCTCTTGAAGCTGTAGGCGACGTCCTGGAGCGCGCCGCTCTGCGTGCTGAGCGTGCCCGCGCCCTCGCGGATCGTGCCCTTCCATTGCGCGGAAGCGAGTGTTTCATCGTCATCTCTCCGTTAAGAATCGAGCGATCAGTGCCAACGGCCGTAGCGCCAGGGCAAATACCAGTGGGCATCGGTCGGTAAACGTCTCGCGGCACCGGATCATAGCCGTGCGTGCCGCCTGGCCGGCAGCGGTAGATGCGCGCCGAGCCCCATCCAGCCGCCGGGCCAGAAGCCGAACCGCCAGATGGCGTCGCGGGTGAACTCGCTGCAGGTCGGCGCGTGCCGGCAGTTGCGCCCGGTAAAGGCCGAAAGCGTGTAGCGATAGAGCTGGATCAGCCCATACGCCGCCGATTTGAACGGGAAGTCGACGGCGCGCCAGAAGGCGCTCACGGTCCCCACCAGGTAATTGGTTCGAGCCCCTCCTGGAACGGCAGCCGGTCCCGCGAGACGGAAATCAGTCCGCTGTCCGGGTGTCCGACCAAGCAGGAACTCGCCCGCATGCGCCGTCGGCCTCGACGTACTCCACCGCTTCGGCGAGCGCGAGCGGGCGCCCCACGGCCGACGAGTTGACGTGGAAATAGTACTGCAGCACCGTGATCGCGTGAGCCGGACCATCGCCGCGGCTCGGCAAAGAACGCCACCTCGTCGATATTCGCGGGCTTTGCCGGGAATGCCGCACGGCGCTTCAGCGTCGTCGGCAGCATGGCAAAACCGCCGACCACCGGCTCACGCTCCCAGTCCAGCCTGAGGATCGTGCACTGCTCCCGTTCGAGGTAGCTGCGGACGGGCGCGAAATCCTTGTGGCGAAACCGCATCAGCCCGCCGCCGCAACCTGTTGGCCGGCTTCGATCTTGTCGAGCGCGTCGACCACCGCGTCGAAGACCAGCAGCGTCGAGGCATGGCGCGGCGGGTAGTCGCGCACCGGCTCGAGGTAGGCGAGGTCCGCCCAGCGGCCCGCCGGCGGCGCGCCGTTGGCCTTCAGCATCGCGGTCATTTGCGTCGCGCAAGGCGCGCGCATTTCCTCGACCGGCGTGCCGACAATGTTGGCCGCGACGATGGCGGTGGAGGTCTGGCCGAGCGCGCAGGCCGAAATCGCGTGGCCGTAGGCGCTGAATCGCGGCCGTCGCGCACCGAGACGTCGACTTCGATCGATGAGCCGCAGACCCGGCTCACCCGCCGGGCGGTCGCATCGGACCGCGCTACCCGGCCTGGGATTGGCTGGTTTGCCGCGATTTCGAGGATCTTTTGGGAATAGAGATCGCTCAGTTCCATTGACGGTAACACGCCTGTTTCTTGAGCCGAGAGGCTGCTGACACATATAGTGCGCTGCCTGGACTTATGTCAGCGGCCCGCATCGGCTGCGTGCATCGGTCCGGAACCTTTCGGGCGCCGCATGCATCCTATGCCCCGAACACGAGGACCAATTCTCATGGACGCCAGCGCTCGGCCCACGGCCGTTAAGTCACTGTCCCCCCAAAATCGCCAGCCGCCCGAGCCGCGAAGAAGCGGAAGACGCGGTTCGCACGCTGATCGCCTGGGCCGGCGACGATCCCGACCCGCGAGGGCCTGCTCGAGACGCCGCGGCGGGTCACCAAGGCCTATCGCGAGTTCTTCGCCGGCTACGAGGAAGACCCCAAGGACATCCTGCAGCAAGACCTTCAAGGAGGTCGGCGGCTACGACGACATCGTGATCGTCAAGGACATCCCGTTCTCGTCGCATTGCGAGCACCACATGGTGCCGTTCATCGGCAAGGCGCACATCGCCTACCTGCCGCATGACGGGGTGGTCGGGCATTTCCAAGCTCGCCCGGCTGGTCGAAGTGTTCTCGAAGCGCCTGCAGGTGCAGGAAGTGCTGACCGCGCAGATCATCGACGCCATCAACGAGCACCTCAATCCGCGCGGCGCCGCAGTGATGCTCGAGGCCGAGCATATGTGCATGTCGATCCGCGGCGTTCACGCGCACGGCGCGCAGACCGTGACGCAGCGCTTCACCGGCGTGTTCGCCGAGGAGAAGTCCGAGCAGGACCGGTTCTTTCGCAGATGGATGCGCGGCTCAGTCGCTCGAGCGACAGCAACCGCCGATCAAGTCGCGGTTTCGTGGCGGTGGCATAGACTGGCGGCTTCGTGAGGAGACCGCCATGTCTGCCGTCGCCAAAACCATCTGGATGATCGAGTCCCGCTTTCGGCGAACGATCTGTCGCTCGATGACGATGGCGGGGCATGCCGGCGTTTCGCGCTCGCATCTCTCCCGTATCTTTCCGGTCGCGACCGGTTGCTCCATCTCCGCCTATATCCGCGGCCGCCGCCTGACCGAGGCGGCCAAGGCACTGGCCGAGGGGGCGCCCGACATTCTGAGCGTCGCGCTCGATGCGGCTACGGCTCGCACGAGGCATTCACCCGCGCCTTCCGCGACCAGTTCGGCATGACGCCCGACGAAGTGCGCCGAAGGCGCTCCCTCGACCACGCTCGCATCTCGTGGAGCCTCTCCGAATGGATACTGCCGAAAAAGTCACGCCTCGCCGCCGCCGGAGATCGAAACCCGACCGGCCATGCGCATCGCCGGGCTCACCAGCCAATTCACGAGCAAGACCATGGATGCCGGCATCCCCCACCAGTGGCAGCGCTTCCAGCCATATCATCGGCAACATGCCCGGCGGCCGGCCAGGCGCCGGCCTTTGGCGTCGTCGGGCCGATGCCGCCGAGGGCGCGAAGGCTTCGACTAATTTCGCGGCCGTCGAAGCCAGCGAGGCGCCGAGCTGCTGCCCGGCCTGATCGAAATGACGCATGCCCGGCCGGGACGCTATGCCCGGTTCAGGCACGAGGGTCATATCTCGCACCATCCGCGCGACCTGCGCGGCGATCGTTCGAGGACTGGCTGCCCGCGCTCGGGCACGAAGCGGACACGCGCTGGTTCAGCTTCCTCGAGTATTACGGGCCCGATTTCGAGCCCGGCACCGGGCTCGGGACGGTCGAGATCTGGGTCGCAGCTCAAGGGCTGAACTGTGCGAGATCTCATGGCGCGGTATATATACCGCGCCATGAGCACATCGTTCGCCGACCCCGCCGCCCTCACCCACGAACAACTCGAAGAGGGCACCGCCTTCGCGCCGCGCTTCGACGCGCATGGCCTGATCACGGCCGTCGCGCAGGAGGCAGTCCGGCCGCGTGCTGATGGTTGCGCACATGAACGCCGAGGCCTTGCAGCTCACCATCGAGACCGGCGAGGTCCACTACTATTCGCGCTCGCGCAAGGCGCTGTGGAAGAAGGGCGAGACCTCGGGCGAAGTGCAGAAGCTGGTCAGGCTCGGCGTCGACTGCGACCAGGATACGCTGCTGCTGATCGTCGAGCAGACCGGCCGCGGCGCCGCCTGCCACACCGGCCGCAAGAGCTGCTTTTATCGCGTGCTCGAAGGACGGCAAGCTGAAGGATACCGGCGAGCCGCGCCTGTTCGATCCCGCCGTGGTATACTCGGCCTAGCAATGAGCAGCGGCGACCGGAGTGGGCCCGGACCTCGTGGTTCGACAAGCTCACCATGAGGTCCTCCGGGGCCTCCAGCGGCACGTACAGGTCCGACAGCCTTTCGGACCTTCAGTAGCCTCACGGAATCCCCGGTAGCCCTCATGGTGAGCTTGTCGAACCACGAGGGCAGGCTCGCGCAAGTCTAAGTGTCGTAGCGGAGTCTTGCCTCTTCCAATTCCGCCAGACCGTGAAGGGCCCTAGTAGTGCGGCGGCGGCGGCTCCGGGGCTTCGGTCAAGCGCCGGGTGCTCGGCGAGTCGAATGCAGCCGCTCGGTGAGGTTCGCGACGAGGCGGTTCAGCGTTTCGATCTCCCTCGCCTGCGCCAAGACGATCTGGTTGAGGTCGTCGATCGCCTGCTCCTGATAGGCGATCGTGGTCTCCAGCTTTTCGATCCGCTCGGCCTCGGTCATGCGTGCCTCCGCTCGAACAGCGGGATCAGCAGCAGTCCCGCGAGAAATCCCCCGATATGGGCCTGCCACGCCACTGCCACGCCGAGCGCAGCGGTCATCGCAGGCAGGATCGGCACGATGCCGTTGAGCACGATCCACATCGCCGAAAAGATGCCCGCCGTCGGATTGCGGACGAACTGGCCGAGCGTTGCGAGCTGCCGGCCGAGCACCCGCCGCTCGCCGGTCGCCTCGTCCACTGCAATCACCGGCGGCTGGAAGATGAAACGCACCGCGGCCCCGGTGAGCGCGGCAATGCCGCCCGAGGCGCCCACCAGGTAGCTCGTCGGGGCCGTGCGCGGTGAGCGCAAAGCTCCACGCGCCGACCGCCGCGCCGAGGAGAAACAGCGCATAGGTCTTCACGGCCCCGTAGCGTTGTGCGATGGGCGTGCCGAAGATCGCGAGCCAGACCACATTGCCGCCGACGTGTTCCCAGCCGGCATGGAGGAACGCGTGCGTCACACTGGTCCAGATCAGCGGCGTCCAGCCGCCGATGTAGTGGCTCGGATCGATCATCCGGTATGGGATGAAGGCGAGCCAGGTGAGCATCAGCGCGCGGCCGTCATCGTTAAGAACGAGGTCGCTCGCGAGCTGGATCGCCAGCAGCAAGCCGCAAAGCGCCGTAATCGGCCACGGCAGCAGGAAAATCGGCTGGCGCGCGGGCTTCGCGGCAGGCGCCTGATTCGCCTTGCGGATTCTGGTCGTCGGACATCCGTGCTCCAATTTTTCCGGAGTTTGCCGCATTTCGCCCTGACTTATCCACATCGGCGCGCGCGGTTAACCTTAAGAAAGGTTTAAGGGCGATTTCGACGGGGGCTTTTGCAAGTGTGCGGCCGGCGGCGGGCGGGCCTTCGGGACGCATGCGCCGGGGCTTGGGGTTGGGTTGGCGTCGATGCAGAAACAGAGCACAAAAACGCTCTACGAGTACTGGAATGCGCTTCGCGGCTCGCGCAGTGCGCCCGATCGGCGGGACATCGATCCCACCACGCATCCGCACCGCGCTCGACCAATACCTTCATTCTCGAGCTCAACGACAGCCAGCGAATTCGATTTCCGGCTGGCCGGCTCGCACATCTGCTCGGCCTATGCCCGCGAACTCAAGGGCCGCTCGTTCACCCGCCTCTGGCATCCGCGCGACCGCGACGCGATGGAGACGCTGGTCCGCGCCGTCACCGAGGATCACGCGGTCGCGCTCGTCACCTTTCCGGGCATGACGGCGATCCATACCAAGGTGTCGGTCGAGACCATCCTCCTGCCCGTCCGCCACAATGGCTCGACCCAGACGCGGCTGCTCGGCGCCATGACCGCGCTCGACGAGCCCTATTGGTTCGGCGTGCAGCCGGTCGTCGAGCAGCGCATCACCGGTCTCCGGCTGATCTGGCCGGACGACGCCTCGCATGCCGAGATGGCGCGCGACGTCGCCGCAACCGTGCCGCAGGACGTCCAGTTCGCTTCGGCGGCGGCCGGCGGCGCCCCGGCCGATCACCGCGGTGCTGTTCGGCCGCGCAGGCGCGGCGCTACGCGCACCTGTCGGTGATCGACGGCGGACGCCGCTGATCCGACAGTTTTCGCGCGAGTTTCGCACGGGGCTCCCTCACCTTCGGTTAACCAAAATCTGTCTAGCGTCGACTTGGTGCAATTGAGTGACGCGGCCGATGCTCGACTGAACAATCCCACACCCAGCCCGGTCCGCAGCGTGCCTCGCGCGGCCGCCTATGCGCAGCTGCCGCGCTTCCAGCGCGTCAAGGTGTCGGTGCTTGGCCGCTACATGCTGGCCGACCGCCGCGAGTTCCCCTGCCAGGTGCTCGAGATGTCGCCGGGCGATGCCGTGGTGATCGCGCCGGTCGCCGGGCAGCCGGGCGAAAAGGTCATCGCCTATCTCGACCACATCGGCCGCGTCGAGGGCACGATCATCGAAAGCATCGATGGCGGCTTCGTGATGGATGTCGCCGCCTAGCCCGCGCAAGCGCGACAAGATGGCGGCGCAGCTCACCTGGCTCGCCAACAAGGACATCCTCAACCTGCCCGAGGACCGCCGGCACGAGCGCGTCGTGCCCGACAACCGGCACTCGACCGTCGTGCTCGACGACGGCCGCCGCTACAACTGCAAGATCATCGACATCTCGCTGTCGGGCGCTGCGATCGAGCTCGCGGTGCGTCCGGCGATGGGCACGCCGGTGACGCTCGGCCGCATGCGCGCCCGCGTCGTCCGGCATTTCCAGGATGGCGTCGCCGTCGAGTTCGCCTCGGCGCAGGAAATGCTGACCGTCGTGCAGCAGAACCTGCGGATCAACTAGAACGTCGTTCTAGATCTCACGCCCGGACGCGCCATCAACGTGGTTAACGGCCTCACCCATCCCATAAAACTCGACTAAAAACTCGCCGAGGTTTTTTCGAGCGAGGCAATTTGGTGGCGCCATTGTGGCTCCTGTCAGGGGAGCTCAATCATGTCCAACACCATTACCATCACGCTGGGCGGCGCGCTGATCGCGGCCGTCATGTTCACGTCGCCCGCCGCGGCGGCGCGCCACCGCCAGCGTCGACGCCCGGTCGATTCTCAGCAACGCGGCCTTTGCGCCGGTCACCGGCGCGACCAGCATTCCGGTCGGCGCCGCCGATTTCTGCCGGCGCGATCCCGGCCGACTGCCGGCCCGACGCCGCGTCGGTGCAGGCCGAGACGCTGACGCGAGCGAGCTGGCAGCAGCTGCTCGCGGTCAACGCCGACGTCAACGCCAAGATCGTGCCCGAGACCGACCAGGACAATTATCACGTCGCCGAATACTGGACCTATCCCGCCGACGGCCGCGGCGACTGCGAGGACATCGCGCTCGAAAAGCGCCGCGAGCTGATCGCCGACCGGCTGGGATCCGAGCGCGCTGCTGATGACGGTCGTGCGCGAAGCCGAACGGCGACGGCCACGCCGTGCTGATGGTCGCGCACCGACCGCGGCGACCTCATCCTCGACAACCAGGACAACCGCATCCTGCGTCTGGAACGAGACGCCCTACGACTTCATCAAGCGCCAGTCGCAGGCCAATGCCGGCAAGTGGGTCGGCGCTCAACGACAACCGCACGACCATCGCGTCGCGCAGCGAGCGACAGGCGACACTAGCAGAGAGGATCGTTTCAGTTCTCGGGCCTCTCCCCTGACAGGTGGCCCGATGAAGACGGGGCCGGCGCTCCCCCGACGGCCGGCCCCGCTGCTTTTCCCCTGACAGGGATCAGCCGAAAATCGCCAGGTAGATGCCCATCAGCAGGAGGCCGGTGATGAAGCTCCAGCCGAACGCGACGAGCGCGCTGACCAGCACCGAGCCCATCGACAGCGTGCCGTCGTCCTCGCTGCTTCCAGCCCATCTGCAGCATGATGAAGGGGCCGCAGATGAAGCTCATCAGCAGATGGCCGAGCGTGTGCAGAAGGTCTTGCCGTCGTAGCGCAGCATCGCCGGCTGGCCGATCGCCCACTGGTAGAAGTAGGTTCCCGTCCCCGCCATCGCGAGCCCGACCGCCATGATGAAACCGGCCAGAAGCAACTCGAACGCCATCGATACTACAGCCCCAACGCGCCGCGCCCTGCTGCGGCAAAGCTTAACTCTTCATTAAGCATAAGCATGGCGATATCGGCTGTCACCTGCCGCACGCGCGACTGGTTAATTCGGCCATGGCCCACTCCGCTGCCGCGCGACTGCCTCGCGCCATCACGGCCACTCGATCGGGTTCAACCTCGGCGTGATCGCGCCTGATCGTGGCGGCCGTCGCGGCTGGGCGTTGCCTATCTCCTGAACGCCGCGGACCGGCCGAACGCTCACGTCCCGGCCCCGTCCGACGGCGATGCTGGCGCGCACCCTCGGCAGCACCGCGCTGACCATTCCGGCGAGCTGGATCGCCGAGGACGGCAGCGACGATGCGAGCTTCGCCAAGCAGGTGGACCTCGTCGTTACCCTGCCGCTTGGCCCGAACGACGCGCCGCGGCGCATCGACGTGACGCTGACCCAGCGCAGCCGCGTGCGGCCGAGCGCGTCGCTGCTCGACGGCGTCTATCTCCACGAATTCAAGCCGGACCAGCTGGCGGGGCCGCCGGGCCTGATCGGCAAGCCGCTCGTCGGCCGAGGACGGATATGAGAGCGAGACGGTCTGGTACGACCCGCTCAACTCGTCGCCCTTCGTCGCCAAGTGCGACGCGCCGATCGCGCCGGGCGCAGCCGGGCCGGTGCCTGCGGACGGTCTATCTGGGTAGCCGGGATCGCCGCGATCTATGGCTTCGACGACGACGTGCTCGGGCAACTGGCGCAAGTTCGACGCTGAAATGCACCCGCTGCTGGACAAGATCGGCGCCGTC
>CAWKEC010000004.1:0-248743 GCA_963848625.1 uncultured Alphaproteobacteria bacterium
ACCAGATCCTTGCCAAGCCGCTGATCGACAAACTCGGCGCACAGCTCTTCACCTCGCTGGCGATGAGCGCCGCCGGTCCCGCGATCATCGCGCATTTCCTGCTGACCCATCCGGTCGGCGCGCTCGCGATCAATGGCGAAGGGCTGTGGCTGATGCTCGCCATCGGGCTGATCTCGACGGTGGCACCGGCCTATTGCATCAGCGCCGGCATCGGCCTCATCGGCTCCGAACGCACCGCGATCGTCGGCAACATCTCGCCTGTGGTCACCGTGGTGCTCGCGGTCGGCGTGCTCGGGGAATCTTTCACCGTCTGGCACGCCGCCGGCACCGCGATGGTGCTGGCCGGCGTGTGGCTGTTCGGCCGCAAGGCCAAGCCGACCAAGTCCGAACTGGAGGCGGCACAGGTCGAGGCCTAGTCCGCGTAGATGTGAATGGCCCCATCGCCGCACATCAGCGCCGCTTCGCGGATGGCTTCGCTCAGCGTCGGATGCGGGGCGGTGGTGCGGGCGAGGTCTTCGGCCGAGCCGCCGAACTCCATCAGCACGGTCAGCGCCTCGATCATCTCGGACGCGTTCTTGCCGATGATGTGGGCGCCGAGCACGCGATCCGTCGCGACGTCGGCGAGGATTTTGACGAACCCCTGCGTTGCCAGCATCGCCTTGGCCCGGCCATTGGCGGTGAACGGGAACTTGCCGACCTTGTAGTCGACGCCTTCGGCCTTGAGCTCGTCCTCGGTCTTGCCGACCGAGGCGATCTCGGGATTGGCGTAGACCACCGCGGGCATCGCGCCATAGTTCACATGGCCGTGCTGGCCGGCGATGATCTCGGCGACGGCGATGCCCTCGTCCTCGGCCTTGTGCGCGAGCATCGGGCCGGCGATCACGTCGCCGATGGCGTAGACGTTCTCGACGCTGGTCCCGTAGAGCGGGCTGACCTCGATGCGGCCGCGGGCATCGAGCTCGACGCCCGCTTCCTTGAGGCCGAGCCCGTCGGTGAACGGCTTCCGCCCGATGGCGACGAGCGCCACATCGGCATCGAGGATCGTCATGTCGCCGCCGGCGGCGGGTTCGATCCGCGCCGTGAGCGAGCCGTCTTCCTGCCGGTCGATCGACTTGACCTTGCTCGAGAGCTTGAACTCAAAACCCTGCTTCGTCAGGATGCGCTGGAACTGCCGCGCCACCTCGCTGTCCATGCCGGGCAGGATGCGGTCGAGGAATTCGACCACGGTGACCTTGCTGCCGAGCCGCGCCCAGACCGAGCCGAGCTCGAGGCCGATAACGCCGGCGCCGATGATCAGCAGCCGCTCGGGGACTGTGCCGAGCGTCAGCGCGCCGGTCGAGGTGACGATCCGCTCCTCGTCGATCTCGATACCGGGGAGACTTGCAGGAACCGAGCCCGTGGCGATGACGATGTTTTTGGTCTCGATGGTCTGCGTCATGCCCTTTTCGGGCGTCACCAGCACGCGGCCGGTGCCGAGGATGGCGCCGGTGCCCTCAAAGGTCGTGATCTTGTTCTTCTTGAACAGGAACGACACGCCGTTGACGTTGGCGGCGACGGTCTCGTCCTTATGCGCCATCAGCTGCGCGAGATTGATCGCGGGCTCGGGGATGTCGATGCCGAGCTGCTGGAAATTGTGCCCGGCCTCCTCGAACATCTCGGTCGAATAGAGCAGCGCTTTCGAGGGGATACAGCCGATGTTGAGGCAGGTGCCGCCAAAGGTCGGCCATTTCTCGACCACCGCGACCCTCATGCCGAGCTGCGCCGCACGGATGGCGCAGACATAGCCGCCCGGCCCCGAGCCGATCACCGTGAGGTCGAATTGGTCCGCCATGGATAACCCCGATCTGAGTGTGCCCGTTATGTAGTGGGAAGTTGCCGCGCTGGCTAGAACAGGATGCCCACGAACATCGCAAAGAGCCCGAGCGCTCCGATGAACCAGACGAGGCTGCGGATGCCGAACACGCCGCCGATGTAGAGCGGCAAATAGGCCACGCGGCTGACCAGCCAGACGATGGCGCCCCAGAACACCAGCGCGTCGCCGCGGTGCGCGAGGTGCGCGATCAGCAGGAGGATCGTAAACGCCGGCCAGGTCTCGAGGAAGTTGCGGAGCGCCCGCTCGGCGCGGCCGAGAATCGGGCTCGGCGGCCCCTCGTCGTCACGCGCGGTCTGGGCGAACCAGAGGCCGTGATGCCAGCGATAAAGGATCGACTGCGCACCGAGATAGAGGCCGTAGACGGGGAGGCTGGAGAAGAGAAGCCAGAGCTCGGTGGTCATGACGAGATAACGCCTCTGCTCACCGTGTCATTCCCGCGAAGGCGGGAATCCAGGGCTGCAAGTGCCGGTACGTGTGGCTCCTGGATTCCCGCCTTCGCGGGAATGACACATTGCAATAGGCGCCTAGAGATCGAGCACCAGCCGCTCGGGTGCCTCAAGGCTTTCCTTCACCCGCACGAGGAACGTCACCGCTTCCTTGCCGTCGACGATGCGGTGATCGTAGCTCAGCGCCAGGTACATCATCGGCCGGACGACGACCTGCCCGTTCACCACGACCGGCCGATCCTGGATCTTGTGCATGCCGAGGATGCCCGACTGCGGGGCGTTGAGGATCGGCGTCGACATCAGCGAGCCGTAGACGCCGCCATTGGTGATGGTGAAGGTGCCGCCCTGCATGTCGGCCATCGACAGCGCGCCGTCGCGGGCGAGCTTGCCGAGGCGGCCGACTTCCTTCTCGATGCCGGCGATGCCGAGCTTGTCGGCGTCGCGCACGACCGGCACGACTAGGCCGCGGTCGGTGCCGACGGCGATGCCGATATGGGCGTAGTTCTTGTAGATGATCTCGTCGCCGTCGATCTCGGCGTTGACGTTCGGGATCTCCTTGAGCGCGTGGACGACCGCCATGGTGAAAAAGCCCATGAAGCCGAGCTTCACGCCGTGCTTTTTCTCGAACATGTCCTTGTACTGGGCGCGCAGATCCATCACCGGCTTCATGTCCACCTCGTTGAAGGTGGTGAGCATGGCGGCGGTGTTCTGCGCATCCTTGAGGCGGCGCGCGATGGTGGTGCGGAGGCGCGTCATGCGCACGCGCTCCTCGCGCGACTCGTCGATCTGGGCAACCGGACCGCGCGCGACCGGGGCAGGTGCTGGGGCCGGTGCCGGAGCAGGCGCTGGGGCCGGCCGTGCGACCGGCGCAGCGGGGGCCGCGGCCGGAGCGGCCTGCATGACCTTGGGCGCCTCGGCGACGGCGGCACGCGCCGGTGCAGGGGCCGGTTGCGGCGGGGGAGCGGCCATCGCCGCCACGACGTCTTCCTTGAGCACCTGACCGCGACGGCCGCTGCCATTGACGGCGTCGGGCGCAATGCCGTTGTCGGCCATGAGTTTCGCGGCCGCCGGCGCGGGCGGAGGCGTCGCGCCGTTGCCGTTCATTGCCGGAGCGGGAGCGGCAGGGGCGGCAGGAGCGGCCGCTGCGACGGGAGCCGGCTTCGGCGCCTCGACAGGCTTTGCCGCTGCCGGCTTCGGCGCGGCCGCGGCGGCGCCCTCCCCGATGGCGCCGATCAGGGCGCCCACATTGACCGTGTCGCCTGGATTGGCGGCGATGGCGGACAGCACGCCCGCCACCGGCGAGGGCACCTCGATGGTCACCTTGTCGGTTTCGAGCTCGACCACCGGCTCATCGGCAGCGACGGCGTCGCCCACCTTTTTGAACCACTGGCCGATGGTGGCCTCGGTGACGCTTTCGCCCAGTGCCGGAACCCGGATATCGGTGGCCATCTCTTGCTTCCTTTACTTTGCGAACGCCGTCTCGAGCAGGTCGGCCAATTCCTGCAGATGCTTGCGCATGAGGCCGCTGGCCGTCGAGGCGGAGGCCGGACGGCCCGCATAGATCGGCCGGTCATTGGCGCGGCCCATCTGGTCCAGCACCCAGTCGACATAGGGCTGCACGAAGCTCCACGCGCCCATATTCTTGGGCTCTTCCTGACACCAGACGATGTCGGCGTTGGGGAAGCGCGAAAGCTCGTCGAACAACGCCTTGGCCGGGAACGGATAGAGCTGTTCGAGCCGCAGCAGGTAGACGTCGTTGATCTGGCGCTTCTCGCGGTCTTCGAGCAGGTCGTAGTAAATCTTGCCCGAACAGAGCACGACGCGGCGGATCTTGTCGTCGGGCGCAAGCGTCACGGTGGTCTTCTTCGGCCCCGGCGCCTCGGCGTCGTCCCACAACAAGCGGTGGAACGTCGATTCAGGCCCGAACTCGCTGAGCGCCGACACTGCCCGCTTGTGGCGGAGCAGCGACTTCGGCGTCATCAGGATCAGGGGCTTCCGGAAATCGCGCTTCACCTGCCGGCGCAGCACGTGGAAATAGTTGGCCGGCGTCGTGCAGTTGCAGACCTGCATATTGTCTTCGGCGCAGAGCTGCAGATAGCGCTCGAGGCGCGCCGAGGAATGCTCGGGGCCCTGCCCCTCATAGCCGTGCGGCAACAGCATCACGAGCCCCGACATGCGGAACCACTTGCGCTCGCCCGACGAGATGAACTGGTCGACCACGACCTGCGCACCATTGGCGAAGTCGCCGAACTGCGCTTCCCAAAGCGTCAGCGTCGAGGGCTCCGCCAGCGAATAGCCGTACTCGAAGCCGAGCACTGCCTCTTCCGACAGCATCGAGTTGATGACCTCGTAGCGCTGTTGGTCGGGCGCGATGTTGTTGAGCGGAGTATAGGCGCCGTCATTTTCCTGGTCGTAGAGCACCGAGTGGCGCTGCGTGAACGTGCCGCGCTCGGAGTCCTGGCCGCTGAGCCGCACCGGATGGCCTTCGGTCAGCAGCGTGCCGAACGCCAGCGCTTCGCCGGTCGCCCAGTCGAGGCCCTCCCCGCTCTCGATCGAGGCGAGGCGGTTGTCCATGAAGCGCTTGACGGTCTTGTGGATGTGGAAATCTTCGGGCGTGCGCGAGATGCGCGTGCCGATGGCGGTGAGCGTCTCGATGGCGACGCCGGTATCGCCGCGGCGCGGCCCGTCGACATCGGCGCGCTTCATGTCCTTCCACTGGCCGTCGAGCCAGTCGGTCTTGTTGGGCTTGAAGTTCTGGCCGAGCTCGAACTCCTGCTCGAGCTTGGCGCGCCAGTCCGACTTCATCTTGTCGACGTCGGCGGCGGTGACGAGCCCTTCCCCGATCAGCCGTTCGGAATAGAGTTCCAGTGTCGTCTTGTGGCCGCGGATGCGCGAATACATCAGCGGCTGCGTAAAGCTCGGCTCGTCCGCCTCGTTGTGGCCGAAGCGGCGATAGCAGAACATGTCGACGACCACCGGGCGCCCAAAGCGCTGGCGGAATTCGGTTGCGACCTTGGTGACGAACACCACCGCTTCCGGGTCGTCGCCGTTTACGTGGAACACCGGCGCCTCGATCATCTTGGCGACGTCGGTGGGGTATGGCGAGGACCGCGAATTGATCGGCGAGGTGGTAAAGCCGATCTGGTTGTTGATGACGAAATGCACCGAGCCGCCGGTGCGGTGGCCCTTGAGACCCGACAGCCCGAGGCACTCGGCGATGACGCCCTGGCCGGCGAAGGCCGCATCGCCGTGGATGAGCAACGGCATCACGACCGAGCGGTCGGTCTGGCGCGTATCGAACAGGAAATGGCCATCGACCGCGGAGCGCTGGTCCTGCTTGGCGCGGGCCTTGCCGAGCACCACCGGATCGACGATCTCGAGATGGCTGGGATTGGCGGTCAGCGACAGATGCACCCAGTTGCCGTCGAACTCGCGGTCGGACGAGGCGCCGAGATGATACTTGACGTCGCCCGAACCCTCGACGTCCTCGGAATAATAGGCGCCGCCCTTGAACTCGTGGAACAGCGCGCGATGCGGCTTCATCATCACCTGGGTGAGGACGTTGAGCCGGCCGCGATGCGCCATGCCTAGAACGATGTCCTTGACGCCGAGCGCGCCGCCGCGCTTGACGATCTGCTCGAGCGCCGGGATCAGCGCCTCCGAACCATCGAGCCCGAAGCGCTTGGTGCCGGTGAACTTGACGTCGAGGAACTTCTCAAAGCCCTCGGCTTCGACGAGCTTGTTGAGGATCGCCTTCTTGCCGTTGGCGGTGAAGCGGATCTCCTTGTCGGGGCCCTCCATCCGCTCCTGGATCCATTGCTTGGCCTCAGGATCGTTGACGTGCATGAACTCGACCCCGACGGTCGAGCAATAGGTGCGCTGGAGGATCGCCAGCATCTCGCGGACGGTCGCGAATTCGAGCCCGAGCACGTGATCGATGAAGATCGGGCGATCGTAGTCGGCCTCGGTAAAGCCGTAGGTCGAGGGTTCGAGCTCGGGGGCGGGCTCATCGGGCTTGAGCTTCAGCGGATCGAGATCGGCATGCAGGTGTCCCCGCGACCGGTAGGCGCGGATCATCATGATGGCGCGGATGGAATCGCGGGTCGATTGCAGCACGTCGGCAGGTGACGGCTGCGGCGCGCCTTGCGCGACGGCCTTCTTCTGCAGCGCCGCGCCGGTCTTGACGACGATCTCGCCCCAGTTGCCGTCGAGCGCCGAAACCAGCTCGCCATTGGCGACCTGCGGCCAGTCGGCGCGGGCCCAGGACGGACCCTCGGCGTTCTTCTGAACGTCGGCGGTGGAATCTTCGAGCCGGCCGAAATAGCCCGCCCAGGTCGGATCGATGCTGTTGGGGTCGGTCTTGTAGCGGGCGTAGAGGTCGTCGATGTAGGCGGCGTTGCCGCCATAAAGGAATGAGGAAAGGAGGAACTGCTCGTTCTTGTCCTGACGGGTCATGTGTTGGTGGCGGGGCTTTTCCCCGTGTTCCCTGTTGGCAGCGCCCCGGAGAGGGACGCCGTTCCGCGTGGCGGCGGACTATGACGGCATGAGCTTAGCATCTTGCTAAGAAGTTGGGCATTGCAACGAAGGTTGGTAAGCCCGAATCCCTTCAAAATCCGGTGTCTTCAGCCCTTGAGCACCTCGGCGAGGGTCACGCCGATCCTCGCCGGCGAAGGCGACACTTTGATGCCCGCCAATTCCATCGCGGCAATCTTGTCTTCGGCGCCGCCCTTGCCGCCTGAAATCACTGCACCGGCATGACCCATGGTGCGGCCCTTCGGAGCGGTTCGGCCGGCGATGAACCCTGCCATCGGCTTCTTCCGGCCGCGCTTGGCCTCATCGATCAGGAATTGCGACGCGTCTTCCTCGGCCGCCCCGCCGATCTCGCCGATCATGATCATCGATTTCGTCGCGTCGTCCGCAAGGAACATCTCGAGGATGTCGATGAACTCGGTGCCCTTGACCGGATCGCCGCCGATGCCGACCGCGGTGGTCTGGCCGAGCCCGGCATTGGTGGTCTGGAACACCGCCTCGTAGGTTAATGTCCCGGAGCGAGACACAATCCCAACCGTGCCCTTCTTGAAGATCGAGCCGGGCATGATGCCGATCTTGCACTCTTCGGGCGTGAGCACGCCCGGGCAGTTCGGTCCGATGAGGCGCGATTTGCTGCCTTCCAGCCGCGCCTTGACCTTGACCATGTCGAGCACCGGCACGCCTTCCGTGATGCAGACGATGAGCCCGATCTCGGCCTCGATCGCCTCGAGGATGGCATCCGCCGCGCCCGCCGGCGGCACGTAGATGACCGAGGCATTGGCGCCGGTTTTCGCTTTGCCGTCGGCGACGCTCGCGAACACCGGCAGATGCGTGCCGTCGACGCCCGACGACCAGGTCTCGCCAGCCTTTTTGGGGTTCACGCCGCCGACCATCTTGGTGCCGTAATAGGCCAGCGCCTGCTCGGTGTGGAACGTGCCGGTCTTGCCGGTAAGGCCCTGGACGAGGACGCGGGTGTCCCGGTTGACGAGGATGGACATGAAAACCTTCGACTAGGGCTTGGGACCGAGCAGGATGTTGTATTCGATCTCGACCTGGCCATCGCTGCGGTCGGCGATGACGAGGAGCTTCTTGTCCGGCGTCTCCCAGGCCCCGAACACATCGCCATTGGTGTCGGGCGCGCTGACGGTGCCGGTGAGCCCGTCGAGCCCCTGCATGTCGTTGAAGTCGATGTGGCTGTCGTAGTCACCGAAATCGACACGGCAATAACCGAGCCGCTGTGTGGGGTAGGAGTCGACCGAGCCCCACAGCACCGCCGAATCATAGCCCGAGACGTCCTTGGTGGCCGAATAGATGCTCCGATAGGGCCCGCTTTGCGCCGGCTCGTCGGGCGTCCAGCCATCGGCCGTCGCCCGGTCATAGGCCTTGGGGTCGCCGCTCGACACATCGGTGCAGGTCTTGAGGAAAGCCGCGAGCACGTCCTTGGAGGGAACCGGCGGGCCGGACGGCTGGTCGGAGGCATCGGACGCGTCGGAGGCCTGGTCGGCGCTCACCGGCGTGAGACTCGGAACCGACTGGGCCAAGGCAGGCGCAGCGAGGCCAATCAGGCAGAGCGATAGAAAATACAGTCTCCTCATCGAGTCCTCCTCGCCGTTTCAGGCCTTCTTAGCGCTTGCGGACCGCGGCGACGATCTTTTTGGCAGCGTCGTCGAGATCGTCGGCCGGGATGACGTTGAGCCCGGAATTGGCGAGAATGGCCTTGCCTTCCTTGACGTTGGTGCCCTCGAGCCGGACCACCAGCGGCACTTTGAGGCCAACGTCGTGGACGGCGGCCACGACGCCTTCGGCGATCACATCGCAGCGCATGATGCCGCCGAAGATGTTGACCAGGATGCCTTTGACGCTGGGATCGGCGGTGATGATCTTGAACGCCGCGGTGACCTTCTCGCGGCTGGCGCCGCCGCCGACATCGAGGAAGTTCGCCGGCTCCTCGCCGTAGAGCTTGATGATGTCCATCGTCGCCATGGCGAGGCCGGCGCCATTGACCATGCAGCCGATATTGCCGCTGAGCGCGACATAGGCGAGGTCGAACTTGCTCGCCTCGATTTCCTTGGGGTCTTCCTCGGTCGTGTCGCGCAGCGCCGCGAGCTCGGGGTGGCGGAACAGCGCGTTGTTGTCGAAGCGAAACCTTGGCGTCGAGCACCCGCAGATGACCGTCCTTCATGACGATCAGCGGATTGACCTCGAGCAGGCTCATGTCCTTGTCGGTGAAGGCCTTGTAGAGCGCCGGGAACACCGTCGCGGCATCGGCGCTGGCGGTCCGCTCGAGCCCAAGCGCCGCGACGATCCTGGTGACGTCGGCATTGGCGACCCCGACCCTGGGATCGATGTCGACGGTGACGATCCGCTCGGGCGTGTCGTGGGCAACGGTCTCGATATCCATGCCGCCTTCGGTCGAGACGACGAAGGCGACCTCGCCGGTCTCGCGATCGACGAGCAGCGAGCAGTAGAGCTCGCGCGCGATGTCGGCGCCGTCCTCGATATAGAGGCGGTTGACGGCCTTGCCGGCGGGGCCGGTCTGTTTGGTGACGAGCGTATGGCCGAGCATTTCTTTGGCGTTGGCAACCACTTCGGCGGGTGACTTGGCGAGCCTTACGCCGCCCTTGGCGTCGGGCCCGAGTTCCTTGAACTTGCCCTTGCCGCGGCCGCCCGCATGGATCTGCGACTTGACCACATAGAGCGGGCCCGGCAGCGCTTTTGCCGCGGCCTCGGCCTCATCGGCGGAGAGGATCGCGACGCCCTGGGCGACCGGTAGGCCGTAGTCCCTGAGCAGCGCCTTGGCCTGGTGTTCGTGGATGTTCACTGTGCCATGCCCTCGTGGTTCGACAAGCTCACCATGAGGTCTACTGCGGCATAGACCCGGCGAAGGACCTCATTCTGAGCTTGTCGAAGGACGAGGTCCGGGCACATCGTGATCACCCGAGCTTCGGCGCGATCTTCTTGCAGGCTTCGATGAGGCCGTTGACCGCCTCGACCGATTTGTCGAACGCCTTCTGCTCCGACGAATTGAGCGAAATCTCGACGACGCGCTCGGCCCCTCCCGCGCCGATCACCACCGGCACGCCGACATAGGTGCCTTTGACGCCGTATTCGCCCTTGAGATAGGCGGCGCAGGGCAGCACGCGCTTTTTGTCCTTGAGGTAGCTCTCGGCCATTTCGATCGCCGAAGTCGCCGGCGCGTAGTAGGCCGAGCCGGTCTTGAGCAGCCCGACGATCTCGGCGCCACCGTCGCGCGTGCGCTGGATGATCTGCTCGAGCTTGTCCTTCGAAAGCCACCCCATCTTGACCAGATCGGTGAGCGGGATGCCGGCGACCGTCGAGTAGCGCGGCAGCGGCACCATCGAGTCGCCGTGCCCGCCGAGGACGAACGCCGACACGTCTTCGACCGAGACCTTCAGCTCATCGGCGATGAAGAAGCGGAAGCGCGAGGAGTCGAGGACGCCTGCCATGCCGACGACCTTGGACGATGGCAGGCCGGAGAAGCGCTGCAGAGCCCAGACCATCGCATCAAGCGGATTGGTGATGCAGATGACGAAAGCGTCGGGGGCGTATTTGGCGATGCCGGCGCCGACCTGCTCCATCACCTTGAGATTGATTTCGAGCAGATCGTCGCGGCTCATGCCGGGCTTCCGCGGCACGCCGGCGGTGACGATCACGACGTCCGCGCCGCCGATGTCCTTGTATTCGGACGTGCCCTTGATCGCGGCGTTGAAGCCCTCGACGGGACCCGACTGGCTGAGGTCGAGCGCCTTGCCCTGGGGGACACCGTCGACGATGTCGAACAGCGTCACATCGCCCAGTTCTTTCATCGCCACCAGATGCGCCAGAGTGCCGCCAATCTGCCCTGCACCGATCAGAGCGATCTTCTTGCGCGCCATAGGTTCCAAGTCCCTGCACCGTGGTGGAATTGGCGCTCCTCATATCCCTCCGCCGGAGGGTTAACAAGTGAGGCTTTTGGCCCCTCAGCGGCCCTTTCGCGGGGCGTTCAGGTAGGCCGCGGACCCCATCTCCTGAAGGCGGGAAATCGTGCGCTGGAGGTCGGCCGGAATTGCGGCTTCCCGCGACCAATTGGTCGAGCGGGACGGCAAAGCTCGCCGCGAGCTTGATGCCGCGATCGTAGAGGGTGTCGATCAGGAGGACGAAGCGCTTGGCGGCGCTCGGATTGGTGCGGCCGAAACTGGGAACGTTGTCGATCATCAGCGTATCGTAGCGATGCGCGAGGCGCAGATAGTCGCGCGCGCCGAGCGGGGAGTCGCAGAGGGTCGTGAAATCGAAGCGCGCGGCCCCCATCGCAGCGGCGGGAACGGCGATTTCGCGCCCGAGCGAAATGACCGTCTCCGGGGGCGCCTCGGCGCCGCCGGTGAGCTTCTGCCAGAGCCGATCCATGGCGCCCTGGGCTTCCGGACCGTCCCCAAAGCTGAACACCGCCTCGCCCGCGAGCTTCAGCTGCCGGTAGTCTGTCGGGCCGTCGAGGCGCACGATCTCGACCTCCGATTTGAGCAGCGCGATGAACGGCAGGAAGAGCTGCCGGTTGAGGCCGTCGCGATAGAGCTCGTCGGGCGCGGTGTTCGAGGTGGCAACGAGGGTCACGCCGCCGGCAAACAGTTTTTCGAACAGCCGGCCGAGGAGCATCGCGTTGGTGATGTCCTCGACCTGGAACTCGTCGAGGCAGAGGAGCCGCGTGGTTGCGAGGATCGGCTCGACGACCGCGGCCACCGGGTCGTGGTCCTTGCCTTTCGCGGAGGCGCGGAACGCTGCGATCCCGGAATGGAGCTCGTCCATGAACTCGTCGAAATGCGCGCGGCGCTTCTGCGGGATCGCGATGGAGGCATAAAAGAGGTCCATCAGCATGGTCTTGCCGCGCCCGACGGCGCCGACGAGGTAGGCGCCGCGAACCGGTTTGGGACGATGAAAGAGGCCATGCGGCTCATCCAGGCCATTCGCGATCCCGTCGAGGATTTTGGCGGCGGCCGCCTGCAGCGGATCGGCGGTCAGCGTGCCGCGACGGGTGAGGTCGGCAAGGGCGGCAGAGACGGGGGCGGGACTGCTGGACACGGCCCAGCGTTTAGCCGCGCCCGACCCCGATGTCATTCCCGCGCAGGCGGGAATCCAGAGTCACGAGCACCCATGCTTCCCGCCCCTGAATTCCCGCCTGCGCGGGAATGACACTGTGGAAGCGGGAATGACCTTGTGGGTTGGAGGGAGCGACCCTTCGAGCGAAGGAAGGACCGGCGAGCCTCAGCCGACCAGCGAGATACCCTGCCCGCCGGCCAGTGTGCCGATGAAGCGGTTGCCGGAGAGAATCAGCGTCGCGATGGCACCGCCGCTCTCGCTGTAGAGCTGGATCTGCGAGCCGTTGAGCTGCCAGCTCGCCACGCCGCCGATGCCCGGCAGCGCGCAGGACGGCGCCGACGCGCGGTAGCGACCGGTCGAGCCCTTTTGCGTCTGCGTGAGGTTGATCGCGCACTGGTCGGTGCCCGAGACGACGGTCCAGCGCCCGAGCAGTTTTTCGATGGTGAGGCCGCCGGTGAGGTCGCGCCCCGAACTGTTGGGAAGCGTGGCGGTGCTGTCGGTGGTGGCCTGCTGGCCCTGCCCGTTGGGAACGAGCGGCGGCGGGGCATTGCCCTGGAGATCGGTCGCGCCCTGCACCTGCCCGTTGGGGCCGATTGGCGGCAGCGCGGCGGTCTGCACGTCGCCGCCCTGGACCGGGGCGAGCTGCTGGTCGGCGCCCGCGTTCTGCACCGAAACGCCTGTCGACGCGCAGCCGGCAAGCGCCAGCACGCCGAGGAGTCCGAGTAGGGGAAGGGTCCTGCCCATCGCCGGCGAAGTCCCGTGGTTAATAAAGTGCGTGCGCATATAGCCCAATCGCTTCGGCCCCTCAACGCCCGAACGTGCCAGATGCTCCAACAAAGATGGCAAGTTGACGACGCCGGGCTCAGGGCTTGCGCATATCGGCGAGGAGATCGGCCGCAAGCGCCCGCGCATCGCGCGCTTCGTCCTCCGGCACTCGAATTGGAATGCCGCTCGGAGCGGTGCCGGGAAAGCCGCCGTCGCCAGCCGCGACCGGGTGAAATCCGTAAGCCGTCAGCGCCGCCACAAGACTGCGCACCAGCCCCGGGTCCTCGACCTTGGCGATGATCTCGAGCCCGCTCATGCGGCTTTGCGCTCCACCATCAGCTTCTTGATTTCGGCGATCGCCTTGGCCGGATTGAGCCCCTTCGGGCAGACTTTGGCGCAGTTCATGATGGTGTGGCAGCGATAGAGCTTGAAGGGGTCCTCGAGGTTGTCGAGCCGCTCGGACTGCGCCTCGTCGCGGCTGTCGATCAGCCAGCGGTAGGCCTGCAGCAATACGGCCGGGCCAAGATATTTCTCGCCGTTCCACCAATAGGACGGGCACGAGGTCGAACAGCAGGCACAGAGGATGCACTCGTAGAGCCCGTCGAGGCGCGCCCGCTCGTCCTTGCTCTGCAGCCACTCGGTTTCGGGCGCCGGCGTCGTTGTCTTGAGCCACGGCTCGATCGAGCGGTGCTGCGCGTAGAAGGTCGACAGGTCCGGCACGAGGTCCTTGACCACCGGCAGATGCGGCAGCGGATAGATGCGGACCGGCCCTTTGATCTCGTCCATCGCCTTGGTGCAGGCGAGCGTATTGGCGCCATCGATATTCATCGCGCACGAGCCGCAGACGCCCTCGCGGCAGGAGCGGCGGAGGGTGAGCGTCGGATCGACCTTGTTCTTGATCCACAGCAGCGCGTCGAGAACCATCGGCCCGCAATCGTCGAGATCGACGAAATAGGTATCGACGCGCGGATTGGCCTCGCTGTCGGGGTCATAGCGATAGACGCGGTATTCGCGCAGGCGCGAGCCCTTGGGCTTGGGCTTGGGCCAGGTCTTGCCTTGTGTCGGCTGGCTGGCCTTGGGGAGGATGAGTTCGGCCATTCGCTTTGCCTTACTTCGTGCGCGGCGCGCGCTGCTCGAGGTCGTAGATCAGATCGTTGTAGCCGTCGACGGCCCGAACCATTGCGGCCTGCGCGTCGGACAGCGCCTGATTGTAGTAATATGGGCCGATCTCTGCCGTAAAGAAGTTGAGCAGCTGCTCGGCCGGGATGTTGCCGAGCCTCTGCTCGAGCTCGTCGGCAAAGAAGCGCTGGATGCGGGAAATGATCGCCGCGCGCTCGTCTGTCTCGAAGCTGATCGGCTTCACGACGCGTCACATCCCCGGGGCGCAAACCTTGTTGGAGCCCGAGATATAGACCGCATAGTTGTGGCTGTCCTCGACCGGCAGCGTCTTGCCGTTCATGGCACCCAGCACGAGGTCCATGAACTGGGCGTCGATGAGCTTGCCGAGCTGCGCGACCTTGCAGGTGCACAGCGTCGAATTGCCGCCCGAGTTCTTGAGGCAGATCTTACTGAAGGCCGCCTTCTGCGCGTCGGTGACCGGCGAGCCTCCGGTGAGCGGCATCGGATCGGTGGCCATCGCCACACTGCCCAGCATTGCGAACAGCGCGCCCGCCAGCACAATCGTCTTCATCTCAGCTCCTTGCGGATCACCAGTTTCAGCCCTGACCAGATGTCATCGACCGCCGCGACCTTGACGTCAACAAGGCCGGTCGGCAGCAGCACCTCGCGGATCACATTGTCGTCGATATCGGTGGACACCTTGCTCGCCTTCTTGGGCCAGGAAATCCAGACTGTGCCGTCGCGGGTGATGGCGGCGGGCAGCGATCTGGCGGCCTTTTCGAGCACGGCGCGGGAGGCGGTAAAGCCGTGGATCAGGTCGTAGTTGCGGGCGGTCTTGAGCGCCGCCCAATCGGACTGCGCGACCTCGGCAAAATCGCGCGAGGTGGCGAGGGCGGCGAGGCTTTTGGGCAGATCGAGGAACAGCACGCGCTGCCCATCCTTGAGGCCGAGCTTTTGTGGCAGCGGCGTGCCGGAATAGCCGACGGGGGCGGCGGCCGGACTCACTGCTGCTTGCGGCACGTATCGGGGGCCGTGCTCATGAAGTGGTCAACCGCCCCAAGCTCCTTGGGCGTCATGGCCTTGGAGATGGCGGAGGCGTGGTTGGGATCGAGCGCGTTGAGATTGAGATACTGAATGTCGAGATCGTCGAGCGTCTTGTCGGCGATGCCGGCCATGCAGGTGCAGACCGCCTGGGTCTCATACATCTGGTTGGGGCACTGGCGGATGAACACCGCGCGCTCGGCCGACGTCATCGCGGCAAACACGGCGGACGAGGCAACCACGCTCAAGACCAAGAGGCCGGCGGCAAGAAAATAGCGCATGTAAACTCCGTTCTAGTAGACGCGGGCCTTGGGGGCGATGCGCTTCAATGAGATGCCGCCTTCGCGATTCCGGCGTCAGTGGCTCGGTGTGCACGGGCCGATAGCTTAGCGTGACTTTGCCGCTATCGTCGAGGCGAGCTATGCTGTGCTTCCGCCAATTGACGTCGTCGCGATTGGGGAAGTCTTCGCGCGCATGTGCGCCGCGGCTTTCGGTGCGCGCTTCGGCGGATACCACCGTGGTCAGCGCGTTGGCGAGGAGGTTCTCGAGCTCGAGCGTCTCGACCAGATCGGAGTTCCAGATCATCGAGCGGTCGGTGACGTGGAGGTCGGCCTGCGCGGCGTAAACTTCGTGCATGCGCTTGACCCCGGACGCCAGCGTCTCACCGGTGCGGAACACGGCGGCGTCTTCCTGCATCGTGCGCTGCATGCGGTCGCGCAGCTCGGCGGTCGGCGTGCCGCCATTGGCGTGACGGAGGCGATCGAAGCGCGCGAGAATCTTGGCCTCGCTCGTCTTGTTGACCTCCGGGATCGCCCTCGACCGGTCCATGGTTGCGCCCGCGCGCAGGGCCGCTGCCCTGCCGAACACCACGAGATCGGTGAGCGAATTGGAGCCGAGCCGGTTGGCGCCGTGGACCGAGGCGCAGGCCGCCTCGCCCACTGCCATCAGGCCGGGAACGATTGCATCGGGATCGGCCGCGGTCGGGTTCAGCGCCTCGCCGTGATAGTTCGTCGGGATGCCGCCCATATTGTAGTGGACCGTCGGCAGCACCGGGATCGGCTGGCGCGTGAGATCGACGCCGGCAAAGATGCGGGCGCTCTCGGTGATGCCGGGCAGCCGCTCGTGCAGCACGCTCGGATCGAGATGGTCGAGGTGGAGGAAGATGTGGTCCTTCTTCGGCCCGACGCCCCGGCCCTCGCGAATTTCGAGCGTCATGCAGCGGGAAACCACGTCGCGCGAAGCAAGGTCCTTGGCGTTGGGCGCGTAGCGCTCCATGAAGCGCTCGCCTTCCGAATTGGTGAGGTAGCCGCCCTCGCCGCGCGCGCCTTCGGTGATGAGGACGCCCGCGCCATAAACGCCGGTCGGGATGGAACTGTACGAACTCCATGTCTTCGAGCGGCAGGCCGGCGCGCGCCACCATGCCGTTGCCGTCGCCGGTGCAGGTGTGCGCCGAGGTGGCAGAGAAATAGGCGCGGCCGTAGCCGCCAGTCGCGAGCACCGTGAGCTTGGCGCGGAAGCGATGCAGCGTTCCGTCGTCGAGCTTCCAGGCGAGGACGCCCTGCACGGAACCATCGTCGCCCATCAGCAGATCGAGCGCGAAATACTCGATGAAGAACTGCGCGTCGTGGCGGAGCGACTGCCCGTAAAGCGTGTGGAGGATGGCATGGCCGGTGCGGTCGGCGGCGGCGCAGGTGCGCTGCACTGGCGGGCCCTTCACCGAACTCGGTCATGTGGCCACCGAACGGGCGCTGGTAAATCTTGCCGTCCTCGGTGCGCGAGAACGGCACGCCGTAGTGCTCAAGCTCATAGACGGCCGCCGGCGCATTGCGTGCGAGATACTCCATCGCGTCATTGTCGCCGAGCCAGTCCGACCCTTTAACGGTGTCGTACATGTGCCACTGCCAGGAATCGGGGCCCATGTTCTGGAGCGATGCGGCGATGCCGCCCTGCGCCGCGACGGTGTGCGAGCGGGTGGGGAAGACTTTTGTGATGCAGGCGGTGTTGAAGCCCTGCTCGGCCATGCCGAGGGTGGCGCGGAGCCCGGCGCCGCCGGCCCCGACGACCACCACGTCATAGGCGTGGTCGATGATCTCGTAGGCCGCCACCGTCAGCTCCAGAACACGATTTTAGCGATCGACAGGACCGTCAGCACCGCGACCACGATAGCGAAGGCCGCATTGAGCCAGTTGAGCGTGTGATTGGCCGGTCCCTCATCGACATAGTCCTCGATGACCTCGTGCATGCCGATACGCATGTGGATGCACACATTGATGATCAGCAAGCAGAGGACGAGCGCGACGAACGGATTGCGCACCTCGTCGATGAGGCTCGCGCGGTCGGCGCCCGCGAGCCTTACGACGAACCAGACGAAGAAGATCGTGAACAGCACGTTAAGCGCGCCGGTGATGCGCTGCGTCATGAACAGGCGCGTGCCGCCATAGCCATAATGCGTGTCCGGTTTCTCGATCGTAGACCGCTCGATCATCTGAGCCACACGAAGATGATCCAGGCCCCGAGCGTCAGCACGATGGAGGCCACCCACTGCACCCGCGTAATGGTCTCGCGCCCGGCCGGGTCCATCAGGTTGCCGGAATCCCAAATGAAATGGCGGATGCCGCCCAGCATGTGGTGAAACAGCGCCCAGCTCGCGAGGAACAGCAGCACCTGCACGAGCCAGAAGCCGTAGATGGCGTTGATCACCCCAAACGGCCCGTCGCCGAGCGCCGCAGCGCCGAGCCAAAGCACGATGAGCAGCGTGCCGAAATACATCGCCATGCCCGTGCCGCGCTGCACGATGGAATTGGCCATCGTCAGCGTGAACTTGTAGATTTGGAGGTGCGGCGAGAGGGGCCGCGGCCGGGTCGTCATGGTGCGGCTGTTCTAGCCGCCACACATGACAAGGTCAAAGCGGAAGCGGGCGCCGCGCCTAGACTTTCTACTGATCGCGAACCGCCGGGAGGTCACGCAGCGCCTCGAGCACGAGCACGAGACTGAGAATGCGCGCGCTTCGCACCGTGACCGGCTGGACGACATCGACCGCGGCGGCAGCGCGCTTGTTCGCCGAATCATCGGCAATCGGTGGAAGGGTGGCGATTCGGCTCATGGCCGATTTGTGACCGATCCCGGCTTTGCGAGGCGTGAATCGGCGGTTCAGATTTGATTTCAGCTTGTGCCAGAGGAGGGCGGCCACAGGAGCCGCCAATGTCCGACACCGTCCGCGATGTGAAAACCACCACGATGTCCCATGCCTGGGGCCTGGTGCAGCGGCACGAATTCGAGCTCAGGCGCCGGAATGGCGAGTGGCAGCACCAGATCCGCGAGACCTACGACCGCGGCGACGGGGCGGGCGTGCTGCTTTGCGATCTGGGCGATAAATCCGTGATCCTCACCCGGCAGTTCCGCTACCCCGCCTTCTACCGCGGCGAGACGCCGTATCTGATCGAAGTCTGCGCGGGAAAGCTCGAAGGCGACGACGCGGAGACTTGCGCGCGCAAGGAGGCCGAGGAGGAGACGGGCTACACCGTCGGCCGCCTGACCAAGGCGTTCGACTGCTTCATGAGCCCGGGCTCGGTCACCGAACGGCTGACGCTGTTCGTTGGGATCGTCGAGGGCCGGCAGGCCGGTGCCGGCGGTGGGCTCGAGGATGAAGGCGAGGACATCGAGATTTTGCGGGTGCCGTTCGCGGAGGCGCTGCGGATGGTCGAAACGGGCGCGATCGCCGACGCCAAGACGGTGATGCTGTTGCAGTACGCGGCGCTGAAAGGCGTGTTCGGCTAGCAACGATGCCATTCCCGCGCAGGCGGGAATCCAGGGACTGCAACCATCGGTGCCTGTGACTTTGGATTCCCGCCTGCGCGGGAATGACATCGCTGAAATGGCTAGGCGGCGTCCGAGGGGCGCGTCACCGGCCGGAAACTCAGCGTATCGTCGAGAAACGGGTCGGCAACCAGCGTCGCCAACGCCCCGGATTGGAGCGTGGCGGCGGGCTGAGGAGCGGGGGACGAAAATCTCCCGGCCAGCAATTGGCTGGCCGGAACCGGCAAAGCAATCAGCGCGGCAAGCAGGGCCAGGCTCAGGACTTTGACACGCATCTTCGCTACTCCCACTCGATCTGCGGCTTCGTCTCGCCGCGTTCTTGAGGGGAGTTATGGGCGCGCCTGTCGGAACCGGGCGTGAAGCGGCCGTTCATGTGGGGTTTAGCCGGTAAAATTGTTAGTAGCGGGCTTGGGCTCCCCCTCATCCGCCCTTCGGGCACCTTCTCCCACGAGGGGAGAAGGCAATGAACCGCGAAGGTTGTGAGCTGTGCCTTCTCCCTCGATGGGAGAAGGTGGCGACGCCGGATGAGGGTGGGGCGACGGACGCCGGCCTACCTGTAATCGACCAGTTTCTTGTCCGGATCGTAGGCCTGGTCGGACACCGCCTTGGTCACCGCCTGGCCGCATTTCATCTTCTTGGCGACCGCGTCATACGCATAGGTCGGCGAGCCATGGAGCTCCCAGCCCTCGCTCAGGGCCTTGGTGACCTTGTGGCAGAACGAGGAATCGTCCTCGCCCGACAGGAACCGATAAATCCGCATGCCTCGCCCCGCGTGCCCAAAGGTTGAACGGCCGGCTACTTACCGCTAATCCGGGCCCATGCACAATTTTCCACCCCATCTGCTCGAGGGCTATCGCAACTTCATGGCCGGCCGCTATGCGCGCGAGACCGAGCGCTACAGGCAGCTCGCCGTCGGCGGGCAATCGCCGACGGCGATGGTGATCTGTTGCTGCGACAGCCGGGCGGCGCCCGAGACGATCTTTGACGTCGGACCAGGCGAATTGTTCGTGTTGCGCAACATCGCCAACCTGGTGCCGACTTTTGCGCCGGACGCGGGCCAGCATGGCACGTCTGCCGGGATCGAATTCGCGGTCAACGCGCTCGGCATCTCTGACCTGATCGTGCTCGGCCATGGCCGCTGCGGCGGAATTCGCTGGGCGCTTGGCCCGGCGACCCCGCTCGCGCAGGGCGACTTCATCGGCAAATGGATGAGCATGCTGGCGCCGGTGACCGAGCAGGTGGCGAGCTATTCGTTCATGACCCCGGCCGAGCGCGAGACGGCGCTCGAGCGGCTCTCGGTCCGCAACTCACTCAAGAACCTCCGCACCTTTCCCTACATTCGCGACAAGGAAGACGAGGGCACGCTGACGCTGCACGGCGCCTGGTTCGACGTCTCGACCGCCGAGCTCTGGATCATGAACGAGGCCGGCGACTTCCAGCGGCCCGAGATCGCCTAATCACGCCTCGGCCGAGCGGCGCGCCAAGAGCCGCGGGCCGAAAACGTTGACCAGGAGCCCGACAAAAACCAGTAGGCTCCCGCCGAGATCGAGCAGGCTCAGTTGCTCGCCGAGGATCAGCCAGCCGGTGGTGAGGCCGATGACCGGCACCAGCAGCGTGAACGGCGCGACGAGCGAGGCCGGATAGCGCCCGAGCAGAAAGCTCCACGTCCCGTAGCCGAAATCGGTCGAGATCCAGCCGACAAACAGCAGCGAGCCGGCGCCGAGCCAGGTGATGTGGCTGAGCGCCGAGGGGATGGCGCCCGGCCCTTCGAGCAGCAGCGAAAGCAGGAACAGCGGAATCGGCGGCACGAGGCTCGACCAGACGACGAAGGCGAACATGTCGACCTTGCCGACACGCTTGACGACGATGTTGGCCACGCCCAGCTCGCCGCCGCGAACACCGTCATCAGCAGCGGCCAGAGCGCCGCGCCCTCGAGCTTTTCGACGCCGATGAGGATGATGCCGACCAGCGCGACGAGGGCGCCGAAGAGCTGCGCGCCGTTCGGGCGTTCGCGGAGCACGAGCACGGCGAGGCCGATGGTCATGAAGGTCTGGAGCTGCAGCGACCAGCGAGGCGAGCCCGGCCGGCATGCCGAGATGGATCGCCGAGAACAGGAGCCCGAACTGGCCGACGCCGACGAACACGCCATAGGCGATGAGGAGGCCGCAGAGCGACTTGCGGGCGCTTGACGAAAAAGATCGCCGGCAGCGTCGCAACGACATAGCGCAGCGACGCTCAGAAGCAGCGGCGGCACTTCCGCCACGCCCCATTTGATCGCCATGAAGTTGACGCCCCAGACGAGGATGACCGCGAGGGCGAGGAGGATGTGGCGGGTCGTCATCTTGGCGTCTATGGGTTGCCGTGTGCGGGCGGAATGAACCTCCGTCCCGCGCAAGGCCAATGATTGCTGGTGATGGCGAGCATCACCAGCCGCAATGCCTCAAGCCGCCTTGCGCTCGACCAGCTTGCGCTCGACCAGCGTTTCGAGAATCTGCACCGCGTTGAGCGCCGCGCCCTTCCTGAGATTGTCCGAGACCACCCAGATCGAGAGGCCGTTTTCGACCGTCGCGTCTTCGCGGATGCGCGACACGTAGGTGTCGTTTTCACCGGCCGCATCGACCGGCGTCGCGTAGCCGCCCGGCTCGCGCTTATCGATCACCGATACGCCCGGCGCGTCGCGCAGGATATCGCGTGCCTCGTCGGCACTGATCGGCTTTTCGAACTCGATATTGATCGCCTCGGAATGGCCGACGAACACCGGCACGCGCACGCAGGTGGCGGTGAGCTTGATCTTGGGATCGAGGATCTTCTTGGTCTCGGCCACCATTTTCCACTCTTCCTTGGTGGAGCCGTCTTCCATGAACACGTCGATATGCGGGATGACGTTGAAGGCGATTTGCTTGGTAAACTTCCTCGGCGTCGCCCGGTCGTTGACGAAGATGCCCTTGGTCTGCACCCACAGCTCGTCCTGGCCTTCCTTGCCGGCGCCGGAGACCGACTGGTAGGTCGCCACCACCACGCGCTTGATGGTCGCAAAATCGTGCAGCGGCTTTAACGCCACCACCATCTGCGCCGTCGAGCAGTTGGGGTTTGCAATGATGTTCTTGCGGTCGTTGCGCGCCATGTAGGCGTCGAGCACCTGAGCGTTGACCTCGGGCACCACCAGCGGCACGTCGGCGTGGTAGCGCCAGAAGCTCGAATTATCGACGACGAGGGCGCCGGTGGCGCCGATCTTTTCGCCCCATTCGCGGGCGACCGCCGAGCCCGCGCTCATCAGCGCGAAATCGACGCCCTTGAAATCGAAGTTCTCGAGGGTCTGCGCCTTGAGCCGCTTGTCGCCAAAGCTGAGCTCCTGGCCCTGCGACCGGGAGGACGCGAGCGCGATCACTTCGCTGACCGGAAACTTGCGCTCGCTCAGGATGTTGAGCATCTCGCGGCCCACAGCACCCGTGGCTCCGACGACAGCGACGCGATAACCCATTTTAGTTTGGTTCCTTTAACCCGGCCCCGCACCGGTTGGCCGGCGGCTCGACTGGCTTCGGCCTCTCCCCGGCGGGGATGGCCCGGGGAAAAGCTCAGAAGGTTTTGCTGGTTTTGGTTTTGCGCCCGAACGGCATCAGCGTCGACGCGCCCACGATGTGGGGAACGAACGTCATCAGCTCGAGCAGCGGGATATCGACAATGTCTTCGCGCAGCACGGCGAAAACTCTCCCAAGGACGTGGCCGACGTTTTTAGCCGCAAATGGCAAAGAGTCAATGAAACCCGTAGTCGGGTCCTTCCCTCGCGTAAGCGGGGGAAGGTGGCGCGAAGCGACGGATGGGGGCGGCCGCCCCCACCGAGTCCAGTTTCGCCCCCTCCACCGGCTTCGCCGGTCCCCTCCCCGTGGCTGCGCCATAGGGGAGGATGCCGACCGGACGCTTCGTGCTAGACGCGCCCTATGACGCATTTCGACGTATCTGGTCCTGGGCGCCGGCGCCGCCGGCATGATGGCGGCAATCGAGGCCGGCAAGCGCGGCCGCTCGGTGCTGGTCGTCGATCACGCTCGGGCGCCGGGCGAAAAAATCCGTATTTCGGGCGGCGGACGCTGCAACTTCACCAACGTCAACGCGACGGCGAGGCTCGCGGCCCAGCGGTTCATCTCCGCCAATCCGAAATTCGCGCTCTCGGCGCTGTCTCGCTACACGCCGGAGCGGTTCATCGCGCTGGTCCGCGCCTATGGCATCGCCTTTCACGAAAAGACGCTGGGCCAGCTCTTTTGCGACGGCAGCTCGGTGCAGATCGTCAATCTGCTGACCAGCGAACTGGGCAAGGCTGGCGCAAGGCTGGAGCTTGGCGCCGAGGTCGAAGCGGTTGAAAAGACCGATGCCGGATTTGCGGTGCGGCTGTCGTCCGGCGAGGTCACGGCAGCGTTCGCTGGTGGTCGCGACCGGCGGCAAGTCGATTCCCAAAATGGGCGCGACCGGGCTTGGCTACCGGCTTGCCGAGCAATTCGGGCTCACCGTCACCGAAACCCGGCCGGCGCTCGTGCCGCTGACCTTTGCGCCGCATCTGCTCGAACGGCTCGCGCCGCTTTCGGGTATTTCGGTCGACGCCATCGCGAGCGCCAACGGCAGGAGCTTCCGCGAGGCGATGCTGTTCACCCATCGCGGGCTCAGCGGCCCGGCGATCCTTCAGATCAGCTCGTACTGGCGCGAGGGCGATCCGGTGACGGTCAATCTGCTGCCCGCCGCCGACGTGCCGGCGCTGCTCAAGGCCGCGCGCGAGGCAACGCCAAGATCGCACCTGCAGACCGTGCTCGGCGAGCATCTGCCCAAACGGCTCGCGCAGATGCTGGCCGAGGACATCGCGCTGCCCGGCATGATCGGCGATTTCTCCGACAAGAAGATCGGTGCCATCGCCGACGCACTGACGCGCTGGACGCTGAAGCCGACCGGATCGGAAGGCTACCGAACCGCCGAGGTGACGCTCGGCGGCGTTGCCACCGCCGGCCTCGACTCCGCGACAATGATGGCTCGCGATACGCCCGGCCTTTATTTCGTGGGCGAAGCCGTCGATGTTACCGGCTGGCTTGGCGGCTATAATTTCCAATGGGCCTGGGCCAGCGGCTGGGCGGCCGGTCAGGTCGCCTGATCATTCCACGGCGTCAGCCGGGGCAGCCAGCGCCGGACGTGGGCGCGATAGCGGTCGTATTGCTCGCCATAGCTGTAGCTCAGCGTCGGCTCCTCATAGGTCAGCACGAAGAGATGGACGACGAGCCATACGACAAGGCCGTAGCCGAGGACCGCCGCGTTGCCCAGCGCCAGGCCCTGGCCCAGGATCAGCGAGACGACCGCGACATACATCGGGTTGCGCACGAACCGATAGGAGCCAGTGACCACCAGCGTCCTCGTCGGCGCGATCGGCGCCGGCGTGCCGAGGCCCTGCAGCGCGAAACGTGCAAATGTCTCGAGCAGCAGCACGGCGCCGAGGATCAGGAGCAAGACGCCGAGCCAGCGCAGCGGCGCGATGCCGAACAGCGGCGGGTCCACGTGATAGTGCGAGATCGACCACGGAATGACGCCCGCGACGATCCCCGGAGCAACAAGCAGGAAGAGGATCGAGCCGGCGATGGCACCAAGGCGCGTCATTCGGGATCGGCCTCCGCGAAGGTGATGCGGTTGTTGACCGGATCGATGACGGTGAATTCCGTGCCGCCCCATTCGGGCCGTTCGAGTCCGGGTCGGTTGTTCTTGTAGGCCTTGGCGATGAGCTCGGCGTGAAACTCCAGCACGCCGGTGATCTGCACCCGGACATGGGAGCCCGGCGAGCCGTCGCCGTGATGCTCGGAGATGTGGAACGCGATGCCGGCGCGGCTCACCTGCATATAGAGCGGCGCCCACGGCTCGAAGCGATGCTGCCAGTCCACCGAGAAGCCAAGCCAGTCGAGATAGAATTCGCGCGCCTTGGCCTCGTCGAAGCTGCGCAGGATCGGGATGGTACGAAGATGCGTGAGCGGCATGCACGGACTATGGCGCCACCCAACGCGGGCGACAATCCCGAAGGGACTGCCCGACCGATTGGCGATTGCCGATTGCTGACCGCCGTCCTATCTGAGCGCCATGCCGCTGACCCTTTCGATCCTCGACCTTGCGCCGGTGCCGGAGGGCGTCACCACCACCGAAGCGCTCGGCAACATCGTGACCCTCGCGCGACTCGGCGACGCGCTGGGCTATGCCCGCGTGTGGTATGCCGAGCACCATGGCATCCCCTCGATCGCCTCGTCCTCGCCGGAGGTGCTGATCGCGACCTCGGCCGCCGCGACGCAGCGCATCCATGTGGGATCGGGCGGCGTCATGCTGCCGAACCACGTGCCGCTGCGCGTGGTCGAGACCTACCGCACGCTCGCGGCGCTCCATCCGGGCCGCATCGATCTCGGCATCGGCCGCGCCGGCGGTAGCGACGGGCGGACGCTGGCGGCGCTGCGCTCTGTCGACGGCAGCTATTTCCCGCAGGAGATGGCGGAGCTGCTGGCGTTCGAGCAACAGAGCTTTCCGGCCGACCACCCTTATGCGCCGATCCGCGTCGTGCCCGAGCACGTCTCCTTGCCGCCGATCTTCATCCTCGGCTCGTCGGGCGCCAGCGCCGCTGCGGCGGGCGAGTTGGGGCTTGGCTATTCGTTCGCGGCGCATTTCAGCGCCACGCCGGCCAAGCCTGCCTTCGACGCCTATCGCGACGCCTTCAGGCCCTCGGCGCAGTTCCAGACGCCGCACGCGATCCTCGCGCTCTCGGCGCTGGTGGCTCCGACCGCGGAGGAGGCGCGGTTCCTGTCGACCAGCCAGGCGGTGAGCTGGGCGCTGTTCCATTCCGGCGAGGAACGCCGGCTGATGCCGCCGGAGGCGGCGAGCACCCGCGAACTGACCGCTGCGCAGCGGTCGATCATCGAGAAGCAATCGAAGCTCTGGATCGTCGGCGATGCGCTTGAGGTGAAGGCCGCGATCGAAGCGCAGGCGGCAGCGGCCGGCGCCGACGAAGTAATGGTGACGACGACCATCTGGTCGCACGAGTTACGGCTGCGCTCCTACCGGCTGCTTGCGGAGGTTTTCGGCCTCTCGGCCTGAACCGCACGCCACGCCGCGATGATCGCGTCGGCGCTGATATCGATGTCGGACTCTGTAGTGCGGGCGGAGGTGACCGAGACCCGCATCACCCACTCGCCGCGCCATTCGGCGCCGCCGACAAAGCAGGTGCCGTCTTTTTGGACGCGCGCGATCACCGCCTCGGTTGCGGCGCGGCGCGAAGCGACATCGCCCGTGCCGAAGGCGAACACCGCCTGGTTGATGACCGGGATGTTGAGCAGCCGGATGCCCGGCTCAGCGCTCAGGAGCTTTCCGAACCGCTCGGTCAGCGCACAGCAGCGTTCGACCAATTCGGCGATGCCGTCTCGCCCATAGGCGCGAATGATCGCCCACACCGGCACGCCGCGCGCCCGGCGGCTCAATTCTGGAACGTAGTTCGAGGGGACACGCGCGCCCTGCTCGATCGCCGGCAGGTAGGATGCCCACTGCGTCATCGCCTTCAGCAACGCTTCCTTGTCGCGCACGATCGCGAAGCCGGAATCGTAGGGCACCTGCAGCCATTTGTGCCCGTCGGTACACCAGCTGTCGGCAAGCTCGATGCCCTCGGTAAGATGCCGGCGGGCGGCCGTGGCCCGGGCCCAGAGCCCGAAGGCGCCATCGACATGGAGCCAGGCGTCATGGGCCTTGGCGATGCGTGCGATGTCGACGAAGGGATCGAAGCCACCGGTGTTGATCTGGCCGGCCTGCGCGATGACGATCTTGGGACCGCTGACCTTGGCGATCTCTGCTTCGAGCGCGGCGGGCAGCATCCGGCCCTCGCCGTCGGTCGCGATCTTGATGACACGCTTGTAGCCAAAGCCGATGAGCTGCAGCGAGGCGAACAGGGACGAGTGCGCGTCTGCGCCGATCAGCACATGCACCGGCGGCGCGCCGAACAGGCCGTCCGCGTCGGGATCCCAGCCGGCCTTGAGCAACGTGCCGGTGCGCGCCGCGGCGAGGCAGATGCCGTTGGCGACCGTCGCGCCGGTGCAAAAGCCGATGGCGCTGTCGCGCGGCAGATCGAGGAGCTCCAGCAGCCAGCCCTCGGCCACCGCCTCGAGCGCGGACGTGGCCGGCGTAGGCGAATGAAAAACGGTGTTTTGGCCCCAGGCGGAAACCAGGAAATCCGCGGCGACGCCGACCGGGTGCGACGAGCCGATCACCCAGCCATAAAAGCGCGGACCGGCCATCGGCATCAGGCCGCCGTCGCTGAGGCGGACAAGGTCGTCGATGATGGCCTCGGGATCGGCTGCGGCCTCGGGCAGTGGGGACGCTACGCGCTCGAGCATACCGGCATAGTCGATGGCGAGCGGCTTCGGGTCGACCGAAACGGAGTCCCGGTAGTCGGCCGCATGTGCCGCGGCGCGGGCGAACAACTCGCGAAATTCAGTCATCGACGATCCTTGCATCCCAAAAACTGTCGCCCCGCTTATCTCCGAACGCGTCATGCATCCCATGAAGATTTATCATGGGCGGCATGCGGATGAAGTGATGACCGGCTGCATTCCCCCGGTGGGGGGCGACCGAAGAGGGCAAATTGAGACTATTGCAACTGCATCGCTGCGCGAAGCCTGGGCGAGCCGATCTCGAGCATCTGGACGCGCTTTGGCTCCGCGAGATGGGCCTCAACCCCGAGGATTTTCGCGACGCTTTCGGCGGGCGCAGCCGATCGGTGTTGTTCACGCCGTTCCGCGACTGTCCGCCGAAGCGCTGAACGTCAGGCGGAGAGCTTCTTCATGATCGCCGCGCCCATTTCGGTGGTGCCGACGGACTTGCCGCCCTGCGCGATATCGCCAGTCCTGAGCCCATCGTTGAGCACCGCGGCGATCGCCCATTCGAGCTTGTCGGCGAGAGCGATCATGTTGAACGAATAGCGCAGTGCCATCGCAAAGCTCGCGAGCATGGCAATGGGATTGGCGAAGCCCTTGCCGGCGATGTCGGGGGCCGAGCCGTGCACCGGCTCGTAGAGCGCCTTGCGCTTGCCGGTGACCTTGTCGGGCGCGCCGAGCGAGGCCGAGGGCAGCATGCCGAGCGAACCGGTGAGCATTGCCGCTGCATCCGAGAGCACGTCCCCGAAGAGATTGTCGGTGACCAACACGTCGAACTGTTTGGGGTTGCGGACGAGTTGCATCGCGGCGTTGTCGGCGAGGATGTGCTCGAATTTGACGTCGGGAAAATCTTTGGCGACGGCGTGCGCGACCTCGTCCCAGAGGACACCGGACTTCATGACGTTCTTTTTGTCCGCGGAGTGCACGAGCTTTTTGCGGGTGCGCGCGAGATCGAAGGCGACGCGCACGATGCGGTCGATCTCGTAGGTCTCATAGACCTGGGTGTCGATGGCGCGCTTTTGCCCGTTGCCGAGATCGGTGATGGTCTTGGGTTCGCCGAAATAGACGCCACCGGTGAGCTCGCGGACGATGAGGATATCGAGCCCTTCGATCAGTTCCTTCTTGAGCGAGGAGGCATCGGCCAGCGCCGGATAGCAGATCGCCGGACGGAGATTGGCGAAGAGCTTCAGATCTTTACGCAGGCGGAGCAGGCCCGCTTCGGGGCGCACCTCATACGGCACCTTGTCCCATTTGGCGCCGCCGACCGCGCCGAAGATCACCGCATCGGCGGCGAGTGCCTTTCCCATGTCGGCTTCGGAAATGGCGACGCCGTGCTTGTCGTAGGCAGAGCCGCCGACGAGACCCTCATCGGTCGAAAAATCGGCCTTCTGCTCCTTGTTGAGCCAAGCGACGAGTTTTTTGACCTCGCCCATCACCTCGACGCCGATGCCGTCGCCGGGAAGCAGGAACAGTTTCTGGGACATGGTTCTCTCGCTCAGGAAGTGGAAGGTTGATCCAGCCGTTTTTGCAGGAAGAAGCGGCTATGGCCCCTGGGGTGGTCCTCGATCGTGCCGAACACGGTGAAGCCGAGCTTTTCGTAGAAACCGCGGGCCTGAAATTCGAAGGTGTCGAGAAAGATGCCGATGAGTCCCCGGTCCCGCGCGAAGGCTTCGACCCGACCCATCAGCTCGCGTCCGAGCCCCGTCCCACGCTGCTCGGGCGGGATGGCGAAGAACTGGATGTAGGCCCAGTCGTAAACCGCATAGCCGGTGGCGCCGCCGCCCGTCTGTTCGCCGGTCGTTGGGTCGGTCATGAAGATCGCCCATTCGAGCGGCTGGTGATCGCTGGCATAGCTTGCGACGATCGTCTGCATGACGCGGTCGACTTCGGCCTGCGGCGGATCGAGCTTGATTTCGTAGGTGAACATCAGGCCCCGGCGCCGACGCGCGCCGTCACTTCGATCTCGATTTTCATGGCCGCCTCGATCATCTTGACGATGAGCATGGTCGCCGCGGGTTTGATGTCGCGGAACACCGGCCCGACGGCGGCGACGACCTCGTCAACATCCGACGCATCGCCGACATAGTAGACGACGCGAACGGTGTCCCTGAGGGAGGCGCCGGTCTGCTTGAGCGCCTTGTCGATCGTCGCGAGCGCGTTCCTCGCCTGCTCGCCGACCGCCTCGGGCATCTTCATCGTCGCGTAGTCGTAGCCCGTCGTGCCCGATACATAGACCGTGTCGCCGTGCCGCACGGCGCGGGAGTAGCCGAACTTTTCCTCGAAAGGCGAGCCGGTCGAGACGCGTTGTACCATCGCTCAGATCCAGGGGCGCGAGGAATTGACCTTCTGCTCATAGGCAGAAATCTCGGCGCCTTCCTTCATCGTTGCGGCGATGTCGTCGAGGCCTTCGAGCAGCGTGTGCTTGCGCGCCGGATCGATGTCGAAATGGAGCGTGCCGCCATCGGGTCCCTTGATGGTCTGCGCCGCGAGGTCGACCGAGATGGTGGCGTTGGAGCCGCGCTCGGCATCGTCCATCAGGAGCTTCAGCTGCTCGGGCGTGACGACGATCGGCAGAATGCCGTTCTTGAAGCAGTTGTTGTAGAAGATGTCGGCAAAGCTGGTCGAGATCACGCAGCGCACGCCGAAATCGAGCAGCGCCCACGGCGCGTGCTCGCGGCTCGAGCCGCAGCCGAAATTGTCACCGGCGACGATGATCTGCGCGTGCCGGTAGGCCGGCCTGTTGAGCACGAACGCCGGATTTTCCGAGCCGTCCTCGTTGTAGCGCATCTCCGAGAACAGCGCCGAGCCAAGGCCGGTGCGCTTGATGGTTTTGAGGTACTGCTTGGGGATGATCATGTCGGTGTCGATATTGATGATCGGCAACGGCGCCGCGACGCCCGTGAGCTCGGTAAACTTGTCCATGGATCAACCCTTTCGCGGCGGGTAATGGCGCGGCCCCGAGGCGGGGTCAAGTCCGCGCAGCCGAATGCCTCCGGTGGCCCGGATGGCTCCAAGAAGACGGGGCCCGCGAGGCGCGTGCGCCCCGAGGTATGTTTTATGAGGCGCATACGCCTCGCGGGCGGCAGGATTTCGGAGTGGGGGTCAGTCACGGGCACTCTTGCAGCCCGGGTTAAGCCCAAACCTCGCGAGGGCAAACGGAGCCTCGCGCCTACCTGTCCCCCCGCCCCGTCCGTTTGACCGGTCCCGTCCGTCGCGGGGGAGATGAGGGAAAGATACGCGTGGTGGAAGGTGCGTGGATAGATTTGTGACGGGGGGCGCGGAGAGGGCTGGGAATGCTGGGGTTTGCGCCTTGGACCTTGCAGGCTCCGCGACGGATGGGGGCGGGTCTGGACTCGGTGCTTGTGGCCGCCCCCTCCACCGGCTTCGCCGGTCCCCCTCCCCCGTGCTGCGCACAGGGGAGGAACCTGACTGCGGACATCGCGAACAGGGGTTCCGGCTTTCGCGGGAATGACCTGGTGGGTGGACGCGGCCCAGTTGCCCACCACGGTGTCACCCCAGCGAAAGCTGGGGCCGATCCATCGGTCTGCGCAAGAGGTGACTTGGGTCCCAGCTTTCGCCGGGGTGACAGCCGGTGGGAGTTGGGCCGATCGGCGACGCGCCTGAGAGTATCTCTGGGTGGCCGGGTCTTCGCCCGGCCATGACGGCCGAGAGGATAGGAGCCGAGAAACGGAAATATCGACGCCGCTGTTCGTCTTTCCATCCACCGTCATGGCCGGGCGCGGACCCGGCCACCCAGCGGAACCTGCGGGCTACGCTCCAGCCGGCACGAACTCGAAGGCGTTGTCGAGCACGCCGTCGACGCGGTCGCCGACCTTGAGGGCGAGCTTCTGGCGCCGGAGCTCGGCAATCCAGTCGTCCCAACCGACGAGGTCGAGCCCGCCGGGGCGATCGGTGTCCTGGCTTTCGCCGGAGTTGAGCAGATACTGGTCGAACACCAGCCGCAGCACGATCTGGCTGCGCGTGCCCGAGGGCAGCTCCGACCAGGCCGGCATGCCCGAGCGCGCCTCGGCCCACTGCCGGATCTCTTCGGGCTTGTTCAAAATGCGCGACATCGTCTGCTCCAGCAAAAAGGCCCGGCGCGGGCCGGGCCTAGCCACGTAGATGTTTGAACTCTAATTGAGCGACTTGCGGTCGATCAATTCGTATTCGGCCTCCTCGCCGTCGACGACGCGCAGCACCAGATGCTGGCGATCGAGCTCGGCGAGCCAGGCGCTCCAGCTGATCGGGCTGGCGCCCTGATCGACCTTCGGCATGCCGCTCGGCCGCGCCGGGCGGCCGAACTTGAGGGCCAATTGCGCGCGGAATTCACCGAATTCCGTGTGCTGCCGGGTCATTGCCGGCATGCCCTTGCGATCGGTGACCCAAGCCTGGATATCCCGATGTCGCGTAAGTGTATGCGTGCTGTGTGCAGCTGTCATTTGGCTTCCCCTCCAAACGCTCAACTCTCAATGTGCGGAATCGGTCAAGGTTCCGCCGCTGATCGAGCTATTTGGCCACGCGTGTCGCCAAATTAAGGCGCCTGAGCTCGTCTGCACTTAAATAAGTGAGCCGATCGGGCGGGGTTTCGAGGGCCCGAAGCCAGACCTCCTGGTCGACGCCCATCTCGCTCATGTAGCGAACGATTTCCGCGGTCATCGACTGCGCCTCCGACATCGCGTCGCCGGCATTGGCGAGGCTGGAGCCGAGCGCGCTGGCCGGCGCCGAGGCGTAGATCTGGTGGACGCCGATCGCCGAGTCGGCGGTGGCCACGCGCTCGCGGCCGCCGGCGAAGATCAACGGACAGGACGAGGCGCAAAGCGCTCCCGCCGCGACCGAGGTCGCAAAGCCCTTGTCGCGGATCAGCCGGCCGATCTTCAGCGCATCGGTGACCGAGCCGCCGGGTGAATTGAGCGCCACGGTTTTGATGTACTCGCCATGTGCCGCGATTTCGGCGGCGACGCGATCGGCGGCGCCCGGGTCGATGGTGCCGGTGAGCTGCAGGACGCCGCCCGACACCAGCGCGACGCTGAGCGGACCGCGGAGCTGGTCGAGCGGCGTCGTGACCGGCGGACCCGGCTTTCCGGCGGGAGCGCTGGGATCGAACGCAGGCAGCACCGGCGTCAGGATGCTGGGATCATCCGCAGGAGCGCGGGCGGCCATCTGCGTATAGTCGAGATAAAGGATGACGCCCGTCGCGGCGAGCAGCCCGAAGAACGCCGCGCGGATCAGCGCGCCGTCCTCGAAGGCGGCGGCCCAGTTGATCAGGCGGCGGGTTGCCGAAGCCATCAGCTGCGCGGCTTGCGGGCGCTGTCGAGCGCGGTGATGGTCGCGTCGGGGATGACGGCGGGGGGCGCCGTGGCCGGCGGCGGAGCGGCTGACGGCGGCGCAACGGGAGCTTCCGCGGCAGCTACGATGGGTTCGACAGGGAGCGGCGTGGGCACCGGCGGTTCGGTGAGCGGCCGGGCGGTGAGCTCGCGATAAAGATCGAGCGAGCGGAGCAGCTCTGCGGCGGTCATGGTGTCGGCCTCGGCGACGGTTTCGAGCTCGCGCCGCATCGCGTCGTGGACGACCATCAGCACGAGAACGAGCACGACGGGTAGCAGATCGATCGAGATCGCGCCGGCCCAGCTGGGGATGAAGTCGCTCCAGTAGCGCAGCACCGCCTCGGCGGAGGAAAGCGGCGTGAAGCGCGTCGGGGTGACTTTTGGCTGCTTCAGGATTTCGTCGGCCGCGGCGGAAAGCTGCGAGGATTCGGCGGCGACGGAATCGCGCACCGTGCCCATGACGGTGTCCTGCCGCGATTGCAGGTCGGTCGAGCCGCCATCGGCGATCGGCGCGATGAAGCCGCCGGCGAGATCGGCGGCGGCGCGCTTCACCGAGGGCGCGACGTCGGTTTCCTGGAGCGAGGTGATCACCGCATTGAGCTGCACGCTTTCGCCGGCGAAGGCATCGAGGCGCGGCGCGACATCGCCGCCGCCCGAGACCAGCTGCCGCATCTTTTCAAGATGTGCGCTGCCCTGGTCGAACAGCGCCTGTACCTGGTCGCGCGACGTCGTGATGGTGGTCGCAAGTTCGGTCATCTGCGCCGACATCTGCGTCAGAAGCTGGACGACCGAGCCCGAGCCGGTGGTGCCGGTGAGCGCGCCCGAATTGCGTTCGTCATCGGCGAGTTTGGCGAACCGGTCGGCGGCACGCTGCACGTCGGGCAGCAGCGATTGCGCCGCGAGCGCATTGCCATGCGCGGTATCGAGATCGGCGACATCGCCCTCGAGATTGACGGCAAGGTGCTGCTCGAGCGCGGCGGAGCCGGCGAGCGCCGCGGCATTGAGCCAGGACGACATCGCCATGATCATGAAGCAGCCGACGATCATCACGAGGAACAGCGACACGCGCTGGCTGGCTTTCGTGACCAGCGGCACAAAGCGCAGCATGAAGGTCCAGAACGCGTAGATCGCGACCGACACGGCGGCCGAATAGATGATCGCGGCAAAGAATACGAAGGTCGCGGTGCCATCGAGGAGGCCGCGCACGCCGAGATAGGTGTAGACGCCCGAGGCGAGCGCCAGCACCGCCAGCGCAAAGCGCGTCATCGTCTCGACGCCGGTTACAGTTTCCTGCAGGCGCGCGGCATTGTTCTTGCGCAGCATGTCTGGTCGTCCCCTGAAGTCACGGGAACATTAGCCGAACGATCACGGCGGGAAAACGGCGGCAAGCCCGGCGGCGAGGGGCCCTCGCGTCGCACAGCTGCCCGTCCTTGCATCGAGACCCTCTAAATTGTATATACGTTTTGATGGAGTTCGAATTCGACATCGAAAAGGACAAGACGAATGTTGCCAAGCACGGCATCAGTCTTTCCCGGGCGGTCGAACTCGAGATACTCCGCTACGTGCCGGCGGCACGCGGCGGAGAACGGCGCGTCCGTGCGTTCGGACTGATCGAAGGCAAATACTATTGTCTCGTGTTTACGTTCCGCCCAAACGCGGTGCGTGCCATCGGCCTCCGCCGGGCCCATCGTGAGGAGGTCGAAGACCATGAGTGAGAGCAAGTACGATTCGCGACAATCCCCGCTGGACGAAGGCAACGTTTCGGCGTTCCAAACCAGGCAGCGAGCTTCCGGCCGAAGTGCTGGCCGCTTTCCCTCGGATGCGGGGACCGCAGAAGGCCCCGACCAAAGTGCCGGTCTCAATCCGGCTCAGTCCGGAGGTGGTCGAGCACTTCAAGAGCCAGGGGCCGGGGTGGCAGAGCCGCATTGACGCAGCCCTGAAGAAAGCGGCTGGACTGCAGCGCACGCTACTCCACCGCCACGTCCAGCGCCAGCGCCACCATGTCCTTGAGCGAGGACTGCCGGGCCTCGGCGTCGATCGAGGCGCCGGTTAAAATGTCGTCGGTCATGGTGCAGATGGTGAGCGCCGCCACCCCGAAGCGCGCAGCGAGGGTGTAGAGCGCGGCGGACTCCATCTCGACACCGAGAATGCCGTGCGCCGGCAGCCGGCCGTAGCCGGCGAGGCCCGGCTCGAGGTGGTAGAAGATATCGGAGCTCAGCATGTTGCCGACATGCGCGGTGAGCCCGCGGGCCGCGGCCTTGTCGGCGGCCGAACGCAACAGGCCGAAATCGGCGATCGGGGCGAAGGCGAACGGGCCGAACGCGTCCTTGACGATGCTGGAATCGGTCGAGGCGCCCTGCGCCAGGACGATGTCGCGCACCTTCACCTTCGCCGAAAGTCCGCCGCAGGTGCCGATGCGGAGGAGGCGTTTGGCGCCATACTCGTTGATCAACTCGTGCACATAGATCGAGAGCGACGGCTGGCCCATGCCGGTGGCCTGGACGCTCACCGGTCGGCCGGTCCAGGTGCCGGTATAGCCGAGGCAGTTGCGCACCGCGTTCACCTGCCGGGCGTCCTTGAGGAAGGTCTCGGCGACCCATTTGGCGCGCAGGGGATCGCCCGGCAGGAGGACGGCTTCGGCATAATCGCCGGGCTGCGCGGAATTGTGCGGGGTGGGCATGGTCGATCTCCTCAACCGACAGTATTGGCCTTCTCTCCTGGTGTCATTCCCGCGGAGGGGGAATCCAGGTGGCGAGCACAGGCGGTTAAGACTCCTGGATTCCCGCCTGCGCGGGAATGACATCGGAGCTGGAGCCGGGTCGGTTGCGGGGCTCTCGCCAAGCGCTTATATCGCGCGCTGGCGCGTCAGGAGGCAGCAAATGGCCCCAAAAATCTTCATCGATGGCGAAGCGGGAACGACGGGCCTGCAGATCCGCGAGCGGCTGGCTGGCCGGCGCGACCTCGAGCTGCTGCAGATCGCACCCGACAAGCGGAAGGATCATGCCGAGCGGAAGCGCCTGCTCAATGCCGCCGACGTCGCGATCCTCTGCCTGCCGGACGATGCGGCGCGGGAGAGCGTCGCACTGATCGACAACGAGCGGACGCGGATCATCGACGCCTCGAGCGCCCACCGGATCGCGCCCGGCTGGACCTACGGCTTTGCCGAAATGGCGGCGGGCCAAGCCGACGCTATCGCCGCGAGCAAGCGCATCGCCAATCCCGGCTGCTGGCCGCAGGGCGCCATCGCGACGCTCCGGCCGGTGATCGAGGCGGGACTCGTACCGGCGGGCTTTCCGGTGAGCGTCCACGGCATTTCCGGATTCACCGGCGGCGGGCGGTCGATGATTGCCGACTACGAGGCGGCGGGCGAGGACGCCAACGAATTCATGCCGTATGGACTGACCTTCAAGCACAAGCACCTGCCCGAGCTGCAGCATTACGCCAAGCTCGATAGAACGCCGATCTTCACGCCGGCCGTCGGCAGCTTCGCGCAGGGCATGATCACGCTCGTGCCGCTGCAGCTCTGGACGCTTGATGGCAAGGTCACCGGCAAGGACCTGCACGCCGCGATCGCCGACCATTTTGCCGGCATGCCCGGCAGCTTCGTCGAGGTTGCGCCGCTGGTCGAGGCCGAGCGGCTGCCGGAACTGAACCCCGAACTCTACAACGGCACCAATCGCATGCGGCTCCACGTCTTCGCCAATGACGACAAGGCGCAGGCCGTGCTGCTCGCGGTTTACGACAATCTCGGCAAGGGCGCGGCAGGGTCCACGGTGCAGAACCTCAATCTGATGCTCGGTGTCGCGGCGGATACGAGCCTGGCGGCGTAATTATCCGCGCAAGCGGCTCCCCCCTCATCCGCCCTTCGGGCACCTTCTCCCGCGAGGGGAGAAGGCAATGGAACCGCAATGCCGGTGAGGCGTGCCTTCTCTCTTGATGGGAGAAGGTGGCGAAGCCGGATGAGGGTGGGCCATGACCACCACCGCCGCATTGCGTAACCGCCAGGTCCCGGTGCATGATGATCCCGGTGCAGATGGGGCGATCTTCATGAGCAATGACAACGCGATGTCGGCGGTGCTGGCTTATTGCGACGGCTTTCCGCTCGACCGCTTTGCGCCGGGACAGGTGCTGATCCCCGAGGGGCCGGGCACCGACCGCATGTACATCCTCGCGGTCGGCGAGGTTGAGGTGCTGCGCGGCGAAACCCAGGTGGCGAGCGTTGCGATACCCGGCGCGATCTTCGGCGAGATCGCGGCGCTGCTCGGCGGGCCGCACATCGCGACCGTGCGGGCGGTCGGCGAGGTGACGGCGTTCCGCATCGAGGATGCGCGCAACCTCCTGATGACCCACCGCGAGATCGGCTTTCACGTCTCGACGATCCTCGCCCGCCGGCTGACCGACGCCACGGCCTACCTGGCTGACCTCAAGCGCCAGTTCGCCGACCGGCAGGACCATTTCGGCATGGTCGACGAGGTGCTCGACACGCTGGTGCAGCGCCAGCGCCCGGCAGTAGCCGCCGGGCCGAGCCTCAAGGACTCTCGACTTTAGAGCCGGGCGCACCCATCCACGCCGGCAGTTCCGTCAGCGGGGTAAGCGGCCGCTCGAGCGGGGCGTCGAGCTTCACGCTCTCGGCGCCATCGAATGAAAACCAGGCGGCCTCGCGCGCGTCGGTGTCGATGGCAATCGAGGTCGGAACCTCGCCGATCTGGCGGCCGGCATTGAAAATCCAGGTCGCGCCCATGCGATCGACCCACGATCCCTCGCGGGTAAACGGCGCATCGTGGACATGGCCGCAAATGACGAGGTCTGGCGAATACTCGGCGATCCAGCCGGTGAGCGCGGCGTCGCCATAGTGGCGATGACCGGTGTCGGACCAGGCGATGGGCGAGTTGGTCGGCGGGGCGTGATAAATCCAGATCCAGCTGCCATCGCGGTATTTGACGGCATCGGCGAGCTGCCGGCCGATCGCCTTCTGCGTCAGCGGGCCATCCCACCAGGCGCAGGCGGTGATCATCGTGCCGTCGATGAAACTCGTATCGCCGTCGCCCGGGATGGCGAGGCGCTTGACCGCATTCATCCACAGCGCCTGCATCTCGCCGTTGGCGCCGAGGCCGTCGAGATCGTGATTACCCGAGCACACGATGACCCGCGTCAGGCCGCGCAGACGCTTCAGATATTTGAGCACCACCACGATCTGCGTTTCCGCATCGACGACGGAATAGATGTCGATGAGGTCGCCCGCGATGACCACGAGATCGTAGGCGGGCGCGACGGACACGACCCAGTCGAATTGCGGCAGCGTGTAGTGGAGGTCGGACACGACCAGGATTTTCATGGATGCACCAAGGACGCTTTGGCCTAAGCGTAGCTGAGGGCAGGAGGAATGGCCAACGCCGCTTGCAAACTGCGGGCCCGGAGAGCCCCCGGGTGAGGGGGGCCTTTCTTCTAGCCCGTGAGGTCGGCAAGCCTTGCCTCCGCGGCGCGGAGCGCGTCGGCGGGCGCGAGGCTGAGCAGCAGCCCGCGCTGGCCGGCATTGATGTAAATGCGATCGAACAATCCGGCCGTCTCATCGAGGGCGGTCGGCACGACGCGCTTCTGGCCGAACGGGCCGATGCCGCCGACCTTGTAGCCGCTCGAGCGCTCGGCGTCGGGCACCTTCATCATCTGCGCCGACTTGCCGGCAAACACCGCCGCGACTTTTTTCATGCTGGCTTCGGCGTCGGAGGGAATGATGACGCAGACCGGCTTGCCGTCGACCTCCGCCATCAGCGTCTTGAACACTTCGGACGGCGGCACGCCCAGCGCCTCGGCTGCCGCGAGCCCGACGCGCGGCGCCTCGGGATCGTAGGCATAGGGATGGAGCGTGTAGGCGATGCCGAGCCGGTCGAGCAGCAGCGTGCCCTGCGTGGTGTGGGACATGGCTGTTGATAGCGCGGCGGGACTGCGCCGTCAGGCGTTATGCGTGCCTTTGATCACGCCGTTATCAAGCGTCGTGAACGGCACGAACGGGATCACCTTGCCGTCATAGATGTCGGCACGCTGCACGGTGATGGTGCCGTCGCCGGCGACCGCCTTGGTGACCTTGAGCACGTGCTGGGCGCCGGGCGGCCCGATCGGGATGACCATGACGCCATTGGGCGCCAACTGCTCGAGCAGCGGTGGCGGAATGTGGTCGATGCCGCAGGTGACGATGATCTTGTCGAAGGGGCCCGCTTCCGGCCAGCCATAGTAGCCGTCGGCCTGCTTGGTGGTGATCGCGCCGTACTCGGAATAGCCGCGCTGGATCAGCCCGTCATAAATGCCGCGGGTGCGGGCGGCGAGCGGCGCGATGATCTCGATGGTCCAGACCGTCGGCGTCAGGTTGGCGAGGACCGCCGACTGGTAGCCCGAGCCGGTGCCGATCTCGAGCACCTTGTCGCCCTTTTTGATGTCGAGCGTGCTGGTCATCCGCGCCACCAGCCCGGGGCCGGAGATGGTAACGCCGAAGCCGATGTCGAGGAAGTTGACGTCATAGGCGTGGATGCGGTTGATCGGCAGGCAGAATTCCTCGCGCGGCACCAGCAGCACGGCGCGCTTGGTGGCATCGCCGAACACGTCGTTGACCCCCAGCATCCATTGATAGCGGTCGTAGCGCTCGCCGAGGAACGGCCGGATCCTCGGCGCGGTTCTTGACCATCCAGTCGATGTAATTCTGCTTGGTGTCGATGGGCGGCGTCGCCGTCCAGTCATAAGGCACCGGCACCGCGGACGGCGCTGGCGGCGTCGCGGCTCGCACGACGCTGGGCAGAAGGGCGCCAGCCAGTGCCGCCGCCGAAGAGGATATGAACTGTCGCCTGAACATTTGTGCTGATTCCGCGCACCCCGCGCGGGGCGGAATCTAACCGACCCCGCGCGCCGCGCAACAGGTCGGAATGCCGCGATCACAAGATGCTAAAGCGAGACCGCTTCGCGCGCCGCCCGCGCTTCGATCGCCTCCATGTCCTCGTCGGAAAAGCCGAAATGGTGGCCGATCTCGTGGACGAGGACGTGGGTAATGATCTCGCCGAGCGTCTCGCCATCCTCGCTCTCGGCCCAGTAGTCGAGGATCGGGCGGCGGTAGAGCCAGACCTGATTGGGCAGCTGCCCGGTGAACGGCGTGGCGCCCATCTGCGTCGCGCCGACACCGCGGAACAGGCCCAGAATGTCGAACTCGAACTCGAGCTCCATCTCGCGGATGGTGTCCTCATCGGGAAAATCGGCGACGACACAGGGGACTTCGCCGCTCAGCGTGCGGAACTCGGCCGGCAGCCCAGCAAAAGCGGCGGCGGCGATTTGTTCGAAGTCGTCGAGGGTTGGCGGGGTGCGGTCGGTCCAAGGGTTGGCGGTCATCGTGCCACGCCCTCGTGGTTCGACAGGCTCACCATGAGGGCTGCCGGGAAGTCAGCGAGGACCTCATGGTGAGCCTGTCGAACCACGAGGGCCGGGCGTGTCGGACTCACTTCCACTCGCGGATATCGACAAAATGCCCGGCGATCGCCGCCGCCGCCGCCATTTGTGGCGAGACCAGATGCGTGCGGCCCTTGAAGCCCTGGCGGCCTTCGAAGTTGCGGTTGGAAGTCGAGGCGCAGCGCTCCTGCGGCTTCAGCTTGTCGGGGTTCATCGCGAGGCACATCGAGCAGCCCGGCTCGCGCCACTCGAACCCGGCAGCCTTGAAGATCGCATCGAGGCCTTCGGCTTCGGCCTGCGCCTTCACGAGGCCTGAGCCCGGCACGACCATGGCGTTAACCCCGGCGGCGACCGTCTTGCCGGCGACGACTTTAGCCGCAGCGCGCAAATCCTCGATGCGGCCATTGGTGCATGAGCCGAGGAACACGCGCTCGATGGTGATGTCGGTCATCTTGGTGCCCGGCTTCAGGCCCATGTAATCGAGGGCCCGGTGCTTGCTCGCGCGCTTGTTCTCGTCGGCGATGTCGTCGGGGTTCGGCACGACGCCGGTGATCGACACGACGTCCTCGGGCGACGACCCCCATGACACGATCGGCGGCAGCTTGGCCGCGTCGAGCACCACGACCTTGTCGTACTGCGCGTCGTCGTCCGAGTTGAGCGTCTTCCAATAATCGAGCGCCATGTCCCACGCCTGGCCTTTTGGCGCGCGCGGCCGGCCCTTGACGTACTGGAACGTCGTTTCATCCGGGGCGATGAGGCCGGCGCGGGCGCCGCCCTCGATGGTCATGTTGCAGACCGTCATGCGGCCTTCCATCGAGAGCGCGCGGATGGCTTCGCCGGCGAACTCAATGACGTGGCCGGTGCCGCCCGCCGTGCCGATCTCGCCGATGATGGCGAGGATGATGTCCTTGGCGGTGACGCCCGGCGGGAGCTTGCCGTCGACGCGCACCAGCATGTTCTTGGCCTTCTGCTGGATCAGGGTTTGCGTCGCCAGCACATGCTCGACCTCGGAGGTGCCGATGCCGTGCGCGAGAGCACCAAAAGCTCCGTGCGTAGAGGTGTGGCTGTCGCCACAGACGATGGTCATGCCCGGCAGCGTAAAACCCTGCTCGGGGCCGACGATGTGCACGATGCCCTGCCGCTTGTCGAAGGGGTCGTAATATTCGATGCCGAAATCGCGGGTGTTCTCAGCGAGCGTCTCGATCTGGAGCGCGCTTTCCGGATCCGGATTGGGCAGCGAGCGATCGGTGGTGGGGACGTTATGGTCGACCACGGCCAGCGTGCGCTCGGGCGCCCGCACCTTGCGCTTGTTGATGCGCAAGCCCTCGAAGGCCTGCGGCGAGGTCACCTCGTGGACGAGGTGGCGGTCGATATAAATGAGCGACGTGCCGTCCGGGTTGTTCGCGACCAGGTGGTCATCCCAGATTTTGTCGTACAGCGTGCGGCCCATTTGGCGAAAAGTCCCATCTCGGAAGGGGTTACCGGAGGCCCGCGTCATAAGCCCGGGCGGCCGGACGGGTCAAGCGAGCCGGTCGGCGTGCCGGTTGACGAGGAACGCGCCGAGCAGCGTCGTGTCGAGCCCGATCTTTTTGTGCGCGTACCAGGCGATACCGATCTGTGCCCCGATCCGGCCGAGCGTGTTGACCACCGCCGCGCCGATCGCGCCGTAGGCGAGGATCACCGGGATCTGGACGATCATGGCGAGAACGATCACCGCGCCGAAGATGCGCACATAGGCGCGCTCGTGACCGGTCATCATCAGGACGATGCGCGAGGGGCCGGTCGCGGCGTCGAACAGCAGGCCAACCGAGAGGATGACCAGCAGCAACGCGCCTTGTTCATGACTGCCACCGAACAGCGACATCACCTGGTCGCCGAAGAGGAGGAAGCCGACGAACACCACCAGCGAGAACAGGAAGCCCGCCCAGGCGCAGAGCGCGGTGATCGCCTGCGCCTTCTTCATTTCGCCGGCGTGGAAATGATGCGCGACCATCGGCGCGACGACCAGCGTGATGGCGAACATGAAAAGCGTCAGCACCCCCGCCGTCCGGAAGGCATTGAAGTAGACGCCGGCGGCCGCGGGAGTGACCAAGAGGCCGACGAAGATGATGTCCATGTTGAGCGCGGCGCTGTCGAGCACGGTGCCGAAAAAGAACGACCGGCTCGCCGTGCCGTGCTCGCGCCAGTAGCTCCCGAGCCCCGAGGCGCCGGCGGCGATCTCGTAGTTGCGGGCGCGGGCGAAGACGTATTGGAGGCCGAGGCAGAGCGCGAGGACGGCGGCGGTGATGAGGAGAGCGGCCCAGCCCGAAAGCGCAATGCCCGCGACCCAGAGCGCGACGACCACCAGCGGCACCGCGAGCCGCCAGAGCAGGTCGCGCGGGCTGAGGCCCGCCCACACCGAGCCCTGGGCGCGGAGCGCCGAGCTCCAGTATTCGGCAAAGGCCAGCGGCAGGATCAGCGCGGCGGACGCATAGAGGTGGAGCACCGGCCCGGTGCCGTAGGCCCCCGCGAGCGCCGAGGCGGCGACAAGCCCGAACGAGACAACGAGGCCCGCAATGAGGGTGAGCGCGCCGCCCGAGCGCAGCGCCTCGAGCGCCTTGTCGGGACGCCCGGCAACCATCGCCTCGGGCCAGTAACGCAGGATCGCCGTCTGCTGGCCGAAATTGGCGCCGATGGCAAGGATGGTCGCGAGGCTGAGCCCGAAGGCGAAATAGCCGTATTCGCCGACGCCCATGGTGCGCGACAGCGCCACGTACATGGCATAGGTAAGCCCCGCCGTCGCCACCTTGATGAAAAGCGACACCAGCGACTTGTTGAGCCCCGAGCGGAGGAGGCTCCTGAGGTCGGAACGCGGATTGTGGTCCATTTTTGTCGCTGGACTATGCCGCCGATTGCTTAAGACGGGGTGCTCTCCCCTCGACAATAGCGAGCGTTGGTCCCACTCTCCCGGCGCCCGACGCCGTCATGGTTAAGGGGGCCATGGCCCATGGACGCGATCGCTGACAGCAAGCGCCGGCTCACCGAACGCGCCACCGAGCTCAAGCAGACCGAACCCAATTTCGCGCGCTTCATGGCGGCGGCAGTGGCGAGCGTCGACGCGGACGACCTGAAGCCCTCGGCGACCGAGGCCTTCGAGGCGCTGCTGCGCAAGGCCTATACGCGGCTCGGCAAGCGCGAGGGCAAGACCCACCGCATCTATGATTTTCCGCCGGAAAAGCCGGGCGATCCCGACCAGCTCGAGATCTTTTCGGCGGACATGCCGTTCATCGTTGATTGCGTGCTAGCGGCAATCCGCGCCAAGGGCGGCACGATCCGGCTGATCGCCCACCCGGTGCTGCATCTCGACCCCGAATCCTATCGCCTGCTCGATGGCCCGGCGCCGGGCGCGACGGCCGAGAGCCTGCTGCTGGTCCAGCTCGAGCCGCTGCCGAGCGCCGAGGCCCGCGCCGCCCTGATCGCCGAAATCGACGGCACGCTGACCGATGTCGTGCGGGCGACGCGCGCCTGGCAGCCGATGCTCGATCGGCTGCGCCAGGTCAAGGCCGACTGGACCGCGCATCCCCCCAAGGCGCCTGCCCCGCTGGTCACCGAAGCCGAGAACTTCCTCGACTGGCTCGCCGAGCACAATTTCACCTTCCTCGGCATCCGCGAATACAGGCTCGAGGGCGAAGGGGCCGATGCCAAATTCGTGCCGCTCGCCACGCCCGGCCTTGGCCTCCTCGAAGACAAGGACCTGCACTTCCTCCGCGCCGGCACCGCTTATGTCGAGATGACCGACCAGCACCGGCAGTTCATCGCCGAGCCGGACCCGCTGATGGTCACCAAGGCCAATGTGCGCACCCGCGTCCACCGGCGCGTCTACATGGACTACATCGGCATCAAGCTCTTCGGCGATACCGGCGCGGTCACCGGCGAACTGCGGGTGCTCGGCCTCTTCACCTCGCGCGCACTCGCCACCGCGCATACCGAAGTGCCGCTGCTCCGCCGTAAGGTCAGCGAGGTGATGCGCCGCTCGGGCGCCGATCCGGGCAGCCATATGGGCAAGGCGCTGATGGCGGCGCTCGAAAGCTATCCACGCGACGAGATGTTCCAGATCGGCGAGGACCGGCTCTACGAATTCGCGCGCGAAATTGCGACCCTGCCCGAACGGCCACGCGTGCGGGTGCTGCCGCGTATCGACCGCTTCGACAATTTCGTTTCCATCCTCGTTTACGTGCCGCGCGACCGCTACAGCTCGGAGGTGCGCGAGCGCATCGGGGTCTATCTCGCGAAGATCTACGAGGGTCGCGTTTCGGCCTACTACCCGCATTTCCCCGAGGGCGAGCTGACCCGCGTCCATTTCATCGTCGGGCGCGACGGGGGACGCACGCCGCAGCCGCGGCGCGACGAGCTCGAAGCCGAGATCGGCCGTCTGATCCTGACCTTCGGCGACCGCCTCGAAGGCGCGGCAGGTGTCGCGCGGAACATCGTTCCATGGAAGGCGGCGTTCTCGGCCGCCTACCAGTCACGCAACAGCGCCGCCGACGCGTTGGGCGACATCGACGTGCTGGCCCAGCTCGAAGGCGCGACGAGTCTCGCGCTCAAGCTCTACGCCCGCGGCGACACGGACGGCGCCTTTGGCCTCAAAGTCTATCACCGCGAGCGGCCGATCCCACTTTCCGACCGCGTGCCGATGCTCGAGAATTTCGGCTTCCGCGTCATCGACGAGCGCACCTATACGGTGACGCCCAAAGACCTGCCGCAAAGCTTCATCCACGACATGGTGCTCGACGCCGCGGGGATTACGCCCGCCGATTTCGCCGCGCGCGCGCCGCTGGTCGAAGAAGCAATCCTTGCCGTCTGGCAGAGCGAAGCCGAGAGCGACGGGCTCAACGCGCTGACGCTGCGCGCCGGACTCGGCTGGGCTGAAATCGCGATCCTCCGCGCCCTCGTCCACTACCTCACGCAAATCGGCAGCACCTGGTCACGGCCCTACCTGACCCAGGTGGTGAACCTCCATCCGGAGGTGGCGACTGCGCTGGTCGGCCTGTTCCGCGCCCAGCTCGATCTGAGCTTTGCCGGCAACCGCGACAAGGCGGTGGGTGGCGCGCATGAGGCGATCACCGCTGCGCTCGACGCCACGGCCTCGCTCGACGAGGACCGCATCATCCGGCGGCTGACCAATCTGGTTGATGCCGCGGTGCGCACCAACGCCTTCCAGCGCGACGCCGCGGGGAGCCGCCGCCCGGCGCTCGCCATCAAATTCGATTGCTCCAAGGTCGAAGGTCTGCCGGAACCAAAGCCGTTCCGCGAAATCTTCGTCTATTCGCCGCGCGTCGAGGGCCTCCACCTCCGCTTCGGACCGATCGCGCGCGGCGGTATCCGCTGGTCCGACCGGCCTGAGGATTTCCGTACCGAGGTGCTGGGGCTGGTCAAGGCGCAGCAGGTCAAGAACGCCATCATCGTGCCGGTGGGCGCCAAGGGCGCGTTCGTCCCGCGCATGCTGCCCGTCGGCGCCGACCGCGACGCCGTGCTGAAGGAAGGCACCGCCTGCTACATCATCTTCATCCAGACCCTGCTGGATGTGACCGACAATCTCGACGGCGACATGGTGGTGCCGCCGCCCGACGTGCGGCGCCGCGACGGCGACGATCCCTACCTGGTGGTCGCCGCCGACAAGGGCACCGCGAGCTTTTCCGATACCGCCAACACCATTGCCACAAGTCGCGGTTACTGGCTCGGCGACGCCTTCGCTTCGGGCGGCTCGAACGGCTACGACCACAAGAAGATGGGGATCACGGCGCGTGGCGCCTGGGAGGCGATAAAACGCCATTTCAGGGAGATGAACCGCGATATCCAGACGGGACCGCTGAGCGTCGTCGGGGTGGGCGACATGAGCGGCGACGTATTCGGCAACGGCATGCTGCTGTCACCGGAAATTCGGCTGATCGCGGCCTTTGACCATCGCGATATCTTCATCGATCCCGAACCCGACCAGCGCGCCTCGCTGGGCGAACGCCAACGGTTATTCGCGCTGCCGCGCTCGAGTTGGCAGGATTACAACAAGGAGCTGCTGAGCAAGGGCGGCGGCATCTTCTCACGCGGCCTCAAGACGGTGCCACTGAGCCCCGAAGCACGAGCGGCGCTGGGGCTCGGCGCGGACCCGGTGACCCCGCAGGAGGTAATGAGCGCGATCCTTCGCGCCAGGGTCGACCTGCTCTGGTTCGGCGGCATCGGCACCTATCTTCGCGCCACCGGCGAGACCGACGCCGAGGTCGGCGACCGCGCCAATGATGCGGTGCGCATAGCCGGGCGGGAGGTCACCGCTAAGGTCGTCGGCGAAGGCGCGAACCTGGCGGTGACGCAGCGCGCCCGCGTCGAATTCGCCCTCAAGGGTGGCCGCATCGATACCGACGCGATCGACAATTCGGCCGGCGTCAACGCCTCCGACATCGAGGTCAACGTCAAGATCGCGCTTGCCAGCGTGGTTCGCGCCGGAACGCTCGATTTCGAGGGCCGCAACGCCTTCCTCGCCGAAATGACCGACGAGGTGGCGGCGCTTTGTTTGCAGAACAATTATCTGCAGACGCTGGCGCTCTCGCTCGCCGAACGTCCAGGGGTTCGCGCGCTGCCCGAGCACCGGGCCCTGATCGAGCAGCTCGAAAGCCGCGGGCTGCTGAATCGGACGATCGAGGCGCTGCCGGACGATCCAACGCTGGCGACGCGGGAGGCCGCCGGGCAGGGCCTGACCCGTCCGGAACTCGCAACGCTCCTCGCCTACGCCAAGAATGCGTTCTACGCCGACCTGCTGGCCGGCCGCGGCCCGGACGATCCGCATCTGGGCGAAGAGCTCGGCCGCTATTTCCCCAAGACGCTCAATGAGCGCTTCCCCAATGCGGTGCGTACCCACCGACTGCGCCGCGAGGTGGTAGCGACCGTGCTCGCCAACCAGATCGTCAATCGCGGCGGGCCGGGCTTCGTGGTCAAGATGGCGGGTGCGACCAGCGCCGACGCCGGCCAGATCGCCGCCGCCTTCTGCCTCGCGCGCGACGCTTACGGGCTCGAGCGGCTTTACGGCGAAATCGATGCGCTCGATGGGATGGTCCCGGGCGCGCTGCAGCTCGGCCTCTATGCCGAGATTGGAACGCTGCTCGAGCGCGAGACGCTCTGGCTGCTGCGCAATGCCGATTTCACCCAGCCGCTCGGCGAACTGGCGCTGCACTACGCCGAGGGCGTGACGGATCTTGCAGGGTTTGCTTAGCTCGCTTTTGCCGCCCGCGATCGAAAAGACCGTGGCCGAGCGCGCCGAAAAATTCGTGGCCGGCGGTGTGAGTGCGCAGATGGCGCGCCGCATCGCCGAACTCGAGCCGCTGAGCTTTGCGACCGATATCGTCGCCGTCGCGGCGCGCACCCAAAGCCCCATCGCGGTGGCGGCGGGCGCCTTTTTCGGCGTGCTCGACCTGTTCGGGCTCGGTACGATCATCGAAGCGGGCGGGCGCATCGCGCTGGCCGACCGTTTCGAGCGCATGGCCCTCGACCGGGCGCTGGCCAATCTGATCCGGGCGCAGCGCGACCTTACCGCGGATGTGCTTGGCTTCGCCCGCGGCGACTACAACACCCGCCTCGCCGCCTGGCGGGCCGCGCGGCCCGACGCCATCGACCGGGCCATCGCCGCGGTGGCGGGCCTCACGGCGGGCGAAATGACGGTGTCACGGCTTTCCGTGGCCGCCGGCTTGTTGTCGGATCTGGCCCGCTCGGCTTGAAAGAGCGGTGAGCAATGTGTATGTTTTGGCCAATTCATACACATCGGAGGCTGGGATGAGCCGGACCAATATCGACATTGATGATGAGTTGATGGCCGCGACGATGAAGGCGACGGGCCAGAAGACCAAGAAGGGCACTGTGGAAGAGGCGCTTCGCCGCGCGCTGAAGGCGGCGGCGCTCAAGGACCTCGTGGAGGGGATGCGCGGAATTGAGTGGGACGATGGCCTCGGCGAGCCCGCAGGCGCCATGGAATTCGCCGAGGACAAGGCTCGGTTCGAGACGAAGCCGTGATCGTCGCCGACAGCTCCGTCTGGATCGACAACATTCGACAACGGGACACCCCACAGGTCCGACTCCTCAGGGCCTCCGAGCAAAATGACGTCATTGCCGGGGATATCGTGGTGCTCGAAGTGCTGCGCGGCGTGCGCTCGGAGCGCGAGGCCGCTAGCGCAGGAAGCCCGATTTCGCGCCTATGGCATCACGCCGATGCTTGATGCGGAGATCGCCGTCGCTCGGGGCTCGATAATTTCAGACACCTCAGAGCCCTAGGGATTACGATCCGGTCGAGCGTTGACCTAATCATCGCGAGTTTCTGTCTCGCCCACGGACACATCTTGCTGCACAGCGATCGCGACTTCGACGCCTTCGAACGCCACTTCGGCCTCAAGGTGCTGCACTGATCCTCAGTGCCGGAAATGCCGCATGCCGGTGAACACCATCGGCACCCCGGCGGCATCGGCGGCGTCGATCACCGCCTGATCGTTCATCGAGCCCCCCGGCTGGATCACCGCCGTGGCGCCGGCTTCGACCGCCGCAAGCATGCCGTCGGGGAACGGGAAGAACGCATCGGAGGCGACCACCGAGCCTTTGGTCAACGCGCCCTCAAGGCCAGCCGCCTCTGCCGCGTCGATCGACTTGCGGTGCGCCACGCGCGAGGAGTCGACGCGGCTCATCTGTCCCGCGCCGATGCCGACGGTCGCGCCATCCTTCACATAGACGATGGCGTTCGACTTGACGTGCTTGGCGACGGTCATGGCGAGCCTGAGGTCGGCGAGCTCGGTGGGCGTCGGCTGCTTTTTGGTGACGACCTTGAGCTCGAGATCGGCGACGCGGCCGGTATCGCGGCTCTGCACCAGCATGCCGCCGGCAAGGGACTTGAAGGCGAGGCCGGGCGCGCGCGGATCGGCGAGGCCGCCGGTGATGAGCAGGCGAAGGTTCTTCTTGGTGGCGATGATCTTCTGCGCCGCATCCGAGGCCGCCGGCGCGATGATCACCTCGGTGAAGATCTTGGTGATCTCCTCGGCGGTCGCTGCGTCAATCTCCTGGTTGAGCGCGACAATGCCGCCGAACGCCGAGACCGGATCGCAGCGCTGGGCGAGGAGGTAGGCATCCTTCAGCGTGCTGGCGGTCGCGACGCCGCACGGATTGGCGTGCTTGATGATGGCGACGGCCGGCGTTTTCGGATCGAATTCGGAGATCAATTCGAAGGCTGCGTCGGTGTCGTTGAGATTGTTGTAGCTCAGCGACTTGCCCTGGATCTGCGTTGCCGTGGCGACGCCCGGCCGGGTATCGGCGGTCTTGTAGAAGGCCGCCCACTGGTGCGGGTTCTCGCCATAGCGCATCACTTCGGCGAGCCGGCCACCGAACGTGCGGTATGGAATGTCGTTGTAGTCGAGCGCGCCAGCGAACCAGTTGGAAATGGTCGAGTCGTAGGCCGCAGTGCGGGCGTAAGCTTTCGCCGCCAGCTTCTGGCGCAGCGCGTAGGGCACGCCGCCATTCGCGCGCACGGCCTCGAGCACCATGGCGTAATCGTCCGGATCGACGACCACCGCGACATAGGCATGGTTCTTGGCGGCCGAACGGATCATCGCCGGCCCGCCGATATCGATGTTCTCGATGGTCTCGTCGTAGCTGGCGCCCTTGGCGATGGTCGCTTCGAACGGATAGAGATTGACCACGACGAGATCGATGGCGCCGATGCCATGCGCCGCCATCGCCGCCTGGTGCTCGGGCTTGTCGCGCACCGCGAGCAGTCCGCCATGCACTTTCGGATGGAGCGTCTTGACCCGCCCGTCCATCATTTCGGGAAAACCCGTGAGGTCGGCGATGTCTCGCACCGCGGCACCGGTGGCCGCGATGAGCTTCGCAGTACCGCCGGTCGAGACCAGCTCGACCCCGAGCCCGGCGAGGCCCTTAGCAAAATCCTCTAGGCCGGTCTTGTCGAAGACGCTGATCAGCGCGCGTTTGATGGGGACGATCGCGGATGGGCTGGGTGCAGACATGGGACTCCCGTGGTTCGTAGGAATGCCCAGGCGAGCGGCAGTTCAGGTTCGCGTTCCCCGATGGTGGCCCATCTCATCTCGCCAGTCGCGCGAACGGCGGACCTATTGCAGAAATGCACCGGCTTGGGAAGTGTCCCGCGCGCCGTCAGCCTTCGTCCAGCGTGAATATCCAGCTGATCTCGGCCGCATCATCGGCCGGCACGTCGAGCACGATCTGCCGCGTCCGATGGAAGCCGAAATAGGCCGAATGCCGCACGCTGTCCTCGATGCGCATGTCGGCGCCTTCCCAGAGAAAGTTCCAGATCGCGCCGGAGTTGAGCTGGAGCTTCACCACGTCGTCCGCGACCTGCACCTGCGCCTGGTGCGCAAGATGAAAGCGGATGGCACAGGCCCCGCTCATCCGGCCACGGGCGCGCAGCAGCCGGTCCTGCCCCACGAGCGAGGTGCCCTCGGCAATGAGCGTTAGCCGCCGTTCGAGCACGACCCCGAACCGCTCGGCGTAGCCATAGCAGCGCATGGCCAGCGACTGCTCGCTTTCCTCGGCGCCCATCTCGGGGTCGCGCCCGATCGGCACCACGCGATTCCTCAGCGGCCCGCGCGTCGGGATGGAGGCCGCCGAGAGCGCATTGATGGTCGGCGCCGAATGCGCGATGCCCTGCCGGAACAGCAGCGCACTCTCCTCTTCGTCCGATTGCGCCGGCCCGCAGTTGCAGACCACGAGGTCGCGCCCGTGGCTGAACTCAAAGGCGAGCGCGGCGGCATGCATATGCCGGGCATAGTCCGGCGCCGGCACGAGGCCGGAATCGGCGACGACGATCGAGCGGCCCGAGATCAGCCGGCCATAGCCGCCGGCCGTGCCGGTGGCGCGGGCCCGCGACGGGCTCTGGGCCTGGAGCGACACGATGATGTCGTGCGGCATCTGCCCGGTGCCATTGAAATAGGCGGGCTCCCCGGTGCCGAGCGAGACCGCGTCGAGCGCCACGTGCATGCTTTCGAGCAGGTCGGCGAATTCGTTGTGATAAGTGTCCGATTGCCGGAGCAGGGCCTGGCGCAGCGTCGTGAGCTCGACCATCAGCATGAACTGCACCTTGGCCGAGCGCGAGCGGTGCAGCCCGTCCTCGTCGACCTGCTCGTCGAGGAGCGCATTGACGCGTTCGAGCCGGGGCGCGATTTCGCGATCGAGCTCGTGGTCGCAGAGCGCCACGCCGAGCAGCGCGATCGCCGCCATCAGCTGGTCGACCGGATCGTCGGCGAAATTGGAACGCAGGCGCAGCGAATGGATCTGCGTGCCGAGCGAGCGGGCGATCAGCGTCGCGTCCTCGGGATTGGCGCCTTCGATGAGGATGTTGAAATGCCTCAGCCAGTTCATCACCCGGCGCGCCGTGAGCGACAGGCCCCAGATGACGCGATCGAACTGCCCGTCGCGCTCGATCCAGTCGAGCGCGAGGCTGCGCGCAAAGCCACGCTCCTCGTCGTTGCGGGCGTCGCGGAAATGCCGGAGCCAGGCGAAGGCCTGGAGGTCGTCGAGCCAGTCGTCATGCACCATGTCGACGGCGAAAGGCGACACGCCGTGGGTGTCGACGAGTTTCGAGGCAAGCAGGTAGCGCCCCTGCATCATCTCGAGGATGGATTCGCGGTCGGTCGGGCGAAATTCGGTGAGGGCGGAGGAGTAATCCTCGGTCGCCGGACCCGTCCAGCTCCAGCGGATCAGCGGGTTGCTGACCGAGAAATCGGCGACCCTCCTGGCAGTGCGACGCGCAAGAAAAGCTAACGGGTTTGCCAACCGGCCCCTCTCACACAATCCGCGGGCCACGCCACGGCACCAAGACCTTCAACGCCGGCGGAACCGCGCGACGAAGAACCCATCGAGCGTGCCGCCGGCGGCACCCGGCGCGACCATGCCCGGATGGGTCCGCACGAACCCCTCTTTGGTCACGGGAGCGCCCCACCCGTCAAGCTCCCCGGGGGAAACCGGCCAGAGCTCGAGGCCCTGACCCGCCGCCCAGGCAGCCTGCGCCTCGCCTTCGGCGGGCTCGAGCGAGCAGACGCAATAGATGAGCACGCCGCCCGGCACGAGGCAGGCGGCAGCCTTGTCGATCAGCTGCCGCTGGAGCGCAACGCGGCTCCGAGGATCGGCGCGGTCACGCCGCCAGACGACTTCGGGGTGCCGGCGGAAGGTGCCGGTGGCCGAGCACGGCGCATCGACGAGGACGCCATCGAAGGGGACGGCCGGAGTGTAAGCGAGGGCGTCGGCGGTGACGAGTTCAGCGGCATAGCCGAGCCGCTGCAGATTGCCGGCGAGCCGCTGGACGCGCTGCGGGTCGCGATCGAGCGCGGTGACTGTATAGCCGGCCTTGAGGAGCTGCGCCGCCTTGCCGCCGGGCGCGGCGCACAGATCGAGCACGCGCGACCCGGCCGGCAACTGCATCAATCGCGCCGGGATCGCGGCGGCCGCGTCCTGCACCCAGAAGGCGCCGGTCGCGAAGCCGGGGAGCTGATCGACGGCGCGATCGCGATCGAGAATGCGAAGGGTGTCACCGAGCACCGGCGTGCCCCCTAGCCCCGGATCGGCGGCCTTGAGCGTGACATCGAGCGGCGCGCCGTCGAGGAGGGCCTGCGCGAAGCCCGCGATGGCCGCCTCGCCATAGGCCGTGCGCCACGTTGCGAGCAACTCAGGCGAAAACAGCGTTTCCGGCGTGATCGCGACATCGGCCTGCCGGCGCTGCGCCTCGCGCAGCACGCCATTGATGAGCTTGATGAGATGCTGCGTCTTGGGATCGGCGCGCATCGCCTCGCCCGCGAGAAACAGCGCCGAATGCGCACCGAGATCGGGCAGGAAGAGCAGTTGCGCGAGGCTGATGCGCAGCACCGGCTCGAACAGGCCGGACTTTTTCGGCAGGCCCTTGCTGAGGAGACCCGCGATCAGCCGGTTGATCGGCCCCTGGTAACGAAGCGCTGTGGTCACCAGCCGGTTGGCGAGGGCACGGTCGCGCGGGTCGGCGATCTGCGCCGCGCCGAACGGCGAGAAATTCTGCCCCTGCAGCACGTCGGCGAGCCGCTGCGCGGCCGCGAGCCGGGACGCGAGCCCCTCAATGATCCGGTTTTTCGCCAAGCCGCGTGACACCTGCGTTTGCCTCGCGGTTGGCTAACGGTAAAGTGGAGGCCGCGCCAGACGTTTCCGAACGGAGTGCGACCATGAGTGACGCCCCAAAGCCGAAGCCGCCAATGACCAGGCCGGCTCTTTCGCCTGCTGCCACGCGCGCGCTGGCGGAAGCCGCCGAGCGTCGCCGCGCCATCGATGCGAAGGTGGCGGCGCAGCCGAAGGAAGCCGGTGGACGCGGCGGGCTCGACCCGGCGCGCTATGGCGACTGGGAGGTCAAGGGACTGGCGACGGACTTTTAGGCGGGCGGCGCTTACGGCACCCGTTTCAGCCCGCCGAGCTTGCAGACGATGGCCCACTCCTCCTTGGTCACCGGCTGCACGGACAGCCGCGAGAGCTTGACCAGCGCCATGGCCTCGAGCCCCGGCGTGTGCTTGATCGCTTCGAGCGTCACCGGCTTGGGCAGAGGCTCGACCCCGACCACGTCGACGCATTCCCAGACGACGTTGCCCTTGTCGTTGGGCGCGGCGGTCGAGTCGGGATGGGCGAGCTTCGTCACCTTCATGATGCCGACGATCTCCTTGCCGACATTGGAGTGGTAGAAGAACGCGAGCTCGCCGAGCTGCATCTGCTTCATGTTGTTGCGCGCGGTGAAGTTGCGCACGCCGTGCCACTCCTCGACGGGCTTATTCATGAGGTCGGTGAAGCTGAAGACGTCGGGCTCGGATTTCATCAGCCAATAGGCCATCGCGGACCTCCTCTCAGAGATGGTTGATCGTGACCTTCCAGGGCTTGATCGTCACCTGGTCGAACAGCCCCTCGCGCACGAACGGGTCGCGGGCGAACGCCGCGCGCGCGGTGTCGAGGCTTTCGGACTCGATGATGACGATCGAGCCGACGCCCTCGCCCCTGTCGTTGAGGAACGGGCCGGCGAGCAGCAGGCTGTCGCCGAGCGCGTCGAGGTGCTTGAGGTGATCGGGCCGAATGCGCTGGCGATCGGCAACGGCGTCGGGACGATCGAGCCCGACCAAGGCGAACTGCATTCTAACTCTCCCGTTTGAGCGGCCGGGACATCAGTCCCGCCACGATCCGCTCGATGGACTGCGATTTGCCGAGCAGCAGATTGACCGCTTCGATCAGCGGCGCGTCGATCCCCGCGGCGCGCGCCAGGCGCTGCGCGACCGGGGCGGTGGCGACGCCCTCGGCGAGATCGAGCGGCGGCGCCTCGCCGCGGCCGAGCGCAACGCCGTAGCGATAGTTGCGCGACTGGGTCGAGGTGCAGCTGAGCGTCAGGTCGCCGAGGCCGGCAAGGCCCATGAGCGTCGCCGCATCGCCGCCGAGCGCCGGGAGAATCCGGCCGAGCTCGGCGAAGGCCCGGGCGATGAGGCCGGCCCGCGCCGAGGCCCCGAGCTTGGCGCCATCGACGGCGCCGGCCGCCAGCGCGTAGATGTTCTTGAGCGCGCCGCAGAGCTCGACGCCGACACGGTCGGACGCGGCATAGGGCCGAAAGCTCGGCCCGGCGAGAAAAGCCGCGATCTCGGCGGTGGCGGCCTCGTCGTCGCCGGCGAGCGTCACGGCGGTCGGCCGGCCGGCCGCCACATCGACGGCAAAACTCGGGCCTGAGAGGACGTAGGGCACGGCATCGGGCGCGACATCCGCGAGGATTTCGGATTGCCGGAGCAGCGTTCTAGCCTCGAGCCCCTTGGCTGTGAGGACGACCGGTTCGCCGATCGGGCCGAGCGCGGCGAGCGCGGCGCGGCTGGCCTGCGCCGGCACGGCAAGCAGGACGAGATCGGCGCCCGAGAAACGGTCGGAGGCGCTGATCATCGGCGACAGGCGCTGCGGCCCGAGATGGCGGGTGTTGGTATGGTCGCGGCTGATCTCGGCGAGCACCGCGGCATCGCGGCCGATCAGCGTAACGCGCCGGCCGGCGGTGGCCACCGCCTGTGCCAGCGCCGTGCCCCACTGGCCGGCGCCGATGATCGCGACCGACTCAATGGCCATGGGCGAGCGCCATATCGGCACTGTCGAGCGGCCAGCGGGCGCGCGCGGCAAAATCGAAGCCGTCGGTCGCGCCGAGCGCCAGCCGCTCCGCGCCGGCCCAGGCGACCATCGCGCCGTTGTCGGTGCAAAGAGCAATCGGTGGCACGACCACGCGGGCGCCGCTGCTGCTGGCGACTGCGCGGAGGCCGGCCCCGATCGCCTGATTGGCGGCAACGCCGCCTGCGACCACCAGCACTGGAGGCGCATCCGGCAGATCGGCACGGAAGCGCGCGAGCGCCGCGGCGGCGCGGGCGGTGACGATGTCGGTCACGGCGGCCTGAAACGACGCGCAAAGATCGGCGGCGTCCTGCGTCGTCAGCGGCGCGATCGCTTCGGCCGCGAGGCGCACCGCGGTCTTGAGGCCCGAGAACGAGAAGTCGAGGCGCTTTTCGTGGAGCAGCGGCCGCGGCAGGGCGAAGCGGCGGGGGTCGCCGGTGCGGGCCAGTTTCTCGACTTCCGGGCCGCCCGGGACGCCCAGATCGAGGAGCTTGGCCACCTTGTCGAACGCCTCGCCCAGCGCGTCGTCAATGGTGGTGCCCCAGCGCTCATAATCGCCGACGCCATTGACCAGCACGAACTGGCTGTGCCCGCCCGAAACCAGCAGCAGCAGATAGGGGAAGGCCAGCCCGTCGGTCAGCCGCGCTGTGAGCGCATGCGCCTCGAGATGGTTGACCGCGATCAGCGGCTTGTTGAGCGCGGCGGCGAGCGCCTTGGCGGTGGTGAGGCCGACCAGCACGCCGCCGATCAGGCCGGGGCCGGCCGTCGTCGCGATGCCGTCGAGCGCACTGAGCGGCACGCCGGCATCGGCAGAAGCACGCGCGATAATGTGGTCGAGGTGGCTCACATGCGCGCGCGCCGCGAGCTCGGGCACCACCCCGCCATAGGGCGCGTGCTCCTCGAGCTGGCTGCGGACGATATTGGAAAGGATGCGGCTGCGACCGGCGGGCGAGCCGTCGGCCTCGCGCTCGACGATCGCCGCCGCGGTCTCGTCGCAACTGGTCTCGATGCCCAGAAGCCGCATTGCTTGGGAAATCCCGAAAGTCTAAGGCGTCTGGGACTCGCGTATAGGGGAGAAGCCGGCTTTGCAATCTGCGCCATTCCTGAGGATCGGCAGCCGCGGCTCGGCGCTGGCGCTCGTCCAGGCGCGTCTGGTGCAGGGTCTGCTGGCCAAGGCCCACGGCGTGCCGGCCGAACGGATCGAAATCCGCACCATCACCACCTCGGGCGACAAGCTGCCGGACGCGCCGCTGAGCGAGGTCGGCGGCAAGGGGCTGTTTTCCAAAGAGATCGAGGCGGCGCTCGAGGCGGGCGAGATCGACCTCGGCGTGCATTCGAGCAAGGACATGGCGACGCGCCTGCCGGATGGGCTGGTGCTGGCGGCATTCCTTGAGCGGGAGGACAGCCGCGATGCGTTCGTTTCGCTAAGCGTCAAGTCACTTGACGAGATGCCGCAAGGCGCAAGACTCGGCTCATCCTCGTTGCGACGGTCCGCCCAGATGCTCCGCCGCCGACCCGACCTGACCATCGTGCCGTTCCGCGGCAATGTGGACACCCGGCTCCGGAAGCTGCGTGAGGGGATCGCTGACGCGACCCTGCTGGCCGTCGCCGGTCTCAAACGGTTGGGGCGAGAACGCGAGATAACAGCGTATCTTGATGCCGACGCGTTCCCGCCGGCGCCGGCCCAGGGAGCGATCGGGATCGAAATACGCGCCGAAGACGCGCGGACGTCAGAATTGATCAAGATACTTGACCATGCCAAGACCACGATTGCGGTGCGCGCCGAGCGGGCTCTGCTCGGTTCCCTGGATGGCTCGTGCCGGACCGCCATCGGGGCGGTAAGCCGGATCGAGGGGGAGATCCTCACCCTCAGGGGCGAAATTCTCTCACCGGACGGCCGGATCGAGATTTCAGGCGCTCTCGCCGGGACCATCGCAAATCCGGAGGCCCTCGGCCACGAGCTTGGCAAAATCCTCCGCGACAAGGCCGGTTCAGACTTCCTAAAACTGTTCCCGGCATAACCCGCCCATGGTCCGCATGCTCGTCACCCGGCCGGAGCCCGACGCGAGCGAAACGGCCCTCAAGCTCAGCGCCCTGGGGATTGAACCGGTGGTGGAGCCGCTGTTGCGCTACGAGACGCTCACCACCACCCTGCCCGATCCAAAAGGCTTTGCCGCGCTGGTGCTGACCAGCGCCAATGCGCTGCGCGCACTCGAGCAGCGCCGCGTGATCGACACCTACCGGCATTTGCAGACCTTCACAGTGGGCGACCGCACCGCGGCCGCCGCGCGAAAGCTCGGCTTTACCGACGTGGTGAGCGCCGAGGGCGACGCCCGCGACCTCGTGGCGCTGCTCGCTGAAGCCGGGCTCGCTGGGCCGGTGCTCTACCCCGCCGCCCGCGAACGTTCGGCCAATCTCGGCAAGGCGCTCGCCCGGCACGGCGTGATGGTCATCACCTCCGAGATTTACGGGATGGCGCCGGCCAACGCGCTGACCGCCCCGGCGCGGGCGGCGATCGAGCTCGGGCAGATCGCCGCCGCGCTGTTCTTTTCACGCCGCACCGCCGAAACCTTCATCGATCTCACCACCGAAGTGGCCGGCCGCAAGGAATTGAGCCTGCTTTGCCTGTCGGAGACGGTTGCGGCGCCCTTTGTCAAAGCCCATTTCGGGCGGGTGAATCTTTCCGACCACCCCAGCGAGGAGGCGATGCTCGGGCTCGCGCTCTCCTTCGCGCGTGACCAAAAACAGGGCATGATCACTCCATGAGGACGACGAGCAATGGCTGATCGCGCGACCGGTCCGGTAAAGCCGCCGGTGATCGATCTCACGGCCCGCAATCCGCGGCCCGAGGGCGAGGCGCGGCCGTCGCCGCCTCCACCTCCGCCCCCGCAACCGAGGGCGCGCCTGCGGTTCGACCTGGGGGACGCCAACTGGCCGCTGCTCGTCGGTATCGCGGTCGCCGGCGCCGTGCTCGGCACGCTCCTCACCTACGTGCTGGCGACGGCGCTGCCACTCCCGGCGCGACCGCAACCCGTGCCGGCCGAACTCACCGCGCAGCTGACCGACGCCAAATCGCGGCTCGACGCGATGGGCACAGACCTCGCTGCGGTGAAGGCGGGCGCGCAAAAGACCGATGCGGGTGCAGCGGCGACGGCGTCGAAGCTCGAAAGCGACATCGCCGCAGTCAACACCGCGATTGCCGGAGTGAAGTCCGCGATCCCCGCGGCGCCGCCGGCGGTCGATCTCGGCCCGCTCGAAGCCGAGATCAAGACACTCAAGGACGAAGTCGCCGCCGTGGCCGCCGGCGCGCCCGGCACCGACGCCAACACCATCGCCCAAAATCTCACGACGCTGCAGACGAGCCTACAAAGCCTCACGGCGCGGCTCGACGGCGACGACGGCACGCTCGGCACGCTGCGCTCCGATCTCGACGCGACGCGCAAGGCGCTCAATGACCACATCAGCGCGGCGCTGCCCAACGAGGTCGGGCCGGCGCTGAAGCTGCCGCTGATCCTGAGCGGCCTCGAGGATGCCTTCGCCAATGGCCGGCCGTTCGCAGCCGAGCTCGCCGCGCTCAAGGGCGTGCTCCCCGATGTCGCGGTGTCCGCTTCGCTGACCACGACCGCGGCCACCGGGCTCAGCCGGCCCGATGCGCTGATGCAGGAGTTCGAGACGGTGATGCCCGATATCCTCGCCGCCCGCAGCTCGGGCTCTGGCGACTGGGTGAATGCCGCAGGCGATTGGCTGAAGGCGTTGCTTGCCGTACGCCCCGCCTCCGAGACCCCCGGTGATGCTCCCGACGCCGTCGCCTCGCGGCTCGAAGCGGCGATGGGCCGGCGCGATTACGCCGCAGCCGCTGCACTGCTCGGCCAGTTGCCGGCGCCGATGCAGCAGGCGGCCGCCCCGATTGCCGCCGACATCACGGCCCACGCCGACGCCGACCGGCTCGTGAGCGACCTGCGCACCCGCGCCCTCGGCACCGCCCAGGCGAACCAATGATCCGCCTCGCGAGCTGGATCATCGCGAGCCTGCTTTTGACCGCGCTGATCGCGTGGCTGATCAGCCTGCCCGGCACGGCAACGGTGGAGCTGCTCGGCTACCGCATGCAGCCCAAGCTCGGCATGGCGGCGCTGGTGGTGGCGGCGGGGCTCGCTGCGCTGATCGCGCTCTGGTCGCTGCTGCGCTGGCTGCTCGACGCCCCGGCGCGCTTTGCCAAGCTCAACCGCGACCGCCGCCGCGATGCCGGCGTCTCGGCGCTCTCCGACGGCTTCGTGGCGCTGCAGGCGGGCGATCCGAACCGGGCCCGCGTGCTGGCCCGCGAGGCCCGCGCCAACCTGCCGCGCAACCATGCGGCGCAGCTTCTGGAAGCCCGTTCTGATCTGGCGCTCGGCGACATGCAATCGGCGCGCGAGCACTACCGCGCGCTGATCTCGAGCAAGAAGACGGCGGTCGCCGCCCTCGCCGGGCTCTACGAGCAGGCGCGCACGCAGGGGCGGATCGATGCCGCATTGAGCTTTGCCCAGAAGGCGGTGGCGCTCGCGCCGCAGACCCGCTGGGCGAGCGATGCCGTGCTCGACGACCTGACCCGTCACGGCCGCTGGGCCGAAGCGCTGGCGCGCATGACGACAGAGAATGCCGCGACGCGCGACACCAAAATGACCAAGCGGCGGCGCCAGGCCGTGCTCGAGACGGCGCTCGCCCGCGAGCTCGCCGAAAGCGAGCCTCTGGTGGCGCTCGATCATGCGCTGGTGGCGCTGAAGCTCGTTCCCGATTTCGTGCCGGCGGCGCTGATCGCCGCGCGCATCCAGTCCAACCGTGGCGAGACGCGGAAGGCCATGACGCTGCTCCGCCGCATCTGGCGCGCCACTTCGCACCCGCACCTCGCAACGCTCTATGCCAACGCGCAGCCGGGAACTTCGGCGGTCGATCGGCTGAAGCGTATCCAGGAGCTGATCGATTCCCCGCCGCCCAACCGGCCGGCGGCGATCGTTCTCGCGCGCGCCTCGGTCGATGCCTATGACTGGGTGGGGGCGCGCCACGCGCTCGCCAATTACTCGAGCGCCGAGCCGACCCAGGCGGTATGCCTGTTGATGGCCGAGATCGAAGAGGGCCAGAACGCCGACCAGGGCAAGGCGCGCGAATGGCTCGCCCGTGCGGTGCGGGCGCCGGCCGATCCGGTGTGGATCGCCGACGGCATCACCGCCGATGAATGGGAACCGGTCTCGCCGGTGACCGGCCGGCTCGACGCCTTCGAGTGGCGCGTGCCGCTCGCGAGCGTCGAGCGCCGCGAGCCGCTGCCGCCGCTGGCCCAGACCCTGCCGCCGCCGAGCGAAACGCTTGCGCCCAGTCCGGCCGGCCAGTAAAAGACCGGCGCTTCGGCCCATCGGCCGCGGGCCGCTTTAGCTCAGTTGGTAGAGCACATCATTCGTAATGATGGGGTCAGGTGTTCGAGTCACCTAAGCGGCACCACTTACCCACGGACATCGCCGGATCGACGCGTTGCCCGGTCTTACGACCCGGCCTGATGGCCGCCCGTCAACGGCACGAAGGGGATGATGGCGCCGCCGAAGATGTCGGCGCGCGCGACGGTGGTGGTGCCATCGGCGGCGGTTTTCTTGGTGACCTTGAGGATGTGCTGGGCGCCCGGCGGGCCGACCGGGATCACCATGACACCCTGCGGCGTCAGTTGCTGCAACAGCGGCGGCGGAATGTGGTCGATGCCGCAGGTGACGATGATCTTGTCGAACGGTGCGTTCTCTTCCCAGCCATAATAGCCGTCGGCGTTCTTGGTGGTGATGGCGCTGTACTCGCCATAGCCCTTCTGGATCAGCTTGTCGTAGACGGCGCGCGTGCGCTGGGCGAGCGCCGGGATGATCTCGACCGACCAGAGCTTTGACGTGAGATAGCTCAGGAGCGCCGACTGGTAGCCCGAGCCGGTGCCGATCTCGAGCACCTTGTCGCCCGGATGGACGGTGATGGAGCTGGTCATCCGGCCCATCGTCCCCGGCGGGGTGATGGTGACGCCGAAGCCGATGTCGAGATAGTGGCCGACATAGGCGTTGTCGCGGTCCTTTTCGAGCACGAACTGCTCGCGCGGCGTGAACAGGAAGGCGCGCTTTTCGGCCGGCGTGAAGAGGTCGTTGTAGTCGAGCAGCACCTTGTAGCGATCAAAGCGCGGCCCGGTGAACGCTGGGTCCTCGCCGCGATTGGCCTGCATCCAGGCGATGTAGGCGGCGCGATCGTCGAGCGGCGGCATCAGATCGGGCAGCGGCGGCTTGGGCGTATCGGCAAGCGCCGGGAAGGTCGCAAGACTGGCGGCCGCGCCGAGCAGGAGTTCGCGTCTGCGCATGGGATGGAATCCTCTTCTAGTCGGTGGGGCGGCCGGGCCGGAAACGTGCGTGGCCTATCTCTGCCGCGATCGGGCGAACTTGTCGAGGCCGGGCTGCCTCAGAGCTTCGCGGCGAGGAAATCGTGGAGTGCCGCCTGCGCCGCGACCGCCGCCGCTGGATCGAACTCCATGTGCATGCCGAGGAGGGTCTTGCCGCCGGCAAATTGCGGATCGTCGAAAACATGGTTTGCGCCGGGAAAGACGATGAGCTTGAGATCGGCACCTGATTGCGCCTTGGCGAGCGCTTCGCAGGCGGCGGCGGGCGTCACCGTATCGGCGGCGCCGACAAGGATCAGCGTCGGCAGCCGCAGGCGAAAGCCGGGCGGGTCCGCGCAGGCCGGATAATAGGCAGCGACGGCCTTGAACCTCAGGTCGGTCGCATTGCTGCGCGGCGGATTGAGCCGCGAGGAGGCGAGCTGCAGCGCACTGTAGGCGCCCTGCGAATAGCCGATCGCGCCGATCCGCGCTTTGTCGACGTCGGGCAGGCCGGCGAGATAGGCGAGCCCGCCCAGGGCGTCGTTGAGTCCTGCGGGAAAATCGACGGAGCAGGTGTCCTTGAGGCCGCGCGTGGTGAAATCGTCGACGAACAGGGCGACATAGCCCCAGCCGACGAGCGCGGTCTCGATCGCCTGCCGGTTAGAGGGCAGCCCGAGACAGGAATGGAGCAGCACCACCGCCGGGAACGGGCCGTTCCCCTTGGGCCGGCTGAGATAACCTTGAATGGGAGTATCGGACGGGGACGTCACCTGCCCCGGAAAAGCGGTGCTGTTGAACTTCACCAGCTCGTCGGCGCGTGCGAGCGTCGCGCCGCCAAGGCCAACCACCGAGAACGCCAGCGCGATGAACGTTTTGAGCATTTCACTCCTGAAGTTGCGGACGGCGACCGCTCTGCAACGCCGCCCGGGAAACGCCACACTTGCCACGCGCGGGGCCAGGAATGGCCCCCTACGCGACACGCAACCTCCGGGCGATTGGAGTCGTTTCTACGCTCAAAGATGCCGCGCACAAAGATGCAGCGGCGGATCAGGAAGGATCGTTGGAATGCGCAAGAGCGAAATCGAAAGTCTGCTGGAAGCCGCGGTTGCCAAGGCCCTGGGCGTGAGCCTGCCAGTCCACCACCGCCGGACATCCAAGCCGGCGAAGCGCACGACGACCCATCGCCACGCCATCAAGCGCGCAGCTTGAACTCACTCGGCTGCGACGGTCGGACGATCGGAGCGTAGAGCCTCCTCGAACGCGGCACGCGCTGCGGTCGGGACCGGCACCTCAAATCCACGCAGGTCGATCTGCGAGAAGATTTGATCCTGCTCCTCCCGCGTCGACCGGAAGAACGGGTAGCGGCGGTAAATCTGCTGCAGGTTGATCGCCGAATTCGAACTGTAAAGCACCACCGGGAACGCGAGCCCCGGATACTCCCGCACATCGCTGAGCTCAACCGCCCCGAATACCCGCTTGTAGAACGGCCCATGCTCGGGGCGCACCAGCGCGAGACAGGCGGTGGCGGCGAAGTATTCTGTCGCCATAACAGCGATCCGCAGCGTCAGGAACGGCAGCGCCGGATAGGCGAGCGAGGCGTCGTAGTCGGCGGTGAAGCGCGACGGGTCGATAAAGTTCTGGCCCTCGTCGAGCAGCGGCCCGAGCACGTCCGGGCAGCTTTTCATGCTCGGGCCCTTGCGGTGCTCCGAGGTCAGATGATGGATGCGGATCGAGCTGACCAGCTGGCCATCGATATGGATGCCGTAACAGAAGGCATTCGGCGTGCCGTCGAGGTCGTCGCTGACGATCCCGCGGTCGTTGAACGGCACGAACTCTTCGCGCCGATACGCCTCGTAGCGCAGCCGGTAGACCGGGTTGTCGGTGACGTTCATGTGGACGCGCGAATATTCGACGCGGTCTAAAATATCGATCAGACCTCCCGCAAACCGGGAGACGACCGAACTATCGGTCGCGGGCATCTTCAACTCCTCAATACTCACTAAAGTATTCCCGCACGCAACGTGAAGGAGCGTAACTCTTTTTTAACTCTAGGCAAGTTGCGGCGATCACCGAGGCTGGCGCGGAGCCCTGTCGGCGGCGCAAGGCCGCACCCGGAATTGCATACAAATGAATGTGTTAACCCGGATTAACCATGCCGACGTTTTGCCGCGACCGGCGCCGGGTGCGCCATGCGGTCGATCAGCTCGCGGACGTCGCGGCTGAACAGCGGCACGCCGAAGAGGTAACCCTGGATCTGGTCGACCTTGGTGTGCGCCTGGATCAGCGCCAGCTGCTCCTCGGTCTCGACGCCTTCGGCGGTGACCGTCAGATTGATGTCCTTGCCCAGCTGCGCGACGTTCGCGAGCAGCTTCAGCGAGCGCGAGTTGGACACCACGTCGACCACGAAGCTGCGGTCGACCTTGAGCTTGGTGAAGGGCAGCGCCTGCAGATAGCTCAACGATGAATAGCCGGTGCCGAAATCGTCGAGCGCGATGCCGATGCCGCGCTTGCCGAGCGCCGACAGGATGCGCGTGGCGGCTTCGCGCTCCTCGATCAGCGCGGTCTCGGTGACCTCGATTTCGAGCCGGGCCGGCGGCAGGCCGCTGCTCTTCAGCGCCCTGTCGACCATCTCCTCGACGTCCTCGTTGCGGAAGTCGCGAGCCGACACGTTCACCGAGACCGAAATCTCGTCCGGCCAGTGCATGCACTCGGCCGCCGCCGAGCGCAGCGCCCAGCGGGTGATGTCGGAAATGAGCCCGGTTTCCTCGGCGATCGGGATGAATACCGAGGGCGGGATCGACCCTAGCGTCGGGTGCGTCCAACGCGCCAGCGCCTCGCAGGCCACGACCCGCCGCGACTTGAGGTCGATGAGCGGCTGGAAGGCGAGGACCAGGCCGTCATTGGCAACCGCGGCCTTGAGCTCGGTCTTGAGCTTCTGGCGATAGCGATAGGCGGTATCCATCTCGTCATGGAACACCTGCGCCTGGCCCTTGCCGTCGGCCTTGGCCTTATAGAGCGCGAGGTCGGCCTTGGTCATCAGGGCGTCGAGGTCGTCCTCGTAGGAGCCCGAGAGCACGACGCCGATCGAGACGTCGACCGACAGACTCTGCCCGAGGAGCGCAAAGGACGGCTTGAACGCGGCGAGCACGGAGTCGCAGGCGAGCTTGGCTTCGGCTTCGCTGAGCGCGCCGCTGCGATAGACGATGAACTCGTCGCCGCCGAGCCGCGCGACGAGCGAGAACGAGCCGAGGGTGCGATTGAGCCGTTCGGCGCTTTCGATCAGCAGGCGATCGCCGAGGAGATGGCCCGCCGTGTCGTTGACGTGCTTGAAATCGTCGATGTCGACGATCATCAGCATAGAAGTCGCGGTGCCGTCGACGGCGCGGCGATGGCGCAGATCCGCCTCGACCTGGTCGGCGAAATAGCCGCGGTTCGGCAGGCCGGTCAGCGCGTCGTAATGCGCCATGAAGTTGATGCGCTCTTCGGCGCGGACGCGCTCGGTGATGTCCTCGAACAGCAGCACGACCTTGCCCTGCCGCGAGCTGACCGTGACTTCGCAGAACTGCGCGTTGGGGAGCTTGAGGATGACCTTGCCGGCGCGGTGCTCGTCGACGATCGCCTGCAGATGCTGGGCCGAGCGGGGCGGGATGACGCCGCGCCCCGCGGCGGCCGAAAGCAGGGCGGCAAACGGCCGGCCCTTCCAGTCGCCCGGCACGAAGCCGTCGAAGACGTGCTCGGCGCGATCGTTGACGACCGCGATCAGGCCCTCGGCATCGAGCATGCAGAGGCCGTGATGCATGGTCTCGAGGGCGGTGTCGAATTCGTCGGCGAGGCGCGACGCCTCGAGCCGGCCATGCACGGCGCGCAGCAGGATGGCGCGGATGTTGGCCGACACCTTGCGGATCGAGGCGAAGAAAGCGAGCAGCACGATCGAGAGCAGCTGGGTGTGCGGGGCGCCATCGAGCAGCATGCCGAGCGCGAGCGGTCCGCCGATCAGCACGACCTGCAGCGTCATCAGGCGATCGATGGCGAAGTTGCGGCCGGTCACGCCGACCAGCACCGAGGTCGAAACGGCAAGGCTCGACATCTCGGAGAACGGCGTGTTGACGAACACGAAGCTGTAAAAGCTCCAGATGCCGTAGAGCATCCCGATCGACACCGCGCCGATGGTGGAGCGCACTTCCCAGCGGCGCGCCGTCTCGACGTCGTCGTCGGAAAAATGCACGCGCGTGAACGCCCACATGTCGACGCCGCGGCCGATGGCGACGATGACGAACAGCGCCGCGATCCCGACCAGCACGTCGTTGTGCGCTTCGAGCCCCGCGAGGCTCGCGGCAAGCGCCGACGCAAGCGCGCCGAGGACCATGATCCGCGGCTCGGCATAGAGCGACCGGATCATCGACACATAGTCGACCGGTGGGAGAGTCTTATAGGCGGGTTCGAACATGACTATACCGCTGTGACGCAAAATCCTGCCAGATCAGCGGTTAATGCCCGATTGCGGGCCTCGCCGATCGACCAATTCGCCACCCGCGACGGGGGTGGCGCGGCAAGGAATCGGTCATGATGGTTGAGGAAGTCTGAACGCCGGCGACATCCGTGGCGAATGGCAGCTATGCGGCTAGCCGAGTTTGCGGAGCGCCTTCTCGAACTTGCCGTGGAGCTTCTTGCCGAGCCGGTCGCGGACGTCCGCCTCGAGCCGGGCCAGCGCCTGCTTTTGCTCGGCCCGATCGCGGAGCCCGAGTTCGGTGAGAACGACGCGGCGGGCCCGGCGATCGGCAGGGTCGATCTCGCGGCGGACGACGCCCGCCGCCTCGAGCTGGTCCAGGAGCTGCTGGACGGCCTGCTTGCTGAGCCCCATGCTCGCGACCAGCGCCGCCTGCGACAGTCCCGCGGGCGGCAGGTGCGCGACGACATCGCCGCTGGCATTGAGGTGCCAGGGGAACCCGCGTGCCGCCATGTCGTTGCGGAAGGCGCGCCGGGCGTCGGCCGCGGCGCTGGTCAGATGCACGAGGAACTGGGGATCGTCAGCCATCTTGACGATTATGGAACGGAATTCGACCGCCAAGCAAGGGGTCTGGGAGAACGGGAATGGCCGCTAAGCTCACGGATATGGAACGCCAGTCGGCGCTGGGCGGACTGCCCGGCTGGCGGTTCGATGAAACGGCCAACGCGCTGGTCAAGGAGTTCAAGTTCCCGACCTTTGTCGAGGCCTTCGGCTTCATGGCGCGCGTGGCACTGCTGGTGCAGGCGGCGGATCACCATCCGGACTGGTCGAACAGCTACAACCGCGTGACCGTCGGCTTTTCGACCCATGATGCGGGCGGCGTGACCGCCAAGGATGCCGAGCTCGCCGGCAAGGTTGAGGCGCTGCAGCGCAGCTAGTGGAAATTGCGCCCGCGCGGCAGGGCGGCTTTCGCCTCGCGCGCAGCGGCCTCGTCGCGGCGGAGCTGCGGCGCATCGCGCCCGGGGTGCGGGCCGGTCTTGCCCTCATCGCCATGCGCGAGGATGGCATCGCCGATGCTGGTGCCGTTGGCGAGCGCGACGAGCTCGGCCGTCATATCCGTGAAGCTCTCGGCGACCACGTGGATGACGAGCCCCTCGATCTGGAGCCGCCCGCGCACCGCCATGAGCTTTGAACTGAGGATCGTCTTGCGGTGGGTGTCGAACGCCTTCGACCAGATGACGACATTGGCGATGCCGGTCTCGTCCTCGAGCGTTGCGAACACCACGCCGCTCGCCGTGCCCGGCCGCTGCCGGACCAGCACGAGGCCTGCGACCTCGACGCGCTGGCCGTTGCGATGGCGCGACAGGTCGGCGCAGCAGACGATGCCGCGCTGCTTGAGCTTTGTCCTGAGGAAGCTGACGGGATGCGCCTTGAGCGAATAGGACGTGGTTCTATAATCGTGGATCACATCCTCGCCATGCCCCATCAGCGGCAGATCGGGCTCGGGCTCGCCGCGCGGCGCCGGCACGCCGGCGCTCTTGAACAGCGGCAGGGTTTCGGCGCCATCGGTGCCGATCAGCCCGCGCACCGCCCATAGCGCCTTACGCCGGTTGAGGCCGAGCGAGCGGAACGCATCGGCTTCGGCCAGCACCTCGAGCGCCGACACCGGCAGGCCGGTCCTGAGCCAGAGATCGCGCACCGAGCCATAACCCGTGCCGCGCCGCGCCATGAGCCGCATCGCGTGGTCTTCCTTGAGTCCGCGGATTTCGGTGAGGCCGAGCCGGATGGCGTGGGTCGAGCGGATATGGGGCCGCATCTCCTGATGCCGCGGCCAGGCGCGCGGGCCAGCCGGCGGGCCCGGCTCGAGGATGCTCCAGTAATCGGAGCGGTTGATGTCGACGGTCCGCACCTCGACGCCGTGCTCGATGGCGTCGCGGATCAATTGCGCCGGCGCATAGAACCCCATCGGCTGGCTGTTGAGCAGCGCCGCCGTGAACACGTCGGGATAGTGGCATTTGAGCCAGCACGAGACATAGACGAGGAGCGCGAAGGACGCTGCGTGGCTTTCGGGAAAGCCATAGGAGCCAAAGCCTTCGATCTGCTTGAAGCAGGCTTCGGCGAAATCGCGACGGATAGCCCTTGGCCTTCATGCCGTCGAGGAATTTGTCGCGGAAGACGCCAACCCCGCCGGTGCGCTTGAACGTCGCCATCGAGCGGCGGAGCTTGTCGGCTTCGCCGGCGTAGAAGCCGGCGCCGATAATGGCGATCTGCATCGCCTGTTCCTGGAACAGTGGCACGCCCAGGGTCTGTCCGAGAACGGCCTCGAGTTCTTCGGAGGGATAGATCGACAGTCTCCTGGCCCAGCCGGCGCTTCAGATAGGGATGCACCATGCCGCCCTGGATCGGACCGGGCCGAACGATCGCCACTTCGATGACGAGATCGTAGAATTTCATTGGGCTTGAGCCGCGGCAGCATCGACATCTGCGCCCGGCTCTCGATCTGGAATACGCCGATCGTGTCGGCGCGGTGCGTCATCTCGAAGACCGGCGCCGCGGCTTTCGGCTGCGTCATGCGCTTCGGCGAGCAGCTCGGTCATCGTCGAGGTCCTGCTGGTAGTGGACATGCATCAGCTCGAAAGCGCGGCGCAGGCACTCGAGCATGCCGAGCGCGAGCACATCGACCTTGAGGATGCCGAGCGCGTCGATGTCGTCCTTGTTCCACTCGATGATGGCGCGCGACTCCATCGCCGACTTGCCGATCGGCACCAGCCGGTCGAGCTCGTCCCGGGTGATGACGAAGCCGCCCACATGCTGGCTGAGATGCCGCGGAAAGCCGTGCAGCTCGGTGGCGCATTCGAGCACCATGCTGAGCCGCGTCTCCCTGGGATCGAGCCCGATGCCGCGCATATCGGCATCGGTGGCGCGGCTGTCCCAGCCCCAGTTGAGATGGTTGACGGCATCGATCGTGTCGTCCGAGAGCCCGAAGACTTTCGCGACTTCGCGCAACGCGCCGCGCGAGCGATAGGTGATGACGTTGGCGGTGAGGCCCGTATGGTTGCCGCCATATTTCTTGTAGACGTACTGCATCACCTCTTCGCGCCGCTCGTGCTCGAAATCGACATCGATGTCAGGCGGCTCGTCGCGCTCGGTCAGAGGAACCGGCCGAACACGAGATCGACCTTGGTCGGGTTGACCTCGGTGATCCCGAGGCAAAAGCAGACCACCGAATTGGCCGCCGAGCCGCGGCCCTGGCAAAGGATTTTGAGCTTGTTGCGGGCGTGCTGGACGATGTCGTGGACGGTAAGGAAATACGGCGCGTAGCCCTTTTCGGCGATCAGCGCGAATTCGGACCGAAGCTGCGTGCCTCCGGAGGGATACCCGGTGGATCAGCCGTTCTTGAAGCGCTCTGTCGCGCCTTCCCAGGCCAATCGCTCCAATGTCTCCTGGGTCGTCTCCATTGCCGATCTGCTCGGTCGGATAATTGTATTTGAGTTGATCGAGCGAGAAGCTGATGCGTGCGGCAAAACGGCAGGTCTCGGCGACCGCTTCGGGATGGTCGTGGAACAGTCGCGCCATCTCCTCGGGCGCCTTGATGTGGCGCTCGGCGTTGGCTTCGAGCCGGCGGCCGGCCTCCTCGATGGTCCAGTGCTCGCGGATGCAGGTGACGACATCCTGCAGCACGCGGCGGCCGGCCTCGTGATACAGCACGTCGTTGGTCGCGAGCATCCGGATGCCGGTCCGGCGTGCCAGATCGGCGATGCGGTTGAGCCGGGCGCGATCGTCGCCGGCAAAACGGCACGCCGCCGCAACCCAGACGCGGCCGGGGCCTTTGCGCACGAGCGTGCCCAGCGTCGCTTCGGTGCGCCCCAGTCGGTCTCGTCGGGGATGAGGATGAACAGCTGGCCTGGTGAAGTCTTCGACGGCGTTTGCTCTTCCACCCGGTCATCCCCGCGCAAGCGGGGATCTCGGTTTATGTTTTTGAACGGAGAATCCCGCTTACGCGGGAATGACACCGTGTTTGAGGCGGGTTCCGGCACGAGGTCCGCAAAGAACAGCTGCGTATTCCCCTTTTCGGCCTTGTCCCGCAGATTGCCAGTGCTCAGAAGTTTGCAGAGCCGCCCATAGGCCTCGCGGTCGGTGGGATAGGCGACGATCTCCGGCGTGCCGTCGGCAAAGCAGAGCCGCGTGCCGACGAGATAGCGGAAGCCCTCGCGCGGCCGCAGCTCGGTGTCGCGTGAGGGCCACATAGGCGCGCACGACGCCGGCAAAGGAGTTGCGGTCGCAAAGCCCGAACCCCTCGAGGCCGAGGGCGTTGGCAGTGAGCGCCAGCTCTTCGGGATGCGAGCCGCCGCGCAGGAACGAAAAGTTCGAGGTCGAGATGAGCTCGATGTGGGAAGAGGCCGCTTCGCGATCCATGCGAAAAAGCCGTGGAGATACCAGCGCGGCTGCGGCGCGATGCCGAACAGCCCGAGCCGGAACAGCCAGAAGCGCCGCCCGCCATCGTCCTCCGCAATGTAATAGTCGCGCGTGGCGCCGCCCTCTTCGAAATAGTTGCCGGCATTGTCGGGCACCAGCGCCGCCTCCACCGACTGGGCGGTCAGCATGAGATGCGCATCGGCCCGATGCCACTCGGCACTGATCCGTTCGGGTCCGGACGCGCGCACGAACCGGTAGCTCACCCGCCGCCAGATCATGCTGGCGGGCGGAGCATCCGGGACTTCGGCGAGAACGGTGATGGGCTCAGGCTGTGGCAACAAGCGCAACGGCCGTTTGAGCCGCGGATCGGGCACGGCGTTGGGATCGTCCTCGGTGCGCGCCACCACCGGCTCGAAGACCACCGCACGCTCGGGGATATGGCTGTTGACGAACTTGCTCCGCATCACGGCCTGCGGGCCGAGCCGGCTCGTCATGCGGTCATAGAGCTGGTCGAGGTCTTCGGCGCCGTCGCGCGCCTCGAACGCACCGCTCTGCTGCGCCGGGAGCCCGGAGAGCGAGCTTGCCGCGAGGCGGATCATGTCGATGCCGAAGCCGGCGTCATATTCGCTCCCCAGCCGCTCGGAACGGTGGATGAAAAGCCGCGCGATGTGATGCGCGTCGCGCGTGGCGCGGGCCGCATTGACCGAGAGCGTGATGACCTTGTGGTCGGTGCGATAGAGAAACAGGTGGAACGCCTGCGCCCCGAGCCCGGCCTGCTCGAGCCGGCTCGTCAGCTGCAGCGCGAGATCGCGCGCCGTCATCAGCACATCGTCCATGAGCCCGATCGGCTCGGCGAAGCGCCGCTCGGCGTAGTAATCGACGAGCGGCAGCCGGGTCACCAGCCGCTCATTGATGTGGCCGAGCGCCTGATCGAGCCGCAGCAGGAGTTCTGCGCCGAAGCGTGCCGTGAGCGCCTGGCGGGAGCGTGAACAAAGCTGGCCGATCTGCTTGAGCCCCATCTGCGTGAGGCCCATGATCTGCGCCTCCCCGAGCCGCAATGCCGCGACCGGCAACGGCGCAAGCGCGGTCTCAAGATCGTGGGCGATAATTATGCCGGGATTGAAATGCGCAAGCGCCCAGGCCCCGCCGATAGTGGGTGCGATTGCCCCCTGCACGCTGAAACCTTGTTCTACGAGCCGCTGCGTGAGCCGCTCCAGCATCGCAACTTCGCCGCCGAAGAGATGCTCGACGCCGGTAATATCGAGGCAGAGATCGCCATAAGGCGCACCATCGGTCATCAGCCCGACGAGCGGGGAGGCATTGGAGTGCCAGTCGGCGAAATCTGCAAAGAGCTGCGCCGTGGCCTGGGCATCGATCTCGCGCGCTTCGAGGATGGGACAGATGGCACGCGCATCGGTCAGGCTCTGCCCGACAAAAAGCCCGGCGGCGCTTGCGCTCAGATCGAGCGCGACGACGCGCATCGCGCCCTTCTGCTTTTCCCACAACACCAGCGGCCCGGTGCGGCCGGCAAGCGTGCGATCAACCCGCTTTAGACAATCGGTCGCCCAGCGCGGCAGGGTGAGCGCCAGGTAGCGGCGGTCGGACCTCGGCAGCAGGTCGGGCCTCCATTCCTCCTTTTGGTGCAACCACTGCGAAGCCATTTTCCGTCCAATCCACCAACCACTCCCTGGGATCGCGGCGCGATCCGAGCCGCCCCTTTTCGAGCTCGATTTTCCAACGCGGCAGGCCGGGAGCGCGGGCATCGAAGGGCGGCGGCGCGCTCGGCTGCGGTTCGACCCGCCAGCGAAACCGCGCAGCGCTCGCTTCGCGTCCGGTCCCGGTGCGAAGCAGAAAGACGGAGCTGCCGCCCGACATGGTCTTGAGGCTCAGCCGCCGCGATGCGGTGAAATCGAAGGCCTGGACCTCGGGGCCGGTATCAGCGATGACCGCCGCGACCGCAGGACAGCCGATGGCTTCCTCGATGGCCCAGAGAAGATCGGTCGCACTCTCCATCCGGCCGAAGACGATCCGGTCCGGGTCGATGCCGAGGCTGGCGAGACTGGTCGGATAGGGCACCCCCAGATCCTGGGCTTTGTGCGCGAGCTGGAGGAGCATCAAGGCCGGACGGCGCGGGCTGAGCAGCGGCCGCGCCAGGCCCAGGGTGAACCCGAAGCCCGTGCCGGCATCGCGGCCGGCATCGGCAAACACCTCATGCAGGACTCCCGGCGGCAGCACGAACAGCCCACCCGCGGCGGTCGGCGCGGCAAAATCCTGAAGCGGCGGCCGTTTCTCGATGCTTTCGATGCGGGCCCGCAGCGATTGCAGCGCCCGCTCTTTCGAAAGGCCCTGCATGAAGGCCCTCCCTTGGTTCTCGAAGAGAACAAATAGAGAACATCAGACTCGGTTGCAGAGTCAAGCCCGCGTATGAAAAGCCGGCGTCCCGGCTTGTCCGCCGACCCCCCTATGCTAGAGAGCACCACCATCCGAAGGGAGCACCCGACGCCCGATGCCCGCGCCGATCGATATCGTGCTGACCTTCGACGATCGCTACTGGGCCCCTGCCTATGCGCTGATGCGCTCGGTGTGCCTCTTCACCTTCCGGCGCAAGGACATCCGCTTCCACCTCTTCCACCGCCCGCTTTCCGAGCGGCACTGGCGGTGGCTGCGCGAGATCACCCGCGAATTCGGCGCCGAGCTCATTTCCTACGACATCGACGCCAACCAGACCTTCACCTCGATCGCCGCGCGTGCCCACTACAACGCCCGGCTCTCCAACATCGTTTATGCGCGGGTGCTGTTCTCCGAGCTGCTGCCGGCCGATGTCGAGCGCATCCTTTATCTCGATTGTGACATGATGGCCCGCGCCCCCATCGAGCGCCTCTACGACATCGACATGCAGGGCTTTCCGCTCGCCGCGGTGCCCGACTATGTCGGCGCCCAGATCATGACCCGCCGATCACTCATCGATCCACGCGGCATCTTCGATCCGGCCATGCGCTACTTCAACGCCGGCATGCTGCTGATCGACATGACCAAGTGGCGGCAGATGGACATCCTCGGCAAATTCGAGGCGGCCATCGCCGACGGCACGCTCGCCAAGATCTATTACGACCAGGATTTCCTGAACCTGACATTCCGCGAGAACTGGCTGGAGCTTCCCCAGTTCTGGAACCTGCACGACCCCAAGCCTGCGCACATGGCGCTCAATCCATACCTGGTGCACTATACCGGCGACACCAAACCTTGGCTGATCATGCCCAAAGTCGCCTTCGCCCGGCTCTACCGGCACATCATGACCAACCCGGTCTATTACGAATACCTGCGCGAACGCTCACCCAAATGGCAGCATCCGGTGATCCGCTGGATCGAGGGCCGGAACAAGATCACAGGGACCCCCGACAATTGATCGGGATCGTCTCGACGCTGTCCGGCATTGGGGCTCTGTTCGAAAACCGCGGAGCCTAAGCGATGTTCGAGGCCATCTCCAAAATCTTTGCCCGGCCGCAGACGGTCGACATCCGCGACGATCCAAAGCTCGCCGTGGCGGCGTTGCTCGTCCACCTGGCCGAAGTCGACGGCACCGTTGACGAGGTCGAAAAGCTCGCGGTGCGCGGCGCGCTGCAGGACTTTTACGGCATGGACGAAGAGGCCGTGCGCGAACTGATCCACCAGGCCCGCCGCACCGATGCCGAGGCCGTCGACTTCTACCGCTTCACCTCGGCGCTCAAGGAGCTCGACGAGAAGGAGCGGATCGAGATCGTCCGCATGATGTGGCAGGTGGTGTTTGCCGACAACAAGAACCACGAGCTCGAGGACAACATGGTCTGGCGCATCGCCGAGCTCATCGGCGTAACATCGCGGCAGCGCACCATCCTCAGGAACCAGATGGCAAAGGCCGGCAAATGAACATCGACGCCATCCCGATCGGCAAGAGCCCGCCCGACGACATCAACGTCATCATCGAGGTGCCGCTCGGCGGCGAGCCGATCAAATACGAGATCGACAAGGCCTCGGGCGCGCTGTTCGTCGACCGCTTCCTCTACACCCCGATGCGCTACCCCGGAAACTACGGCTTCGTGCCGCATACGCTGTGCGGTGACGGCGACCCGCTCGACGTGCTGGTGATGAATTCGCGCCCGCTGGTGCCGGGTGCCGTGGTGCGCTGCCGGCCGCTCGGCGTGCTGTTCATGGAGGACGACGGCGGCCAGGACGAAAAGATCCTCGCGGTGCCGGTGCACAAGCTCACCGCGATGTACGACAACTTCAACGACATCGCCGACATGCAGCAGATTCAGGTGGAGCGCGTGAAGCACTTCTTCACCCACTACAAGGACCTCGAGCCCGGCAAATGGGCCAAGCTTTCCCACGTCGGCGACGCCGCCGATGCCCGACGCGTCATCCTCGAGGCGATCGAGCTGGGCAAGACCGCCTGAAGTGGCCGGCGCGCGCCTCACGGAACGATGATCGGTTACAGGATTGTTCTTGGGACGCCCGGCGTTGATACCACGTCAGGAGTGACCTTCATGCGCCTTACCGGCACCATCATCGGCATCATTCTCATTCTAGTCGGCATCGTCTGGATCCTGCAGGGCAGCAATCTGATCGGCGGCTCGCTGATGTCGGGCCAGAGCCAGTGGCTCTACATCGGCATCATCCTTGCGGCCGTCGGCATCGGCGTCACCTGGTGGGCTCGCCGCCGGCCGAAATAGACTGCCGTTCTAGGCAGCTTCGCGCGCCGCACTGAACGCGACGCCGGTGCGCTCGACCGAGAGCTCCCAGAGCCGCCGCGCGGCCGCAGCGTCGTGCGCCGCCGCAGGACCGCTGACGCGACGCGGCGAGCCGCGCATTTCCTGGAAGCCGTCCGGCCCATAGTAGGCGCCAGCGATCGCTTCCGGCGCGGTCGCGGCAAGCAGAATCGGCAGCGCGCCCTGCGCCACCGGCTGCCGCACCGCCGGCACCAGCCGCGACAGGATACCCATGAGGCTCGTCGCGCCGGGCCCTTTGTCGATGAGATCGGTGCGCGCGACGCCCGGATGGGCCGCGAGGCTGGTGATGCCCCAGCCATGCGCGAGGCTCTGGCGCTCGAGCTCGAAGGCGAACAGCAGCATGGCGAGCTTGGACTGCCCATAGGACGGGGTGGGCCGATAGGATTTCGCGAAATCGAAATCGTCGAACTGGATGCGCGCGCCGACCGCAGCGATCGAGGAGACACTGACGACTCGGCCATGTCCCGCGCGCAGCAGGGGCAGGAGCAACCCGGTGAGCGCGAAATGGCCGAGATAATTCGTGCCGATCTGCAGCTCGAACCCATCGGCGGTGAGCTGCCGCCTGGGCGGCATCATCACGCCGGCATTGTTGATGAGCAGGTCGATCGGGCGGCCGGTGGCCAGCATCCGGTCGGCAAAAACGCGGACCGAGGCGAGGCTCGCGAGGTCCAGAGGCTCGAACCGCACCTTGCCGCCTGATGCCGCTGCCGCGCGCTTCGCGGAATCGGCACCGGTTTTGGCGTTGCGGCCGGCGAGGATCACTTCGGCCCCCGCACGCGCCAACGCGAGCCCGATCTCATAGCCGAGACCGGTCGGCCCGGTGACAATCGCGAGCTTGCCCGCCTGGGACGGGATATCGGCGACGGTCCATTTGCTCATTTCTACCTCCGGTGCATTTCTGCATTTATGCAATATGGCACTTAGTGCATATTTGCAAGAAGGGCACGCTATGGCATAAGCGGCCCATGGCTGAGAGCGAGGGACGACGCGAGCGAAAACGGCGCGAAACCAAGCAACGCATCGTCGAAGCGGGACTGAGCCTCTTCCGCGAAAAAGGCATCGAGGCGACCACCCTCGATGAAATTGCCGCGATCGCCGACATCTCGCGTCGGAGCTTCTTTTCGTACTTTCCGGCCAAGGAGGACGTGGTTCTCGCCTGGCAGGATGGCGCCGAAGACGCATTGCGCGAAGCGGTGATCGCAGCGGCGCCGGGCCGCGAACCGCTCGCCGCAGTGCAGGAGGCGCTGAAGTCGCTCGCCCCGCTTTTCGCGACCCACAATTTCCTCGAGCTCGACCGGCTCATGCAGTCGACTGAGACGCTGAAGGCCAAGAAGGAACGGCATTTCGAGCACCAGACCGAAAGCCTGTTCGCAACGCTGACCACGCTGTGGCCGGACCCGTCGCAACGCAAATCGCTCGAGGTCACGGCCATGGTGTCGATTGGTTGCCTCAAGATCGGTGCACACAGCTGGATGGCCGAGGGCGGCCGGCGCGGCATCCTCGATTGCCTTGACGAGGCGTTCACGACGCTGCGCGCGTTGGGCACCTGAAATGACGAGGGCGCGACGTTTCCTCCGCGCCCTCGGCTGACAACTCGTCTGAAGCGCCGGCCTTAGTGGCCGCCGGCCCAGCCGCCCTGCGGCGCGGGATCGGGCTTGCGGATGAAGAACGCCGTTATGACGGCGAACACCGAAATGATCGCGCCGACGAGGAACGCCATGCGGATGCCGCCGGCGAGCGCGTCGATATTGTCGAGCCCGCCCTGGCTTTGGGCCACCGACGCCATCACCGCGATGAGCAGCGCGACGCCGGCCGCACCGGCCACCTGCTGGATCGAGCCGAGCAGCGCCGAGGCATGCGAGTAGAGTTCGGGCTTCACCGCCGCGAGGCTGAGCGTGAACAACGGCCCGAACAGCAGCGCGAAACCCGTGCACATCACGAGGTAGCCGCCGATGACCAGCGGCAGCCAGGTCGTGGTGCCGACGAGGGTCATCCCCCACAGCACCGCCGAGATCAGCATCATGCCTGGAATGATCAGCGGCTTCGGGCCGATCCGGTCATAGAGCCGGCCGACGAACGGCCCGAGGAACGCCATCCACACGGTCCCCGGCAGGAGGACCAGGCCGAGATAGAGCGGCTCGAGCTTGAGCACGTTCTGCAAATAGTCCGGCAGGATATTGAGGCTGCCGAACATCGCCGCCATGCCGACCACGAACATGATGTTCGAGACCGAGAAATTGTACGACTTGAACGTCCTGAGATCGAGCAGCGGGTTGCCGGCCCTCTGCAGCGAGAACTGCCGCCAGACAAAGACGATCATCGCGACGACCCCGACCGCGAGCGCAATCCAGGTCGTGGTCTTGTCCGACGCGGCATCGACCGTGCCGAGCCCGGACAGTCCATAGACGAGCCCGCCGAAGGCGAACGCCGAGACGATCACCGAGACGATATCGAGCGAGGCCTTGTGCGGGGTCGTGACATTGACCATGCGCTGCCAGCCGAGGACCAGCGCTAGCAGCGAAATCGGCAGCACAAGGATGAAGAGGTACTGCCAGGCGTGGAAGTAGCTGAGGATCACCCCGGAGACGACCGGGCCGGCGGCGGGCGCCAGCGACATCACGACGGAAATCTTGCCCATCATGCTGCCGCGGTTCTGCGGCGCGACGAGGGTCATCACCGTGGTCATCAGCAACGGCATCATCACCGCCGTGCCCGACGCCTGGATGACGCGGCAGGCCACCAGCAGCCCGAGATTGGGCGCAAAGATCGCGAGTGCCGTGCCGGTCGAGAACAGCGACATGGCGAGAATGTAGATGGTCCGCGTCGTGAATCGCTGCAGCAGGAAGCCGGTGACCGGGATCACCACCGCCATGGTCAGAAGGAACGCCGTCGCGAGCCACTGTGCCGCGCTCGGGGTCACCGCGAACGCATCGCGGATCGAGGGGATCGCGACGTTCATGATGGTCTCGTTGAGGTTCACGACGAACGCCGAGACCAGCAGCAGGTTGATGACAAGGCCGTTGCGGGCAGCGTGCGCGGGATCGCTCGGCGCAAGAGCCTCAGGAGCGGGAGCGTTGGACGACAAGGCTTCGGTGGTCATGGCGTATCCTGACTGCGCCCTGGGGCGCGAAAGCGGTGCGTGGCATAGCAAGAATGCCGGACGCGGTAACGAGGGTGATGTGCAAACCCGGTTTGTGCGACACGCACGGGACCGGTGGGAGCCTCAAAGCGGCGGCTCAGGCGCGGCGGCGAATCATCGTTGCGTAGTCCTTCTGCTGACCGGGGAAGGATGCGACCTCGTGCTGACAGTCTGTGTCAGCAGGGCGTCCCCTCTACACATCTCGACGTTTGAAGGATAGCCGAATCGACGCGCGTCTTGATCATATTTGCGACCCCATTCGGCTTGGGCGTCTCAGCCCTCCATCTTTGTCGCATAACGCGTCAAAATGATTCCGTCGTCGAACGTGCGGGTTTCGAGCAATTGGAGGCGTACGCCGGACCCTTCCGGAAACCAGCGAATGCCCCGCCCCAGCAGCACCGGGTAGGTCATGATTCGAATCTCGTCGATCAAGCCCGCGGGCAGCAATTCGTGCACCACCGAGCCACTGCCGAAAATCAGGATGTCACCACCCGGCCGGGACTTGATTGCCGTCGCCGCCGCAACGAGGTCGCCCTCGATCAGCTGCGAGTTGGACCAGGTGGCCGATTTCAGCGTCCGCGAGGCGACATATTTGGGCAGCGAATTCATGCGGCTGGCATAGCCGTCGGGATCGTTGACCTCGGGCCAGACCGCGGCAAACCCCTCATAGGTGCGCCGCCCGTAGATCATCGCGTCGGCGGCGTTGAGCTCGGCGATCTTGAAGGCGTCGCCCGCCGGACCGCGGTGATAGGGCTCGACCCAGGCCCCGAGCCCGGAGCCTTCCATGCCGACCGGGTCTTCGATGACGCCATCGACCGAGGCGTATTGCGTGACGATGATCTTGCGGGCCATTTTTCTCTCCGAGCGTTGCGGGCGAGCGCCCGTTACCCACGCGACGAGCGGCTGGAGCGGGAATCGACAACGGCGTCGTCGATGTCTAGCGCGGCGGTGGATGGATCGGATCGACCCAGTAGATTTCTTCCGGCGGCTCGATCGGCGCGATGTCGGGGAGGTTGACCACCACCGCCTCATTGTCGGAGCGCACCAGCACGCAGCTGAGCGGGGTCGCCGGATCGGCGTTGATCTCCTGGTGCGGCACGAACGGCGGCACGTAGATGAAATCGCCCGCAAACGCCTCGGCGACGAATTCGAGCCGCTCGCCCCAGCGCATCCGCGCGTGACCCGAAACGACATAGATCACGCTTTCGAGGGCGCCGTGATGATGAACGCCTGTCCTGGCGTTGGCCTCGATATGCACGGTCCCGGCCCAAAGCTTTTGCGCCCCGACCCGCGCCGCATTGATCGCCGCCTGCCGGAACATGCCGGGCGTCTGCGCGGTATTGGGATCGAGCCGGTCGCCCTTGACGACGCGCACGCCGTCGTCGCGCCAGCGCGGCTCCGGGTGATGATCGTGATCGCCGCTCATTTGCCCAGCGCCTTGAGCGCGTCGGCGATGGCGAGCTTGCCCGACGTGAGCTGCAGCGCCTTGCCGATGCTCTTGGGTGCAGCGAGCACCGCAACCGCCACGGCGGCGAGATCGGCGCGCGCGATGGATTTTTGCGGTATCGCCGCTACGCTGAGCGTCACCTTGCCGGTGGGCTTGCCGTCGGTGAGCTCGCCCGGCTCGAGGATGGTCCATTTGAGAGAAGAGGCGCGGATCAGCGCATTGCCGGCGCGCTTCTGCTTGTAATAGTCGCGCATTTCGGGTGTCGCCCAATCGCCCTCGAGCGTCATGCCGGTCGAGGCGCCGATCGAGGCGATCGCGACATAGCGCGGAACGCCCGCCTTCTCGGCCGCGCTCACCGTGCGGCGCACGCCGATCCGGTCGATGGCGCTCGATTCGCCGGTCGACGAACCGGCGGCAAAGATCACGGCGTCGGCGCCGTGGAGGACGCGCGCCCAGTCCTCGAGCGTGCTCGCCTTGAGATCGAGCAGTGCGGTCTCAGCGCCGAGCTTGACGAGCCCCGCCATTGCCTTCGGATCGCGGATCGTCGCGACCGGGTCGTGCCCGGCCTGCTTGAGGGCGGCGACGATGAGCGTTCCGGTGCGGCCCGAGCCGCCGACGACGATGATGCGGGACATGGCGTATCTCCTTGTCGGCGAGACTAGCGGCAGCGCGGCTCGATTGCACGGGCGAGCGCGCGCCTCCGGTGGCCCGGATCGGTTCCACGATAGACGGGGCCCGCGAGGCGCGTGCGCCCCGAGGTATTTAGTATGAGGCACACACGCCTCGCGGGCGGCAGGATTTCGGAGTGGGGGTCAGTCACAGGCACTCTTGCAGCCCGGGTTAAGCCCAAACCTCGCGGGAGGACGTGTCCCGCGCCTACCTGTCCACCCCGCCCGATCGTCAACCGGTCCCGTCCGTGCGGGGTGAATGCGGGAAAGATAAACCCATCGCAGATCACTTGGATAAGTTTGCGCGAGGTGGGTCGAGACGACTGGGAATGCTGGGGGTTGCGCATTGGACCTTGCAGTCGGTCCTTCCTCCGCGAGAGCGGGGGAAGGTGGCGCGAAGCGACGGATGGGGGCGGCCGCTGGCGCTGGTGCTCGTGGCCGCCCCCTCCACCGGCTTCGCCGGTTCCCCTCCCCCGTGCTCTGCACAGGGGAGGAACCCGACTGAGGCTGCGGGGTGGGCGCACAACCGAAAGCTCTGTTGGGTGGCCGGGTCTTCGCCCGGCCATGACGGCCGAAGGATAGCGGGCGAGAACGGAATATCGAAGCCGCTGCTGCCCTCTCCCTCCACCGTCATGGCCGGGCTTGACCCGGCCACCCAGCTGAAATTTCAGCTTCCGCAGTTGGCGCAGGTGAATGAGACCGACGTGACAAGTCGTCCGTCGCCAAATCCTCGCCCGTCAGGCGGCGAGCGCGCGGGCTTCGCGAAAACTGATCAGCCGCTTCTGGGCTTCGTCCCACAGCACCAGCCGGACGCCGCGAAGGCTGTCGAGGATGGAGATGCGGCCGATGCCGCCGAGCTCGGGGAAATCCTTGAGCACCTGCGGCAGCCGGTAGTACGGCACGCGGCTCGACAGATGGTGTACGTGGTGGATGCCGATATTGGCCGTCAGCCAGTGCAGCGGTCGCGGCAGATCGTAGAACGACGATCCATTGAGCGCCGCGTTCTCGAACTGCCACTCCGGCTTTGCCGACCAGTGCGTGTGCTCGAACTGGTGCTGCACGTAGAACAGCCAGACCCCGGCGGTCCCCGCCATCACGACGATCGGCGCCTGCACCAGGAGGAACGGGATGACGCCCAGCACCCAGATCAGCCCGAGCACGATGACGCCGATGGCAATATTGGTGCCCATCGTCGAGACCCACGGCAGCGGCCCGCCGCGCATCACCCCGACCGGCAGCCGCTGCTGCAGCACGAAGAGATAGAGCGGCCCGAGCCCGAACATCACGACGGGATGGCGATAGAGCCAGTAGCCGAGCCGTCCCCAGCGCCCGAGCGCGCGGTATTCGGTCAGCGTCAGCGTGCGCACGTCGCCGATGCCGCGGGCATCGAGATTGCCGCTCGAAGCGTGATGGATGGCGTGCGTCTTGCGCCAGCAATCATAGGGCGTGAGGGTCAGCACCCCGAGCACCCGGCCCAGCCAGTCATCGACAGCGCGACGGCCGAAAAACGCGCCGTGGCCGCAATCGTGCTGGATCATGAACAGCCGCAGCAGGAACCCCGCCGCCGGAATGGTGAGCAGCAGGCCCCAATAGATGCCGTTGGCGACGAGCAGCCAGCTCGCGACCCACAGCCCCGCGAACGGGATGGCGGTCACCGCGACCTCGAAGCTGCTGCGCCAGCCGCTGGCGCGGCGATAGGGCATGAGCCGCTTGAGCCAGGCGGCCTCGCTCTGGCGGTGACGGTCGGCGGATGTGGGGGATGACATTGGCCTATGTGAGCGCGAATGGCGCCGATGGCAAGGCACGCCCGTGAATTTGATGTGAGAACGGGCCCGGCGTCTCAGCCCCTGAGCTTCGCGGCGTTGGCGGTGAGCAGCTCGCGCACGCTGGTGAGATGGAGGCCGTAGCGGTTGTCGGGATGGATCAGCGCGCCGCGGCCGGACTGCATGTTGTGGGTGTATTGCAGCTGCTGGAAGCGCGGGAAGGTTTCGGCCTCGGCCTCGGGATGCGCGCTACGTTCGGTGTCGATCAGCGCCTTGAGCTCGTCGATACTGCCGAGCCGGTTCAGCGAGAACGGCGTTCCAAGCACCTCGCTTGCGGTCGCCGCCATCTGCCGCGCGGTGATGCGGTCGCCGAATGTTTCGAGCACGGCGGGTGCGTCCGGATCGAGCGCCGCGGCGGCGGTGATCTCGGCGGTGTCGGCCATGGTGGTGTAGTCGAGGGGCTGGTCGGGCGTGCCCCAATAGTTCATCTGGCGCGCCTTGAAATCGAGCCCGCGGCCCCAGAGCAACAGGTCCATGAAGCCGCCGACGAGGATCGAGGTGCGGCCGATCGGCGCCTGCGCCAGATGCGTGTCGTGGAAGGCGCGCCGCAGATCGAAATTGCGGTTCTCGCCGGGCGCCAGCGCAAAGATGTTGGCGGCGTAGTCGGAGGGAATGAAGCGCTTCACGCCCGCCGCAACCGCCGCATCGAGCAGCGCCGCCTGCGCATCGACGATGACTTCGCGGAGGCCATTGAGGGCGGAGACCACGACATCGACGCCGGCAAGCGCGGAGGCGAGCGCGGCCGGATCGTCATAGCCGGCCGCGACGATTCCGACGCCTTCGAGGCCCTTGAGCTTGTCGGGCGGACTGCCGGGACGGACTAGCGCGCGGACGCTCGCGCCGCGCCTGAGCAGCGCGGCGGCGATGAGATGGCCGAGACGACCGGTAGGGCCGGCGATGAGGATGAGCGGCATGAAGACTCCTGACGACGACGCGGACGAGGAGAGGCTGGTTGGGTGCCACCCTCATCTAATGCGGCATGTCCGGCTGGGTGGCCGGGTCTTCGCCCGGCCATGACGACTGCGGGATTAGCGTACAAACGAAGAAAGCTATTCTGGCGGCGATCTGCGACGAAGTTCTGCACACTTGATCGCAAAAGCCTCCCTCGCGCCCCGGGCCTCTTGTTATTCCGTTCTAGTCTGCCCTCACCCGGCGCCAGCGCGCCACCCTCTCCCGCGAGCGGGAGAGGGGAAGGGCGGAGAGATCACGCGATCCCGCTCATATGCGCCAGCACCGCCAGCAGCAGCAGCGCCACGATGTTGGTGATCTTGATCATCGGGTTCACGGCCGGGCCTGCGGTGTCCTTGTAGGGGTCGCCGACGGTGTCGCCGGTGACCGAGGCCTTGTGGGCGTCGGAGCCCTTGAGGTGTTTGACGCCGTGGCTGTCGACGAAGCCATCTTCGAACGACTTCTTGGCGTTGTCCCAGGCGCCGCCGCCGGCCGTCATCGAGATGGCGACGAAGAGGCCGGTGACGATGACGCCGACCAGCATGGCGCCGAGCGAGGAGAAGGCCGAGGCAGCGCCGGCGATCCAGTAGATCACGAAGAACACCACGATCGGTGAGAGCACCGGCAGCAGCGAGGGGACGATCATTTCCTTGATCGCGGCCTTGGTCAGGAGGTCGACGGCGCGGGCGTAGTCGGGCTTGCTCGTGCCCGCCATGATGCCCGGGTTCTCCTTGAACTGCCGGCGCACCTCGATCACCACCGATTGCGCGGCGCGGCCGACGGCGGTCATCGAGAGGCCGCCGAAGAGGAACGGCAGCAGCCCGCCGAACAGCAGGCCGACGATCACGTAGGGGTCGGCGAGCGAGAAGGTGAGGTTCGCTCCACCCGCAAGGATCGATCCCGCCGGCGCCTTGGCCGAAAAGAAGTTGAGATCCTGCGTGTAGGCGGCGAACAGCACCAGCGCGCCGAGCCCGGCCGAGCCGATGGCGTAGCCCTTGGTGACGGCCTTGGTGGTGTTGCCCACCGCGTCGAGCGCGTCGGTGTTGTGCCGCACCGCCTTGTCGAGGCCCGCCATTTCGGCGATGCCGCCGGCATTGTCGGTGACCGGCCCGAAGGCGTCGAGCGCGACGATCATGCCGGCGAGCGCCAGCATGGTGGTGACGGCGAAGGCGATGCCGAACAGGCCCGCGAGATTGTAGGCGACGATGATGCCGGCGACGATCACCAGCGCCGGCAGCGCCGTCGCTTCGAGCGAGACGGCGAGGCCCTGGATGACGTTGGTGCCGTGGCCGGTGACCGAGGCTTCGGCGATCGAGTTGACCGGGCGGCGGCCGGTGCCGGTGTAGTATTCGGTGATGACGATGATGAGGCCGGTGATGACGAGGCCGACGACGCCGCAGAAGAACAGCGACCACGGCGTGAACGCCTTGCCGCCGGCCTGGCCGAGCGGCGCGTTGAGATCGCCGAACACCCACCAGAGGACGAGCGGCAGGACGATCAGCGAGAGCACGCCGGTGGCGCCGACGCCCTTGTAGAGGGCGTTCATGATGTTCTGGCTGGCGCCCATGCGCACGAAATAGGTGCCGATGATCGAGGTGATGACGCAGGCGCCGCCGATGGCGAGCGGCAGGATCATGCCGGCGAGCTTATAGGCATCGGGCAGGACGATCGCGGCCAGCACCATGGTCGCGACGGTGGTCACCACGTAGGTCTCGAACAGGTCGGCCGCCATGCCGGCGCAGTCGCCGACATTGTCGCCGACGTTGTCGGCGATGGTCGCCGGGTTGCGCGGATCGTCTTCCGGGATGCCGGCTTCGACCTTGCCCACCATGTCGCCGCCGACATCGGCACCCTTGGTGAAGATGCCGCCGCCGAGACGGGCGAAGATCGAGATCAGCGAGGCGCCGAACGAGGTCGCGACCAGCGCGTCGATCACCGTGCGCGAGTCGAAGGCAAAGCCGAACGCCTGGGTGAGGATCATGAAGTAGACCGTGACCCCGAGGAGGCCGAGGCCGGCAACCAGCAGGCCCGTGACCGCGCCCGACTTGAAGGCGAGATCGAGCCCGCCGGCGAGCGATTTGGTCGCCGCCTGGGCGACGCGCACATTGGCGCGCACCGAGACGTTCATGCCGATGAAGCCGGCAGCACCCGAAAGCACCGCACCGATCAGGAACCCGACGGCGGCGTAGGGCCCGAGGAGGAAGAAGGCGAGGATCAGGATCACCACGCCGACGATGCCGATGGTGGTGTATTGGCGGCGCAGATACGCCGCGGCGCCTTCGCGCACCGCCGCCGAAATTTCCTGCATGCGGGCGGAGCCGGCGTCGGCGCGCAGCAGACCCTGCGTGGTGACGATGCCGTAAACGATCGACAGCAGGCCCGCGACGACGATCGCCCAAAGAATGAGTGTCATGGAAGTCCTCTTATGCTGGAGCGCCGGGCCATTGGCGCAAACCCCAAGGACTGACGTCCCCCCGCCCGGCGGATTGTGGCTGGCTTCTGCCAAAATGTGGCGGCGGATTCAACCCGATTCTCCACCAAAGACCGGGAAATCCGGGGTTTTGACCGCGGCTCGGTGGAACGGCCGGTTTGGTGACCCGCATGCAACGGAGCCGAGGACGGTTTCTCGATAAAGATCGCGGACGGCGGCCTGACCGTGCGGCTCACAGCGGCAGGTGCAGGCCCGCCTGGGTGGTAAGGCTCGCGCCGCCGCTCGTTGGCAGGCGGACAGTGAAATCCAGGCTCGACTGGCCGAGCGTGCCGGTGGGGATGTCGAGGCCGCCCCCGAGCTCGAGCCAGTCCGCCGCAACCGTGGCAGGATCCACCTCGGAGCCGAAGGCGCCGATGATGGCGCCGGCAATCGGCGACCCGGACGTCTGCCGGTGGGCAACCGCGATCCGTCCGGTCGCGGTAAGGCCGCCAAACTCGCGGCTCGCCGCGAGCCCGGCGCGGATCGTCGCGCTGTCGACCGTGAACGCATCGATGGTCGCGGGGAACGGCCCGCCCGTCTCCGTCCAGCCATCATAGCTCGTGCGACTGATGCCGAGCTCGCCATAGGCCAGGAGCGAGGTGGTCGCCGCGGCATCGGCGAAGCGCCAGCCGAGGAGCGCATCCAGTCCGGCGGCCCAGCCGCTGGCGGCGCCAGTCGATTGCGCTGCCACGTTGCCGTTGAGATAGCCGCGCGTCACCGTGCCCGAAAGGTCGAGTCCGCTGACGGCAAGGCTCGCGGTAAGGCCGTCCGCGGGGCGAAGGCCGAGCGCTGCTGAGAGCGACGTTGCGGTGAACGCGGCGTCGCCGCCAAACGCCAGCGGCGTGTCGATGCGGCTTGTGCCGAGCCCGAGCGCGCCGATCACCGCGGCAGACGGACGGAAGCTCAGAACCACGCCGGCGGACGCCGATGGGTCGCTGTCGAGGCTGCCATAGAGGCTGGCGGACGTGCCCGGCCCGGCGTTGTCGAGCGCGCCGCCGAGCTCGGAAAAATCGCCCTCGAGCGCGCCCTCGGCGCCGCCACCGAGAGCGCCGAGACTGGCAAAGGAGTCTGCGGCGTTGCCGCTCGAGATGACCCCGCAGTCATTGACCGAGGGGCAGCGCGCGTACCAGATGCCGGTGTTGTGGGTGTCGTCATGGCCCTGGCCCGCCATGCTGAGGCCATCGGCCGAAATCTGCTCGGCATCGCTGAACGTCCAGCCGGCGACATCGAGCCCCGCATCGGTCAAATAGCCGGCGATCGACTGCATGCCCTCGGTCGCGTCCCAGTGAAAACCTGTGCCGCCACCGCCTGCCACGTCGGAGTAGCCGACGATGACGGACCCGTCATCCGACATGGCGTAGGCGCGGCTCTGCAGATTGGGACCGAGCGAGCCGAGCGCGACGAGGCCGTCGGCCTGCGTCCAGCGGAACGCCTCGACGAAACCCGGAGCGCTCTCGGCCCAGCCGGCGACCACCGTGCCGTCGGCGGACACTGCCAGCGCCTCGCTGTCGTTGCCGCCATCGAAGGTACCCAGATCGACCATGCCGCTCCCGGCGGTCCAGCGATAGGCGTGGATGTAGGGTCCGCCAATGTCGCCGCGACCCACGATCGTCGACCCATCGGCCGAAATGGCATTGGCGTAGGAGCCGGGACCGCCGATCGAACCGAGTGCGGTCACGGTGGGATTGGACGTCGACCAGACGAACGCCGTGGAGTCGCCGTTGACGCGCGAATCTCCGGCGATGACCGACCCATCGGCGGACAGCACGGTTGGGTTGCTGTCGGTGCCGCCCGGCAGGGCGCCCAGATCCGTCAGCACCCCATTGGTCCAGCGGAACGCAGTCTCTCCGTCGTCCGTCGCAGCCGTGCCGATGACCACCTTGCCGTCGCGGCTCACGGCAGAGGCCGAACTGCCCTTTTGCCAAGGCTGCGCCGCGTTGGTCGTGAAGTCCCCGATCTCGGTGCCGACGCCGTTTTTGAGCACGAAGCCATATCCATCGGTACCGGCGCCAACGAGCACGCTGCCGTCGAACGAAATGCCCGTGACCTCGCCATCCACCGGCTGGGTGCCGCCAGACCCGACAAGCGTCGACGACCAGTCGGGCTCATCCTCGCTTGATTCACTGTAGACGAGCCAGTTGCCATCCCCCGAGAGATGGAACTCGACCTGCTCGTCATTGCCGAAGCTGAAGGTCTGCAGTGAGCTGGCGCGGGCGGGCATCGTCGCCAGAGCCAGCAGCAAGCCGAGCGCGGGCGCGCTCGTCCGGTAGGCCACGGACACCCATCTCCTCCGATACCTCACCGCCGCCCCAATTCGCCCGCTTCGCCCCGCCGAGCCTGCGCTGCGTTCGCCTGCGTCTGCAATGCGGGAACGGCCGGCCAGAACGCCGGTCCACAGGCAATCGGGACGCTAGCCTGCCAGATCGTCCTTCGACAGTCCGCCGACGATGCCCGCCAGCGCCGCGACGTAGTGGTCGCCGGTCCGGTACAGCCACTCGTGGCTCTTGGGCCAGGCGAGCCGCTGTGCCGGATCGATCCGGTAGGGCAGCCCGAACGGGAAATCCGGATTGCCGAGCGGGATGCCCAGAGCGGTCTCGAGCGAAAAGCGAGGCAGGTGCGCGGCGGTATCACGGCAGGGGATGCCGCGCTGGCCGCGCACGAACACCCCGACCGAATGATTGGTGATGTAGTAGGCGAGGATCAACTCGGTGCCTGGCACGTCGCGCCAGCGCGAAAACGTGTTGCCCCAACGCAGGCTCAGCCTCGGGAACCGCTCGGCGAAGGCGGTGAAATAGGCCCGCCGGAGCGCGTCCGTCTGCGGCGGGCGGACCGGCTCGCCGCGCATCGTTGCCCCTAGAGCAGGTGACCTGTCACCGCGAAATTGTCGATGAGCTGCTGCAGGAAAAAGATGACGATAAAGACGATGATGGGGCTGAGATCGAGCCCGCCGACCGGCGGAATGATGCGGCGGATGGGCCGCAGGATCGGCTCGGTGATCTGGTTGAGGATGCGCCAGACATTGGCGACGAACTGGTTGCGCGTGTTGATGACGTTGAAGCTGATCAGCCAGCTCATGATGATCATGATGAGAAATACCCACCAGACCAGGTTGAGGATCAGACTGAGGGTTCGCAGCAGCGCATAGAGCATGGTCGGCCCCGATTGGACGGCGCATATCTAGGGGGGAACACGCGAAGCGGCAAGGCGCGGGACTATAGTGCCTGGAATGGATCGAGGCAGGGCACCTCGAGCGGAACGAAGTGCTTGAGGTTGCGGGTGAGGACGGTGAGGCCGTGGACATCGGCGGTCGCCGCGATACCGATATCCACGAGCCCGGGGTGACGGCCGGTCGAAAATGCCACGTCGGACAGGCTGCCTGCCCGCCGCGCAATCTCGTTATCGAATGCCAGAATCTTGCCGTCATACGCATCCTCGAGACGATCGAGCCAGGCTGCGTAGGCCTCTGCGCGCCGCCCAGGGTGCTTACGCCGCAGCCTCGCGACGCCTTGAGCGATCTCCATCACCGTCAGGGCGCTTAGCCGCGTCTCGTCCTGATGGACGTCGAACCATTGCCGCGCTTGCCTCGATCCTCCCTGCCGCTCGGGGGCGATTTCCGAGATGACCGAGGTATCCACGAGGAACAGCGTCAAAGCTCGACCTCGCGCATCGGCACGGGATCGGGGTCAATTTCCAGCGCGCCCGGGATAGCCCAGAGGGCCTCGGCAATGGACGTCGAGCGGCCGGCTTTGACCGGCTCGATCCGGGCCACCGGTTTTCCGTGCCGGGTGATGAGCGTGGTCTCCCCTCGCTCCGCGGCATCCAGCAGCTCGGAGAACTTCGCCTTGGCTTCGCGCGCCTGCATCGGACTCATCAGCGGCTCCATTGTGACCACATGTAGTCACAATGGTCCGGCGCGGCCCGATTTTCAAGACGCCACTCGGGCTACGGATGGCAGCGCCGCGTCCGGGCGGCTAGGGTTTGGCGCGACGCCTGCCCTCAACAGCGGATTTGCCGACATGCCCGGAGCCGAACTCCCCACGCCCGACTTCGCCCGCAACCTGCGGCTCATCGGCTATTCTGACCAGGGCGGGCGCATGGACGGCGTCCAGATCATGGTGGTGGATGGCTTTGCCTATGTCGGCCACCAGTTCTCCGACGGGTTTTCGGTAATCGACGTGCGCGATCCGCGCCACCCCAAGACCGTCAACTACATCCCCTCGCCGCCCAATACCTGGTCGATCCACCTGCAGGCGGCGGACGACCTGCTGCTGGTGATCAACTGTCTCAATTTCTATCGCGAGGAGCATTTGACCAACGAGGCCATCTACTATTCGGGCTCGATGGCCGAAAAGACCCAGCAGTCGCGCGGCTATTCGGCGGGCATCCGCGTCTATGACATCAAGGACCGGGCGAACCCGCGCGAGATCGGCTTCATGCCGATCGACGGGGTGGGCGTGCATCGCATCTGGTACACCGGCGGGCGCTGGGCCTATGCCTCGGCGCTGCTCGACGGGTTCATCGACGCGGTGATGATCACCGTCGACATGGCCGATCCAACGCATCCCAAGATGGTGGGCAAGAGCTGGATCCCCGGCATGAACAAAGCGGCGGGCGAAGTACCCGGGCTGGGATCCGAAACTGCGCTATTCGTGCCACCATCCGATCGTCGCCGGCGACACCGCCTACGTCACCTGGCGCGACGGCGGCATGACCATCGTCGACGTCAAGGACCGCGCCAATCCCAGGACCATCTCGCACACCAACTGGTGCCCGCCCTATGGCGGGGGCACGCACAACGCGCTGCCGCTCCCCGACCGCAACCTCGTGGTGGTGGTCGACGAAGCCGTGCGCGACGAAATCGCCGACGGCGTCAAATACACCTGGCTCTTCGATGTCCGCGAGCCCAAGAACCCCGTTTCAATCGCGACGCTGCCGACGCCCGCCGAAATCGACTACGCGCATAAGGGCGCGCCATTTCGGCCCGCACAACATCCACGAGAACCGGCCGGGCAGCTTCGTGTCCTCCGACATCGTGTTCGTGACCTATCAGAACGCCGGCGTGCGCGTCTTCGACATCTCGAACACCTACCAACCAAAGGAGATCGCGGCGCTGGTGCCGCCGCAGCCCAGCAAGCTAATGGACACGCGGCCGAACCGGGCGCAGGTGATCCAGACGTCCGACGTGTTCGTCGACCAGAACCGGCTCATGTATGTGACCGACACCAATGCCGGCCTCTACATCATGGAGATGATGAGCTAGGCGGTCGCCTTGATCGCCCGGAACGCCTTCTTGCGCTCGTTCGGGTCGAGCCAGATTTTCCTGAGCCGGATGCTCTTGGGCGTCACCTCGACGTATTCGTCGTCGGCGATGTAGCCGAGGCTCTGCTCGAGCGTCAGCTTCTTGGGCGTCGTCAGCTTCACCGCCTCGTCCTTGACTGTGCGTGCGGATGTTGGTGAGCTGCTTGCCCTTGACCGGATTGACCTCGAGGTCGTTGTCGCGCGTGTGCTCGCCCACGATCATGCCCACATACACATCGACGCCGGCGTCGATCATCATCGGGCCGCGATCTTCAAGGTTCCACAGCGCAAACGCGACCGAGACGCCGTCGGAGTTGGAGATCAGCACGCCCGTGCGACGGCCGGGCAGCGCGCCCTTGTACGGCTGGTACTCGTGGAAGAGGCGGTTGAAGATCGCCGTTCCACGTGTGTCGGAGAGCAGCTCCGGCTGGTAGCCGATCAGCGAGCGGGTCGGCACGTAAAAACGCAGCCGCGTCCGGCCGGTGCCCGAAGGGCGCATGTCGACAAGGTCGCCCTTGCGCTCGGTGAGCTTCTGGACGACCACGCCCGAATGCTCGTCGTCGACGTCGATGATGACCTCTTCGATCGGCTCGAGCTTCTGGCCGTTCTCCTCGCGGAGGACGACGCGCGGCCGGCCGATGGTGAGCTCGAAGCCTTCGCGACGCATGTTCTCGATCAGCACCGCGAGCTGAAGTTCGCCGCGGCCGGCGACTTCGAACGAATCTGAATCGGTGCCTTCGGTGATCTTGATCGCGACATTGCCTTCGGCCTCGCGCAACAGCCGGTCGCGGATGACGCGGCTCTGCACCTTGTCGCCCTCGCGCCCGGCGAGCGGGCCGTCATTGATGCGGAAGGTTACCGCCAGCGTCGGCGGATCGATCGGCTTGGCGGCGAGTGGAACGTTGTTCGACGGCACGGTCAGCGTGTCGGCGACCGTGGTGTCTCGAGCCCGGCGATGGCGACGATGTCGCCTGCCTCGGCAATCTCGATCGGCGTACGCTCGAGGCCGCGGAAGGCGAGCAGCTTGGAGACGCGGCCCTTCTCGACTTCCTTGCCATCGCGGCTCAGCGAGTGGATCGCGTCGCCCGCCTTGACGGCGCCGGCGCTGATGCGGCCGGTGAGGACGCGACCGAGGAACGGGTTGCGCTCGATGGTGGTGACCAGCATGCGGAACGGCCCCTCCTCCACCTTGGGCGGGGGCACGTATTCGACGACCTTGTCGAGGAGCGGCGCCGGCAACGTCCTTCGGGCCCGCCGGCTTGATCGCCATCCAGCCCTGCTTGGCCGAGCCGTAGAGCACCGGGAAATCGAGCTGCTCGGGCGTCGCCTCGAGCGCGATGAACAGGTCGAAGATTTCTTCCAGCACCTCGAGGTGCCGCGCATCGGGGCGGTCGATCTTGTTGATCGCAACGATCGGCCGCAGCCCCTGCGCCAGCGCCTTGGAGAGCACGAACTTGGTCTGCGGCATCGGGCCTTCGGCGGCGTCGACGAGAATCACGACGCCGTCGACCATCGACAGGATGCGCTCGACCTCGCCGCCGAAATCGGCGTGGCCGGGGGTATCGACGATATTGATGCGCGTGCCTTTCCAGACCAGCGAGGTCACCTTGGCGAGGATGGTGATGCCGCGCTCGCGCTCAAGGTCGTTGGAATCCATGGCGCGCTCTTCGACGCGCTGGTTGTCGCGGAAGGCGCCGGACTGCCGCAGCAGCACGTCGATGAGCGTGGTTTTGCCATGGTCGACATGGGCGATGATCGCGATGTTGCGCAACGCCATTGGGGCCGCCTGAAAATGCGAGGGAGACGATTGGCGGCTCACATAGTGGGGAAAGCCCGGATTCTCAAGCCAAATGCGCGCATGGCCGGGGTGCGGGCGCGCGGATGCTTAATCGCGGCCAGTGAAGAAGAGCAGAACGAAGGCCGTGAGGATGCAGGCCGATCCGATCCCGACGTTGAGGATCCAACCGGTTCCCCATCCCGTCAGTCCACCAAGGAGAAGGGTGCATAGCCCGGGCAAAACTGACCGCGATCCCCGCAATGATCAGGATCGCCGCTAAGAATCCCCTCATGGCTTCCCCGGCCGCTGGATTGAGCGGTTGTCGGGTGCCCGCCCTCACTTCGAATAGTTGATGATGAGCAGCACCGCGCCCCAGGTGATCAGGCCGCCGATTCCCAGTTCGATCAGCCCGAAGGGCGCGATGCCGCGGCCCTGGACCGTGAAGATGAGGCCAAAGCCCAGAAAGCACAGCCCAGGCAGCAGCAGCAGGATGCCGAAGATGACCGCGAGGACGCGCATCAGGCGATGGCGCGCTGGCGTTCGATGCGCGCCCGGATCGGGCCGATCTCGCCATTGCGGTAGAAGAGATTGTAGGTCTCGAACGGAATGATCTGGCCGTTCGGCGTGACGAAATGGATGCAGCTGCGCTTGGCGGCCGGCACCGAGAAATTGTGCCGGTCCATGAAGTTGATCACCGCCACCCGGAAGATCGAGCCGTAGTCGAGCCCTTCGGGCACCGGCACCTCGGGCAGGCAGCAGAGCAGCGCCGTCATCTTGTCGGAAATCGTCAATTCCCCGACCGACAGCGAGAACAGCTCGAAGATGCGCTTCTTGAGCTCGGGATAGCGCTCGAACGCCACCGAATTGGGCACCTCGTCGAGCAGCATCTGGCGCGGGATCATCGAGGTGACGGGAGCCACGGTGCGGCCGTTGCGCAACCCGTAGCCAATGGTGATGGCATCGGGATTGCAGGGCAGCGGGATCATGTCGGCCTCGCCGAAGAGGCCGTGGTCGTCGATGATGCGCCGGCGCACTTCGCTCAGCGTCAGGCGGTTGGTGCGCGCATCGAAATGCTCGTTGCGCCCGACATCCTCGACCGGCTGGAAGGTGACCCCGCGCACGCAGCTCCAGTTGAGGGCATGGTCGATGATCGCCGCAACCTCGTGGTCGTTGACGCCCTTCTTCAGCGTCGCGACCAGCGTGGTCGAGATGTTGTGCTTTTCGAGCGCTTCGAGCGCCTCCTGCCGGATGCGGCGGAGATCGGCGCCGCGCAGATCCATCAGCGCTTCGCGCTCGAGGCTGTCGAACTGGAGATACACTTCAAAGCCCGTGCGGCGCTCGGCCAGCGCCTCGACGAAGGCCGGGTCCCGCGCGATGCGGATGCCGTTGGTGTTGATCATCAGATGGCGGATCGGCCGGGCCTTGGCGGCGTCGATGATCTCGAGGATCTGCGGGTGGATGGTGGGCTCGCCACCCGACAGCTGCAGCAGGTCCGGCTCGCCTTCGCTGCGCACCAGCGCATCCATCATCCGCTCGATGGTCGCGAGCGGCAGCTGCTCGGTGCGCTGCGGCGAGGAGCCGGCAAAGCACACCGGACAACTCAGGTTGCAGTGCTGGTTGACCTCGATCAGCGCGAGACACGAATGCTGCTCGTGGTCGGGGCAGAGCCCGCAATCGTAGGGGCAGTTGTAGTCGGTGCGGGTCTGCAGCTCGAGCGGCCGGTCGCCGGGCTTCAAGAACTCGCGCTGCCATTTGTAGAACGCAATATCGGTCGAGATCAGCGACCTTTTCGACGCCGTGCTCGCGGCAGCGCTTTTCAGTACCAGACCTTGCCGTCAGAAAACTCGATCTTGGCCGGCACCAGCGCGAGGCAGGTGCCGCACAGCGACGTGGTCTCGCCGTAGAAAACGTAGGGTTTGATCTTGCGGACGGGTGCCGCAATTTCAGGCGTGTCGAGCATCGGGCAATCTCTTTGGGCGCAATAGCGTCAAGGCGTAAATGATCATGCCGAGGCAGACAACCTGGAACACCGTCAGCCCGGCGAAAACTGCCGGATAGGGCTTCAGCATTTCGAGCGCGAAGCGCTGCGTCGCGTAGAACAGCGCGAGCAGCGAAAAGCCGTTGTCGAGCACCCATTTCTGCCGGCGGAGGAGAGCCGGCACGTAGGCCAGCGCGAAGACCAGCATGGCGCCCGTCTCGTAGATCTGGACCGGGTGGCGCGGGATGCCGTCGCCGAAATCATGGCCCCAGGGCAGGCTCGTCGGGATGCCGTAGGTGAAGTCGTCCATCCCAGCGAGAAAGCAGCCGATGCGCCCGACGGCGATGCCGAGCGCGACCGGCAGGGCGTAGAGCGCCGCCGTGCGCCCGCTGATGCCGGTCGCGCGCTTGTAGAGCTCGATCGCAAGGATCGCCCCGGCGAGCGCGCCCTCGATCGAGCGCGCGATTCCCGACTGGCCGGCGAGCCAGATGTTGAGCGAGCCGAGGCCGTAGGCGCCAAGGCTCGCCCCGATTACCAGCGCGGCGAGATAGGCGGGGGACGGGCGCCGCCAGCGCGCCTCGAAGGCGTCGCCGCAATAGCGCCGGAGCGCCACCGCGGTGAGCGCCGCCGTGAGCCACGCGAGACCGTCGAAAATGGCGTGAATGTCCACCGTCAGGCGGGACTTGCCGCAACCGCCGGCTGTCGCCGGCCGTAAAGGGCGAGGATGATCACCAGGGCCAGCGCCACGAACTCGGCGGCGGCGCCGACCAAGGGCAGCGAGCCATAGCCCCAGCCGGCATTGATCGCCGCGGCGCCGAGCGCGGCGGCGACCGCGATGCCGATGTTGAAGGCGGTCGAGATCAGCGTCGAGGCGAAGTTCGGGGCGTCGGCCGTCTCCTTGAGGACGCGCGCCTGGATGGGGGCCGGAAAGCCGTAGCCGATGAGCCAGCAGAGGACGAAGCAGATGGAGGCGCCCCAGGCGCTGTGGATCAGCGCGGCGAGGCTCAGCATGATGACGATGACCACCGTGAGGATGCCGATCATCGTCGGGATCGGGTTGCGGTCGGCGAGCCAGCCACCGACCAGATTGCCGAACACGCCGCAAAAGCCCATGCCGAACAGGACGAGCGGGATATCGTCGAGGGGCACGCCACTTACCGTCGTCAACAGCGGCACGATGTAGGAATAGAGCGAGATCGCGCCCACCATGAAAAAGGCAATGGCGGCATAGGCGAGGAGTACCGGCGGCCGCAGCGTCGCTCGAACTTCGACCCTGAGCTCCGCCTTTGCCGCCTGCTCCTCGCGCGCGTCGGGGACCAGCAATCCCACCGCCACCGCAGCCAGCGCGCCCGCCACCGCGATCACCCAGAACGTCGTTCGCCAGCCAAAGGCCTCGCCGATGGCGGTGCCGATCGGCACGCCGAGGACGCTCGCAAGGCTCGAGCCGGCAACCACGAGGGACACGGCGCCGGTCTGCCGGTCCTTGGGGGCGAGCCGCATGGCAAGGATGAGCGCGACGCCGAAGAACAGGCCATGGCAGCAGGCGACGAGCAGGCGGGCACCGAGCAGCATCCAGTAGCTGGTGGAGAAGGCACAGAGCACATTGCCGACGACGAAGATTCCCATCAGCACCATCATCAGCGGGCGGCGCGGCAGGCTGCCGGTCAAGAGCGCGAACACCGGGCTCGCGATGGCGACGCCGAGCGCATAGCCGCTGATCAGGAAGCCCGCCGTTGGAATGTCGACCCCAAGGTCATGGGCGATGGACGGCAGCAGGCCGGCAATGACGAATTCGGCCGTGTTGATGGCAAAGGCCGAAAGGAAAAGCGCAATAACCGGAATCATCCAGCTGCGTGACGACGCGGCGTCGACCATGACTGCCCCTCAAAATGCCCGTCGGAAGCATATCGGGGCTCAACGCGATTGGCCACCGGGCGCCTGGCGTATTGCCCGCGGGCGCAGGTAGTCGGCGACGTCGCGCCAGACCGGCCAGACGCTCCGCAGCGGCCGGGCGAGGCCGAGCACCAGCTCGGCGTGACGGAGGCTCGGATAGTGCCGTTCCAGCACCGGCACGCCGGCGACCCTCAGCTTCTGTGCCAGCCGGACGGTGTGATAATCGCCGACGAGGGTGTCGCGCACGCCGTGGAGCAGCGCCATCTGCGGCGCCGCGGAGGTCACGAGATTGACCGGCTGCGTGCGCTCGGGATCGGGCGCGCCGGCGAAGGCGTCGATGCTTTCCTTCACGTCGAACGGGTAGAAGTCGTAGGGACCCGCGAGCCCGACGACGGCTTCGATGCGACCAACCAGATCGGGCGCCGAAAACCGCGCCGGATCGAGCCCGAGCATGACCGCATTGTAGGCGCCCGACGAATGGCCCGCGAGGACCACCCGCTCCGGGTCGCCGCCATAGCGGCCGGCCTCAGCAGCAACAAAGCTCGCGGCGCGTCCGAGATCGTCGACGAAATCCGGGAAATGCACCTGCGGATGCACACGATAGTCGGCGACCGCGCAGAGAAAGCCGAGCGCCGCAAAAGCCCGGCCGGCAAAATGGTAATCAGAGCGCGTTCCGCTGTTCCAGCCCCCGCCATAGGCAAAGACCAGGAGCGGCAGCGGTGCTGCGCCGGCGTTGCGTGGCGCGTAGAGGTCGAGGCGGTGGCGCGGATCGGGCCCGTAGGCGAGGTCGGCGGCGATTTGCCGGCTCGCGCCGTCCTTGGGGACGAAACGATCGAAGGCGCTGAGGAGGGAATAGGGCATGGGCGGTCATAGCAACGGCAGCGCGCGCCGAATATGCGCAAAGCCCAGCCGCCACCCGGGAGGATGTGGCGGCTGGGGGCTCGCGAGACGCCTAGGCGAGGAACGGCTTGGCCGCAGCCAGCACCTCGGCCTTGGTCTTGGGCTGGTCGAAGGCGCTGATCGTCGGCGACTTGCCCACGATCGGCCGCACCGCGCCGGCATGGCGTGCTTCAACCGAGTGGATCTGGAGCGCCGTGGTCAGCACGGCCGTACCGGCGAGATTGCCGGCCTGGCCCTTGTAGGCGGCCACGCCCAGATCCTCGAACGTCGCCGAGAGCGTGGCGAAGGTTTTAAAGTTCGAGAACACGTCGGCGTATTTGCCCTTGGCGGTAAAATCGACCGCCGGTGCCTTGACCGCCGCCGCGCCGAGCGCGCCCTGGAGCAGCGCGACGTGCGCCGTTTCGTGCGCTCCAATGGTGCGGAACAGCGACTGGTAGTTGGCCGGGATCAGCCCGCTCGCCTCGTTGCCCATCTTGTAGAAGGCCGCCTCGAGATATTCGAGGGTGAGCGCAAAGTTGAGCACGTCGACCACCGCCTGGGGCAAGGCGCCCGCGGCAAAGGCTTCGGTGGAGGCGGCGGCGAGGATCAGCGGGGCGCTCGAGAGCGCGACCGCCGGCATGGCATAGCGGGAGAACAGGTTCCGCTTGCCCGTATCGATGCGCTCGCCGAGGTCCGGGTCGATGGCATCGAGGATGAAATTGTCTTGGTTGTTCATGGTGTTTCTCCTCAGGCCAGCGAGTGGGCCGTGACCGGTGTCTTGATGAAGGGCGCGGCCTTGGGCAGGACGTCACCGGGGGACAGGGCGGCATCGAGCCCCTGCATGTCGACATGGCCTTCGCCTGCGGCCTGTGCGCTTGCGCCCGACAGCAGCTCGGCGATGGCCGCCGCGTGGCGGGCCTCGACCGAAACGATCGTCCCGGCAGCAGCGAGATAAGCCACCGTCTTGATCAGGTGGCCGGCGCCGTTGTAGGCGGCAACGCCCAGATTCTCGAACGTATCGGCGGTACTCAGCACGCTCTTGCGATTGGTGAAGTCGATCCCCGAGAAATCCACCTCGAGACCAGGGATGGCGTTCTTGCCGAGCGCCTTCTTGAGGAACTCGCGGTGGGCGATTTCGTGGTCGCGAATGACGGTGAGGGTGGAAAGCTCCGCCTTGGTGATGCCCGTATAGGGCGTCTTGACCGCCTGCGTATAGAACGCCGCTTCAAGCTGCTCGAGGGCATAGGCGTAGTTGAGGACGCCGACATCGCCCGAGCCAAGATCGGCAGCGAGCGCGGCGGAGATGCCGAAATTGGGCAGCACGCTGCCGGCGATGGCGAGCGAGGCCGCAACGCCCGTCCACTTGAGGACGTGGCGCCGGGTTGGCAGAAAGTCTGTCATTGCATTTCTCCGGTTGGGACGCTGTGCAATGAGCTACGCGACCGAGTGTCGGAGAGTTTTGTTCAACCTGCGGGTTTGTTTTCGAAGGGCGACGGAACGCTCCCTGCGACTCGACGTTCGCGCGAACAACGAAATGGAGCCCGTCCCGCGGCGTTCGCGAAGCCGGCCGAAACTCTGCGCCATTTCCCTGTTAAAATGCGCTGAGTGCGGTTCAGCTCGCCTTGCGCAGCGGCTCGGAGCGGGCTTCGCGCTCGAGTAGCGCCACCACCTGGGTATTGTCGAGGGGGCGGGAGAACAGGAAGCCCTGGACCTCGTTGCAGCCCTGCTCGCGCACCGCCTTGAGCTGGGCTTCGGTTTCGACGCCCTCGGCGGTGGTCGACATGCCCAGCGACTGCCCGAGCCCGATCACCGCCTTGATGATGGCGAGGCTGTCGCCGCCGCGCTGGTCGAGATCGCGCATGAACGAGCGGTCGATCTTGATCTTGTCGAACGGGAAGGCGCGCAGATAGCTCAGCGACGAGTAGCCGGTGCCGAAATCGTCCATCGAGATGCGGATGCCGATGGCGCGGAGGCGATGGAGGGTGTGGAGCGTATGCTCGTTGTCGTTGAGCAGCAGCGACTCGGTGATTTCGAGCTCAAGCCGGGTCGGCGGCAGGCCGGTCTCGTTGGTGATGGCGTGCACCGTCTCGAACAGGCGCTTGTTCTTGAACTGCACCGGCGAAAGGTTCACCGCGACCCGTGTATTGCCCGGCCAGGCGGCGGCGGCGCGGCAGGCCTCGCGCAGCACCCACTCGCCGATCTGGACGATCAGCCCGGTTTCCTCGGCGATCGGGATGAACTCCGCCGGCGAGATTTCGCCGCGCGCGCCATGCCGCCAGCGCAGCAGCGCCTCAAAGCAGGTGACGCGATTTTCCTTGAGCCCGACCAGCGGCTGAAACACCAGCCGCAGCTCGTTGTTGGCCAGCGCATTGCGCAGCCCCGCCTCGATCATCCGGCGCTTCTGGATCGCCGCATCCATGTCCTTCTCAAAGAAGTGGAAGGTAGAACGACCTTCCGACTTGGCCCGGTAGAGCGCCATGTCGGCGTTCTTCATCAGGATGTCGGCCGACTCGCCGTCCTGCGGCGCGATGGCAATGCCGACGCTCGCGCCGACGGTGATCTGGTGGCCGTCGATCATGAACGGTGTCGCCATTGCCTTGACGATGCGCTCGGCGATGCGGGCGGCGTCGGCGGGCTTGTCGATGGGGCGCAGCAGCAGCGAGAACTCGTCGCCGCCGAGCCGCGCCAGCACGTCGGTTTCGCGTGTCGTGCCCCAGAGCCGCGCCGAGGCCTGCTTCAGGAGCTTGTCGCCGATGGCGTGGCCGAGCGAGTCGTTGACCGACTTGAAGCGGTCGAGATCGATGCAGAGCACGGCGAGCGTGTCGCCGCGCTCAATCTGCGCCTCGGCATTGGTCATCTCTTCGAGGAACTGGATGCGGTTGGGCAGCTCGGTCAGCGCGTCGTGCCGGGCGAGGTGCTGGATGCGCGCCTCCTGCTGGCGCTGCTCGGTGATGTCCTCGTGCGTGGTGACGAACCCGCCATCCTTCATCGGATGGTGCTGCATGAGGATGATGCGCGTGCCGAACTCGATGACGCTCTTTTCGTATTCGCCGCGATCGATGACGCGATGGCGCCAGCCCAGATATTCGCCGAGCGAGCTTGCCCCGCCCGCATGGAGGCCGCGCTCGTAAAGGTGCTTGAGGACGTCGTCGATGGGGGTCCCCGGCTGCACCAGCTCGGGCGGCAGCGCGTAGATGCGCGCATAGGGCGCGTTGCAGATCACCAGCCGGCCGCGCGGATCGACCATGCAGAGGCCCTGGCTGATGTTGTTGACCGCCGCGTCGAGCCGGATGTTCTGCCGCTCGAGCTCGTGCTTGCGGCGCTGCACGATCTCCTCGGACGCGATCTCGTCGGTGACGTCCTCGTGCGTGACGATCCAGCCGAGGCCGGGGGAATAGACGTGCGCCGTCTCGATGGTGCGCCCGCGCGCCAGGAGCTCGCGCGACTTGGCGCGCGCCCCGCCACGATTGGCACGGAGCTCCTTCTTGTAGGCGGCAAGGAACTGCTGCGGTGTTTGGCCGGGGTGGTTGCCGAGCTCGCCCGAAAGCTGCACCACCTCTTCGAGCGCCATGCCGGCGCGGACGCGGTCGGCGGGAAAGCCGTAGATATCGAGGTAGTGCCGGTTCCACATCACCAGCGTGAAGGCGCTCGACCAGACGCAGAACCCATAGGGTATGTTTTCGAGGGCCGCGTCGAGCAGCAAAGCGCTTTCGGAATGGCCGCCGTCTGCCACCTGCGAACTCACCGATAGGGTTTCCAACGCCGACGCCTGGGCGGGAACGTTAGGGTGCTTGCCTTAAGATCGGTTTAAGGCCGCCCGTCGCTGTTTTGGGCGGGATTCGGGCTCCCAAGGTCAGTTTTTGCCGGTCTTGGCAAGCGCCAGGCGGCGGGCGGCGTAGGTCTTGAGCCGCAGGCCATTGAGCCGGATGAAGCCTTCGGCGTCGTGGTGGTCGTAGGCGACCGCCCCCTCCTCGAAGGTCACGAGGTCCATCGAATAGAGCGAATTGGGCGAGGTGCGCGCGACGACCGAGGCCGAGCCCTTGTAGAGCTTGACCGTCACCTCGCCGGCGACGAAGCGCTGCGTGTGATCGATCGCCGCCTGCAGCATCTCGCGCTCCGGCGAGTACCAGAAGCCATTGTAGATGAGCTCGGCATAACGCGGCATGAGCTCGTCTTTCAGATGCGCCTCGCCGCGATCGAGCGTGATCGATTCGATGCCGCGATGCGCCGCGAGCAGGATCGTGCCGCCCGGCGTCTCGTAGAGGCCGCGCGATTTCATGCCGACGAAGCGGTTTTCGACCAGATCGAGCCGACCGATGCCGTGCTTGCCGCCGAGCTCGTTGAGTTTTGTGAGCAGCATCGCGGGCGAGAGCGCCTTGCCATTGACCGAGACCGCGTCGCCCCGCTCGAAGCCGATGGTGATGATTTCGGGCGTATTGGGCGCCTGCTCCGGATCGACCGTGCGCTGCGCCACATAGTCCGGCGCCGGCACCGCCGGATCCTCGAGGACGCGGCCCTCCGACGAGGTGTGGAGCAGATTGGCGTCGACCGAGAACGGCGCATCGCCGCGCTTGTCCTTGGCGATCGGGATCTGGTGCTTTTCGGCGTAGTCGAGGAGCTGGGTGCGCGAGCGGAGGTCCCATTCGCGCCAGGGCGCGATAACACGCAATGATGGATCGAGCGCGTTGGCGGTCAGCTCGAACCGCACCTGGTCGTTGCCCTTGCCGGTGGCGCCATGGGCGATGGCGTCGGCCCCCGTCTCCCGCGCGATTTCGACCAGGTGCTTGGCGATCACCGGGCGGGCGATCGAGGTGCCGAGCAGGTACTGGCCCTCGTAAACCGCGTTGGCGCGGAACATCGGGAAGACGAAATCGGCGACGAACTCCTCGCGCACGTCGACGATGCGGATGTCCTTGATGCCGAACATCTCGGCTTTCTTCCGGGCCGGCGCGAGTTCCTCGCCCTGCCCGAGGTCGGCGGTGAAGGTCACGATCTCGGCGCGATAATGCTCCTGCAGCCATTTGAGCATGATCGAAGTGTCGAGGCCGCCCGAATAGGAGAGGACGATCTTCTTGATGTCTGTGGTCATCTTGGCCCCGCGGCCGGGAATTTCCCGGCGGTGACGATTCCGCCCCTATAGTCAAGGCTCCCCGCCCATGCAATGAGGCGGCATGATGAGCTTCGTGCCCGGCCTCGCCACTCTCCTCGCTTTCGCATTGGCGTCGGTCGTCCTCGCCATCACCCCCGGTCCCGACATGGCGCTGCAGCTGAGCCGCACCGTGAACTTCGGTCGCGGGCACGGCCTGATGACGGGCTTTGGGGCGCTCAGCGGCATCGCGGTGCACACAACGCTCGTGGCGCTCGGCATCTCGGTGCTGATCGTCGCCGCGCCGCCGCTGTTTATCGCGCTCAAGATCGTCGGGCGCCGGCTATCTCCTCTGGCTCGCCTGGCGGGCGGTGGTGCATGGCGGCGGCCTCAAGGTCGCGGCGCGGGCGGAAAAGACCCCGACCCTGGGGCAGAGCTACCTGACCGGCGTGGGCATCAACCTGCTCAACCCTAAGGTGGTGCTGTTCTTCGTGACCTTCCTGCCGCAATTCGTCGATCGGGCCGATGCGAACGCGCCCGGAAAGCTGTTTGTCCTCGGCCTCGAGTTCATCGTCCTGTCGATCCCGATCATGGTCGCGATCGTGCTCCTCGCCCACCAGCTGACGCGCGTCCTGACCGCCAGCAAATGGGTGCAGCGGGCGCTCAACTATTCCTTCGCCGCGGTGTTCACGAGCTTTGCCGCCGTGATCCTGAGCGCGCAGGCGCGGCACGGGTGATGGCGGCCCGCGGCCCGTGAACTATCGTCACGCCTTTCACGCCGGCGGGTTCACCGACGTGCTCAAGCACATCGTACTCACCCGGCTGATCGAGTATCTGAAATTGAAGCCCGCGGCCTTCCGGGTGATCGACACCCATGCCGGGATCGGGCGCTACTCGCTGACCGGCGAGGAGGCCAGGCGCTCGCCCGAGTGGCAGGCCGGCATCGCCAAGCTGCTCAAGGCCGAGCTGCCCGACAGAGTGAAGGTGCTGCTCACCCCCTATATCGAGGTGGTCGAGGGCGAAAATCCGCGCGTCCCCCTCGCCCGCTATCCGGGCTCGCCACTGATCGCGCGAAAATTGTTCCGCTCGCAGGACCGGCTGAGCGCGCTCGAGCTGCACCCGGCCGACTATCGGAAGCTGCGCGACCTGTTCGAGGGCGACGTGCAGGTCCGCGTCACCGAGCTCGACGGCTGGCTCGCGCTCAACGCCTACGTGCCGCCCAAGGAAAAGCGCGGGCTGGTGCTGGTCGATCCGCCGTTCGAGGAGGACGGCGAGTGGGCGCGGCTGGTGGAGGGGCTGCAGAAGGCCCACCGCAAATGGGCCACCGGGATTTACGCTCTCTGGTATCCGCTCAAGGAGCCGCGCGAGGTCAACGCCTTCGTTGCCGACCTCAAGGCGACGGGGATCACGAAGATGCTGCGCGCCGAGCTGTCGATCGGGCCGCCGGTGGCGGGCGCGCTCTACGGCTCGGGGATGATCGTGGTCAACCCACCCTTTGTGCTGGAGGATGAGTTGAAGGCCGTTCTACCGGCGCTGGCGAAAGTGCTGGGAGAGGGTCGAGGCGGCTGGAAGCTGGAGTGGATCAGGGGAGAATGATGGAGTCGGGTCCTTCCCCTGCCCAGCGGGGAAGGTGGCGCCCACGGGACGCGTAGCGCCCGAGGGCAGGCTCCGCGACGGAGGGGGGCGGCTCTGACTCGGTGCTTGTGGCCGCCCCCTCCACCGGCTTCGCCGGTCCCCCTCCCCCGTGGCGTTGCCACAGGGGAGGTTCCCGACTGCAGCCTAGAGCTTGAAGACGTAAAACTGCATCGCCTCGTCCTCGATCGGCGCGTGCTTGCGATAGAGCGCATTGGCGGCATCGTTGTCGAGCTCGGTGCCGAGCCAGGCTTCGGCGCAGCCGAGCTCGCGGCCCCACGCAAAGAGTTCATCGAGCATGGCCTCCGCGATCCCCTGCCGGCGGTGCGTCGAGGCGGTGCCGACTTCGTCGACATAAAGCTCGGTGGGCTTGTCCGGGTGGCGATGGACGACGCCGGCGCACTGGCCGACGATGGTCTCGTTTTCGAGCGCGACGACCATAACGTGGCCGGGTGCGCCGAGATACGCGGCGAGACGAGCGGGGTCGACCGGCTCGTCGAAGACATCAGGCGCAATCCGGGCAAAGCTTGCGACGTCATGACTGGAAAGTCGTTTTAGCAAAAAACTCATCTGCTTTTCACTTCCGAGCAGAAGCGCAGCAGATAGCCATCGGGGTCCTGCACGCAGAACTGTTGCTGCACGATTTCGTGGTCGCCGACACGATAGGCTCGCGCTTCGGGCTCCAGGAACAGGCCGATGCCCGCGCGTTGAAGTCGTTCGAGGAGCGGCTCAAGGCTTACAACCGGGAACTGAAGGTTGACGCCGCGACCGAGAGGCGGCTCGAGCGGGCCCGTAACCCAGGTCCGGCCGACGCCGATCTGGTCAAGCATCAGCCCGCTCCCGCCATAGGCGAGGAACGCAAAGCCTTCCTCGGGCCGCTCGTAGACCAACTCGAAGCCGAGGATATCGAGATAGAAGTGCCGGCTCGCGGCGATGTCGGTGACTGCGAGTTCGGGCGTCAGCGCCGTGCCGCTCACCCCGCAAGCGCCTCGCGGTCGCGCTTGGTCAGCCGCTCGGTTTCGCTCTTCAACTGCCCGCAGGCGGCAAAGATATCGCGGCCGCGCGGAGTGCGCACCGGCGAGGCGTAGCCGGCGCGATTGACGATGTCGGCGAATTTCTCGATCCGCGCCGAGCTCGAGCAATCGTAGTTGGTGCCGGGCCACGGATTGAACGGGATGAGGTTGATCTTGGCGGGGATGCCCTTGAGCAGCCGCACCAGCTCGCGCGCGTCGGCGTCGGAGTCGTTGATGTCCTTGAGCATCACGTACTCGAAGGTCACGCGCCGGGCGTTCGAGAGCTGCGGATAGGCGCGGACGGCCGCGAGCAGCTCCTTGAGCGGCCACTTCTTGTTGATCGGCACCAGCATGTCGCGGAGGTCATCGCGCACCGCGTGGAGCGAGATCGCGAGCATGGTGCCGACCTCGCGGCCCCACGGCTCGATCTGCGGCGCGACGCCCGAGGTCGAGAGCGTGATGCGGCGCTTCGATAACGCGACGCCGTCATCGGCCGACGCAATCAGAAGAGCGTTCTTGACCGCATCGTAGTTGTAGAAGGGCTCGCCCATGCCCATCATCACCACATTGGTGATGGCGCGATTGTCGCCTTCGCTGCCGCCCGAGCCGCGCGGGCCGGGGACGAGCCCGCCATCGTCGGGGCGCACCCCGCCCGGGAAATCGCCGAGCCGCTCGCGCGCCATCAGGATCTGGCCGAGGATTTCGCCGGCCGTGAGGTTGCGCACGAGCTTCTGCGTGCCGGTGTGGCAGAACGAGCAGGTGAGCGTGCAGCCGACCTGCGAGGAGACGCAGAGCGTGCCGCGGTCGGATTCGGGAATGTAGACCGTCTCGATCTCGACCGGCGGCAAGTTCGGCGATTTCGGGTCGCGAAAGCGAAACAGCCATTTGCGCGTGCCGTCGATCGAGACCTGCTCGGTGACGATCTCGGGCCGGTCGAGCAGGAAGCTGTCGCCGAGCATCTGCCGCACCGGCTTGGCGATATTGGTCATCCGGTCGAAATCGGTGACGCCGTTGACGTAGATCCAGTTCCAGAGCTGGGACGCGCGCATTTTGGCCTCGCGCGCGGCGAGGCCGGCGCCTTCGAGCGCGGCCCTGAGCTCGGGCTTGCCAAGTCCCACCAGCGACACGCGTCGGCTCGCGCCGGAACGGGCGGGCGTGCTCGCATGATCGAGGCTAAGGGCAATGCTCATCGAAGGTCCCTTGGGGGCGGCGCGCTGTAACATAGTGCACCAGCAGGCGCAAAGAAGGGGCGGCATTCGGGTCCTTCCCCTGCGTCAGCGGGGGAAGGTGGCGCGAAGCGACGGATTGGGGGCGGCCGCACGCACCGAGTCCAGCCCGCCCCCTCCACCATGCTGCGCATGGTCCCCCTCCCCCGCATCTGCGATGCAGGGGAGGACGCCGGCAGCGTCCTCAGCAGCCCGTGTCGATCGCGTGGCTCGCCGCCGTCGCGCCAGTCAGCGAGAAGGTCTCGGAGACGTTGATCCCCTTGTCGCTGGTGCCCTGGACGACGACGCCGGTGCCGGCCCGGAGCGCGCCCGCAAGACTGTCGTTCTGCTTGGTATCGAGCAGCCAGGCCGCGTCCTTCTGGGTGAAGAGGTCAAAGCTCTTGCCGTCGACCGACAGCGTCGCGGGCTGGTCGGTCGCGAAGGTGAAGCCGGCGACGACGTTGATCTCGTTGGCGACGTTCTCGGCGGGGCGATGGGTCAGATAGAGATAGCCCTGCGTGTAGTCGTCGGGCTGCGGCGTCACCGCCGTCGCCTTGCTCATCGCAAAGCAGACGGCGCCCGCGCCCTCTGACGCCGAATAGGCCGACCAGTCCTTGAAGGTGCCGAGCTGCTGCACCGACTGCGCAGATGCCGGGACTCGCAACGAAAGCGCAAAGGCAGAGGAGGGCGGGACCGAGACGCAACGGGGATCCTCGTGGGCGGCGGACGCCGGCGCCGCCTCAACGCCCGAGGCTGGCCGCCGTTCCGGTCGGCGCGTTACGGGCAGGCCTTGTCGATGATGGCGATGGCCGCGGTAAAGCCGGCGAGCGAATAGGTGTCGGTGGTCTTGGTGCCGCGCGCCGAGGTGCCGGCGACAAGCAGGTTCGTGCCCGACTTCATCGCGGTAATGAACCCCGGCTCGTCGCTGGTGCTCGACATCCAGGCCGCCTCGTTGTCCTTGATCGGGGTCGAGGGATCATCGGCGATCGACTTCAGGTTCCACGATTTGCTGTCGATGCTGGCGGTGTGAAAGAAGCTGTCGGTGGTGGGCTGCAGCGGATAGCCGAGCTGCGCCTGCACCTCGTCATGGACCTTGCGGAAGATTGGATTGCCGCTCTTGTCCTTGGCGGCGCTGCCGTCGGAATTGACCGCCAGCGCCTTGTCGCGATGGATGACGAGGAAGTGCGGCGGATCGCGGACGATGGGCTTGCCGTTGACGGTGGTCGGGTCGGATTTGACCGGGTCGGCCGACACGAAGCAGATCTTGCCGTAGGCGTCATTGCCCTGCCAGGCCGTCCAGGATTTGAAGGTGCCGAGGTTGGTCGGCGCGGCGGGCGCCGCTGGCGCCGTCGCGGCAGCCTGCGCCTGCGCCGGGACCGGAGCGATGGATGCCGCCCCCGCGAGCGCAATCGCCAGCATGCCGGAGATCGTCCGGCGGCCGATATGTGTCATGCTCTGAACACCCCTGAACAAGACGTGGCCTCGTGTGATCCGCAACTCAGGCTGCCACGCTATGGTTACCAAGCTCTCAAAGCCGGGCGTTGCATTTGTATGATCGGCGAAAGTCGCGGCCAATCATGTCGGCAATTTGACGCCCAATCTCAGGACCGTTCTGTCGCCCATGAGGGTTAAGGAGCGGTTAACGCCATTCTACGGCGGCGCTAGGCCGCGAGCGGATAGCTCTGTTCGACCAGATACGGCCCGCCCCCGACCGAGGCCCGCGACGAGAACAGCACGAACCGCCCGACGGTGAACTCGAGCGGCGTGAAGTGCCCGGACTGATGGATGAATTCGGCGACCTCGGGGGCGCTGGTGCCCTTGAGCCGAGCCAGCGCCACGTGCGGCACGAAGCGCCGCGCCTCGGGTTCGAGCCCAACCCGGCGCAGCACCCGCTCATGGGCCGATTGCAGGCGGGTCAGCGCCTCGCTGGCCTCGACCCCGGCAAACAGCGCCCGCGGCCGATCGCCACCGAACGTGCCCAGCTCCGACAGCCGGACGCGGAAAGCGTCCCAATGGCTCAGCCGGTCGAGCTCGTCGACGACCTCATTGGCCGTGCGGTTGTCGACATCGCCGATGAAGCAGAGCGTGATGTGGTAGTTTTCCGGATCGATCCAGCGGGCGCCAAACAGGCCACCGCGTTTGAGAGAAAGGGCCAACTGCACGTCGTGGGGGACTTCTAGGCCGGTAAAGAGCCTGGGCAATTTACCCGTCTCCGTTGCGCCGATTCGCCAGCGGCGCGTCAACCAAGCCTAGCATAGCGAGTCGGCATCGCAAGTTTGTGACACGCGCCTGAGACAATCTGGCTAACCCATTGGCGAGGCAAGGTTACACTTTGTTAAGGGGGTCCCGAGGCCTTGTATTGGCTGGCGGCCCCGTCCATATTCCCGGGCAAAGGGACCGGCGCCGCCGGCCCTGCACTCAAGGGGAATTTGCCATGGCAGAATTCGACCGTCCCACCATCGCCGCGCGCAGTGGCACTGCCACGGCGATCGATGAGGGTCTGCGCAGCTACATGCTGCGCGTCTATAATTACATGGGCATCGGGCTGGTGGTAACCGGCGTCGTCGCCTGGTTCACCTTCAGCTCCGCCTTCGTGGTCCAGAGCGGCCACGTCGTCGGCCTTACCGATTTCGGCAACGCCATCTACAACACGCCGCTGCAGTGGGTGGTGATGCTGGCGCCCCTCGCCTTCGTGCTGGTCCTGAGCTTCGGCATCCAGCGACTCAGCGTGCCGGTGACGCAGCTCTTGTTCTGGCTGTTCTCGGCGATGATGGGCCTCAGCCTGAGCTCGATCTTTGCGATCTATACACTGACCTCGATCAGCCAGGTGTTCTTCATCTCGGCCGCGACGTTCGGCGCGATGAGCCTTTACGGCTACACCACCAAGCGCGACCTGACCCAGTTCGGCTCGTTCCTGATCATGGGTCTGATCGGGGTCGTCATTGCCTCGATCGTCAATATCTTCCTGCAGTCGAGCGGGCTCGGCTTTGCCATCTCGATCCTCGGCGTCCTGGTGTTCGTCGGCCTCACGGCCTGGGATACCCAGCGCATCAAGGAGAGCTACAGCGTCAACTTCGGCGCCGACGTGCTCGCCAAGGGTGCCATCATGGGCGCGCTGCGGCTCTACCTCGACTTCATCAACCTGTTCCTGATGCTGCTGCGCATCTTCGGCAACCGCCGCTAGTCGGCGCGCCGCCAATCGGCTTTGATGGGGCCGCGATCCGAAAGGGTCGCGGCCCTGGTCTTTGCCCCGAGCGTCCCATGTCCGATCTCGTGATCCGCGCCTATTCGCCCGCCGACATTCCGGCGGTCACCCGCATCTACGGCCACTATGTGCGCGAGACGGTCATCACCTTCGAGACCGAGGAGCCGAGCGAGGCCGAAATGGCGGGCCGCTTTGCCGCCATCGCCGGCAAGGGCCATCCCCTGCTGATCGCCGAGCGGGACGGCGGTGTGATCGGCTACGCCTACGCCTCGACCTACCGGCCGCGCGAGGCCTACCGGTTCACCTGCGAGGATTCGATCTACCTCGCCCCCGACGCGGTCGGACAGGGCGTCGGCGGCAAACTGCTCGCCCGCCTGATCGAGGACAGCAAGAAGGCCGGCCTCCGGCAGATGCTGGCGGTGATCACCGCCGAACGCGCCAACTCGATCCGCCTCCACGAAAAGCACGGCTTCCGCGTCATCGGCCGCTATGAGGCGCTGGGCTACAAATTCGACCGCTGGCTCGACATCGTCCATATGCAACGGGCGCTGTAGGCCTTGCCGCAGGGACTTAACGTAGTTACATTAAAGAGCGCTATGGACCAATATGAGTGGGACGAGACCAAGAATGAAACCAACCGGCTGAAGCACGGCATCGGATTCGAGCTGATTGCCGATTTCGATTGGTCGGCAGCGTTCATTTCGGGAAGCTGACCGGCGGTTTGACTATGGTGAAGATCGGATGATGGGCTACGGGCGGATTGCTGGTCGAGTACGTGGTCGTTCTTTCGTCGTCCGGGATCACAACGTGCGGATCATCGGCCTGCGGTCGTCCACGAAAAGGAGATGCGTCGCTATGGACTCCAAGATAACCAGGTCCGCCGCCACCGAAGACTATGATGAGCTCCCGAACTGACAGACGAAGAGATCAAGGAACTCCGCCCGGCGCGCGAATGGTTCGCCGAGCACGGCATCCCCATGCCCAAGCCGATCGGCCGGCCGAAAGCCGAAACCACCAAGCAGTCGGTGACGGTTCGCTTCGACCCCGAGGTCGTCGACTACTTCAAATCCGGCGGCCCGGGCTGGCAGACGCGGATGAACGACGTCCTGCTCAAGGAAGTGCGCAGGAAGCGCGCCTAAAGCGTTTTGCGCATCGGGAAGGCGATCATTCCAGCATAGCTGTCGGTCTCGCCGGTGTCCGCCCAGCCGCGTCTCAGGTAGAAATCGTGGGCCGTCGCGGTGCTGCTGAGCCTCGCCTCGCCCGATCCGAGCGTCGCCTCCATCGCGGCGAGGAGCGTCGTGCTGACGCCCGCGAAACGATGTTGCGGGGCGACATAGTTGAGGCTAACGAGACGCTGTGCCGGCTCGATCGCGCCAACCGCGGCCACAAGCCCGTCCCGCTCAGCAACATACATTTGCCGGGCCGGAGTGCCGAGCATTGCGCGCAGGGCCGCGGGCGTCTTGTTGGCAAGCCACGCGCCGAGCGCATCGGGGCGGCTCTGATGATCGGCAATGCAAAGCTCGGTGATGGAGGCGATCAGGACCACGCTCATCGCCTCCGCGTCCTCGAGCCTTGCGCGTCGGACGGAGATCAACGAACGACGGCGAGTTCCAGCACCCGCAGCACCGTCTCGAGCTCGTGGCCGCGCTTCAGCACCCGCCCCTCCTGGCCGGTGACCATGTACTGGCCCTGCCGCGCCCGCAGCTTGGGGTTCTTTTCGATGACGTAAAGCGGTCTGCTCGGAGGCGCGCTTGTAAACGGAGAACAGCGCGCGGTCCTTGAGGAAATCGAGCGCGTAATCGCGCCATTCGCCGGCGGCGACTTTGCGGCCGTAGAGATTGAGGATGGTGCTGAGCTCGCGCCGGTCGAAGCCGACAAATGGCTTCTGGCGGGGGGATTGAGGCCCCGAGCCCCTCAGGAACTGGAGGAGCTCGGCGGACTGCTGCGGTTCGGCCTCGGACATCGACGCCCTTCGTGACAATCCCATGATGATTGACGAGAACGCCGCCCGGCGCAAGCCGCTCCCCTCACGGGGCGAGCGGTCGAATTTCCCAGTTTGGTCACATTCCCTCCCCGCTTCGGCCCGATTGGCCGGCGATAAACCCACCATTGCCTCCAGTGATCGGCACCGGGCTGACCGAGCCCCCAAACCATGAGGCCCGGTGTCGATCACATTCTACCATGCACATGTCAGTCCAAAATTCCCGCTGGTCCAACCGGCGGGAATTTTGTTTTTGGGCAACTTCCACCGGGTCATTCCCGCGAAAGCGAGAATCTCCGTTGCTCGCTGATCACCCCAAAACAGGGGATCCCGGCTTTCGCGGGGATGACCGGCCCGATCGAGTCGGACTGAGTTAGAGCTGGATGCTCGCTGCGCCGAGGATCGGCCCCGGCAGCCCCTGCTTTTCGGTCTGCACCAGGATGACCGCGCCATTGGCGCCGTCGGTCATGACTTCGCTCAGCGGCAGCTTCAGATGCGTGCCGGCGGCGGGATCCCACATGCCCAGCATCTGCCGGTGCATGACGATCTGCGTGTAGTCGATGGTGTGGCCGGCGTTCTCGCCGCGATCGATGGCGACACTCGCGTGATCCTTGAAGGTCACCAACCAGAGCATGGCCTCGGCCCCGCCGGCCTGCGGCGGCACGGTGACTTCGAGAATGGAGTCGTCATCGGTACTGAGCGAGACGGGGACGTTGAGGGTCGCGGCGGAGAGCGCATCATCGACCTCGTTCTGCCGCGATGCGACGACGCCCTTGACGCCGTTGACGATGAGCTCGGGGGTATAGATGCGCGACGAGCCCCAGCTCTGCGCATAGGCCTTCTGCCGGTCGGAGTTGGACTTGGCGCCGAAGCCGTCGGTCCAGCCGATATAGTCCCAGTAATCGACGTGATAGGCGAGCGTGATGACGTCGGGCTGCTTCTGCAGGTCGATGAGCCGAGCATCAGCCGCGGGGCATGATGAGCAGCCCTCGGACGTAAAAAGCTCGAGCACCGCGCGCGGATGATCACGTACCTCGGCGGCTCCCGCAGGCACAGCAATCAGCACGGCCGCAGCGGCGGCGGAAAGCAGCGGTAACGATGACATGCCGTATTTCTAGGCAAAGCCCCGCCAAACTGCGAGTCAATTACGTGTGTTAACCGCCGTGACTTGGCCGCCCCAGTTATGCCGCAACGAGATTACGCAGCACATAATGGAGGATGCCCCCGTGGCGGTAGTAATCGAGTTCATTGATGGTATCGATGCGGCAGCGCGTAACCGCCTCTTTGATCCGGCCATCGGGGAAAGTGATGCTGACCGTGACGTTCGAGCGCGGCGTCAGCGCCGTCAGCCCCGCGATCGACACCGACTCGTCACCGGTGAGCCCCAGCGTCTGCCAGCTCTCGCCGTCCGCGAACTGCAGCGGCAAGACGCCCATGCCGATGAGGTTGGAGCGGTGGATGCGCTCGAACGATTGCGCGATCACCGCGCGGACGCCGAGGAGCCGCGTGCCTTTCGCCGCCCAGTCGCGCGACGAGCCGGTGCCGTATTCCTTGCCGGCAAAGATCACCAGCGGCGTTCCGGATTTCTGGTAGGCCATCGCCGCGTCGTAGATCGGCATCTGCGCGCCGCTCGGGCCCTTGGTGAAGCCGCCCTCGACGCCCGGCACCATCTGGTTCTTGATGCGGATATTGGCAAAGGTGCCGCGCATCATCACCTCATGGTTGCCGCGGCGCGCGCCATAGGAGTTGAAGTCGCGTGGGCTCACCTGCCGCTCGACGAGATATTGTCCGGCCGGGGTATTGGCCTTGAACGAGCCCGCCGGCGAGATGTGGTCGGTGGTGATCGAATCGAGGAACAGCCCGAGGATGCGGGCGTCCGCAACGTCGGTCACCGGCTCTGGCGTCATGGTGAGGCCGTCGAAATAGGGCGGGTTCTGCACGTAGGTTGAACCGCTGTTCCACCGGTAGGTCTCGCCGCCTTCGACGGCGATCGCCTGCCAGTGCTCGTCGCCCTTGAACACGTCGGAATAGCGCCGCGTGAACATCTGAGGCGTGATCACCTGCCGGACGATGTCGGAGACTTCCTTGTTGGTCGGCCAGATGTCCTTGAGATAGACTGCCGTTCCATTGGCCGACTTGCCGAGCGGCTCGACGGCGACATTGACGTTAAGCGAGCCGGCCAGCGCATAGGCCACGACCAGCGGCGGCGAAGCGAGGTAGTTGGCCCGCACGTCGGGGTTCACGCGGCCCTCGAAATTGCGATTGCCCGAGAGCACCGAGGCGGCGACGAGGTCGTTGTCGTTGATGCATTCGGAGATGGCGACCGGCAGCGGCCCGGAATTGCCGATGCAGGTGGTGCAGCCATAGCCGACGAGGTTGAAGCCGAGCGCGTCGAGATCGTCCTGCAGGCCCGCCGCCTTGAGGTAGTCGGTGACCACCTGCGAGCCGGGCGCCAGCGAAGTCTTGACCCACGGCTTGACCTTGAGGCCAAGCGCCCGCGCCTTGCGCGCGACGAGCCCGGCGGCGATCAGCACCGAGGGATTGGAGGTGTTGGTGCATGAGGTGATGGCGGCGATGACCACGTGGCCGTCGTCGATGCCGTAGCTTTCGCCGCGCACCGGAAACAGCGCTTCCTCGGGGATATCGTCGACGCCGGTCGCGCCTTCATCGACGTAGCGCGACTCGCCCCTACTCGTGGGGAGTGCCGTGCGCTCCTTGCGGCCGCCGGCGATGTCCTTCAGCGCCTCGGCAAACTTCGGCGCCGCGTCCTTGAGCGAGACGCGATCCTGCGGGCGCTTCGGGCCCGACACCGACGGCACCACGGTCGTAAGATCGAGTTCGAGCGTATCGGTGAACACCGGGTCCGGCGAGGCGGCGGTGCGGAACATCGCCTGCGCGTCGGCATAGGCCTTGACCAGGTCGACCCGCTTCGGATCGCGGCCCGAGGTGCGCAGATAATTGAGCGTATCGGCATCGATCGGAAAGAAGCCGCAGGTCGCCCCGTACTCGGGCGCCATGTTGGCGATCGTCGCCTGGTCTTCGAGCGACAGGTAGTCGAGGCCGGGACCGTAGAACTCGACGAACTTGCCGACCACGCCCTTTTTCCGCAGCATCTCGGTGACGGTGAGGACGAGATCGGTCGCCGTGATCCCCTCATTGATCCGCCCGCTCATCTTGAAGCCGATAACCTCTGGGATCAGCATGGTGATCGGCTGGCCGAGCATGGCAGCTTCCGCCTCGATGCCGCCGACGCCCCAGCCGAGGACCGAGAGGCCGTTGACCATCGTCGTGTGGCTGTCGGTGCCCACCAGCGTATCGGGATAGGCGATCGTCTCGCCGTCCTCGTCCTTGATCCAGACGGTCTGCGCCAGATATTCGAGGTTGACCTGGTGGCAGATGCCGGTGCCCGGCGGCACGACGCGGAAATTGTCGAACGCCTTCTGGCCCCAGCGCAGGAACTCGTAGCGCTCGCCATTGCGCTCGTACTCGAGCTCGACGTTCTGCGCGAAGGCGAGCGACGTGCCGAACGAATCGACCATCACGGAATGGTCGATGACGAGATCGACCGGCACCTGCGGATTGATCTTCTGCGGATCGGCGCCGAGCTTTTGCGTGGCGTCGCGCATCGCCGCGAGATCGACCACGGCGGGCACGCCGGTGAAATCCTGCATCAGCACCCGCGCCGGCCGGTAGGAGATTTCGTGCTCGGAGGTGCGCGTGCCGAGCCACTGCGCGACGGCCATGATGTCGGCCTTGGTGACCGTGATGCCGTCCTCGAAGCGCAACAGGTTTTCGAGCACCACCTTCATCGAATGGGGAAGTTTCGAGACACCGGGAAGCCCGTTCTTCTCGGCGAGCGGGATCGAGAAATAGGTGTAGGTCTTGTCCCCGACCGAAAGAGTGGTCTTGGACTTGAAGCTGTTGAGCGATTGGGTCACGGGTCCGCCTGTATGCGTTGGCAGCGGAGCGGTCCTCGAACCGGCGAGACCGCCAGGGGACCGGGCGCCAGTCTGGACGGGTTCCAGACTTTGGCGGCGTTATAGTCAATCAACAGGACGCTTGCCAGTGCGGCGGCGGGCAACATAGGCAGAAGCCCATGACCGCCGTGAACGCGCTCCCGCCGCAGCTTTTGTTCGCTACCGGGCTCACCGTCAGCCGCGGCGGGCGCACGCTGTTTTCGGGGCTCGACTTCCGGCTCGCGGCCGGCGAGGCGCTGCTGGTGCGCGGTCCGAACGGCGCCGGCAAATCGAGTCTGCTGCTGGCACTGGCGGGGATTTTGCGGCTGGAGGCCGGAACGATCGCCTGGACCGGCGCCGATAACGCACTCCGCCTTCACCTCCTCGCCCACGCGACTGGCCTTAAGCCGCTTCTGACGGTTGCGGAAAATCTCGATTTCTGGCGCACGCTCAACGGGACGGACGGCGCGACGGTCGCGCCTTGCGCTCGAAACCGTGGGGCTCGGCGGCCTCGACGCCATTCCGCGGCGGCACCTTAGCGCCGGACAGGGCAAGCGGCTGGCATTGGCCCGGCTGCTGATGAGCCGGCGACCAGTTTGGCTGCTGGACGAGCCGAGCGCCGCCCTCGACGCCGATGGCCAACGATGCTCGGCCGGATGGTCGCCGCGCACCTCCGTGACGGCGGCGGCGCGATCATTGCGACCCACGACGAGATTGCCGGAGCTTACCGGCGCACGAGCCTCACGCTGGGTGCGGCATGAGCGCGGTCCTCGCCATCCTCGGCCGCGACCTGAAGCTCGCCGCGCGGTCGGGCAGCGAGGCGCTGACGCTGGTGCTGTTCTTCGTGATGGTCGCGGCGGTCGTGCCCTTCGCCATCGGGCCCGACCCGGTGCTGCTCGCGAAACTGGCGCCCGGGATCGTCTGGATCGCGGCGTTCCTTGCCATGCTGCTCGGGCTCGACCGGTTGTTCCGCGATGATGACGCCGACGGCTCGCTCCTGCTCTTCCGCCACGCGGCGATCCCGCTCGAGGCGATCGTTGCCGGCAAGATGGCCGCCCACTGGCTGCTGAGCGCGCTGCCGCTGCTGGTCGCGAGCCCGCTGCTGGCGATCCTCCTCGCCATGGACGCCCCCGCCTGGGGCCGCACGCTGCTGGCGCTGCTGCTCGGCACCCCGGCGCTCACCGCCTTCGGGGTGATCGGCGCGGCGGTGACGGTATCGCTGAAGCGCGGCGGCCTGCTGGCGCCGGTGCTGATCCTGCCGCTGACGCTGCCCGGTGCTGATCTTCGGGGTGGCGATGGCGCGGGGCGCCGAGGGGAGCGGCGCCGCGGCACTGTTTCTCGCCGCGATCAGCCTCGTTTCCGTGGCGTTTTGCCCGTTTGCCGCCGCGCTGGCACTGAAGGTAAGCGTAGAGTGACTGGAATAAAGCACCCCTCTCCGGTGTCATTCCCGCGCACGCGGGAATCCAGAGGCCAAGCACACCGTGCGGAGAGCGTGGCTCCTGGATTCCCGCCTCCGCGGGAATGACATCGTAGTATAAGGCGGCCATGACGGACCTTGCAGCCCAGCCCAAGCAGCCCAACTGGTTTTCGCGGCTTGCCCATCCGGGCGCGTTCATGGCGTGGAGCAAGCCGTTGCTCTGGCCGCTCGCGATCCTCACCGCGCTCTGCTTCGCCGCCGGGCTCTATTTCGGCCTCGTCGATTCGCCCCCCGACTACCAGATGGGGGAGACGGTGCGGATCATGTACGTCCACGTGCCCAACGCCTGGCTGAGCCAGTTCGTCTATGGCGTGATGTTCGTCGCCGCGCTGGGCACGCTGGTGTGGCGACACCCGCTCGCCGACGTGGCGCAGAAGGCGGCCGCTCCGCTCGGCGCGGCGTTCACCGCGCTGGCGCTCTATTCGGGCTCGCTCTGGGGCCGGCCCACCTGGGGCACGTTCTGGGAATGGGACGGGCGCATGACCTCGACGCTCATCCTGCTGTTCATCTATCTCGGCATCATTGCGCTCTGGCGCGCCTTCGACGACCAGACCCGCGCCGCGCCGCATCGTCGCCGTGGTGACGCTGGTCGGCGCGCTCGACATTCCGGTGGTCAAATTTTCGGTCGATTGGTGGAACACGCTGCACCAGCCGGCGAGCATCACCTTCGGCAGCTCGAAGCTCCCCGGCGCGATGTTGCTGCCGCTGTTCATCATGCTGTTCGCCTTCACCTTCCTGTTCCTGTTGCTCCACATCGTCTCGATCCGCACCGAGATCTTGAAGCGCCGCGCCGAGACCATGAGCCGGCAGGCCGTCGCCGGGCGCGCCTGATGGAAACCCACGCGCAGGATGTGGTGTTCGTCGTCTGGGCCTATGTCGGTGTCGGTCTCGTGACGCTGGGCCTCATCGCCGGCGTGTGGATGCAGGCCGCCCGCGCCAGGGCGAAACTTGCGGCGCTCGAGGCGCAGGGCATCCGTCGTCGCTCGGCCGGAACGCCGACGTGAAATCTCCGGTCCGCGTGCTGCTCGCCGTGCTGCCGCTGGTCGCGCTCGTGGCGTTGATCGCGGTGTTCGCGCTGAGCATGAACCGCGATCCCTCGCTGGTCGCCTCGGTGCTGATCGACAAGCCGGCGCCGGAGTTCAGCCTGCCCAAGGTCGACGGCCTGCCGGTGCCCGGCTTCGATACGGCACGGCTGAAGGGCCAGGTGAGCGTCGTCAACGTCTTTGCCAGCTGGTGCATCCCCTGCCGCGACGAGCACCCGGTGCTGCAGGCGCTGAAAAAAGAGACCGGCGTTCTACTGCTTGGCATCAACCAGAAGGACGCCCCCGAAAACGCCACGGCCTTCCTCGCGCAGATGGGCAATCCCTATGACGCCGTGGGCGCCGACAGCGCCGGTAGAACATCGATCGACTGGGGGGTCTATGGCGTGCCCGAAACCTTCGTCGTCGATGCCAAGGGCGTGATCCGCTTCAAGCACACGGGGCCGATGAGCATGGAGGATATCGCACGCGAGCTGGTGCCGGCGATCGCGAGGGCGAAGGCCGAGAGCTGACAGGGGAGGCCGCCAATCTTTTAGCACTATCCCGCGTGGACTGAGTGCAGACTCTCACTTCGACCCCGATCCCGAGCCTCGTGGTTCGACAGGCTCACCATGAGGCTCTCATGTGCATCGAGTCGACAGTAGCCCTCATGGTAAGCCTGTCGAACCACGAGGGCGTGGCAGAGGGAACCTTATGACGGCGGTCGAGCGTTTCTCCTCCAACAACGGAGGAATCCCATGCAAAACCTGCCTCTCACGCTCCATGTCGGCATGAAAGTCTTCGACAGCCGGCACAAATCGCTCGGCAAGATCGACGACCTGCGCTTTCCCGAGAACGCCACCGAGCCGGACGTGGAGCCGGCTGACATCGACGGCACCGACAAGACGCAGAAGCCCGACACCATCATCGGCTCGATCGCCGAGGCGTTCGGCCGGGAAGAGTTGCCCGAGGCACTGCGCGACCGCCTGCTGCGCGAAGGCTACATCCGGCTGGACGTGCCGCTCGGCAAGGACCGCTATATCCTGCCCGACCAGATCGCCTCGACGAGCGTCGACGAGGTCGTGCTCAATGTCGAAAAGGACGCGCTGATCAAGCGGCCGTAGTTCCCACAGCATCCGCGCCTCCATCGCCTTCTCCCCTTGCGGGAGAAGGTGCCCGAAGGGCGGATGAGGTGCCTACGGCAGCGGATCCATCGGCGGGATGATCTCGGCCGCGGCGTGCGTCTCAGGCGTCGGCGCGTAGCGCTGCAGCACCGGCAGCTGCGAGGCCGCGAAGACGATCGTCAGCGGCATCGTCGCCCAGACCTTGAACGCCACCCAGAAATCGGTGGACTGGGTGCGCCAGACGACTTCGTTGAGCACCGCGAGGACGAGGAAGAACAGCCCCCAGCGCAGCGTCAGCACGGTCCAGCCCTTGGGCTGCAGTTTATAGACGTCCCCAAACACGTAGCGCAGCAGCGACTGCCCGAACAGCAACCCGCCGAGCAGCACCAGCCCGAACAGCGTGTTGACGATGGTCGGCTTCATTTTGATGAAGCTGTCGTCGTGGAGCAGCAGCGTGAGGGTGCCGAAGATCAGCACCACCACGGCGGTGACCAGCGGCATTACCGCGACGCGCTTCAGCAGCACCCAGCTGAGGACGAGCGCCACCACCATCGAGGCCATGAACCAGGCGGTGGCGGCAAAGATATCGGCGCGGGCGTTGGCGATATAAAAGATCACCAGCGGCCCGAGCTCGAGCGCCATCTTGATGAGCTGGGGGCGGAGCTCGGCCCAGTTGACCTCGGGCTCCTTTGGCTTGGCGTCCTCGGCCATCAGACGTCACCCACCAGCGCGCGGGCAAAATCGGCGGCGGCGAACGGCTCGAGATTGTCGATGCCCTCCCCGACCCCGATGAAATGTACCGGCAGCGCATATTTTTTGGCGATCGCCACCAGAATTCCTCCCCGGGCCGTGCCGTCGAGCTTGGTCATCACGAGGCCGGTGACCCCGGCGCGACGTCCAAAGATATCGACCTGATTGAGCGCGTTCTGTCCAGTCGTGGCGTCGAGCGTCAGAAGTGTGGCGTGCGGCGCGCTCGGATCGACCTTCTTGATCACGCGGATGATCTTTTCGAGCTCGCCCATCAGCTCGTCGCGGTTCTGCAGGCGCCCGGCGGTGTCGATGATCAGCACGTCGCGGTTCTGGGCCCGGGCCTCGGTCAGCGCCTCGAAGGCAAGGCTGGCGGCGTCGGACCCGGCCGGACGGACAACCACCGGCGCGCCGGTGCGCTGCCCCCAGACCTGGAGCTGCTCGATGGCCGCGGCGCGAAACGTGTCGCCGGCCGCGAGCATCACCGACTTGCCTTCGGCACCCAAAAGCGACGCCAGCTTGCCGATCGTGGTGGTCTTGCCGGTGCCGTTGACCCCGACCATCAGGATGACGAATGGCCGGCGCGCCGCGTCGATGGTGAGCGGCTGCGCTACGGGACTGAGCACCTTCTCGATTTCGGAGGCCAGCAGCGCCCGGACGTCATCGCCTGTTATATCGCGATCGAACCGGTCGGCCCGAAGGGCTTCGGTGACGGTGCCGGCCATGTCGAGGCCGAAATCGGCCTGGATCAGCACGTCCTCGAGCTCGCCCAGCATCGCCTCGTCGAGCCGCTTCTTGGTGAAGACCGACGCGATGCCGCTGCCGAGCTGGTCGGACGAGCGGCGGAGGCCGAGGCCAGCCGCTGCAGCCAGCTCGCCTTTGGCGGGGTCGCGGCGGGCGGCGACATCTCGGGCGGGCCCGGCGTTTCGGGAGTCGTCGGCGCAGGCGGCATCCCGAAAATGCGGTCGAGGAGGCCAGGCTTCTTGTCGGCCATCAGGCGGCCGTCCGCAGCGGTTCGCCGATCAAGCCGTTTGCACCGATACCGGTGACGCGGACGGACGCGATCTCCCCCGCCGCATAACCGGGCACGGCGATGGGCACGAACTGCTCGGTGCGGCCCATCCCGTCACGCTCGACGAGGACCGATTCCACCGCGCCAAGCCGCGTTTCACAGAACCTGTTATATTGTTGCTCACCCAGGGCGCGCAGCCTCGCCGCCCGAGCTTTGGCGAGCGATCGTGGGACCTGCGGCATCTTCGCGGCCGGCGTGCCCTCGCGCGGACTGAACGGAAAGACGTGGAGAAACGTGAGGCCGGCCGCTTCGACGATCCGGAGCGTATTTTCGAACGCGTCCTCGGTCTCGGTGGGAAAGCCTGCAATCAGGTCGGCGCCGAACGCCATGTCCGGCCGCAGCGCCCGGGCTTTTTCGACGAACGCCTGCGTGTCGGCCCGCAAATGCCGGCGCTTCATACGCTTGAGGATGAGGTCGTCGCCCGATTGCAGGCTGAGGTGCAGGTGCGGCATCAGCCGTGGATCGCCAAAAGTCTCGAACAGCGCGTCGTCGGCTTCGATCGAGTCGATGGACGAGAGCCTGAGCCGGGGCAGGTCCGGAATATGCCTGAGGATCGCCTGCACCAGCTTGCCGAGGCTTGGTTGGCCCGGCAGATCAGCGCCATAAGATGTTATATCGACACCGGTCAGCACCAGCTCGCGATAGCCGTTGCCGACCAGCCGCTGCATCTGCTCGACCACCGCGCCCATGGCGACCGAACGCGACGGGCCGCGCCCGTAGGGGATGATGCAGAAGGTGCAACGATGATCGCAGCCGTTCTGCACCTGGACGAAGGCGCGGGTGCGGCCATCCATCCCCTCGATCAGGTGCCCGGCCTGCTCGCGCACGGCCATGATGTCGTTGACCTGCACCTTGTCGTTGAGCGGCAGGCCAAAGCTCATGCGGGCGTAAGCGGCAGCCGTGAGCTTGTCGGCATTGCCGATGACGAGATCGACCTCGCCCATCTCGGCGAACTCGCGCGGGCTGGTCTGCGCCGCGCAGCCTGTGACGATGATCGGACGTCCGGGTTCGTCGCGCTTCGCCTTGCGGATCGCCTGCTTGGCCTGCCGCACGGCCTCGGCCGTGACCGCGCAGGTGTTGACGATCAAGGCGCTGGACAATCCCGCCTTCTCGGCCTCGGCGCGCGCCACCTCGGACTCATAGGCGTTGAGCCGGCAGCCAAAGGTGAGCGTTTCGACCGCCATCTCAGGCGTCGGCCCGGTCGCGCGTCCAGGCCCCGGTCTGCGGATCGAACGCGCCCGAAAACTCGAACTCGGCCGGACCGGTCAGCATCACATGGTCGTCGGCGCGCCACTCAACCATCAGATCGCCGCCGGGAAGCGTCACTACCGCCCGACGCCCCGGGATGCGCTTGGTGCGCACCGCATTAACCAGCGCGGCGCAGGCGGCCGTACCGCAGGCTCGGGTGAGGCCGGCGCCGCGCTCCCAGGTGCGCACGACGAGATGGTCCGGCGCCTTGACGTTGACGATCGAGATGTTGCAGCGCTCGGGAAACAGCGGATGGTTCTCGAGCATCGGCCCGAACCGGTCGAGCGCATAAGTGTCGGGATCATCGCCGACCCAGAACGTCACGTGCGGATTGCCCATCGAGACCGCCGACGGGGTGTGCAGCACCGGCGCGTCGATCGGCCCGATCTGGAGCTCGATGCCGGTGGTGTCGTAGAATTCCTCGGCCAGCGGGATTTCGTCCCAGCGGGTGCGCGGCAGGCCCATGTCGACGGTGATGGTGCCGTCGGCGTGCTCTTCGCCGGTCAAAATCCCCGCCAGCGTCTCGAACACGAAGCTCGTCTTGCCAGTTTCGGCGCTGAGCGCCTGCACCACGCAGCGCATGCCGTTGCCGCAGGCCTCGGCCAGCGAGCCGTCGGAATTGAGGATTTCGATGTAGTTGGCCGTGCCGGGCGTCCGCGGGTCGTGGATCGCCATGATCTGGTCGAACTTGGTCGCCGGGTCGGCATTGATCTGAACCGCCGCCTTCGGCGCCACACGGCCCGCGCGCCCCCGCATGTCGGCGACGATGATCTCGTTGCCGAGCCCGTTCATCTTGAGGAAAGGGGCGCTGGACATGGCACTGGCCTTGCGGGCGGTTCGGCGCCGTATATGGCGGAATGGCCGGCAAAATGCCAGTGCACGTTGACTTCGCTGCCTATCACCCCTAAACCGCCGCCACTTCGCTCAGGCCAGTCCTGAACCGCCGCCCGGGACCCGCAAAGGTCTAAAGAGATCCCGGAGGCAAACATCCCGCAGCGCCATGCGCCCCGGGGTGGGTTTGGTGTTTGGCGGTCGCGCGAGCAGAAAAAGTGGATTTCCGGTTTTTCGGTTCGCGAGCGCGACAAACGAAAAGAGACGCACCACATCCTGCGAGCACCCGCAGGACAAGGACGACCAGATGTTTGAATCGCTGAGCGACCGGCTCGGGAAAATCTTCGATGGCCTGACCGGCCGCGGCGCGCTCAACGAGGCCGATGTCGATGCGGCGCTGCGCGAGGTTCGCCGCGCGCTGCTCGAGGCCGACGTGTCGCTCGAGGTGGTGAAGGCCTTCATCGAGCAGGTGCGCGAACGCGCCGTCGGCGATGCGGTGATCCGCTCGGTGCGGCCGGGCCAGCAGGTCATCAAGATCGTCCATGACGAGCTGGTGCGGGTGCTCGGCGAAACCCAGGTGCCGATCGATTTTTCGACCACCCCGCCGATGACGCTGCTGATGGTCGGCCTGCAGGGCGCCGGCAAGACCACGCTTTCGGCCAAGCTCGCCAAGCGCATGACCGAGCGCCAGGGCAAGAAGGTCCTGATGGCCTCGCTCGACGACCGCCGGCCGGCCGCCAAGGAGCAGCTTCGCGTGCTCGGCGAGCAGGTGGGCGTCGCAACGCTTCCCATTCAGGCGAACGAAAAGCCGGTCGACATCGCAAAGCGCGCGCTGCGCGAGGGCAAGCTCGGCGGCTACGACGTCCTGATCCTCGATACCGCCGGCCGCACCCATATCGACGACGAGCTGATGGCCGAGACGGCGGCGGTCAAGGCCGCGACCAATCCGCACGAAATCCTCCTCGTCGCCGACGCACTGACCGGCCAGGACGCGGTGAACCTCGCGCGCTCGTTCGATCAACGCGTCGATATCACCGGCATCGTCCTCACCCGCGTCGACGGCGACGGTCGAGGCGGCGCGGCGCTCTCGATGCGAGCCGCGACCGGCAAGCCGATCAAGTTCCTCGGCACCGGCGAAAAGATGGATGCGCTCGAGGAGTTCGCGCCCTCGCGCATCGCCGACCGTATCCTCGGCATGGGCGACATCGTCGGCCTCGTCGAAAAGGCCGCCGAGACCATCAAGGCCGAAGACGCGGCCAAGATGGCCAAGAAGTTCAAGAAGGGCACCTTCGATCTCGACGATCTGCGCGGCCAGCTGACCCAGATGAAGAACATGGGCGGCATGGGCGCGCTGGTGGGCATGTTGCCCGGCATGGGGCAGATCAAAAAGCAGCTCGCCGCTACGAATCTCGACGAGAAGGTGTTCGACCGCCAGATCGCGATCATCAACTCGATGACCAAGGCCGAGCGCGCCGAGCCGGATGTGCTCAACGCCAAGCGCCGCATCCGCATCGCCAAGGGCTCGGGCACCAAGGTCGAGGACGTCAACAAGCTGATGAAGCAGCACCGCCAGATGGCCGACATGATGAAGAAGGTCGGCAAGGGCGGGATGGGCGCGCTCAACGGCATGTTCGGCGGCAAGGTCGGCCAGATGATGCCGGGGCTTGGCAACATGGACCCATCGAAGATGGATCCCGCCCAGCTCGAAGCGATGGCGCGTCAGATGGGGATCGATCCCGCCGCCATGCAGCAGGTCGGAGCCGCTGCACCCCCGCCGAAACAGCTTTCCGACAAGCTTCCCGCCGATGTGGGGCAGCTCCTCAAATCGGGGTCCGGTCTGCCGGGCCTTGGCGGCCAAGGCCGCTTCCCTGGCCTTCCCGGTCTCGGCGGCGGCTTCGTGCCGAAGAAGAAATAGAACCTTACCCTAGACACCAACAAGGACTGACCGAATGGCCCTCAAACTTCGCCTCGCCCGCGCCGGCACCACCAAGCGCCCCTACTACCACGTGGTGGTGGCGGACGCCCGTTCGCCCCGCGACGGCCGCTTCATCGAAAAGCTCGGCACCTATGATCCGAAGCTTTCCGATGACAGCAAGCGCGTGACCCTCGTCACCGAGCGCATCCAGCATTGGCTCAGCGTCGGCGCCCAGCCGACCGACCGCGTGCTTCGCTTCCTCGACACGGCGGGGCTCCTCAAGCGCGCGCCGCGCAACAATCCGAACCGCGCCAAGCCGGGCAAGAAGGCCACCGAGCGCGTCGAGGCCAGGGCCAAGGCAGCCGCCGACAAGTCGGCCGCAGCCGAGGCTCCGGCGGCGGAGTAAGGCCCGATCAGATGCACTGCGCTCCACCCTCATCCGGCTTCGCCACCTTCTCCCATCACGGGAGAAGGCAAGGGAATCGCGACGCCGGTGGGTCGGCCTTCTCCCCTTGCGGGAGAAGGTGCCCGAAGGGCGAATGAGGGGGAGCCACGCACGCAAATGTCGAGCAGCGGCAAGAAGCTTCTCATGGGGCGCATTGGCGCGGCTCACGGCATCAAGGGCGAGGTGCGCATCCAGTCCTTCACCGAGGAGCCGCTGGCGCTCGCGAGCTATGGTCCGCTGAGCACCAGCAAGCCTGGCCTCACCATCGAGATTGAAACTGCCCGGGCGACCACCAATGTGCTCGTCGCGCGGCTCAAGGGCGTCAGCGACCGCAGTGCCGCCGAAAAGCTCAACGGCGTCGAGCTCTATATCGATCGCGAAAACCTGCCGCCCGCCGACGACGATGACTACTACCACGCCGACCTGATCGGGCTCGAGGCGCGGCTCGGCGACGGCACGGTGCTGGGCACCGTCATCGCGATCCCTAATTTCGGCGCGTCGGACCTTATCGAGGTGCGCGATACGCGCTCGGGCGACACGTTCCTCTATCCCTTCAGCAAGGCGGTCGTCCCTGAGGTGCATATCGCAGAGGGCTATCTCGTGATCGAGGTGCCGACCGAAGCCGAGCCCGGCGAGGAGGAGCCCGATTGAGCTTTGCCGCCGATATCATCACGCTGTTCCCGGAGCTGTTTCCCGGCCCGCTCGGCGCCAGCGTGCTCGGTCGCGGCGCCGCCGAAGGCCGCTGGTCGCTGGCGCTGACCCAGCTGCGCGATTTTGCGACCGACAAGCACCGCAGCGTCGACGATACACCGGCCGGTGGCGGCGCGGGCATGGTGCTGCGCCCCGACGTGCTCGCCGCGGCGATCGACGCCGTGTCGCAGCAAAACGATCCGCGCCCGCGTCTCCTTATGAGCCCGCGCGGAACGCCGCTGACCCAGGCGCGAGCCCGCGCGCTCGCGGCAGGGCCGGGCGTCGTCATCGTCTGCGGCCGCTTCGAGGGTGTCGACGAGCGCGTCATTGCGGCGCGCAACCTCGAGGAAATCTCGATCGGCGACTATGTGCTGGCGGGCGGCGAGGTCGCGGCGATGGTGCTGCTCGAGGCCATGGTGCGGCTCATCCCCGGCGTCCTCGGCAAAGACGAGTCGAACGCCGACGAGAGTTTTGAGAACGGCGTTCTCGAATATCCCCAGTTCACTCGGCCGCAGCAATTCGAGGGCCGCGAGATACCGGCCGTGCTGACCAGCGGCGATCACGGGAGGGTCGAGCGCTGGCGCCGCGCCGAGGCCGAGGCCCTGACGCGCGCGCGTCGGCCGGATTTGCTCAAATAGCCTAGACCGGGTCGGCGATGCCGAAGGCGCTCACCAGGGCGATCACCGCGACGCCCAGCGCGATCTCGGCGAGGGTGCCGACCAGCAGCGAACGCTGCGCTTTGGCGTCGGCGGTCTTGAGCCTCGGCATGGCGAGATAGCGGTTGATCAGGGCAATCGCGAGCATCGCGGCGACGAGGATGATCTTTTCGACCAGGAGCTGCTGGTAGGGCGAGCTGAGATCGGTCGGCACGTGCCCGAGCGTAAGCGCGATATTGGCCGCTCCTGTCAGCAGCACCAGCGCCACGGCGACATGGCCAAGGCCCGAGAAGCGAACGAGGGCTTGCATCGCGTCCGCTCGATGCGTCGGATCCCGCAGCAGCCAGATGCAGCCAAGGAGCGGCGGCAGGGCGCCGAGCCAGAACCCGGCGGCCAGGAGATGCACCATGTCGCTGGCGCGGTGCAGCAGGCCGATGCTGCCCTCCTGCATGGCGGCATGTCCGACCAGCGCGAGGCTCGCCAGCAGCAGCGTCGACAGCCCGACCAGGATCATGCCCGGCGCGCGCCGCACCAGCGCGACGACGAGCGCCGCCGCGACCACGATGTGGCCGATCCAGAAGAGCCCGAAGGGTGTGTCGGTCACCACCGAGGCCAGCATCTGTGGATTGAACGCATCGGTCCAGCCATTGCCGATCGCGGCGGTTTCGCCGCCGAACCAGCAGAGGCCGGCAGCTAGCGCGATGCATGCGACGACGGGGCCAAAGCGCTCGAGGCGCAATGCCGATCGCAACGGAGCCGGCGCCAGCATCTCAAGGAAGATGCTGGCGCCGCAGAGTAGCATCAGCGCCGCATACTGGATAAAGCGGATGACGATAAGCGGGTCCAAGATTGTCTACTTCACCGTGAACGCGTAGCTGCCCTCGGTCTTGTGCCCGTCGGTCGAGAGGGCGTGCCAGACGACAGTGTAGCTGCCGGCGGGGAGGGGCGCCCCCAGGGTCACGTCAAGCACCTTGTCGTCCTTGGGATCGAGAGCTGTGCTCGCGACGGACGCCGCACCCGACGCACCGGTGATGGTGATCCCGGTGAACTTGAGCACGATGCCTTCCGAAAAGGTCAGGACGAGGCCGGTCGGGCCCGCGACGGTGGCGCCGTCCGCGGGCGTTTCGCTGAGCAGGTGGGCGTGCGCGAACGCCGGCGATGCGAGCAGCGCCAGGGCAGCCGCTAGAACATATTTCTTCATGGTCTCGATACCTGATGTCTGGAGGGAGCTACATAGCCATCGAGGACATGCCGTCCATGTCCATCGCGCCGGACGGCATGACCGAGGCGCCGGGGCTGGCGGTTGGCGGCGCGCTCTGGCCGAAGCCGCCGATATTGAGCTCGACCGGCAAGTCGCCAGCTTTCGCGAAGTGCAGCACCATCTTGAGGCACTGGCCTTCGACCAGCGGCGCGCTGAGGCCGGTCAGCATCAGGTGGTCGGTCATCGGATCGAGCGACACCGATGCGCCGGCCGGAATGGCAAGGCCGCCGGCGAGCGGGTCCATCTCCATCACGTTGCCGTTCATCTTCATCTCGTGCAGCGCGAGATCGGATGCCGCACCCGAGCTCGCGCCGACGAGCGTGTCCGGTGCCGCGCCGGCATTGGCCACCGTGAAATAGGCGCCCGCCGTTGGCGCTCCCTTCGGCGTGGCGCGGGCGTAGGCGCCGGTGACGGTGATCGGGCCCGGATAAAACTCTGGCCCGTCGGACAACCGGCGCGACCAGATCGGACTGGGCGGCGGCGAAAGAGTGACCGTGGACAGGATGACGAGCGCTGCGAGCAGCGCGGCGGCGAATTGGGCGCATGATCTGACCTCGTGAGGGACGATGAACGACGAGAGGTCAGGCGGCGGGCGGCCCTCGTGCGGTGCCGATGAAGGAGAACGGCGCCAGCGGCGACTGCCGGCGCGGCGTCGGCATAAACCACCGGCTGGGTGCAGAAGCGCACCGGCCGCGCGGCTACGGGCGCCGGCGGCAGCGCTGCGACGTCCGGCCGGCAGCCGTGGCAGGCAAAGTGATCGCCCGCCGCGCGGGAGCGAACCGGGATCGCCGCAGACCGAGTGCGCGGTGATGACGATCCGCCCATTAGCGGCGAACACCGCGCTGGCATGGCCGAAATTGAGGAAGGCGAGCGCCAGCACGACGAGGGCGAGCAACGCCTCGCGCAGGTGTCCCCGGTGGTTCGACGCCCAACCCATGCGCGAGGATTAGACCGGCGGCCCTGGCGCGGCAATGCGTCATCGCCGCAGCCCGCGACGGGGAATAATGACGCTACCGACCGGTGGGCAGTTCGTCATACCGGTTGGCGCGGTAGATCACGCTCGACACCAGCCAGCTGAGCAGAAACACCCCGACCACGGCGTAGCCGAAATTGGTGAGATTGCCGTTGAGGCTGCCGATGACATCCCAGACACCGCCGCTCAGCGACAGCTGGTCGGAGATGAGGCCCAGCGCCTCGACGCCGCCGATGAAGAGCGCCACCGCGACCGATGCGGCGGTGATGGTGAGGTTGTACCAGAGCTTGCGGATCGGGTTGACGAAAGCCCAGCCATAGGCCCCGACCATCGCGACACTGTCGGTGGTGTCGACCAGTGCCATGCCCGCGGTGAACAGCGCCGGAAACACCATGATCGACCAGAAGCTCATGCCGGAAGCGGCTTGCGTCGCCGAAATGCCGAGGAGCCCGATCTCGGTCGCGGTGTCAAAGCCGAGCCCGAACAGGAATCCCACCGGATACATGTGCCAGGACTGCGCGGACGACGCCGAACACGCGCCGGAAGATGCGGGCGAGCAAGCCGCGATTGGCCAGCATCGCATCGAGATCGTCGTCGAGGATGTTCTCGCCACGCTTGGCGCGCGCAAACGCCCCCCAGATGCTGCGAAGCACGATGAGGTTGGCGATCCCGATGGCGAGGAGGAAGAACGCCGAGACCACCGTCCCGACGACCCCGCCGATCTCGTGGAACCGGTCGAGCTGCCCCTGCAGCGCCGCCGCGCTCGCCGCGATCACCGCCGAGGCGATGATGACGATGCTCGAATGCCCGAGCGAGAAGAAGAGGCCGACCATCAGCGGCTTCTTCTGCTCCTGGATGAGCTTGCGCACCACATTGTCGATGGCCGCGATATGGTCGGCGTCGAACGCGTGCCTGAGCCCGAACACGTAGGCGAGGAACGCCGTGCCGATCAGCACCGGCTGGTGCGAGAACGCCGCAAAGGCCCAGGCCCAGGCGATGACATTGAAGGCCACGAGCCCGCCATAGATCACCAGGAGTCGCGTCCGCGTCTCCGCGTCGCCGAACAGCGTGCGGAGGAAGGAAGGTTCAGTCATCAAGGCAAATCCGCTGGCACCGGCCAAGACGCTAGTTGCCGGCACGAGACCGAGTAAAGGCGGGTTTGCCTCTTGCGACAACATGATGGCCAGTGACGGCGCCACCGGCGCTGGACTCGATGGCGTTTATCCCCTATAGGCGCGCTCGCTGAGCCTACGGCTCCGCCAATACCAACAAAAACCTCCGTGCAACCAAGACCGGGCGGTCGAGACAACATCCTCGGCGAAACGCCCCATTGAAAAGATCAGAACGGATCATCGAGACATGCCCAACATCATTGCCGAGCTCGAAAAAGAGCAGCACGACGCGCTGTCGAAGCGCGCCAACCACCCCGATTTCACCCACGGCGATACCGTAAAAGTCTGGGTGAAGGTGCGCGAAGGCGAAAAAGAGCGCCTCCAGGCCTATGAGGGCGTCGTCATCGCCCGCTCCGGCTCCGGCCTCAACGAGAACTTCACCGTCCGCAAGATTTCCTACGGCGAGGGCGTCGAGCGCGTCTTCCCGCTGCTCAGCCCCAATATCGACCGCGTCGAGGTGCTGAAGCGCGGCAAGGTCCGCCGGGCCAAGCTCTATTACCTGCGCGACCGCCGCGGTAAGTCGGCCCGCATCTTCGAGTCGACCAACGCCCGTACCAAGAAGATCGAGGCCGGCGAGCGCGACGCGGCGATCGAAGCCAAGAATGCCCGCGAGGCCGAGAAGGTGGCCGCCGCCGAGCAGCTGGCCAAGGAGCTCGCCGAAAAGGACGCCGCCGAGGGCAAGACCGAATAGGGCAACTGCTTCAGCCGATATATCTTTCGCGAACCCGGCCCTGTGGCCGGGTTTTTTGCATTTTCGGCCCGAGAACCTTGGTGCTATGGTCTCATATCAAAGCTGGACGAGTGTTTCGTATTGTTCTTGAGATATATCTTGACAGCCGCGCTCGTCGATCGTATTTGCGACCGATCGTAAGATATATCGGAGACTACACATGCACAATCTTGATCCGCGCGTCGAGCGCATGGAACGCCACATGCACCACCTCTGGCAGCGCTTCGAGGCTGGCGGCCGTCGCGGCTTCGGTGGCTGGGGCGGCGGACCCGGCCGCGGCCCGTGGGGCGGTGATTGGGGCGGGTTCGGTGACAATTTCCGTATCGGCCGGATGATGGCATCGGGCGATGTGCGCCTCGTCGCCCTCTATTTCATCGAGCAGCAGCCGCGCCACGGCTACGACCTAATCAAGGCGATCGAGGAAAAAACCGGTGGCGTCTACGCCCCGAGCCCCGGCGTCGTCTATCCGGCGCTGACCTTCCTCGAAGAGGCCGGCTACGTGACCTCGACCGCCGAGGCCAACAAGCGCCTTTACGCCATCACCGACGAGGGCCGGGCGCATTTGAACGATAACCGCGCCGCCGTCGAATCGACGCTCGAGCATCTGGGCCGCATCGGTGAGCAGTTCCAGAAGGTGCGCGCCCATTGGGACGAGATGCGGCGCGGTCACGACCATGACCACGGTAACGGTCCCGACCGCGACATGAACGACGTGGCGCCCGAAGTGAACGAGGCGCGGCGCGAGCTCAAGGAGGCGATCAAGCGCGCCGCCAAGGACCGTGCTGCCGAGAGCCAGCACCGTCTCGCCGACATCCTGCGCCGTGCTGCCGACGAAATCCGCCGCGGACTCGGTTCCGACAGCGCCGAAATCGACCTCTGAGCCAAATGCGCGCCGTCCCTCTCTCGGGGCGGCGCTTGCTTTTGCCGGACGCGAAGAGCTCTCCCCGACTCCCTTCCCTCGCCAAATCGGCCTAGTGTCGCTCCCACGACAAGGAGCGGTGATTTGAACGACATGGCGCCGATGGCGATGGACCGGAAGGCGGCAGCGGCGGGCATCGCGGCGCGGCTCAGGCGCACGACCGCCATTGCGCGCAACCGCATCATGACCGATCCGCTGATGACCTACGCCTATGCCGGCGACGCCAGCCAGTACCGGCTGGTGCCGGCGATCGTCGTGATCGTCAATTCCGAGGCCGAAGTCCTGGCGGTGATCGAGGCGGCGCGCGCCGAGCATCTGCCGCTGACCTTCCGCGCCGCCGGCACGTCGCTGTCTGGCCAGTCGAACAGCGACGGCGTGCTCTGCGTGCTCGGCGACGGCTTCAGGCAGATCGAGGTGCACGACGCCGGCGAGCGCATCACGCTCGGCCCGGCGGTGATCGTTGCCCAGGCCAACCGGGTGCTGAAGAAATTCAACCGCAAGCTCGGTCCCGACCCCGCGAGCCAGGCGACCTGCAAGATCGGCGGCGTCGTCAACAACAACTCCTCCGGCATGTGCTGCGGGGTCGCCTACAACACCTACCATACGCTGCAGCGCATGCGCCTGATGCTGGTCGATGGGACGGTGCTCGACTCGGGCGATCCGGCCTCCGTCGCGGCGTTCCGCGAGAGCAAGGCGGAGCTGCTCGCGGCGCTGCACGCGCTCCATCACAAGGTCGCGGCCAACCCCGAGCTCGTGGCCCTGATCGAGAAGAAATACCGGATCAAGAACACCGTCGGCTATTCGATCAACGCGCTCACCGACTTCCACGATCCGATCGATATCCTGATCCACCTGATCATCGGCAGCGAAGGCACGCTCGGCTTCGTCTCGGAAGTCACCTATAACACCATTCCAGATCACCCCTACAAGGTGACGGGTCTGATCCCCTTCCCCGATCCCTATTCCTGCGCCCGCGCGATCTCGAAGCTCGCCAATGGCGGTGTGCAATCGACCACCGGCGTCACCGCCGCCGAATATATCGAGCGGCGCGCGCTCAAGACCGTCGAGTACCTGCCGGTGATGCACGACTACGTTCAATTCTTCACCGAGACCTCGCCGGCGGTGCTGATCGATGTGTCCGCGCCCACCCCCGAGGAGCTTGCGGGTCGAGATCGACAAGGCGACGATGATCCTCATCAACGAGGGCGCCACCCACATCGATTTCGGCGACGGTGACGCCGACCGCGCGCACGCGCTGTGGGACATGCGCAAGGGCTTCTTCGCCTCTGGCGGCGCCGCGCGGCCCAAGGGCACATCAATGATGACCGAGGACGTCGCGGCACCCATCGACCGCCTCGCCGATTTCGTCATCGACATGCGCAAGCTTCTCGACGAGCACGGTTACGAGGACGCGATCATTTTCGGCCACGCGCTGGCGGGAAATCTCCACTTCCAGATGAGCGACGATTTTGCCGCGCCCGGGGCTCGCCGAAAAGTTCGACCGCTTCAGCCGCGCGCTCAGCGAGTTTGTCTCGGTACGCTACCAGGGCTCGCTCAAGGCCGAGCACGGCACGGGCCGCGCCATCGCCCCCTTCGTCGAACGCGAGTGGGGCACCGCGGCGTATCGCATCATGCAAAAGATCAAGCCGCTGTTCGATCCGGAAGGCCTGCTCAATCCCGGGGTGCTGATCACGCCCAACCCGACGGTGCATATCGAGCATCTGAAGGTAATGCCGCTCGCCGATCCGGTGGTCGACCTCTGCATCGAATGTGGCTTCTGCGAACCGGCCTGCCCGAGTGCGCAGCTGACCCTCTCGCCGCGCCAGCGGATCGTCGTCACCCGCGAGATGGCACGGCTGCAAAACGACGCATGAGGACGATGCACGGCTCGCAGCGATGGAGGCGGGCTTTGCCTATGCCGGCCTCGAAACCTGCGCCGCCGGCAATGTCTGCGCCGGCCGCTGCCCGGTCGGCATCGAGACCGGCACGATGGTGCTGGGCGAACGCGCCCGGCGGCGCACCGATAAGGACAGGGCGACGGCGCACCGTGTCGCCGAACATCTCGGCGCGACCGAGCGCGCGCTCGATTTCGGCATCGGCGCCCAGGCGCTGAGCCGCACCATCATCGGCGACGGCGCGACCGACGCGATTGCCGGTGGCCTTCGGGCGCTGGCCAAAACGCCGCGCGTCAGCCGCGGGCTTCGGCCGGGTCCGGGTGCGCCGCAGGCGCGCGCCGGTGCCGGCGTCCGCAACAATCCCACGCGGTCCGTGCCGGTCTCGATCGCTGCGCCGCGAAATCGCGTGGTGTATTTCCCCGCCTGCCCGACGCGCATGTTCGGCGCGGCCGAGACGGCCTACGACCTGAAGCCCGCGACCGATGCGATGCTCGCGCTGCTCGAACGCGCCGGCTTCGACGTGGTGGTGCCCGATGGCCTCGCTGGCCAGTGTTGCGGCCAGCCCTTCCTGTCGAAGGGCTTTCCGGAGGAGGCGGCCCGCGTCGGCCGGAAGCTGGTCGACAAGCTGGCGCCGGAAAACGCCCGCGTCCTGACCGATGCCTCGACCTGCGCCAAGCATCTGAAGGCCCATCACGCAGACGCGATCACCGTCGCCGACAGCGCGGAATTCCTGCTGGCCGAGGTGCTCCCGAAACTCACCATCCTGCGCAAGCTGCCCGCGGTCGCGGTGCACCAGAACTGCTCGGCGCAGCGCATGAACGAGCAGGCGGCGATCACGCAGACTTGCCGCCGCCTGCGCCGAAACCGTCGCGCCGCTCGAAACCGTCAGTTGCTGCGGCTTTGCCGGCGACAAGGGCCTGTTCACGCCGGAGCTCAACCAGTGGGCGACGCGCTTCGTCAAGAACGATATTCCAGCGGGTTGCGATATTGGAATATCGACCGTCTCGACCTGCGCGGCCGGATTGAGCGAGCGCGCCGGCATCCCCTTCGTCTCGCTCGCGAGCCTCCTCGAATACGTGTCGCGGCCGGATGCCGGCTGAGCCCGAGGACCGCGCCACCCCGTTCTGTCCGTATTTCGGCACCTGCGGCGGCTGCACGCTGCAGCATTACGGCCCGGCCTCCTATCTCGCGCTGAAGCAGGAGCTGGTCGAAAGCGCGCTGCGCAACGCGCACGTGACGGCGGCCGTCGCGGCGCCGATCGAGGCGCATGGCGATGGCCGGCGCCGCGCAACGCTCCACGCCCGCGGGCCCGTCGTCGGCTATATGCAGGCGCGCAGCCACGACCTGCTCGACATCGCCAAATGCCCGATCCTGGTGCCGGCCCTCGCACAGCGCGCCGTGACGCTGACTCGCGCCATCGCGGCGACGGTCGGCGACTGCGACGTCGCGCTGACCGCGACGGCGACCGGGCTCGATGTCGCGGTCGAAGACCGAGCGCCGGATCAAGCCCGAAAAGTTGACCCTCCTCGCGCAGCGCTCCGACCTGGCGCGGCTGTCGATCAATGGCGAAGTGGTCATCGAGGCGCGGCCGCCGGCGCTGCGCATGGGCAAGGCCATGGTCGAGCTGCCGATCGCGAGTTTTCTCCAGGCGACCGCGATGGCCGAAGCCGAGCTGGCGCGGCTGGTGCTCGAGGCCGTCGGCCCGGCGAAGTCGGTCGCGGATCTGTTCTGCGGGCTCGGCCCGTTCACCCTGCGATTGGCCGAACGGGCGAAGGTGAGCGCGTTCGATTCCGATCGCGGCGGCCATCGCTGCGCTGACCCAGGCGGTGCACCATACGCAGGGGCTGAAGCCGGTGATGGCGGCGGCGCGCGACCTGTTCCGCGAGCCGCTGGTGCCGGTCGAACTCAAGGGGTTTGACGCGGTGGTGCTCGATCCGCCCCGCGCCGGCGCGGAGGCGCAGGCGCGCGAGCTGGCGAAATCGAAGGTGCGCGACCGTCGTCGCGGTGTCCTGCGAGCCGAAGACCTTTGCCCGCGACGCCGCGATCCTGGTCGCCGGCGGCTATCGGCTCGAACGCGTGACCCCGGTCGATCAGTTCGCCTGGTCGATGCATGTGGAAATGGTGGGGGTGTTTAGAAAGTGAGCTGCCCCGCTTTGACGCCTGCAGTCGCGTTCCTCCCCTCGCGAAGCGGAGGGGGACCGATGCGAAGCATGGTGGAGGGGCGGCCACGCGCACCCGGCGCAAGCGGCCGCCCCCTTCCGACGCCTCCGGCGCCACCTTCCCCCGTGCCATGCACAGGGGAAGGACCCGACCGTGAGTCTCGCTCAAAGTGATTGTTCGCCCCTCGACCTCGCACCTCGCGCTCGGCGGCCGACTTCTACGATCCGGTCGAACCGGCGCGGTTCCCGGAGCTCACGTTGCGCTATCGCAACCAGCGCGCCGCCGCGTCGGTGGGCCTTGACGGGCTGGAGCGAGGCCGAATGGCTGGAGCATTTCGGCCGCTTCATCCCGATCCCCGGCAGCCTCGGGGCGCCACTGGCACTGCGCTATCACGGCCACCAGTTCCAGACCTACAATCCCGACCTCGGCGACGGCCGCGGCTTCCTCTTCGCGCAGCTCCACGACGATCGCGGGCGGCTGCTCGACCTCGGCACCAAGGGCTCCGGCCGCACGCCGTGGTCGCGCAGCGGCGACGGCCGGCTGACGCTCAAGGGCGGCGTGCGCGAGGTGCTGGCGACGTCGATGCTCGAGGCGCTCGGCGTCGATACATCCAAGAGCCTCAGCCTCATCGAGACCGGCGAGGAGCTCGAGCGCCATGACGAGCCCTCGCCCACCCGCGCCGGCGTGCTTGGTGCGGCTGAGCCACAGCCACATCCGCATCGGCAGCTTCCAGCGCCTGAGCCATCTCGGCGATACGGCGAGCCTCAAGCGACTGCTCGACTATTCGCTCATCACCTATTTCGGCACCGACGGCGGCAATTCGCCCGCCGAAACGCTGCTGCGGCTGACCACCGAGCGCGTCGCGGCGACGGGAGCGGACTGGATCGCGGCGGGCTTTGTCCACGGCGTGCTCAACTCCGACAACATCAACATCACCGGCGAGAGCTTCGATTACGGGCCCTGGCGGTTCGCCCCGACCTACGATCCGGTGTTCACCGCGGCCTATTTCGACCAGACGGGTCTGTATGCGTTCAGCCGCCAGCCCGAGGCCCTGCTGTGGAACCTGACGCGCCTTGCCGAGTGCCTGCTGCCATTGGGCGAGCACGCGGCGATCGAGGCCGCGCTCAACCGCTTCTGGCCGTCGTTCCGGCAATCGATGTGGGCCGCGGTGCTCCGGCGCCTCGGCCTCGTCTCGCGCGGCGCCGAAACCGACGCGGAGCTGGTGGTTGCGATCTTCGCCTTTCTCAACGAGTCGCAGATCCCCTATGAGCGCTTCTGGTTCGACTGGCGCGGCGGCCTGCTGAGCGAGGCGCGCGCCGCCGAAAGCCCCTGCGCCGACGCCTACCGGACGGAAGCCTTCGCCCCGATCCGCTGGGCCTTTGCGGCAATACGAAGCGCGCCTCCGATCTCAATCTCGACCATCCGTATTTTGCGCGGAGTGCGCCGCGCACCATGCTGATCGAGGAGATGGAGGCGCTCTGGGCGCCGATCGCCGAGCACGACGACTGGAGCGCATTCGACGCTGCGCTCGCCGACATCGAAGAGATGCGCGACGCCTATGCGCGCGATCCGAAATCGGCGCTGCGGCCGGGGATCAGCTCGTAGAAATGCGCGAGCCGCGGTGACACCTCGGCCGCGAGCGCCGCGCAGCGGGCCAGCTCGTCGATTCCCTTGTGATGGCGAAGCGCCGCCAGCAGCTCGCGCATGCGCCTCGGCGAGCGCCATGAACCCGGCGCTCTTGGCAAGCTCGTCGCCGCCGACGAGGATATAGATCTTGAGCCGGTGCTCCTTGCCCTTGAGATGCACCGAGCCCGCCTCGAGCCACGCGAGCTCGGGCGTCGTGATCGCCGTCGGCTCGGCCGCGACGATATCGAAGCCGACCGCCTTGGACTCGCTCTCGACCCGCGAGGCGACGTTGACCGGATCCCCGATGGTCGAATAGTCGAAGCGCGTCTCGAGCCCCATATTGCCGACCAGCGCTACGCCGGTCGCGAGCCCGACGCCGATGGCGAGGCCGTAGTCGCCGAAGGCCCGCTGCGTATTGAGCTCCTCGAGCGTCTCGCGCATCGCGATGGCCGAGAGCGCCGCCTTGCGCGCGTGGTTCGGCACATCGACCGGCGCATTCCAGAACGCCATGATCGCATCGCCGATGAACTTATCAATGGTGCCGAAGCGGTCCATGATCTGCTTGCCGAGCGCGCCGAACAGCGTGTTGAGCGTCGCCAGCGTTTCGTGCGGCGTGTGCTTTTCGGTAAAGCTCGTAAAGCCGCGCATGTCGGAGAACATCACGGTGATTTCCTTGAGCTCGCCGCCGAGCTCGAACTTGCCGGAATTCTTCTCGATCTCGGCCAAGAGCTCCGGCGCGACGTAGTAGCCGAACGCCCGGCGCACCTCGCGGCGGCCGCGGTCGGAAATCGAGAACTGGAAGTAGACCATCGCTCCATAAACCAGCGTCGCGCCGGCCACCGGAAAGCTCGGATCGACGAGGATGCCGTAGCTCGAAAACAGCACCCACGCGCCGCCGGCGATCGTTGCGACCAGCCCGCCGCCGACGAACAACCCGGCGAGCGGCCCGAGCCGGAGCACGACACCGACCAGCAGCACCCCGGCAATGAGGAAGGCCACGAGCTCGAGCCCCTGCACCCAGTCGGCGCGGCTGAGGAACTGCCCCGGCACGTTGTTGTTGCCCAAAAAGATCTGGTCGATGGCCTCGGCATGGATCGAGACGCCCGGCACGATGTCGCCGAGCGCCGTCTGGTGCAGGTCGAGCAAGCCGCTCGCCGACGTGCCGATCAGGACGATCTCGCCCTGGATTTGCGGCGCCAGCGCCTGCCAGTTGTCACCCAGTACGTCGGCGGCCGAGACGTAGAGCTTTGGATCGGGCGTTCGATAGTACAGCCAGAGGTCGCCCCCGGCAGTCGTCGGGATGGTGAACGGGCCGAGCCGGATCGAGTCCATGGTGTGGGCGCCGCTGGTGTCGCCCGAGCACCACGATGGTGGTCTGGCCCATCGCGAGGCGGAGCGTCTCGACCGAGAGGGTCGGATAAAGCTGCGCGCCCGCGGCCCAGAGCAGCGGCAGGCGGCGCACCGCGGTCCCCGACTCCACCGCCTCGAGGCTGAGGCTGCCGAGCCCCGGCGCGGCGTCGCGGAGCCGATCGAGCGGCACCGCCGCGCCAGTCAGCTGCGGCAGCGACGGCGTCGGATCGCTGCCCGAAATCGCAAAGCCGGTCTTGGCTTCGCCCGCCATCGGCGCGGCCCCGGCCGACTGCGAGAAACCGAGCACCGCCGGGGCCTTGGCGAGCGAGGCGGCAAAGGTCGCATCATTGTCTGGGAATTTTGACGCATCGACTCCCGGCACCAGCGCCGCGATCATCGCCGGCGACATCCGGTCGGGCTCGGGAAACAGCACGTCGAAGCCGATGGCCGACCGCGCCCAGTTGCGTCAGCCGGTCGGTGAGCAGCGCGATGCGGTCGCGCGGCCACGGCCATTGCCCGAGCGTCTTGAGCGAGGCCTCGTCGATATCGACGACGCGTACCGGCCCGGCGGGTCCGGTGCGCGGCTTGATGCGCTGGAAGGTATCGAACGCCGTGTCGCGCGCGACCTGCAGCGGATAGGGATCGGCGATCCTGAGCGCGATCAGCGCCAGGACGATGAGGAGGCCGAGGAGCGTCGGCAAAAGGCGCCGGTTGAACATGCGCCGCGGATCAGCCTCCGCTGCGGGTCATGGCTTCGGGTCAGCCCGAAACCTCGTGGCAAGGGGGGCGGCAGCACGGGTGGCAACAGGGGTGCCACTCGTAGCCCGATTGCCGAACGGGTACGCCCCCATCGCCGCCTGTCCCCAGCGATGACGGAGCGCCCGCATCCGGCGGCTTGTGCGTGCAGTCATAAGCATCCGGCAGCCGGAACTGACGGTCGAGCGAGGACTCGTCGAGCGAGTAGGCGAACAGCGTGCGCAGCGCACTCCGCTGCGCGCCCGTCAGCGTGTTGAGATTGCCCACCACCGTCGCGGCGCTCGAATCGATCTGCCCGACCTGGCAGAGATCGGCGAGCTGCTGGCAGGCTTTCGCGTGCTTGTCGCACAGCTGCGTCTCGCCCTCGTACATCATGATATGCGCAACGCCGTTGGCGTCGACGAACACGTCGAACCCCGTTCCACGCACGCCGATCGTGCCGGTCGGAGTGTTGATGACGTAGTCCGATTTCGGCGCCGTGCCGGTGACGAACCGGAACGTGCCCGCGAGCATGTCGACCGCGAACTTGCCGGCCGAGCCATTGGCGCGGATCAGATAGTCCTGGATTTCGAGGTTCGAGTTCGGCCCGACCACGAGCTTGGTGTTGTCGGCAAAGAGGATTTCGACCTGGCCCTTGGCGCCGGTCTTGATGACGTCGCCGATGTTGATGTCGGCGCCGACGATCAGCGTTCGGGTCTGCGCGCCGCTGACGGCAGTCGGCCGCGGGATCGACGCCCTGCGCGGTTCCCGCCGACGCCATGGCGAGGCTCGGCAGCGCGAAAACAAACAGCGCGGCGATCGCGCTCAGCATGCATCTACGCATTCGATTTTACCCCCGGGAAGCGGGCTGACGCGCCCGCCAGATGCACAAATTAACTGGTTGGTAAGAGGACCCTAGCGTCAAACGTTGTCACTGACAAATGACCCGCTTGCGTGTGACTCCCGCGTTCCGGCAAGACTTGCTTCCGGCAAGCGGTTGCGATCCGGGGCGTCGCTCAGCGTCGCGGCTTCGGCTGGGGGGCCGGAGAGACACGGATGACGGCGCTATTCTTCGGCCTGCTGCTCGGCCTCGAGATCAAGCATTTCATTGCCGACTATCTGCTGCAGCCCGGCCTGGCTGCTCGGCGGCAAGGGCGATGTGGCGCAAGCCCGGCGGTTACGCGCACGCCGCGATCCACGGGGCTTTTTCGGCCATCGTGCTGGTGCTGTTCGGCACCCCGCTCTGGCTCGTGGCCGCGCTGTTTGTGGCCGAATGCGTCGTCCACTACGTGCTCGACTACGCCAAGATCCACTATTCGCGGGGCGTCGATATCGACAAGGATGCCGCCCGCTACTGGGCGTTGCACGGCCTCGACCAGCTGCTGCACCAGCTGACCTACGCCGCCATGATCTATGCGGTGATCCGGGTCGCCGGCTTCGGCTGAGCCGTCGCCCAGCGCGCTTGTGGTTGGACGGAATCGGACAGGCAGAACCGTTAGACGCGCTAGCGCTTGGACTTGCCCTTCGTGGGAGCAGCGGGCTTGGCGTCGTCCTGGTTGTGCGTGAGCTGGGCGAGGATCGTGTCGACGAGGTCGAGGTCCTCGCGCCGGCCGGCCGCCTGCTGTTGCAGGTCGACCAGGTAGGTCGTCGTGTAATAGAGCCGGCGGGCGAGGAGCGAGGCCACCTCGAGGGCAATCTCGGGCTTGCTCGACAGGAACGCGATCGGATCGTCGATCACGTAGGCCTTGACGTCGCTGAGCGCCTTGACGGTTGCGGTGTAGGGCATGTCGAGCAGGCAGCTCATCTCGCCGAACAGCGAGCCGGGCTCCTCGACGTAGCTCACCTGCATATCCTTGCGCAGGATCTCGACCTGCCCTTCGATCAACACGAAGAGCTTGCGGTCGTCGGCGCCTTCGCGCACGAGCATCGACCCCGAGGGGAAGCTCTCGGCGGCGCGTCCCTTGCAATAGACGAGGATGTCCGGCATCGCGCCCTCGCGTCAGTGATTGTCCCGCGGAATGCCGGCGGTCTGCGCCAGCTTCTGGTATTTGACCGCCGGCTTCAGCACCGCCCCGGCGCCGAGCTGGTCGACGATGCCGCGCTGGATCTCCTGCCACGGCGTCTGGTTCTTGGGATAGTGGTAGCCGCCATCCTTGGCGAGCGCCTCGCGCCGCTTGGCGATCTCCTCATCGGAGATGAGGATGTCGGCATGACCCTTGTTGAGGTCGATCCGCACCCGGTCGCCGGTCCTGAGGATCGCGAGGTTGCCGCCCGCCGCTGCTTCCGGCGAGGCATTGAGGATCGAGGGCGAGCCCGACGTACCCGACTGCCGCCCGTCGCCGATGCAGGGCAGCGCGTGGATGCCCTTCTTGATGAGGTAGTCGGGCGGCCGCATGTTGACCACCTCCGCCGAGCCCGGATAGCCGATCGGACCGGCGCCGCGCATGAACAGCATGGTGTACTCGTCGATGCCGAGCGCCGGATCGTCGATCCGGTGGTGGTAGTCCTCGGGTCCGTCGAACACGACGGCCTTGCCCTCGAACATGTTCGGATGCGCCGGATCGTTGAGGTAGCGGTCGAAGAATTCGGGGCAGATCACCGAGGTCTTCATGATCGCATTGTCGAAGAGGTTGCCGCGCAGGACGAGGAAGCCCGCATCGGTCTTCAGCGGATTGGCGAACTTGCGGATGACCTTGGTGTCCTGGATCGGCGTGTTGCGGCAGTTCTCGCCGATGGTCTTGCCGTTGACGGTCGGCGCGGTCTCGCGGATCAGGCCCTGCGTCATCAGTTCGTTGACCACCGCCGGCACGCCGCCCGCGTGGTAATAGTCCTCGCCGAGGTACTCGCCGGCCGGCTGCAGATTGACCAGCAGCGGCACCTTGTGGCCGTAGGTCTGGAAATCGTCGATCGAGAGCTCGACCCCGATATGCCGGGCGATCGCCTGGATGTGGATCGGCGCGTTGGTCGAGCCGCCGATCGCCGAATTGACGACGATGGCGTTGACGAAATTGTCCTTGGTCAGGATGTCGGAGGGCTTCAGGTCCTCCTTGACCATGTCGACGATCCTGAGACCGGTGCGGTAGGCGTTCTCCTGCCGGTCGCGATAGGGCGCGGGGATCGCGGCGCCGCCCGGCAGCTCCATGCCGAGCGCTTCGGCCAGCGAGTTCATCGTCGAGGCCGTGCCCATGGTGTTGCAATAGCCGGTCGAGGGCGCCGAGGAGGCCACGAGGTCGACGAAGCCTTTGTAGTCGATCTCGCCGGCCGCCATCATCTGGCGCGCCTTCCACACGATGGTGCCCGAGCCGGTGCGCTCGCCCTTGAAATAGCCGTTGAGCATCGGGCCGACCGACAGCGCGATCGCCGGCATGTTGACCGTGGCTGCCCCCATCAGCATGGCGGGAGTGGTCTTGTCGCAGCCGATGGTGAGGACCACGCCGTCGAGCGGATAGCCGTAGAGGATCTCGACGAGGCCGAGATAGGCAAGGTTCCGATCGAGCCCGGCGGTCGGGCGCTTGCCCGTCTCCTGGATCGGGTGCACCGGGAATTCGATGGCGATGCCGCCCGCCTCGCGAATGCCTTCGCGCACGCGCTGCGCGAGGACGATGTGATGGCGGTTGCAGGGGCTGAGGTCGGAGCCGGTCTGGGCGATGCCGATGATCGGCTTGCCCGACTGCAGTTCTTCCCGGCTCAAGCCGAAATTGAGGTAGCGCTCGAGGTAGAGCGCCGTCATGTCCGGATTGTCGGGATTGTCGAACCAAGCGCGGGACCGCAGCCTCTTTCCGGGCGCGCCGCCATTGCCTTGCGAAGTCATGATTGCCTCAAATCGGTGTGCGCGTGATCCATAGCGCATCGGGCCCCGAGTTGAGAACGGAAATCGCGCTCAATCCGGGCGTCGCCGCATGGTGCTGGCGCGCACAATAAGCCTCAGGGGCATCTGCACGGTACGGCTTTCGAGCGTCGCCCCCTCGACCCGCGCGCGGAGCATTTCGCCGGCGCGCCGGCCGATCTCGTAGTCGCCCACGCGAATGGTGGTGAGCGCCGGGTGCATTTGCGACGAATAGTCGAGATCGCCATAGCCGGCGAGCGCCGTGCGTCCCGGAACATCGATCCCCAATTGCCGCGCGGCGACCACCGCCCCTGCCGCCAGCAGGTCCGAGCTAAAAAAGACTGCATCGCAATCGGGCATCTGGTTCTGGATGTCTTCGAACGCCGCCATTCCCGCCGAGAACGTGCTGGGGCCTTCGCGCGGCACCACCAGGCTGACGTCGCGCCCGTAGGCCTTGAGCCCGTCGCGGAAACCGTCGAGCCGCGCATTGCCGCGCTCCCCGACATAGCCGGCATAGGCGATCTGCCGGAACCCCTGCTCGCCGAAATGCGCGCCCATCAACCGGCCGCCCGCAGAGCCGGATTCGCCCACCAGCATGTCGATGGGATCGGGCTGGTCGCCCCACATCTCGACCACCGGCACGCCAAGCTGCCTGAGCGCCGCCCGCGTATCCTCGCGGCGCACGACGCCGGTAAACATCACTGCCGCCGGCCGGAACGGCAGCATGGTCTCGATCACGTCGGGACTGAGCTGCTCGGAATGGCCGGTCTGGGCGAACATCAGATGGTAGCGGCTGCCATCGAACGCATCGAGCGCGCCCTGCATGGCCGCCGCAAAATGCGGATTCTCGAGGCTCGCGACGAACACCGTGACGATCATCGAGCGTCCCGAGCGGAGGCTCGAGGCGATCGAAATCGACGACGTAGCCGGTGCGTGCCACCGCTTCGAGCACGCGCGCACGCGTGTCGGTCTTGACCTTTTCAGGCGTTCGGAGGGCGCGCGAAACGGTGATCGGGGAGACCTGCGCTTCACGCGCCACGTCCTCCACCCGAACCGTCCGCCCCCCGATCCGGGGACGAGAACTAGCCAAAAATATGCCTCCAAATATCTACGGACGTTAGCAACAAATCCGTACGCCGGAAAGACAAGGCCGGTGCGCCCGTAAACCCGATGTGGTCCGGATCGACCCTCGGAGTGCTAACGCACGCGTCCCGCGCCCTAATCCACGACCTCGCCGTGCCGCGGCCTTGAAATTGCCGAGGCGGCGTGGCTGATGGGTGAGCGGAAGGACGCCATGCCTCGCACCCGCACCGCCCTCGCTGTCGTCATCGGCCTGGCCGCGCTCGTCGCACCAGGTCAGGCCTTTGCGCTGTGCAGCGCCTGCACCGCCGTGGTGCGGCTCGACGCCGGCCTCGCCGACTGCTTCGTGCACAAGGCGGCCGAAGAGATGAAGGCCCTGCAGGCGGGCGCCGCGATCGTCGTGGTCGACCTCGCCGATTGCCCGGATCGCGGTGGCCTGCCGACCGGCGACGCGAGCGAGCCCGGCCCCGCAACTCGACAACCGCTTCATCGCCGACTCGGCCGCCATCCAGTGCCTGAGCAACCAGATCGCACAGCTGAGCGATTTGGATTTGGACCCGAGCCATGCCTTTGATTTGAGCAAAGGCTGCTGAGCCGGCCCCAAAGCCAGATCACGCCGCTTCGTTGCGGCATCAATCAACCGTCAGCTTTGAGATTTTGGAGCGGGCGAAGGGATTCGAACCCTCGACCCTAACCTTGGCAACGGCGAAATCTCGTTGTCGCTGCAGTCACTTACAATTCAATCTGATCGGCCGTAATGCGCGGCGGTTCGGGAATTCTGACGCTCGAAAGGCCCAACGCGATTTATACTCCATGGAACCAGGATGAAACTCGGGGGACACGCTGGAACGGGCCAAGCTGGAACCCGATGGCAACCAAGGATGGTGTAATGGGGGGTGGGTGATGTTAGTAGTGGGGGTTGGAGCATGTTGCGTATTTTTGTGTAGGGTTAATTTGGAAGTGAAGAGGTAGCGAGTGCGCGATAAAATTTGGATGGGTAGCAATAGTTGGATATGCGTGCAGGTGCTGTGCAAGGGGCTAAAGGGCTTAGCAATATAGTGAGGGCGATGAGTGCAAGTAGATTGTGATAGCAGAAAGCGATGTCAGCGAAACTTTTGAAGTAGTTTGTTGCGTGCAATAGCGGCTGCGCGATTACTTAACATAGATGATAGACGGCAGGACGAGTGGAAGGAACACGACACACTCTGAGCACTATTGTTGGCGAAGAATGGACGCGATGACAAGGATGTAAACGAGAAGCGGCGGCACGATGGTAAGAGCTATTTGGTTAACGCTTGAAAGGCGAAGCGTTTGAATAGCTGCTAGGCACGGATAACTTTAACTGGACTCTGACACCAACGCCTGCTATATTCTGCGTTGACAAATAAGTAGGTGCTGGGTGAGCGCTGGGTAGTTTGCGGTTAGTTACGCATGTGCGCTGAAGGTATAGATAGGGTATATGCGCGCGCTTGCTAAGGGCGTGTTGCTACGTATGGCAGGCTTTTGCGTTTTAAAATAGGGAAGAACGGCGTTTCAGCAGTTGCGATTGGTTTTGGCGCTATTGCAAAAGCAATTATTGAAAATACCGGCGGACTTAGAAACAGCTGAACGACATAATGTAGGCTGCGAATCTCGGTTGTGTCACTGTGCTGGCTATGGGTGTGTGCGCTGATACGCTCAAGGCGAGCGAGGAGGACAATTGCGGAATGCGAAAAGTTATAGTGTAGTCTGCTGACATGTGAAGCGCGTGCACGATACGATAGACGCCTCCCAGAGTAGCATTGAAAGGACGAGAAGGGCGATGGGATGGCTCTTTGGACGACACGGCGGAGGCGGCCACGGAAAGTGGCAGGCGCCGGAAATGGCGCGCGGCAGGAGCGAGGCCTGTATGGCAATCTCTTCCAGCGCGTCTCCAAATAGGTTCAAGGAAACTGCGTGTTTGGCGATGAGCGCGGAAAAATATAGATTGGATGGAGAGAGCGATTGCGACGGGGAGAGGGCTGGATGGCAGCTCACGCAAGTTGCGTTTCGGACGCTAAATCCCCATGAAGACATCGTTGTCGCGGATCGCTATTGTGCTGGCTGCGAGCGCGCAACAGAATGTAATTGCCAGCAAGAAGTCGGCGGCTTAACTTGTATATCGGGAAGAAGCAGATTCGTTGTGCGACGGAAGGTCTGTAGCGTGTTACAAACGACGAACGCAAAAATGCCCCCGCATTTGGGCCTCCAGCACCTCCTGCAGTGCGTTAGCCCAATTGTCCCGAGTTCACCAGCCGCCTTCAAAGCTGCGTCGCTTACTTTTTCGTCGGGATCGCCTAACAGGGTAGTCAGGCTCTCGGAGACAAAAGATTGTGGCAGTCGCGAATGTAATTTGAGCCGCACTGCCGCACGGGTCTTCTCACCAAGAGCTGGCCGCGCACGGGCTGGAGCCAGATTCAGTCACCTGCGGTGAGCCGCGCTGCCGCATCGAAGTTGGTGGTCTCTGTCAGCAGGTAGGCGAGGTCATCTTGGATCATCGGGCTGGGGTCTGCGAGCAGCGATTTGATCACAGCAAACAGCTTTGGCTTGGGTCCCACGCTAGGTAAGGCGTTGAGCATCGCCGACCGAACGTTAGGGTCTTTGTCATGGAGCGCCGCCAGCACATCAGACGCAAATGTGCGCGCCGGCGTATCCTGCGGACGCCCTTCGTCGAGGTTGTGGATATCGCTTGATCGGCTGACTTCGGCGTTTCCATATATGCTGGTCAAGCCAACCACCGTTGGACGGAGAATGAAATGCCTCAAGCATTCAGCAAGGATGGCGTGGCCGTCATCACCGGTGGCGCCAGCGGCATTGGTCGAGCTGCGGGCACGTCGCGCTGCGGCCGACAGGAATGAAGGTCGTCCTGGTCGACGTGAACGCAACCAAGCTTGATGCGACCACACATCTGAGTTGGCTGGCGGTGGTCGGTGAAGCGAACGTGCATCGCGCGGGTCGTCGATGTTGCTTCGATGGACGCGATGACCGCGTTTGGCCGCCGAGGTTGAGACAAAATTCGGCCGCGCCGACATTGCTCATGAACAACGCGGCAGCGTTTGTTGCCGGTGGGGCAGGTGGCATCCTCGACCCGATCGAAAACTGGCAACGATTGTTCGCCGTCAACGTCCTGGGCATCGTGAACGGCGTGCAGGCGTTTCTTGCCCAAGATGCTCGCTGCCGCTCGGCCGGCGGTGATCGTCAACACTGGCTCAAAGCAAGGGCCTAACCAATCCGCACCGGGAACCCGGCCTACAACACCAGCAAGGCCGCCGTGAACGCCTACACGCAGAACCTCGCGCGCGATCTGCGGGAGCGACCTGGAAGTTCGGTGACGGCGCATCTGCTCGATTCCCGGCTGGACGACGACGGGCGACGCAGAGCATCGGCCGGGTGCGTGGCTGCCCGAACAGGTCATCGACTTCATGTCCGACGTCGATCGCGCGAGATGACTTCTTCATCCTCTGCCCCGACGGCGAGACCGCTGCAGGCGATCGACCATAAGCGCATCTACTGGAATGCGATGGACATCATCCTCGGCCGCCCGGCGCTGTCGCGATGGCATGCGGATTTCAAAGACGCCTTTACGGCCTTTATGAAACGCGATCTGCCCAGGTAAACTGCATCGGAGCGGCTCGCGGCACCGCGAGCTAGTGAGATGTAGGCGCCGGTCGCCGGCTTGACGCCTACACCGTCAGCCTCCCGGCCCAACCCTTCCTCGCGTTCGGGTGGGTTCGATGATGGCATCCGCAGTGGATCGCGGCTTCGGAATACCCTCGACGCCCGGCAGTTATTTGAGGGCGATGCGGCTGGACATCACACGAGAAGAGCGCCGACTAATGCCGCCGCCGGCTGAAATATCTTGGTGCATCTGTCGAAATGCGCATGGGCGGCGCGACATTGTTTCGGTCACTTCTCGGAGATTGAACATGCCCGGAGCCTCAGTTCAGCCAACCCAGCTCATGGATGGCATTCTGCTCGGTGAATGCCCACGCTGGCATGACGGCAAGCTCTGGTTCGCTGACTGGGTCGGGCAGAAGCTCTATACGCTCGACGGTGCTGGGAACCACAAGGTCGAAGCCGAGGTCGCCTCGCTCCCGTTTTCGTTCGATTGGCTGCCCGATGGCCGCATGCTTCTGGTGCATGCTGCCGACAACGACCTTAAGGTACGCGGACCCTCTGGCAGCTTCTCGCGCTTCGCCGATCTGTCGCAGCTCTCGACCCGCGGCTGCAACGAGATCACCGTGCATCCTGCGGGCCACATCTATGTCAACAACGTCAACTTCGACTTCCCAGGCGGCATGTTCCAGCCCGGCTTCATCGCCCTGGTCACGGCGGAGGGCAAGGCGCGCAAGGTCGCCGATGGCCTCGCCTTCCCCAACGGCATGACCATCCTCGATGGCGGAAAAACCTTGGTGTGCGCGGAGTCGTTTACCGGCAACCTCACAGCGTTCGACATCGCCGACGATGGTTCGCTCCACAACCAGCGGCTCTGGGCCAACATCGGTCGGCAGGGACATGACGGTATCTGTAGTGATGCCGAGGGTTGCATCTGGACCTGAGCGGGCCCCGTGGTCATGCGCCTCCGGGAAGGCGGCGAGGTGCTGCGACAATTCGTCCTCGATCGCATGTGCTTTGCGGTGATGCTCGGTGGGGTCGATGGTTGTACGCTCTATATGATCGCCAACGAGTGGACGGGCACCGTCGACGTCAGCAAGCCAACCGGTCGCGTCTACAGCGCGCGGGTCGAGGTGCCACACGCCGGGCGGCCTTGAACGATGGAGTCGACCGAGCCTAAAACGCCGTAACCAGTACACTGGGTTTTCACACCTGAAACTGCGGATTGAGCCAGAGTGCAAAGCCGCCTTTGAAAGCGTTGGCGTTGTCGCCGAGCCTTACGTTGGGCGGCAGGATACTTAGGAAAGGAGCGTTCCCCCCACCTACAACAACATAGTCCGGTTCGAGCGCTGCCTTGAGCTGCGCTACGGCGTCAAAGACCGCCTTTTCCCATTTCTTATGGCCGCGTTTCTTTAGGCCCGCCTCGCCGAGATAGTCCTCATAGGTGAGGCCCTTGCGGTATGGCAAATGAGCAAGTTCCATTGGCTGGGCAACATTGTCGACGATCATCGCCGCTCCAAGCCCAGTTCCGAGGCCAAGAAACAACATCCGGCCGTCCTCGTAACTTCCAAGGGCCTGCATGAGTGCATCGTTGACGACGCGCGTCGGTTTGCCGAAGCGCTTGGCGAAATCGAAGCCGACCCAACCCGGCGCGAGGTTGTGGGGGTCGGCCAGGATACGGTGGTGAACCACGGGTCCGGGATAGCCTATCGCGATGACATCATAGTCAAGGCCGACCGCCAGCTTCTCGACGGCGTCGGCCATGGCGGCAGCGTCCATTGATGCCCCTGAAACAACCCTATGCTCCTCGCTCCCGCCACTGCTCATGACCTTGACGTGGGAGCCGCCGACATCGACGGCGAGGACGACGGGCCGAGTGTTGCTCATGGACGTTTCTCCCGCGATGCCGATCCGTCGCTGCGAACCACCAGGCTCAAGCCCGTCGGTGGGAAGAGCTAGGCGAGCTCCCCTCAAGAACGGGCCTTTTTCACGACTTGGTCAAGGCTGGCTTGAGATTTTGTGAAACGCCACCCTAGTATGTCGCCTTCGTAGCCTCGTTGGGCGACTTCGACCTGTAGAAATCGGGGGCCATGTAGGCGTGCCGGTTCCCACGACCGAAGGTGCTCATACTCAAAAGCCTTCGAGCACGGCCTTCCCGATTGCTCGGCCCGAACTCGACATGCGCATGAGCCCGCGCGAGGTTCGCAGCCGTGATCCTGCCGAAATCATCATGGCGTGTTGTCCGAAGCACGCCGTCGTCGACCAGCCGCGAGACCTCCGCAAGTATACGGTGCTGCTCTTCCATATCGGGCGGGGCGAAGATTGGCCGGGTGAACATCAGCTCGAAGCAGAGCGTGATGGACTTGCCCGAGAGCTTGCCGATTTCGCTTCGACCGACACCGCTGATGACGCCAAACCGTCCTTGCGGTGCGATGAGCTCAACGATCTCGTCGAAATGGCGCTCGGTTTCGGTCGTTGCGAACACGAACCCCGGAGCGCCGATACCCAGGGCCTTCACCTCGGCCGCCAGAGACTTCGAGTGATCGACGACATGATCGGCGCCAAGGGACGGCACCAGTCCATCGTACTCAGGCCGCGATGCAGTAGCGACAACCGTCATACCTGCCACCCGTTTCGCAATCTGGATCGCAATCGAGCCGACGCCACCGGCACCACCGACGATGACGATCGATCGGTTCCCCGCCGCGACCGCGCGATTTACGCGCAAGCGTTCGAACAGCATTTCCCATGCCGTTAGCGCGGTAAGTGGTAGCGCCGCTGCATCCGATGCCGAAACGGTCCTCGGGGCCGGCCCGACAATGCGCTCGTCGACCAACTGCAGCTCGGCATTGGAACCGGGCCGCAGGATCAGAACCAGCGTACCACACGCGATCGCCGCGTTTGAACAGGCTCGCCTCCTCGCCAACTGCCTCCACCGTTCCCGCGGCGTCATAGCCCAGCACACGGAAACCGCCGGCCGGCGCATCGTTGCGTCGCACCTTCGTGTCGACCGGGTTGACGGAGACGGCTTCGACCCGCACGAGAAGGTCGCGCCCAGCCGCGACCGGCTCGGGAAGCTCTCGATGGATCAGCGCGTCAGGGCGGTCGATAGGACCAGACACAGCATACCCGATGGCCTTCATGAATCACTCCCAGTGGGTCGAGGAAACCAGCGTGAGCTGAGTGGAAAAGGAGTAGCTCGAATTTCGTAGGGCCCGAAGATTTCCCTATCGTCAGACAAGTGTGACCTGAACCCCAAATGCTCGTCCAGATTTAGACACATCAAGCTCAGCTCTTCTGAGATGATGACATCCGCAGCGGATCGCCGCTGGGTATCCCCTCAACGCCCGGCAGGTATTTGAGCGCGGTGCGGTGCACGATCTCGAGCTCGCCGTCGGCCAGCGGCTTTTGCAGTCGGCGGGCTTCACTCCACGGCGCCGTCAGCCAGGCCGCTTGCTCCTCGCCGGTTTTGAGAATGACAGGCATCGCCTTCGGATGGACGGCCCCGACGACGTCGTTGGGCGCGGTGGTGAAGAAGGCGAAAGATCAGATGACCGCATCGGCCCTTCGTCCTTGCGGCGGGTGCCGGTGCCACTGCGTGAAGAGCCCAGCAAAGAACGTGAGCGGCTCGGCCTTGCTCAGCGCGAACCAGGCATTTCCGCTTGAGCCGTCGTCGAGTTTGCAGGGTTCGGCAAATCGTGTGAGCGGCACAAGACACCGGTGTTCAACACCGAGATACCCCTTCCAGTCCTCGAACCAGGGATGGCGGACGTTCGTGGTCCCTCTGTTTGGCTTTTCGGTCGGCTGGTCCTTGAGCGACGGCAGTCCCCATCGCGCGAGGACGATCTCCCGTTCCCCCGAGAGTTCATCCGGACGATCGGAGCAAAGTAGTCGGGGTAGACGCCCGGCAGCTCGGGCAGATTGCCGATGCTGTCGTTGAACGCCTGCGCAATTCTTCGGATGGCTTCGCGATTGCTGACGATCGAATAGAGATTGCACATCGGCTCAGTCTAGGTCGGGCACCGGCCGGTACCTGAAACAAAATCTCAGGCTCGCCGAACTCTCCGCGGTCGGGCCGCACGGTGCGTTTCCAGGCAATGGCTGTCATATGCGTGGCTGCCGCCAGTTTTGCTGCGGCGATTGCCCGACGCTCGTCCGGCCTGTCGCGCGGGTCCCATGCCGGCACCATGTCGCCCTCGTCGTTCTTGTCGAAGGCCCAAACGACGATGAGGGAGCTTCGGCCGGCTCCTTTGGCTCCGGCAGGGGGCCTATTGAGGTGGTCTGTCGGCGCATCGATGAGGCGCTGCAAGGTGCCGTTGCCACTCCGTCAATACTAGATTTTCAGGGTCCGAGAGGCTTAGAACGAAAGGGAACATCCGCAAGCGGAGAAAACGCCCGTTGGGTTATCGGCTGATCCCGATTGAGACGCCGCTGCGCGACGAGCTGCCGGTGCTTCGGGTCGAATGTGCCCGTTGCAAGCGCGATGCTCCCGACTTGAACGTGCAGGCACTGGCGAAGCGCTTCGGCGCCAATATCTCGGTGGGCGATCTGGCGCGAAAAATCGCCCTTTCCGGCAAGAAGCCGTGCGGCCTCGCCGAGGACGGGCGGTGCGGCGCGCGAGCGTGGGAGCCGCCCGTCTGGCATTGGGCCGAGCTCGATCGAGCTTGGAGAGGCGGCTGGATCGCACGGCTACACTGCCGGCGCGACCGCGGCGGGCTCAAAGTGAGCAGACCCTGTCCCGAGACGGTGATTGTCGATGTTGAAACGTCGGTGTCGCGACCCTCGGATACGACTTCAGGCTCGAGCACCTGCCGTCGCGCCTGCAGTGTCCGCGATGTTCACTCTGAGCATGGTCGATGCGAGTGGGTCGTGCCCGACCCGGTGTCTCCGCCGTTTGCGCCCGCGGGCAGAGGTGGTGCCCCTGAGGCTAAAGGCGACGCCGGCGCAGAAGGCGCAGCGTAGCCTTCGGGTAGTTGGCCAAAGCTATCGTCCGTGCGCTGGATAATGGCGTACCGATCGCGAAGAACACGATCGCGGTACTGCTGCTTTCCCTGATGAGAGCACCGGACCGCGTCCAGCAGATGTTCTCGGACCTGAACCGCTTCGTTCAGAAGACGTCGAAGTCGCTCGACATCCTCTACGACAAGCGCGACGAGCTTGTCCGCAGCGACGCTGCGATGATCGAGAAGGTGCCGGTTTTCAAGGAGCTGACCGACAAGGACGAATATCGTCCTGAGCGTGAAGTCGACCAAGCTGTTCACGCTGGCCGCGCTCTACGACGCCAAGCGTCGAACTGCTGAAGAGGTCGCGAGAAGAAGCGACATGGAGGACAATACCGGCACTCCTGGTCGAGTAGCTGGAACACCGTCGCGAAGCACATGCCGGACTGGACGAGGTGTTCAAAGGCCAGAAGATGGCCCTCGAACTGCGCGCAGGAGAAGATCTCCTCGCACTCGACGGTGCTGCGTGCGCTCGGCGGCCTGGGCCAGGAGCTGATGAAGGGTGGCGAACTGGCGCGAACGACTGGCTACGCTCGAGGAGATCGACTGGTCCAAGAAGAATCCGGACTGGGAAAACGTCTGCAGTATCGGCGAACTCGGTGGTCTCGAACCGTCAGGCTCGTGCGGCGACCAAGGCCTACATCAAGGCGAAGCTTGGGCATTCCTCTGACCGAGAGTGAGACCCGCTCGCTGCCGCAGCCGTTTAAGCTGGCCGAGGCAGCCGAGTAAGTTCAAGCATTTCACCGGGGGCGCCCTTTAGGGCGCCCCCTTTTCTTGCGCAGTCAAATGCATTAAGCATTATGCAGCAGAGACACGAAGGATGACCTCGATGACTTGATGGGGATTTTGCGAAGATAAAGAGCGCGATCGCAAGTGCCGCCGCGAAACGGCTATGTCGCCGAACTGCACCTGCAGGTCATCAAGTATGATGCTGACGAGCTTGGGGGCGTCTCGGGCAAGGAATTTTGCGAAGAGCTTGGCCTAGGCCCAGCGGTGGGGTAACGGAGTTCGAGTAGAGATGAAAAAGATCGCGCCCAGGCTGCGCGCCGCCGGCGTTGTGCCCGACCGCATCTAGCACCGAGATTGAAGGTTTTGACCTGCGCTGCTTTCCCCTCATTTTGAGTGCAGCTCTACGACCGGCACCTGAAACGAACGATGCAGGAATAGAGCCGAGTACCGGTCAGCGATGGAACGATCTGTAGTGAAGAAGCCATCTACCGTATGGCCTTGATCTTGGCGTACAGGCTACCGATGTGTCTCCTCGGAGATGTCTGGCATTGCCAGATAGTCAACACCTGCCAACCCAACACCTGCAATGCGGCCGCGGTACGAGCATGGCGCGCCCGGGTGGCACCAATTTTCTTGGACCAGAAGGCCGTCCGGCTCCCCGGCGAACAAGCCGCGTTTGCAGTAGTGTCCGTGCGCCAGAAGCAGCCGTTGGGGATAAAGACTACGACGTGGCGGTAGATGGAAACGTTAGATGGCTTGCCTGGAAGCTGGTTGTCGTGGAGCCTGTAGCGCAGGCCTCGCCGTGCAGAGACGTCGGACTACCTTCTCCGGGCTTTGCGTCGTCTCCGCCGCCGATTTGCGACATGACTCGCTGCGCTTCTCGGCTGTGAAGATGTCCATCGGCGCCAGTCTCAGCGCAAGCGATCGCCGTCGACGCTGTTGACCAAGTAGCCGCGAATAGCGTGCCAACTTGGGGGGGCACGGCGTTGCCAATCATCCTCGCGATAGGCTCGATCTGGTCGGTCGGATAGAACATGTACTCCGCCGGGAATGACTGCAGGATCGCCGCCTCGCGCAGCGATATGCCGCGATTCTGGGTCGTATCGTAGTGACCGAAGCGACCGTTCGAGATCGAGTGGCACTTTGTGGTGATCGTGGGCGATGGCCGATCCGGATGCATCCGGGTACCTTCTTGTTCCGGATCGCCATGCAAGATGATGCTTTGCCAGCCCCGGTAGAGTTGGAGGCGGTGCGAGTTAGGGTGGTCGAGGAGATCGAGGGATGCACGCCCCGAACGGCGTTAAGAGACCGAAGCTGGCGAAGAACGCCAGCGCAGGCGACAACAAGCCGGGCAAGGGCGAGGACGCACCGACGCACGGCTTGCCGAAATGCCGTCTGCTAACCCAAGACGGTCGGGAAATCCCCGGCTACGATAGCGCGCGATGGGGACGGCTTCGACGAGAACGACGGCGAGTACGATCACTGATCTCGGCGCCGAAAGCGTCTATTTGATCAACTACGACAACGCCTATCACCGAGTACCGCAAGGGTCTCAGCGGTGTGGCCCGCGACGTCGTCACCGAGAAGTACATCCTGGGCATGCGGATCCTGCTTCTCGGTGCCGAGCACGCCATAAAGACCATGCATGCCGACAGGGAGAATGATGACGGCATCGGCGAGTACCTCGACGACTTCCGTCGGGCTGCCGCCCGCGGTGCAGCATCCACGGTGTTGGCGCTGGCGGAAAACCTGCCGAAGATCGTGGATGCGTCGTCGATCCAGCAGGGAGAAAACGTCGAATAGGCAGCAAACTCGTGCCGTCGGTTGCCTTTTTGGCCTTCGTCTACTCGCGTAGAGCGAAGGCTTCGCATTCGCCTGCAATAGTGGACCTGAATCGCCGAATGGGAGAAGACCCTACAAGTTCGGGGTCGCTAACGCCGTCCTCGATGGCCTTATTCGACTGCACTATTTAAGGACATCCACAACTAGTGCGAACTGCCCTTCGGAACCAGAATGGAACCGGAGACTTCAACCCGAGCCTCTGGACCGCCCGTCGCCAAACGAGAAAACGAGCCAAATGGCCCGTTGTCTCGGCGTTTCCGATGTCTGAGATTTGGAGCGGGCGAAGGGATTCGAACCCTCGACCCTAACCTTGGCAAGGTTATGCTCTACCCCTGAGCTACACCCGCACTCCAAGCCGCGAAAAGCCGGCAAATCTTGGCATTGCCGCGACGCGGGCCTATATGCCCAATCGATAAACCCGTTGCAACCCTAAAACGTCCCGCCACCGGCTGCTGCCGAAGCAAGCGCGCCATAGGGTAAAGAGCCGCGAAGGATCGTCGCCGTGAACGTCAACATCTCGCCCGCCACGAAAGCCGCTCCCCCTGTCGGCCTGGTCAAGGAGTCGTCCGACCGTGCCTTCAAGGCCGACGTGATCGACGCCTCGAAGGAGGCCCCGGTGCTGGTCGATTTCTGGGCGCCCTGGTGCGGGCCGTGCCGGACGCTTTCGCCCACCATCGAAAAGGTGGTGAACGAGAAGGCCGGCAAGATCCGGCTGGTCAAGATCAACATCGACGAAAATCCATCGATCGCCGGCCAGCTCGGCGTGCAGTCGATCCCTGCCGTCTTCGCCTTCGCCGGCGGCCGGCCGGTCGATGCCTTCATCGGCGCCTATCCCGAAAGCGAAGTGCGCAAGTTCGCCGACAAGGTGATCGCCGCCGCCGGGCCCGGCCAGCCCGCCGCCGGCTCGATGGAAGAAGAGATCAAGGCCGCCCTCACCGCGGCCAAGGAAGCGCTCACCACCGGTGACCTCAACACCGCCGCGCAGGTGTTTGGCATGGTGCTGCAGCACCAGCCCGACAATGTCGAGGCGCTGCTCGGCATGGCCCGCGTCTATTTGAAGGCCGGCGAGCCGCAGCAGGCGCAGGCGGTGGCCGACACCATCCCCGAAGCCGCGCGCAAGGGCGCCGAGTACACCTCGCTGCTCGCCGAGCTCAAGCTTTTGACCGAAGCCGCCGCGCTCGGCGGCACCGGCGACCTGGCGCGGAAAGTCGAGAAGTCTCCCGACGACCATCAGGCGCGCTTCGACCTTGCGCTCGCCCTCAATGCCGAAGGCAAGCGCGTCGAGGCAGCCGAACAGCTGGTGACGCTGATGAAGCGCGACCGCACCTGGAACGAGGACGGCGCGCGCAAGAAGCTGCTCGAGTTTTTCGAGGCCTGGGGCGCCAAGGACCCGGCGACGCTGAAGGGACGGCGGCTGCTTTCCTCGCTGCTGTTTTCGTGATGCTGAAACGCCCCGAATCGATCGCCGACCTGCCAGCGCACGTGCCCGTGCTGCCGCTCTCGGGGGCGCTGCTGCTGCCCTATTCGCACCGGCCGCTCAATATCTTCGAGCCGCGCTACATCGAGATGATCGATGGCGCGCTCGCCGGCAATCGGCTGATCGGATTGATCCAGCCCGAGGACACGTCCGAGGAGAGTCCGCGCGGTAGAGCGCCGCTCCAGAAAATCGGCACCGTCGGCCGGCTGACCCATTGGGAAGAAAATGGCGACGGCCGCTACTTCATCATCCTCGAAGGCCTTTGCCGCTTCGAGCTGGTGACCGAGCTCACCGTGATGACCCCGTTCCGCCAGGCGGTGATCGATGCTTCGCGCTTTGCCGCCGACTTCTCCCGCGCTTTCGGCGAGGAGGAGGTCGACCGGCCGCGGTTCCTCAAGATGATGAAGGACTATGCCGCGTTCGCCAATTTCGAGCTCAACTGGGACGAGATCAACAAGACCGGCACCGCCGATCTCGTCAATTTCGCCTGCATGGTCTCGCCCTATGGCGCGCGGGAAAAGCAGGTGATGCTCGAAGCGACGACGCTCAGTGCCCGCGCCGAAACGCTGATCGCGCTCGCCGAAGTCGAGATGGCCAAGGGCGGCGGCGCCACGTCGCTCAATTGAGTGCAGAGCCTGTAGACGAGCCGTCGCGGCACCGCTTCGAGGTCGATATCAAGACCCTCGAAATGCTGGTCTGCCCGCTGACCAAGACGCGCCTCGTGCTGAGCGCCGACCGGACCGAGCTGATCTCCGTCGCGGCCCACCTCGCCTTCCCGATCCGCGCCGGCGTGCCGATGCTGGTGCTCGACGAGGCGCGCACGGTCGAGCCCGACGAAATGAAGGTGCAGTTCCCGCCGGCGGTGTGACGATGCGCCGCGCCAGCTAGATCGGCATTCCACGCAGGAGCCGCGGGCCGTCATGGTTGAGCCCGGCGGCGCGGGCGATCAGCGCCGATTTGAGGCGCGGGGCGCGGTCGACGACGCCGAGGCCGATATCGCGCAGCGCCCGCACCGGTGCCGCGTCGTTGGAAAACAGCCGGTTGAGATTGTCGGTCACGGCCGCCATCAACGCGGTATCGAGCCGACGCCAGCGCTGATAGCCCGCGAGCACATCGGCGGCGCCCGGGTCGCGGCCGAGGCGCAGCGCTTCGATGACGGTCTCGCTCAGCGCCGCGACGTCGGCAAAACCCAGATTGAGCCCCTGGCCGGCCAGCGGATGGATGACGTGTGCAGCGTCCCCGATCAGGGCGAGGCGCGGGGCAATAAAGTCCCGGGCGATCTGGAGCCGCAGCGGGAAGCTCTGCAGCCCCTCCTCGACGGTGACGTTCCCGAGCGCCGACCCCATCGCGGCCTCGATCTCGAGCGCCGCCGCTTCAGGCGACAGCGCCTTGAGCCGCGCGGCTTCGGCGGGTGATTCCGTCCAGACCAGCGACGAGCGGTTGCCGGTGAGCGGCAGGCTCGCGAACGGGCCGGCGGGCCGGAAGTGCTCGAAGGCGACGCCCTCGTGCGGCAGAGCGTGCGCGATGGTGGTGACCACCGCCGCCTGCCGGTAATCGTGGGTGACGACCCCGATCCCGGCCATCTCGCGCAGCGCCGACATCGCGCCGTCGGCGGCGACAATCAACGGTGCGCGCAGCACGCGCCCGTCTTTGAGCGAGAGCGTCGCGGTCGATGGCCCGGCGGTATAGCCGGCGATCTCCGCCGGAGCGACCAGCTCGGCCCGCTCGCGGACCGCATCCAGCAGGGCCGCGCTCAACACGCGGTTCGGCACCATATGCGCGTAGGGCTCGCCCGGCGCGACATCGCCGGCAAAGCTCAGGAACACCGGCCGGGCGAGATCGCCCCGGCCCGAATCGGTGATTTTCATGGCCGCAATCGGCTGGGCCTCGCCGGCGAGCGCCGACCACAGCCCGAGGGCATCGAGGACGCGCCTGACCCCGGCGGAAAGCGCGAACGCGCGCTTGTCGTCCGGCACGGCAAATGGCCGCCGATCGACGAGGGCGACCCGCAGGCCGCGCTGAAAGCGGGTCAACGCCAGCGCGGCGGCAAGGCCGACCGGGCCGCCTCCAACTATTATGACGTCATAAAGCGCTGGACTGTCGGGCATGCCGACCTTCTCGCGCTGGCCCTTTGCCTAGGCAAGAGTCATTTGCCCGGACCAGCGATGAAATAATGCGCATCGCGGCCGCTTCTGCACAATTTGCGTGCAGAAGTCTCGTGCGGTCGGCCGGTCAGCGCTTCGCGGTGGCCGCCGCCGTTAGGAATCAGTGAACGAATTCATCGACGTGGCGACCTGCCCCGAGCTTTGGCACGGCTCTTGAGTCTCTCCGCCATTGGAGACCAACGCCAAGGGGAAAGGGGCATCCATGAAACTGGTGATCGCAATCATCAAGCCATCGCGGCTTGAGGAGGTGCGTCAGGCGCTGAACTCGCTCGACGTCCACGGCATGACCGTGACCGAAGTCAAAGGCTACGGCCGGCAGAAGGGCCATTCGGAAATCTACCGCGGCACGGAATACGCGGTGCACTTCCTGCCCAAGCTCAAGATCGAGATCGCCGTCGAGGACAGCCAGTCCGACGGCATCGTATCCGCCATCCGCGAGAGCGCCCAGACGGGCCGCATCGGCGACGGCAAGATCTTCGTGCTCGATCTCCTGGCTGTCACCCGCATCCGCACCGGTGAAACCGGCGCGGCGGCCCTCTAGCACCCCGGTTCAGGAGACAAGCGAAATGAAACTGCAAAAGACAACCTTGCTGGGGTTGGCCGGACTGGCGGGACTGACGCTGCTCGCAGCGGTCCATCCGGCGTTTGCCCAGGACGCCTCGTCCGCCGTGAGTTCGGCGGTCTCGGCTGCGGCCGATGCCAGCGCTTCGGCGCCAGCCGCCGCTCCCGCAGCGGCACCTGCTGCCGCGGCGTCGCCGATCAATTCGGGCGATACCGCCTGGATGCTGACCTCGATGGCCCTGGTCCTGATGATGACCATCCCGGGCCTCGGCCTGTTCTACGCCGGCATGGTCCGCAAGAAGAACGTTCTAGCCACGGTGATGCAGAGCTTTGCCATCACCTGCATCGTGACCGATCCTGTGGTTCATCATCGGCTACTCGGCCGCCTTCACCAACAACGACCCGGCCAATCCCGGCGCCTTCATCGGCTCGTTCGCCCACTTCTTCCTCGCCGGCATCAACGGCAACTCGGTGAACCCGCTGGCCGGCACGATCCCGGAATACGTGTTCAACGCCTTCCAGATGACCTTCGCGATCATCACCCCGGCGCTGATCTGCGGTGCCTTTGCCGAACGCCTGAAGTTCTCGGCGCTGCTGCTGTTCATGGGGCTGTGGCTGCTCTTCGTCTACGTGCCGATCGCGCACTGGGTGTGGGGTGGCGGCTTCCTCGGCGGACTTGGCGTGCTCGACTTCGCCGGCGGCACCGTGGTGCACATCAATGCCGGTGTTGCCGGTCTCGTCTGCGCCCTCGTCCTCGGCAAGCGCAAAGGCTTCGGCACCACCAACATGGCGCCGCATAACCTGACGCTGACCTATATCGGCGCCGCGCTGCTGTGGGTCGGCTGGTTCGGCTTCAACGCCGGTTCGGCGCTCGCTGCCAACGGCCTTGCCGGCTCCGCCATGATGAACACGCAGGTTGCCACCGCCGCGGCGGCGCTCGCCTGGATGTTCGTCGAATGGATGGTCGTCAAGAAGCCGAGCGTGCTCGGCATCCTCTCGGGTGCGGTGGCCGGCCTCGTCGCCGTCACCCCCGCCTCGGGCTTCGTCAATCCGATCGGCGCCTTCGTCATCGGCATCGTCGCCGGTGCGGCCTGCTACTACGCGGCCGCGCACCTCAAGAAGATGCTCGGCTACGACAACTCGCTCGATGCCTTCGGCGTGCACGGTATCGGCGGCATCATCGGGGCGCTGCTGACGGGCTTCTTTGCCGATCCGGCGATCAACCCGCTCGGCACCGGTCTCTGGTTCGGCAAGCCGGGCCAGGTGCTGATCCAGATCGAGGGCATCGCGGTGACCATCGTTTGGACCGCCGTCATCACCTGGGTGATCCTGATGGTGGTCAAGTTGCTGGTTGGCCTCCGTCCGTCCGAACAGGACGAAGAGGAAGGCCTCGACATCAGCCAGCACGGCGAGAGCGTCGCCGAGTAACTCTCAGCGTTCCTGGCGCGGGTCCCTCTCCTCCCGCTCGCGCCAGGCAAACTCCGGGGACAGCCCAGCGGCTGTCCCCCCTCTCCCGGTTCGATCCGGCGTGCAGCCTGTGTTCCTCTTGGCCCGCCACAGAGGCTTCCCACTCGCAAACCGCATGGGCTGCACACCCGATCGAAACGGACCTCGCCAGACGGGCCCCCCTCGATCCGCCTGCACAATCGCTGTGCAGGCGCAGGCTGTTCTGTGCCTATTGTTGAGGCACAATGCCTGGTCTCTCGACCTGGGCCCGGGACCTTCGTGGCAATCCATTGATATTGCTGCGCTTCGCCGAGGCGCCCCGGTGGCACGATCCTTGAGTCTTCTGCCGCGCGAATAACCGGTTGCGAGCCGGTTCATGGGAAGCGGCGCCAAACTGCGCCCTTTGGTGGGAGACTCCAATGACCCAGTCCGTCATCGGACAGGACGTGTTCTTTCTATTGGTCGGCGCCATCCTGGTGTTCTCGATGCATGGCGGCTTCGCCTTCCTCGAACTGGGCACCGTGCGTGGCAAGAACCAAGTGAATGCGATGGTCAAGATCATCGTCGACTTTGCCTTCTCGACCCTCGCCTATTTCGTCGTCGGCTACTGGATCGCCTATGGCGTGAGCTTTTTTACCGGCGCGCCAACCCTCACGGCGCTCGGCGGCGGGCAGGGCTTCGGGCTGGTCCGCTTCTTCTTTCTCGCGACCTTCGCCGCCGCCGTGCCGGCGATCATTTCGGGCGGCATCGCCGAGCGGGCGAAGTTCTGGCCGCAGGTCGCCATCGCCGCGCTCATCGTCGGCATCCTCTATCCGCTGAGCGAAGGGGTGGTCTGGAACGGCAACTGGGGCATCCAGGCCTGGCTCAAATCCGCGCTGGGTGCGCCCTTCCATGACTTCGCCGGATCGATCGTCGTGCACGCGCTCGGCGGCTGGCTGGCGCTCGCCGCGGTGCTCGCGCTCGGCGCCCGCAACGGCCGCTACGGCCCGCACGGCCGGCCGTTCCCGCCCTCCTCGATCCCCTGGCTCGGGCTCGGCACCTGGATGCTGTGCATCGGCTGGTTCGGCTTCAACGTGATGTCGGCACAGTCGCTGGCGACCGTATCGGGGCTGGTCGCCATCAACTCGCTGATGGCCATGGTGGGCGGGATCGTCGCTGCCGCAATCGCCAGCCGCGCCGACCCGGGCTTCGTCCACAATGGCGCGCTGGCGGGGCTGGTCGCGATCTGCGCCGGCTCCGACGTCGTCCATCCGATCGGCGCGCTGGTCATCGGCGCCGCGGCGGGCGTCATCTTCGTGCGCGGCTTCCACATTACCCAGGAGCGGCTGAAGATCGACGACGTACTCGGCGTCTGGCCGCTGCACGGGCTTTGCGGGCTGTGGGGCGGCATCGCGGCCGGCATCTTCGGGCTGACCCAGCTGGGCGGCATGGGCGGCGTGTCGCCGCTCGTTCAGATCCTCGGCTCGGTGGTGATCTCGGGCTACGCCTTCCTCGCCGGTACGCTGGTCTATCGGCTGGCGAAACGCCTCGTCGGCATCCGCTTGACCGATGAGCAGCAGCGCCGCGGCGCCGACCTCGCGATCCATTCGATCGGCGCCTATCCGGAGGGCGAAATCTGACGCCGGCCTCTCTGGGCCATGGGGCCTATGGTTAGCCTCGGATTAACCACGCGCCCCTAGGATCAGCGCCTCATCCACGTGTTGAGTGTTGCGATGCCGGCCCGTCCGCTGATCGAAGACCAAACTCCGGCGCCAGCCATCGCCATTTCGATTCCCGTCCGCCTGATCGGCATGGCGGGGCTCGGCGTCGTGGCGCTGATGATGGCGGCGCTCGCCTCCTGGTCGGTGGACGATCCCTCGCTGTCCTATGCGACCAGCCATCCGGCCTCCAACTGGCTCGGCTTCCCCGGCGCGGTGATCGCCGATCTGAGCTTCCAGATCCTCGGGTTGGGCGTCATTCTCGCGCTGATCCCGCTGGCGCTCTGGTCGTGGAGCCTGCTGCGCCGCCGCGTCCCGGCGCATATGGGGCTTCGCTTCATCGCCTGGATCGGCGCCAGCGGCCTCGCGACGGGCGTCCTTGCGTTCCTGCCGGCGCCCAGGACCTGGCCGCTGCCGACGGGCCTCGGCGGCCTGATCGGTTCCGGCTTTGCCAACCTCGCCGCGGCGGTGACCGGCGATCACCCGCAGCCGGTGACGGCCTGGCTCTTTGCCATCATCCTCATCGCGCCGACGCTGGCGCTGTTCTGGCTGGCGATCGGCTCGGGCCGCTTCGAGTTCGGCACCGCCCCGGCGACAGGCAAGGCCAAAGGCAAGGGGCGCGCCAAGGGGCAGGCCGATGACGAGCCCGAGCGCTCGGGCATCCTCGACGTCGCCATCGGCGCGGCGGTGCACCTGTTCTTTGCCGCCGACGCCGCGCTCCGCCGGGCGCTGGCCCGCTCGCGCGCCGATGCGGCCGCCCGGCGTGACGCCGAGGCCGCCCGCTGGCAGCAGGACGGCAGCGAGCCGCGGCTCTCCCACGCGCCCGACGTAAGCGTGACCGGCGAGCGGCGCGAGCCTTCGATCCGGATCGAGCGGGGCTATTTCGACGCCGTCGACGACACTCCGGCCGACGAGGACATCGACGCGCCCGAGATCGAAGCGGTCCGTCCGCGCGCCCGCGTCGCGGCGCCTGCCAAGCGACCCGCTCCCGGATCGCGCGCCGCGCGCGAAGCCCAGGCCTCGCTGCTCGAGGTCGACGGCTTCGAGCTGCCGGCGCTGGGCCTCCTCTCCGAGGCCAAGCGCAAGGGCATGTCCGAAGAGCACAAGCCCGAGCGGCTCGAAGCCATGGCGCGCCGGCTCGAGGGCGTGCTCGAAGATTTCGGCGTCAAGGGCGACATCATCAACGTCCGCCCCGGCCCCGTGGTGACGCTCTATGAGCTCGAGCCCGCACCGGGGATCAAGTCGTCCCGCGTGATCTCGCTCGCCGACGACATCGCCCGCTCGATGAGCGCGATCTCGGCGCGCGTCGCGGTGGTGCCCGGCCGTAACGCCATCGGCATCGAGCTGCCCAACGAGAACCGCGAGACTGTGTATCTCCGCGAGATGCTCGCCAGCGAAGATTTCGAGAAGATGAAGGGCAAGCTGCCCATCTGCCTCGGCAAGACCATCGGCGGCGAGCCGATCATCGCCGACCTCGCACGCATGCCGCACCTCTTGATCGCCGGCACCACCGGCTCGGGCAAGTCGGTGGGCATCAACACCTTCATTTTGTCGCTGCTCTACCAGATGACGCCGGCCGAATGCCGGATGATCATGATCGACCCCAAGATGCTGGAGCTGTCGATCTATGACGGCATCCCGCATCTGCTGACGCCGGTGGTGACCGATCCCTCCAAGGCCGTAACCGCATTGAAGTGGGCGGTCCGGGAAATGGAGGACCGCTACCGCAAGATGAGCAAGATCGGTGTGCGCAACATCGACGGTTTTAACGCGCGCGTCAGCGAGGCTGCCGAGAAGGGCGAGACCATCACCCGCACCGTGCAGACCGGCTTCGATCGCGAGACCGGCGAGGCGATCTATGAGAGCGAGGAGTTCAACCTCGAGCCGCTGCCCTTCATCGTCGTCGTCATCGACGAGATGGCCGATCTCATGATGGTCGCCGGCAAGGACATCGAAGGCGCCGTGCAGCGCCTGGCGCAGATGGCACGTGCCGCCGGCATCCACGTCATCATGGCGACGCAGCGTCCGTCGGTCGACGTCATCACCGGCACGATCAAGGCGAATTTCCCGACCAGAATCTCGTTCCAGGTGACCAGCAAGATCAACTCGCGGACCATCCTCGGCGAGCAGGGCGCCGAACAGCTGCTCGGCAATGGCGACATGCTCTACATGGCGGGCGGCGGCCGCATCCGCCGCCTCCACGGCCCCTTCGTCGCCGACAGCGAAGTCGAGAGCGTGGTCAAGCATTTAAAGAGCCAGGGCACGCCCGACTATCTCGATTCGATCACCGCCGAGGAGGACGAGTTCGATCCCGACAGCGCCACCGGCGAGGGCGAATTCGGCGGCTCGGGCGACGACCTCTACGACAAGGCGGTCAACATCGTGCTGCAGGACAAGAAGGCCTCGACCTCCTACGTGCAGCGCCGCCTCGCCATCGGCTACAACCGCGCCGCGAGCCTGATCGAGCGCATGGAGAAGGAGGGCGTGATCTCGCCCGCCAACCACTCCGGCAAGCGCGAAATCCTGGTGGGTGGCGACGCCTACTGAGCCGATGACCAGAGCGCAGTGCATGACCTCCGCGATTTTCGGCGGCTCCTACGCCCGATGACGCTCGAGCCCGCCGCCGCGCTCGACGCTCCAGCCCTCCTCTTTGTGGGCTCGGACGCGCGCGTGACGCCGGCCGCCGACGTGGCCCGCGCCGGACACCGGACGCTCGACATCGATGCGCTTTCAGGCGACGCGCTCGCAAAGGCCTCGGTGGTGATCGTCGACATCGACCTTGCCGACGCCGCCGCGCGGGAACGGCTGCGCGCTGCCATCGGTCGGCTGCAGCGCCGGCCGCCGCTGGTCTTTGCCGTCGATCGCGGCGCGTCGCTCCACCTCCAGGCGACGCAGGCCAATGCCCTCGGCGCCTCGACGATCATCAAGCGACCGGTCAATGCCGAGGGAATTCGGCTGGCGCTGGTCGAGCTGGGGCTCGGGCCGCACCTGCCCGAACCAGCGCCCCGTCCGCGCGCGGAGAGCCACCCCGGCTGGGGCTCGATGGCGGCCGCGCACCAGCTGATCAGTGCCTCGTTCACCGCCCTCAGCACCGGCGGTCCGCTCAATCTCAAGCAGGCCGAGAGCGCGAGCCGGGACCTGTTCTCCGGCATCGGACAAGCCGGCCTCCACGACTGGCTCGACATGGTGCGCGCGCATCACGCGGGAACCTTCCAGCATTGCCTGCTGGTGACCGGTGCGGTGGTGGCATTTGTCGAGCAGGCCGATCTGCCGGAACAGGCCAAAAGCGATCTGTCGGTCGCAGCGCTCCTTCACGATATCGGCAAGGCCGAAATCCCGAACGCCATTCTGGACAAGCCCGGCAAGCTGACCGCCGCCGAGTTCACGCTGGTGCAGAGGCATCCAAGGATCGGCGCCGATTACCTCAAAAAGAACACCGAGCTTCGCGCCGAGATCATCGACCCGGTGCTGCACCACCACGAGTTTCTCGACGGCAGCGGCTACCCCGACCGGCTGCGCGGCGCGCAAATCCCGCTCACCACCCGGATCATGACCGTGTGCGACATCTATGGCGCGCTCGTCGAGGAGCGCCCCTACAAGCAGCAGAGCACGCCCGCCGAAGCGCTCTACGTGCTGATCGGCATGGCGCAGGACGGCAAGGTCGATCTGGCCGTGGTGCGGAAGCTCGCCGTCGCGCTCGGCACGGCGCTTCCCGGGGCAATGCCGCAGGGGCGCTAGGCTTACGGCCATCGGCGCCCGGTTCCCACTTCGCGCTCTTGCCGCAATTGTCGGCGAGGCTTAGGTGAGGTCGAACCTTTCGGGATGCCCATGCGCCGCCGTTCCCTGCTGTCGCTGATCGCCGTCGCCGCCGCGCTGCCGGTTTTGCCCGCACTCGCGCAGGACGACACGTCTTCGGCCTCCGATGCGCCGGCGCCCCAGGACCTGATGGGCTCAGGCCCGCAGCCGGCGCAGCCGACCGACGCGCCACGCGCCTTGACCCCGGACGAGATCACCCTGGTCAACCAGATTTCGGCGCACAACACCGCGATCACCACGGAAGTCGGCAAGTTCGTCCAGGTCGACACCCGCGGCGCGCGCAGCGAGGGCGTCTTCTATCTCCAGCGGCCCGGCAAGATCCGCTTCCGCTACGCCCCGCCGAGCCACGAGGAGATCATTTCGATCGGGCAGGGCTTTTACGTCATCGACCGCGAGGAAAAGACCCAATACGCCTATCCGCAGGACAAGGTGCCGCTGCGCCAGTTCCTCGAAGAAAAGATCGACCTGCTCAATGCCGGCCTCGTCGCCATCGCGCAGTCGGCCAACTATGTGTCGCTGAGCCTGCAGGACGACACGCCGGCCGGCACGGTGCGCATTGCGCTGGTGTTCGACAAGACCAGCCTCGATCTCGTGCAGTGGGTGTTGACCGATCCGACGGGCGTCAGCCTCACCTTCTCGCTGTTCGACGTGCAGCAGGGCGTGCCGATCCCCGCCACGTATTTTTACCTCAACATCGGCGACTACAATCAGGTGCAGGGCAACGGCTGAGCCTTGTGCCGTCGGCGGCGTCCCGCCAATGATGCCGCCCACCTCCCTGCGAATCGCCGATGCCGCTGAGCCTTGCCACCTGGAACATCAATTCGGTCCGGCTCCGGCTGCCGCTCGTCCTCGATGTGCTGAAGCACCATCCGGTCGACGTGCTGTGCCTGCAGGAGATCAAGTGCCTCAATGACCAGTTCCCGCGGACGGCGTTCACCAAGGCCGGCTATCCATTTCACGCGGTGCATGGCCAGAAGGGCTACCACGGCGTCGCCATCGTCTCGAAACTCCCGCTGAGCGACATTTCGAGCCGCGTTTTCTGCGAGATTGAGGACAGCCGGCACATCTCGGCGCGGCTCGAAATCGATGGCGCCCCGCTGACAGTGCACAATTTCTATATCCCCGCCGGCGGCGACGAACCGGACCCTGAGGTGAACCCGAAATTCCGGCACAAGCTCAATTTTTTGAAGGAGCTCAAGGCCTGGTTCGGCGAGGCGAGCTTCAAAGAGGGGCAGCTCATCTGCGGCGACTTCAATGTCGCCCCGCACCCCGACGACGTCTGGAGCCACAGGCAGCTGCTCTCGGTGGTGAGCCATACGCCGGTTGAAACGCAGGCGCTCGACGACCTGCTCACCGGCAATCACGGCTGGAGCGATCTCGTGCGCCGGCATATCCCTTATGGAACGAAGGTCTATTCCTGGTGGAGCTATCGCGCCCGTGACTGGCAGATCTCCAATCGCGGCCGGCGGCTCGACCACATCTGGGCGACGCACGACATCGCGGCGCGCTCGACCGGCATCGAGATCGTCAGGGCGGCGCGGGGGTGGGGCAAGAAGCCCTCGGACCATGTGCCGGTGATCGTGCATTTCTGACGCCAACCGCGGCAGTCCATGGTGGCATTCGAGAAAATAAGCGCCTAGCCCGCCCGGCCTGTGCTCGAGCCGATCTTGGGGCCGGCCTTTTCGATGGCGCCGAGATAGCCCGACAGCTCGCGCCGGATGCGGTCGGCGGCACGGGCCGCGAGATCGGGCGCCTGGTTGGCGAGCTTCATGAAGGCCGAGCGCGGCACGAACAGCGTTTCGACCTGGTCGACCGCCTTGATGGTGACCGGCCGCGGCTTGGCGATGACCAGCGACACGGCCCCCAGCACCGAGCCCGGCGTCGAGATCACGAACGGATCGGCCTCGAGCCCGCCCTGATGGGTCGCGACGGTGCCGGAAATGAGGATGTGGGCGCCCTCCGGCACGTCGCCGGCGGTGTAGATGATGCTGCCCGGTTTCCACTTCAGCCGCTCGCTGGCGAAGGCAAGCATGCGACGCTGCTCGGCATCGCAGACCTCGAAAAAGTCCGCGCGCGCGAGAATCGTGGTCGCGTCGTCGAGCTGCATTCCGCCCCGGGTCCAATCCTTGGGGCACGTTCAGGAGACGATGCGGGCGTCTCCGGTGCGAACGTGCGGCCACCACACTGCCGAGCCGCCGCTGCCCGGCCCCCATATAGAGCCATCGGCAGCGTTACGAAAGCATGGATTCTGGGAGAAAACAGGGCTCGGCGAGCCCGGGCCTCGTGGTTCGACAAGCTCACCATGAGGTCCTCAGACGGCGCCCGGTACGTTCAGCAGCCCTCATGGTGAGCCTGTCGAACCACGAGGGCGTGGCAAAGAGCTGAGCTACGGCACCAGGCGGTAGCCACCCTCTTCGGTGACCAGCAGCCGCGCATTTGACGGGTCGCGCTCGATCTTCTGGCGGAGCCGGTAAATGTGGGTTTCGAGCGTATGCGTGGTGACCCGGTTGTTGTAGCCCCAGACTTCCTTGAGCAGCACGTCGCGGGTGATGGTCTTCGGACCCTGGCGGTAGAGATATTTGAGGATCGAGGTTTCCTTGTCCGTCAGCCGGACTTTCCCGCCATCCGTCGATTCGAGCAGCTTGGCGGCGGGCTGGAAGCTGTAGGGGCCGATGGTGAAGACCACGTCCTCGCTCTGGTCGTGCTGGCGGAGCTGCGCCCGGATGCGCGCCAGCAGCACGGAAAACCGGAAGGGCTTGGTGACGTAGTCGTTGGCGCCAGCCTCAAGCCCGAGGATCTCGTCGGCGTCGCTGTCGTGACCGGTCAGCAGCAGGATCGGGCTCTTGAAGCCGTCGCGGCGGAGGATCTTGACCGCCTCGCGCCCGTCCATGTCGGGCAGGCCGACATCGAGGATCATGAGGTCGACATGCGCGTCGCGCACCTTGCGCAGCGCTTCGCCCGCCGTGCCGGCGTCGATCAGCTCGAACTCGCGATAGTGGACGAGCTGGTCCATGAGCGTCTTGCGGAGTTCGGCGTCGTCATCGACCAGGAAAATCCGGCGGCGGATCATCGTGAACCCTCGGCTTGAGTGCGGTCAGGTAAAGCGGCAGGCAAACACCGGCCAGTCACAAGCTGGTGACGGCCGAGGAACGACGGGAACCAGGCAAAAGTTTCGCCAGCCAGTTAACCAGCCGCCGGCCGCCGAATCCAGCACAACGCTCAACTTCGGGAGCCGAACAGCGCCGAACCGATCCTGACATGCGTCGCGCCCATGGCGATGGCGGTCTCGAAATCGCCGCTCATGCCCATCGACAGGAGCGCCGTTCCGGCCTCGCGGCCGAGCATGGCGAGCGCTGCGAAATACGGACCCGGCGGCGCGCCTTCGGGCGGGATCGCCATCAGCCCATCGATCGCGAGCCCATGCACCTCGCGGCAGCGGCGGACGAAGGCGACGGCGTCGGCTGGCGCGATCCCGGCTTTTTGCGGCTCGAGCCCGATATTGACCTGAACCAGCAATCGCGGCGAACGGCCCTGCTTTTCGATCTCGGCGTTGAGCGCGGCGGCAAGCTTGTCGCGATCGAGCGTCTCGATGACGTCGAACAGCTCGACCGCCTCGCGCACCTTATTGGTCTGCAGCGGACCGATGAGATGGAGTTCTATGCCGTCATAGGATGCCCGAAGTCCGGGCCATTTGGCCGCCGCCTCCTGCACGCGGTTCTCGCCGAAGACCCGTTGGCCGGCCTCGAGGAAGGGCGCGATCGCAGCGGCGTCGAAGGTCTTGGAGACCGCAACGAGCGTCACCGCATCGGGCGGTGGCCCGAAGCGCAGCCGGGCCCGCTCGATGCGCGCCTTGATCAGGTCGAGCCGCTGGCCTGCATTGTCCATCGGAAACTCCCCTCGCCTTGACCGGTTTGGGCTTTTCTGGTGATGGTCCGCTACTCATTTTCCCCCGCCAAGGCAATGCGCTGCGGGGCTTTCAGGGCCCATCCGAAGTGACCAAACCGATCGAGCGCTACAACCCGCGTGTCGAGGAACCGCGCTGGCAAAAAGCCTGGGAGGACCAGAAGTCCTTCGTGGTCGACAACGCCGATCCGCGCGAGCGCTACTACGTGCTCGAGATGTTCCCCTACCCCTCGGGGCGCATCCACATGGGCCACGTCCGCAACTATTCGATGGGCGACGTGCTGGCCCGCTACAAGCGCGCCCGGGGCCTCAACGTCCTCCATCCGATGGGCTGGGACGCCTTCGGCTTGCCGGCGGAAAACGCCGCCAAGCAAACCGGCAGCCACCCCAAGACCTGGACCTATGCCAACATCGACACGATGCGAAAGCAGCTCAAGTCGATGGGGCTGAGCTTTGACTGGACGCGCGAGTTCGCCACCTGCGACGTCGACTACTACCAGCGCCAGCAAAAGCTGTTCCTCGATTTCCTCAAGGCCGGGCTGGTGACGCGCAAGTCCGCCAAGGTCAACTGGGACCCGGTCGACGAGACCGTGCTCGCCAACGAGCAGGTGATCGACGGGCGCGGCTGGCGCTCGGGTGCGATCGTCGAGCAGCGCGAGCTGACGCAGTGGTTCCTGAAGATTTCGGACTATTCCGAGGACCTGCTCGAGGCGCTCGACGGACTGACCGACTGGCCGGACAAGGTGCGCACCATGCAGCGCAACTGGATCGGCAAGTCCGAGGGCCTGCGGCTGCTGTTCGAGCTGGTGCCCGGCGGCAAGACCGACGCGACCTCGATCGAGGTGTTCACGACGAGGCCCGACACCATCTTCGGCGCGAGCTTCATCGCGCTCTCGGCCGACCATCCGCTGGCGACCGAGCTCGGCGCCTCCAACCCCGCGATCAAGTCCTTCATCGACGAGGTGCATCGCCAGGGAACGGCCACCGAGACGCTGGAAAAGGCCGAAAAGCAGGGCGTTCCGACTGGGTTGTTCGTCAAGCACCCGGTCAGGGACGGCGCGGTGCTGCCGGTCTATGTCGCCAATTTCGTGCTGATGGAGTACGGCGCGGGCGCGATCTTCGGCTGCCCGGCGCACGACCAGCGCGACCTCGACTTTGCCCGCAAATATGGGCTGAGCGTCATCCCCGTCGTGCTGCCGCCCGAGACCCAGCCGGAAGAGTTCGCGATCGGCAAGGACGCCTATGTCGGGCCCGGCGTGATCTTTCACTCGGGCTTTCTCGACGGCCTGCCGATCGAGGCCGCGAAGAAAGAGATCGCCCGGTATTTCGCCGGACGGCAGGTCGACAACCGTCCGCAGGGCACGGTCGAGACCAACTATCGGCTGCGCGACTGGGGCATTTCGCGCCAGCGCTATTGGGGCTGCCCGATCCCGGTAATCCACTGCCCGACGCATGGCGTGGTCCCCGTTCCGGACCAGGATTTACCGGTCAAGCTGCCGGACGATGTCACCTTCGACAAGCCGGGCAATCCACTCGACCACCATCCGACCTGGAAGAACGTGCCCTGCCCGATCTGCGGCGAGCCGGCCCGGCGTGAGACCGACACGATGGACACGTTCGTCGATTCGTCCTGGTATTTTGCGCGCTTCACCGAGCCGCATGCCGACGAGCCTACGGTGCCCGCGATCGCCAATTCCTGGCTGCCGGTCGACCAGTATATCGGCGGCATCGAGCACGCGATTTTGCACCTGCTCTATTCGCGCTTTTTCACCCGCGCGATGAGAAAGACCGACCACCTCGACATGGACGAGCCGTTCCGCGGCCTCTTCACCCAGGGCATGGTGGTGCACGAGACCTATCGCGACGCGGCAGGCGACTGGGTGCTGCCGGCCGACGTCGTGCTCGAAGGCATGGGCGACAGCCGCAAGGCGGCGCTGGCCGCAACCGGCGCGCCGGTCGAGATCGGCTCGATCGAAAAGATGAGCAAGTCCAAGCGCAACGTCGTCGACCCCGACGAGATCGTGCGCACCTACGGCGCCGATTGCGCGCGCTGGTTCATGCTGTCGGACTCCCCGCCGGAGCGCGACGTGCAGTGGACCGAGGCGGGCATCGAGGGCGCCAGCCGCTTCCAGCAGCGCGTGTGGCGGCTGGTCCACGATGTGCTGGAACTGGCGGCAGGTGCCGGTGGCGATATGGCGGTCAGCGAGATCGACGCGATCCGCAAGCTCAGCCATCGCACCGTTCAGGGTGTTGCCGACAGCATCGAAGGCGCTGCGCTTCAACAGCGCCGTGGCGCAGATCTATGAGCTGACCAACGGGCTCGGCAAGTTTGCGGCGGCGCTCGAATCCGCGCCCTCGCCCAATGGCGCGGCGGCACTCCGCGAGGGTGTCGAAGCGCTGATCCAGCTGATCGCGCCGATGATGCCGCACCTTGCCGAAACCTGCTGGGGCATGCTGGGCAAGTCCGGCATGGTGGCCGATGCCGGCTGGCCGGCGGTCGATCCGGCGCTGCTCGTCGACGACAGCGTGGTGATGGCCGTGCAGGTCAACGGCAAGCGCCGCGGCGAGATCACCGTGCCCAAGGGCGCGCCGCAGGAGCTGGTCGAGAAACAGGCCTTGTCACTCGAAGCGGTTGCCCGCATGCTGGACGGCAAGGCCCCGCGGAAAATCATCATCGTGCCCGACAGGATCGTCAATGTGGTCGTCTAGCGGCGCGCGCACGGGCGCTGATTGCGCTGGCGCTGGCGACGGCGGTGAGCCTCGGCGCGTGCTCGGGCTTCCGGCCGGTCTACGGACCCGGCGGCGTGACGCAGCAGCAGGTGGCGCTGATCTACGCGGCGCCCACCAGCCGCGTCGAGCAGGTGATCTACGAGGACCTGGCGCTGAAGCTCGGCAAGGCGACGAGCAACGCCCCGACGCTGAAGATCACCGCGCAATCCTTCTCGCGCGACACGACGGTGCAGAGCACGACGGCCGCGGCGGCGCTGCCCAATCTCCAGATGGAGATGGAGGTGACCGCCGACATCAAGCTCACCGACGTCAACGGCAAGGTGATCTTTTCCGGCATGCGCTCGGCGACCGCCGACTACACCACCAACTCGCAGGGCCTCGCCAACGACGCGGCAGGCGCCGATGCGCATCAAGCGCGCCGCGCTTTCGCTCGCCGACACCATCCGCCTGACGCTGCTCGGCGCGCTGAGCAAATGACCGCGCTCAAGGCGCACGAGGTCGAGCGCTTCGTGAAGCGCCCCGACCTCGAGGCCGGCATCATTCTCATCTATGGGCCGGACGCGGGCCTCGTTCGCGAGACCGGCCAGCGGTTGGTTCGCGGCTATGCCGGCGGCGACGCGGGCGACATGGGGCTCGTGACGCTCGATGGCAGCGAGCTCGACGGCGATCCCGGCCGACTGCTGGTCGAAGCGCGCACCGCCTCGCTGTTCGGCGAGCGGCGCGTGGTGCGCGTGCGTGGCGCCGGCAAGGCACTGACCGTGCCACTCGCCGAGCTCAGCGACGATCCGTCCGGCGCGATCGTCATCCTCGAGGCCGGCAATCTTGCGCCGCGCGATGCGCTCCGCGCTTTGGTCGAGGCTTCCCGCAACGGGCGCGCCCTGCCCTGTTATCCTGACAGCGACGAAACGCTGCTGCGGCTGATCGGGGAAACGCTCGAGACCGCCGGCATCCGCGCCGACCCCGATGTCGCAACGACGCTGCGCGACCAGCTCGGCAATGACCGCGAGGTGACGCGCCGCGAGCTCGAAAAGCTCGTGCTGTTCGCTGCCGAGAACAAGGTTCTAACGCGGGCCGACGTGCTGACGCTCTGCGCCGACAATGCCGCGCTGGTGCTCGACGAAGTCGCAGATGCTTTGGGCGCCGGCCACGCCGAAGCGCTCGATCGCGCGCTGAGCCGCGCCCTGAGCGCGTCGGTCAATCCGCAGCAGGTGCTGGCGAGCGTCTCGCTCCACATCGCGCAGCTGCGCCGCTGGCGCGCGGCGGTCGATGCCGGCAGCTCGCCCGGCGCGGTGCTGGACGCGGCACGGCCGAAGCCGCATTTCTCTCGGCGTGCTGCACTCGAGCGGCAGTTGCGGCTGTGGACCGATGTTGCGCTCGCGCACGCCGCCGATCGACTGCATCAGGCCACGGGCGACACGCGCAAGAACTATGGGCAGGCCGAGACGCTGACCCGGCGCACGCTGCTGGCCCTGGCGCAGCAGGCGGCGCACCACTGAGGGTGATGCCACGCCCTCGTGGTTCGACAGGCTCACCATGAGGGCTACTGGACCTGAACGAAATGAGGACCTCATGGTGAGCTTGTCGAACCACGAGGTCCGGGCCCGACCGCATGGTCGCGCGCCCATCAAACCCCAACGGCTCTAGAACGTAGCTCTACCCCAGCCGCGCCAGAATGTCGTCGAGCTGTTCGAGCGTGCGGTAGCGGATTTCGACGCGGCCGGCTTCGCTCTTGGGCTTGTTATGGATCTGGACCTGCAGCCCCGTCGCATCGCTGAGCCGCTTCTCGAGCGCGACGATGTCGGCGTCACGAACTTCGGGGGTCGGCGCCGTCCCCTTTGGCGCGGCGGCGCGCTGCTGGCCCAGGGCTTCGGCCTCGCGCACGGAAAGCCCGCGGGCGATGATCTGTTGCGCGAGCCCCGCCGGATCTTCGGCGGTGATCAGCGTGCGGGCGTGGCCGGCGGTGAGCTGGCCCGAGCTCACGAGCTCCCTCACCTCGCGCGGCAGCTTCAGGAGCCGCATGGTGTTGGCGACGTGCGAGCGCGACTTGCCGATGACCTGCGCCAGGTCCTGCTGCGTGTACGAGAATTGCTCGATCAGCTGCTCGTAGCCCTGCGCTTCTTCGAGCGGATTGAGGTCGACGCGCTGCACGTTCTCGATGATCGCGAGCTCGAGCGCTTCCTTGTCGTCGACCTCGCGGATGACGACGGGCACGTCGTGGAGGCCGGCCCGCTGCGCGGCGCGCCAGCGGCGCTCGCCGGCGATGATCTCGAAGCTCTTGCCGTCTCCCGCCGGGCGCACCAGCAGCGGCTGCATCACGCCCTTTTCCTTGATCGAGGCGGTAAGCTCGCTCAGCTGCTCGTCGTCGAAATCGCGGCGTGGGTTGGCGCGGTTGGCAACCAGCAACTCGACCGGGATGCGGCGCGGGCCGGCGTTGGAATTGTCGGCGCCGCGCGGTGCCTCGATGGGCGCCATGTCGCCGATGAGCGACGCGAGGCCGCGGCCCAGGCGAGAAGGTTTGTCGGTCATGGCGTCCTCATGCGGGAACGAGCTGCCGCTCGCGGCGGATGACTTCGGTGGCAAGCCGCAGATAGGCTTGGCTGCCGGCGCATTTGAGATCGTAGAGCAGCGCCGGCTTGCCATAGGACGGCGCTTCGCTCAGCCGGACATTGCGGGGAATCACGGTGTCATAGACCAGATTGCCCATGGTCTGCCGGACGTCGGCCAGCACCTGCTCGCTCAGCGAGTTGCGCTTGTCGAACATGGTCATGACGACGCCCTGGATGGAGAGGCGCGGATTGAGCGTCGTGCGGATTTGCTCAATGGTTTGAAGCAGTTGGCTCAAGCCTTCGAGCGCGAAGAATTCGCACTGCATGGGGACGAGCACGGCGTCCGCCGCAACCAGCGCATTGATGGTGAGCAGGTTGAGCGAGGGCGGGCAATCGATGAGGACGTAGCTCACCGGCCGGTCGTCGATCACCAGATCGCGCAGCGCGCGGAAGGCGTTGCGGAGCCGGAAGGCCCGGTCCGGCTGGGTGATGAGGGCCGATTCGGCCCCGAGCAGATCGAGGGTCGACGGCACGATCGCGACGTTCGGCACGCCCGTGGCGACGGCGGCCTGGGCGACGCTCGCCTCCCCCACGATCAGATCGAAGGACGACACATCGCGGTCATTCCGGCTGATTCCGAGCCCGGTCGAGGCGTTGCCCTGCGGGTCGAGATCGACAATCAGCACGCGCTCGCCGATGGCGGCCAGCGCCGTTGCGAGGTTGATCGCCGTGGTGGTCTTGCCGACGCCGCCCTTCTGATTGGCGAGCGTAATGATGCGCGGCGTCACACTGGCCTCCTAGACGGCTGATTTCGCACGCAGATTGCTGATCTCAAGAATGACGCCCGCGGCGTCCGTCCGCGAGGCATGGATTACCATATCGAAGTTGAAAAGCCGAGATGCCCGTGACGCTTCTTCACGATATGTCAGGCCTTTGTGCAGCAGCAGGCGGGTATTGGGCCCGACAAAGCGGACGCCAAGGCGCAGCAAATCGGGCAAATCGGCGAGTGCCCGCGAGGTGACGACATCGATTGTTTCACGTGAATCAAACGCCTCGGCGCGAACCGCGTGAACCTCGGCTGGCAGTTGAAGCTCGCGGATGACGGTGCGGAGAAACGTCGCCTTTTTCTGCACGGCTTCGAGCAGGACGAAATGCCTGCCCTGCCCGCGCGTCGCAATCGCAAGGGGAATCGCCGGAAAGCCGCCGCCGCTTCCAATATCGAGAATGCGGAGGTCCGAGTCGCGCAGCAAGGGCGCGAGCTGCAGGCTGTCCTCGATATGGCGCGGCCAGAGCTGGGCCAATGTTTCACGTGAAACGAGATTGTGGACCGCGTTCCATTTCCGAAGCAGCGCCGCGAAGGCCTCCAGATCTGACTGTTCGGTCATCCGGCCTTGCGCAGGCTGCCGCGGCGAACCAGCGCCAGGATCAGCAGCGCCGCCGCCGGCGTCATGCCCTCGATGGCCTGCGCCTGCGCCAGCGTCGCCGGCCGCTGCGCCCCCAGCTTCTGGCGCAGCTCGTTCGACAGCCCCGGGATCGCGGCATAATCCAGCCAGTCCGGCAGCGCCACGCCCTCGTCGCGCCGCATGGCCTCGACGTCGGCCTGTTGACGGTCGAGGTAGACGGCATACTGCGCGTCGATCGCCAACTGCTCCAGAATCGGCGTTCCAATGTCCCCGATCTGCGGCCACAGCGCGACGATCTCGGCCGGCCCGACCTGGGGATAAGCCAGGAGATCGAAGGCGCTGCGGCGATGCCCATCGGCGTTGACGGCAATCCCCGCCTTGCGTGCCGCGCTCGGCGTCGCCGACAGCGACTGGAGCAGCGTTCTGCCATGATCAAGTGCCTTGACCTTGGTACGGAAAGCCGCTTGACGAACCTCGCCGACGAGCCCGCGGCTGATGCCGAGCGGCGTCAGGCGCTGGTCGGCGTTGTCGCTGCGCAAATGCAGCCGGAACTCGGCCCGCGAGGTGAACATCCGATAGGGCTCGGCAACGCCGCGCGTCACCAAATCATCGATCATCACGCCGAGATAGGACTTCGGTCCGACTGAGGACGATCGGCGCTTCGCCCCGCGCCGCGAGCCCGGCATTGGCCCCCGCCAGCAGGCCCTGGGCGGCCGCCTCTTCATAACCGGTCGTGCCGTTGATCTGGCCGGCGAGATAAAGCCCGGGCAGGCGCTTCAGTTCGAGGCTGGGCTTCAGCTCGCGCGGATCGACGTAGTCGTATTCGATGGCATAGCCGGGCCGGCAGGATGCGGACGTTTTCGAGGCCGGGCAGGGTGCGGAGGAACGCGTCCTGCACCTCGGCGGGAAGCGAGGTGGAGAGCCCGTTGGGATAGATCGTCGGGTCGTCGAGGCCCTCGGGCTCGAGGAAAATCTGGTGGCTGTCGCGGTCGGCGAAGCGCACCACCTTATCCTCGATCGAGGGACAGTAGCGCGGCCCGCGGCTCTGGATGCGACCCGAATACATCGCCGAGCGGTGGAGGTTCGCCGCGATGATCCGGTGCGTCTCGGCGGTCGTGCGGGTGATATAACAGCTGATCTGCGGCGTCGTGATCGCCCTCGTCAAGGACGAGAACGGCTCGGGCGGGTCGTCGCCCGGCTGCTCCTCGAGTCCGGAGAAATCAATCGAGTTCCGGTCCAGCCGGGCAGGGGTGCCGGTCTTCAGCCGCCCGAGCCGCAGCCCGAGCGCTTCGAGCCGCTGCGACAAGCCGAGCACCGGCTTTTCGCCGATCCGGCCGGCCGGCGTCGTCTCCTCGCCGCGATGGATCAGACCGCGGAGGAAGTGCCGGTGGTCAAGACCACGGATCGCGTGACTGAAACGGCGGCCGTCGAGCAGAATGACTCCTGTTATATTGCCGCCCTCGACCAAGAGGTCGTCGACCTCCCCCTCGATGATCGTCAAGTTGGGCTGCGCACCGAGCGCGGCCTGCATCGCCGCCTTGTAGAGCTTGCGGTCGGCCTGCGCCCGCGGGCCACGGACCGCCGGCCCCTTGCGGCGGTTCAGCACCCGGAACTGGATGCCCAGCAGCGTCGGCCACCCGACCCATCAGCCCATCGAGCGCATCGATCTCGCGAACGAGATGCCCCTTGCCGAGCCCGCCGATCGCCGGATTGCAACTCATCTCGCCGATGGTCGCGAAGCGATGGGTGATGAGAGCGGTCGGCACGCCCAGCCGAGCCGACGCGGCCGCCGCCTCGGACCCGGCATGGCCGCCGCCCACGATGATCACGCCGAAATCGCTCATGGGCGGGGTGTAGTGGAGGCGGGCGGCGGATTCAATGCAGACCGAGAGGACGAGCCCGTGGCACGCCCTCGTGGTTCGACAAGCTCACCATGAGGGCTGCGGAATGAGGTTGCTGGTGAGGCTGCTGGTGAGGCTGCTCAAACTGAAGCTTGTTAGGCTCATCCCCCGAGCCTGTCGAAGTGAGCCTCATCCTGAGCCTGTCGAAGGACGAGGCGGGCTCGCTCAAAGCGGCATTTCGAACCCGATCAGGCGGGTCACTTGCCGATGCAAAAGCTCGCGAACAGCCGGTCGAGGACCTGCTCGGTATCAATGCGGCCGACCAGCCGTTCGAGCGCCAGCGACGCCTGCCGAAGATGCTCGGCGGCGATCTCGTCGGTGGCGCCTTCGGAGAGGAAGCGATCGAGCGCCAGCTGTGCGGCCTCGAGCGCGGCGCGGTCGCGTTCGCGGCTCACGAGGGCCGGGGGACCGCTCCCGGATGCAAGCTCGACGAACGTCGATAAGGCCTCCAGAAGCTCCGCAATGCCGGCGCCGGTGGCGACGGACAGTACGTGCTCCGCGGGGACCGGGCCAAGGTCTGACTTGGTCCCGACCGTCCACAGCGACCGCTGCACCGGGGGCGCCAGCGGCGGCACGTCAGGCGCGATGAGCCAGAGGATCAGGTCGGCGCGGGCGATCTCCGCCTCGGCCCGGCGCACGCCCTCGGCTTCGGCGCGGCTCGAGGCATCGCGCAGCCCCGCCATGTCGACGAGGATCACCAGCCGCCCGCCGAGATCGAGCGCCACCTCGCGCACGTCGCGGGTGGTGCCCGGCTCGTCGGAGACGATCGCCAGATCGGACTTGCTGAGCGCGTTGAGCAGCGACGACTTGCCGACATTCGGCGGGCCGGCCAGCGCGACGCGAAAGCCTTCGCGCACGATGCGGCCGCGACCGACCGTCTCGAGCGCCGCGGCCACGTCGGCTGACAGCGTCCCGATCGAGCTGATTACGGCCGGCGGCAATTCTCGCGAGACGTCGCTCTCGTCGGAGAAATCGAGCCGCGCTTCGATCTCGGCGCGGGCATCGAGCAGCGTCTCGCGCCAGGCGGCCACCTTGTCGCGAGAGCCCGCCGCGCGAGACGCGCCACGGCCTGGGCGCGCTGCGTCTCGGTCTCGGCCTCGATCAGATCGCCAAGGCCCTCGACCTCGGTCAGGTCAAGCTTGCCATTGAGAAAGGCGCGGCGCGTAAACTCACCCGCTTCGGCGAGGCGGACACCCGGCAGCGCCGAGATCGAGCGGAGCAGCGTTCTAACGACGGCGGGCGACCCGTGCACCTGGAGCTCGGCGGTATCCTCGCCGGTGAAGGAGTGGGGCGCCGGCATCCAGGCGACGAGACCGGTGTCGATGAGGGCTCCATCGAGACGGATGTCGGCGAGGGTGAGACGCCGGGCCTCGGGCAAGAGAATAGAGAGATGTTCCAGAGCCGCGCGGGTGTCGGGGCCGCTGATGCGGATGACCGCGACGCCGGAGGGAGGAGCGCCGGAGCTCAGGGCGACGATGGTGCCAGAGGTTGTCATCGGCTACCCACTCCACCGTCATGGCCGGGCTTGGCCGGGCCACCCAACTGCGCAGCCCACGTGCGCTGGGCGTCCGGCTGGGTCCCCGGGCCAAGCCCGGGGATGACGACAGAGAGGTACGAATTGGGGGAGATGGGACCCCGCTTTCGCGGGGATGACAGCTGGTGGGGGAGGCGGACACTCGCGACACGACTGTCCTCGAACTCGCTAGGTATTCATCGACTCGAAGAAATCGCTGTTCGTCTTGGTCTGGCGGATCTTGTCCATCAGGAATTCCATCGCGTCGACCGTGCCCATCGGGTTGAGGATGCGGCGGAGCACGTACATCTTGCGGAGGATGTCGGGTTCGACCAGGAGTTCTTCCTTGCGCGTGCCGGACTTGGTGACGTCCATCGCGGGGAAGATGCGCTTATCGGAAACCTTGCGGTCGAGCACGATTTCGCTGTTACCGGTGCCCTTGAACTCTTCGAAGATCACTTCGTCCATGCGGCTGCCGGTATCGATCAGCGCCGTCGCGATGATGGTCAGCGAACCGCCGTCCTCGATATTGCGGGCGGCACCGAAGAAGCGCTTCGGACGCTGCAGCGCGTTGGCGTCGACGCCGCCGGTCAGCACCTTGCCCGATGACGGGACCACGGTGTTGTAGGCGCGGCCGAGGCGGGTGATCGAATTCGAGCAGGATCACCACGTCGCGCTTGTGCTCGACGAGGCGCTTGGCTTTTTCGATCACCATTTCGGCGACCTGCACGTGGCGCGAGGCTGGCTCGTCGAAGGTCGAGGAGATGACCTCGCCGCGCACCGAGCGCTGCATGTCGGTGACTTCTTCCGGCCGCTCGTCGATGAGCAGCACGATCAGGTAGCACTCGGGATGGTTGGTCGCGACCGACTGCGCGATGTTCTGCAGCAGCACGGTCTTGCCGGTGCGCGGCGGCGCCACGATGATGCGCGCGCTGGCCCTTGCCGATCGGCGCCACCAGATCCATGACGCGCGCCGACTTGTCCTTGTTGGTCGGATCGGGGAGCTCGAGGCGGAGCCGCTGGTCGGGATAGAGCGGCGTGAGATTGTCGAAATTGACCTTGTGCCGGATTTTCTCGGGGTCTTCGAAATTGATGGTCGCGACCTTGAGCAGCGCGAAGTAGCGCTCGCCTTCCTTGGGGGAGCGGATTTCGCCCTCGACGGTGTCGCCGGTGCGCAGCGAGAAGCGCCGGATCTGGCTGGGCGAAACGTAGATGTCGTCGGGACCGGGGAGGTAGTTGACGTCCGGCGAGCGGAGGAAGCCGAAACCGTCGGGCAGCACCTCGACGACGCCCTCGCCGGTGATTTCGATATCGCGGTCGGCGAGCTGCTTTAAAATCGCGAACATCAGCTCCTGCTTGCGCATGGTCGAGGCGTTCTCGACCTCATGCTCTTCGGCAAACGAGAGGAGTTCAGCTGGGGATTTGGCCTTGAGCTCGCTGAGCTTCAGTTTTTCCATGCGACGGGCTCTGGAGATGTAACGGGAATGGGGGAGGGAGATGCACCGCGACCACGCCGGGCGGCGTCCGCATTTTTGGTGCGGGTGTCAGATAGCCTGAAGCGGGGCTGGGTTCAAGGGGTGGGATGATTCACGTGAAACAGGGGCACGCCCTCGTGGTTCGACAGGCTCACCATGAGGGCTACTGAGAGCACCGTGCCCATGAGGACCTCATGGTGAGCCTGTCGAACCACGAGGTCCGGGCACCCGTTCTCCCCCACTCAGAACGGCTTCACGATCACCATGATGACGATGATGATCACCAAGACGAACGGCAGCTCGTTGACGACGCGCCAGAACCCCTGCGGGCGAGTATTGGTGTCGGTGGCGAAGGCGCGCACCTGCCGGCCGTAATAGCCGTGAATGCCCGTGAGCAGGATCACCGAGACGGCTTTGACCCACACCCAGCCCTGGTGCCAGTCGATGATGCCGGGGGTCAGCACCATGGTGAGACCGAAGATCCAGGTCAGCGCCATCGCCGGGGTGATGATGCCGCGATAAAGCCGGCGCTCCATGATCTTAAAAGTCTCGGATTGGATCGAGCCCTTTTCGGCGGCGCTGTGGTACACGAAGAGCCGCGGCAGATACATCATCCCCGCGATCCAGGCGATCACCGAGATCACGTGCAGCGCCTTGACCCAGGTCTCGGCAAAGCTCTGCCAATCCATCAGCGTCCCCCTTTGACCAGCGCCACCAGCCGCTCGACATTCGCGATCGGCGTTTCCGGCACTATCCCATGCCCGAGGTTGAAGATATGCGGCCGATTGGAAAAGCCCGCAATGATCGCCTCGGCACGCGCCTCCATCGCGGCGCCGCCGGCGACGAGCCGCAGCGGATCGAGATTGCCCTGGACTGCGAGCGAGCGGGGCAGGGCGGCATCAGCGAAGGCGACCGGCATGGAATAGTCGAGGCCGAGCGCATCGACTTTCGTGGCCGCGGCATACTCGGCGATCATGCCAGCGGCGCCGCGTGGAAAACCGATGATCGCGGCATCGGGGATCTCGCGGCGGACGCCTTCGACGATCCGGCGATTGGGCACGATGACCTGGGAGCGGAACGCCTCCTCGTCGAGATTGAGGGCCCAGCTTTCGAACAGCTGGACGACATCGGCACCGGCTTTGAACTGGGCGACGAGATAGGCGACCGAGGCCTCGACGAGGATATCGATGAGCGCCGCGAACGCCTCCGGCTCTTGCAGCGCGAACAGGCGCGCGACGGCCTGGTCGGGCGAGCCGCGGCCGGCGATCATGTAGGTCGCGACCGTCCAGGGCGAACCGCAAAAGCCGATCAGCGTCTTGTCGGGAGCGAGGCCAGCCTTCACCCGTCCGATCGTCTCGAGGACCGGAGCGAGGCGATCGAGGATGCGGGTGGGGTCGAGCCTCCCCAGCCCTTCCGACGTGATCGGGTCCAGCCGGGGGCCTTCCCCGGTCTCGAACGACACGGTCTGGCCGAGCGCATCGGGGATGACGAGGATGTCGGAAAAGAGGATCGCGGCATCGAGCTCGAAACGCTTGAGCGGCTGGAGGGTGACTTCGGCGGCGAGAGCCGGGGTGTAGCAGAGCTCGAGGAAGCTCTGCACCTTGCCGCGGGTGTCGCGATATTCCGGCAGATAGCGGCCCGCCTGCCGCATGATCCAGAGCGGCGGCCGCGGCTGACGGTTGCCGCGCACCGTCTCCAAAAGCGGCTTCGGGACCGGGCTCACGGTCGGGGACCAGAAAGAAGAAGAGATTCTTTTATCATCAGTATCATAGCGGTGTTTTGCAGGAATTCCTGCAAGCGGGCTAGCGGGCACTGTCCCGGGCCGATCTTTTGAAGCCAGACCGACAGCCTGGGGAAAGCCATTCGGGGACGGTGGGGCGGCCCGCGGAGTCGCCCGGTTTACGCCTCGTTAACCATTTGGGCGTGTGCGGCAGGCTGGGGATAAGGAGTCGAAAGGGTGGCCCGGCGGACCAGCGTTATCCCCAATTCCGCCATTAACCTTTTGTTAACCCCTGGGGCCGCGAGCCTGTGGAGGGCATTTCGGTCAGCGGGGACAAGCCCGCATAGCGACGGCGCCGGAGCGGTTTCCCACCGCCAGAAACTCGCGCCAGCAAGGACTCTGTGGGAAAGCCAAGCGGGCTCCGGCACCGGGTGCCGACTCGCCGCCGAAGCCGCGAGGGATTGCCGGCCGGACTCGAAGCCCCTAGCAGAGTCGAGTCAAAACGGGGCGGCCGAGCGGCCGTTGGATTCACGTGAAACGCGCCTTCGTCATCGGCCATCCCATCGCCCATTCGCGCTCGCCGCTGATCCACGGCTATTGGCTCAAGCTCTACGGCATCGAGGGCAGCTATGAGGCGATCGATGTCGAGCCGCACGCGTTGGCGGGTTTCTTCGAACGGCTGAAGGCGGGCGAATTCGTCGGCGGCAATGTCACCATCCCCAACAAGGAACGCGCCTACGAACTTTGTGACGAGCGCGATCCGCTCGCCGAGGCGATCGGTGCGGTCAATACCCTGGTGGTGCGCGGCGCGCAGGTGCGCGGGCTCAACACCGACTATCTGGGTTTCCTCGGCAATCTCGACCAACAGGCGCCCGGCTGGGATCGCGACCTCACCTCGGCGATCGTGCTCGGCGCCGGCGGCGCGGCGCGCGCCGTGCTGGTCGCGCTCAAGTCGCGCGGCGTCAAATCCATCCGGCTGCTCAACCGCACGGCGAGCAAGGCCGAGGACCTCGCGATCGATCTCGAGGGGCCGATCCTTGCCGGTAATCTCGGCGACTTCGACAGCCATTGCGGCGAGGCCCAACTGGTCGTCAACACCAGCTCGGTCGGCATGAAGGGCACGCGCTTTGACGACCTCGATCTCGGCCGGCTGCCCAAGACCGCGCTCGTCACCGACATCGTCTATACGCCGCTGGTGACACCGCTGCTGGCGGACGCGCGGGCGCTGGGGCTCAAAACCGTCGACGGGCTCGGCATGCTGCTGCACCAGGCGGTGCCGGGATTCGAGGCCTGGTTCGGCAAGCGGCCGGAGGTGACGGCGGAATTGCGCGCGCTGGTCGAGGCGACGCTGTGATCCGGCTCGGACTGACCGGCTCGATTGCCTCGGGCAAATCGACGGTGCTGGCGGCCTTTGCGGCGCTCGATATCCCCGTGTTTTCCTCCGATGAGGCGGTGCACGCGCTTTATGAAGGCGAGGCGAAGCCGGTGGTCGAGCAGCTTTTCCCCGGAGTTACCATTCACGGTCATGTCGATCGCGCGGCGCTCAGCCGGGCGTTGCTTGCGGCCCCCGAGCGGCTCAAGGAGCTCGAAGCGGCGGTCCATCCGCTGGTCCGCAAGCGCCTCGCGGCATTCTTCGCCGAGGCCGAAAAGAGCGGCGCGGCGATCGCGGTGGCGGATGTGCCGCTGCTGTTCGAGACGGGGTTCGACTATGGGCTCGATGCGGTCGTGGTGACCCACGCCCCGGACCAGGTGCTGCGCGAGCGGGCGCTCCGCCGCCCCGGCATGAGTGTGGAGAAGCTCGATGCGATCCTTGCCCGACAACTGTCCCAGGCTGAAAAGCTCAGACGCGCCGACTATGTGATCGAAACGGATGTCGACCTCGCCGAAACGCAGGCGGCGGCCGCGGCGCTGATCGAGACGCTGAAGGCGGGAACGGGAAAACGATGACGCGCGAAATCGTGCTCGACACCGAAACCACCGGGCTCAATCCGCTGGGCGGCGATCGCGTGGTCGAGATCGGCGGCGTCGAGCTCGTCAACCACATTCCGACCGGCCGGCACTTCCACAAATACGTCAACCCCGAACGCATGATGACCGAGGACGCGTTCCGCGTGCATGGGCTCAGCGACGAGTTCCTGCGCGACAAGCCGCGCTTCGCCGAAATCGCCGAAGAGATGATCGCCTTCTTCGGCGAGGCGGTACTGATCGCCCACAACGCGCCGTTCGACGTGAGCTTCATCAATGCCGAGCTCGACAAGGCGCGCCGGCCCGCGCTGCGCAACCCGGTGATCGATACGGTCGAGCTGGCGCGCGATAAACACCCGGGCGCCCGCGTCAGCCTCGATGCGCTCTGCAAACACTATGGCATCGACAATTCGCGCCGGACGCTCCACGGCGCGCTGCTCGACAGCGAGATCCTGGCCGACGTCTATCTCGAGCTGATCGGCGGCCGGCAAGTGGCGTTCGCGCTCATCGAGGAAACCCGGAGCACGACCACCGTTCTGGTGCGGCAGACCTATGCCGCGCCGCAACGGCCGGCGCCGCTGCCGTCCCGGCTCGACGACGAGCAGGTGGCCGCGCACCTCGCGCTGATCCGCACGATGGGCGAGGCGGCGCTGTGGGGCTATTACGCCGACGAGGCGGCGTAGACTGTGCGGGCACGCCCTCGTGGTTCGACAAGCTCACCATGAGGGCTACTGTAGCACTGAGCCTATGAGGCTACTGCGGCACTGAGCCCACGAGGACCTCATGGTGAGCTTGTCGAACCACGAGGTCCGGGCCAACGGGCCCTGCTGGGTGCCCGTCAGTTCGCGACCGGCGCCGTGCCGGTCGCCTGCGCGTCCTGCAGCGCCTTGAGGTTCTGCTTGTAGATCGAGCTGAAATCGACCGGCTCCATCATCAGCGGCGGGAAGCCGCCCTGCTGCGTAATGGTCGCGAGCACCTGCCGCGCGAACGGGAAGATCAGCCGCGGGCATTCGACGAGGAGCAGCGGCGCGAGCTCGCTTTCGGCAATGTTGCGAACGCGGAACACGCCGCCATAGACCAGCTCGACATTGAACAGGACGTTCTTTTCGCGGTCGGCCTTGGCGTTGAGCGTGATCTCGACGGCGTAAATCTCGTCGCTCTGCTTTTTGACCCCGACATTGATGCCCACCGAAAAGTTCGGGTTGGGCCCGCCGAGCATGATCGAGCCCGGCGCGCCGGGGTTCTCGAAGCTCATGTCGCGGATGTACTGGCCGATCAGGCTGAAGCTGGGCGGAGTGGGGGTCGCCGCGGAATCGTCGGCCATAACTGACTACCTCATGGATGGGGGCGGCGCGGGACTAGCAAATTTGCCGAATCGTCACAAGGCGGGCGCAACCCGCCCCCGCGAACTTGTCGCGGCCGTGGCGCCGCCGCTCCACCATTCGTGAACTGGTTTCCGGCTATGGCGTTGACTATATAAGGACCGGCCGCGCCCCCCGACCACTGGAACCGCCCGCATGGACGAATTTTTCGACATTCCGACGCTCATCGCCATCGGCATCGCCGTTTTCGTGCTCTGGCGGCTGCGGCAGGTCCTCGGGACCAGAACCGGCAACGAGCGCCCGGCCGTGCCCCGCGTGCAGCCGGCTCCGGTCAAAAAGCCGGCCGCCAACGACGATGCGGCGCCGGCCGCGCTGCCGGCGCCCGCTCTGCCGATCGTCGACGCCGACGCGCAGCGCCGCGCCCTCAAGCTCGAAACAGAGATCGACCAGCTGAGCCACGGCGACGGGCACGTGGCGAGCGGCCTCAAGGCGCTCGCCGATGCCGATCCGGCGTTTTCGCCCAAGGCGTTCTTCGAGGGCGCCAAATCCGCCTACGAGATGATTGTCACCGCCTTTGCCGCGGGCGACCGCAAGACGCTCAAGAGCCTCCTCGACAAGGACGTCTATGACGGCTTCGAGACCGCCATCGCGGCGCGCGAGGCGGAAGGCAAGACCGTCGATTTCACCTTTGTCGGCCTGCCCAAGGTGGAGATCACCGCCGCCGAGATCGACAAGCGCGACGCCCACGTGACGGTGGCGTTCACCGCCCAGATCGTCCAGGCCACCAAGGACAAAGCCGGCGCCGTGCTCGAGGGCAGCACGTCCGACACCCAGATCATCGCCGACGAATGGACGTTCGCGCGCAATCCCAGGGCGCGCGACCCCAACTGGAAGCTGATTGCGACCAATCAGCTGAGCTGAACCGGGGGCGGGGCAGTGACCAAGCGCGGTGGACGGAAGCGCTCGCTGCCGGCCGATTTCAACCTCTGGACCGCTGTCACCGAGACGGTGTCGCCGCTGCAGCCGCGGCGGCGCTTCCGGCCGTCGCCGCTGGCGTCGGCGTTGCCTTTGCCGCAGGTTTCCCCACCCTGGCAAGCGCCCCGCAGCATCACTATGCCGTCATACCAATCGCCGCAAATGCCTGGAAAAGCACCGGCCGGCGTGATCGAGCCGCGCCTCCGCCGCAAGCTCGGCCGCGGCCGCGTGCCGATCGAGGGCACGCTCGATCTTCACGGCATGACCCGCGAGCAGGCTCGCGGCGCGCTCGGTCGCTTTCTCGCGGCGCGGGCGTTGCGCGGCGACCGCACGGTGCTGGTGATCACCGGCAAGGGGCTCGCGAAGCTCTGCGCGACGATCGCACCCCCATTATCGAGCGCGGCGTGCTGCGCACCATGCTGCCGATCTGGCTGAACTCGCCCGAATTCACCCCGCTGGTCGCCGGCTGGGACCAGTCGGCCCAGCAACACGGCGGCGAGGGTGCCTGGTACGTCCGGCTGAAGAGGCAACCGCGATGACCCCGCTCGGCGCGCGTCTCCGCGAGCTCCGCTCGGCACGCGGCGTGACGCTCAAGCAGATGGCGGCGGCACTCAACGTGTCGAGCGCCTATCTCAGCGCCCTCGAGCACGGCAGGCGCGGCACGCCGACCTGGATTCTCCTGCAGCGCATCATCCACTATTTCAACGTCATCTGGGATGAGGCCGAAGACCTGCAGCGCCTCGCCGAGCTGAGCGATCCTAAGATCGCGATCGACACCGCAGGCCTGTCGCCGGAAGCGACCGAACTCGCCAACCGCCTCGCCCGCGACATCGGCCGGCTCAGCGATGACGACCTCGGGGTGCTGAAGGCCGAATTGATCAAGCGGGTGAAATGACTGAGCGGACGATGGACGACCCCGACCGGCTGCTGCGCGCGATCCCACCGAGCGTGCGTCTCACCAGCGTGCGCACCGGAAGGAGTGTTGACGGCGAGAGCTTGCGGAGGGTGGTGGCGAGGCGTCGGGCTGCCTTGGCCGACGGTCTCGCGCCAGGCGACCGCATCGTTATCGGCGAGGCCGATCCGCTCGATTTTCTCGTCGCGTTGTTTGCCGCCTGGAGCAGCGGGCTGGTCGCCGTCGGTGTCAACCCCGGACTGGCGCCGGCCGAGCAACAGAACGTCGTTTCGGTCACCGGTGCCAAAGCGTGGCTCGGCGAGGTACGGGGCAGCCTCGCCCTTGGCGGCGCTGACGCCGGCATCGCAGCGGACGAGGCGCCTGCGCTGATCCTCATGACCTCGGGCACGACCGGCAACCCCAAGGGCATCGTCCACTCGCAGGGCAGCCTCGGCCGGCGCATCGCCCTCAACCTTGAAGCGATCGGCGCCGCAGCGATGCGGGAAAGCCTTTGCGTGCTCCCGGTGTTTTTCGGCCACGGGCTCATCGGCAATGTGCTGACCCCGATGGCAGCCGGGGGCCACGTCCACCTCTGGCCGACGCCGGCGGCGGGCGAGCTCGGTGGTCTCGGACCGTATATCGATGCGCATGAAGTTAGCTTCATGAGCTCGGTGCCGTCCTTCTGGCGCCTGGCGCTGCGGCTCTCGCCAAGACCGGCGACGCCGCTCGAGCGCGTGCACGTCGGCTCGGCCCCGCTCGGGATCGAGCTCTGGCAGCAGATCGCCGGCTGGGCGGGCACCGATGCGGTTTACAACATGCTGGGAATGACCGAGACGGCGAACTGGATTGGCGGCGGCGCCCTCGCCGACAAGCAGGCGACGGACGGGTATGTCGGCCGCGCCTGGGGCGGCGAACTCGCGGTGCTGGGCGACGACGGCAAGATCGCCGCGGCTGGGACCGGCGAGGTGCTGGTGAAGTCGCCGTCGTTGATGCTGGGCTACTGGCAGCGCCCCGATCTCAACGCTGCGGCGTTCCTTGATGGCTGGTTCCGGACCGGCGATATCGGGACGCTCGAGTCCAAGGGCACGTTGACCCTGCGCGGCCGGATCAAGACCGAGATCAACCGCGGCGGCATCAAGGTGCATGCCGAGGAGATCGACATGCTGCTCGAGCGGCACCCGGAGATCGCGGAGGCCTGCGCCTTCGGCATCCCAGATACCGTCGCCGGCGAGGCCATCGCCGCCGCCATCGTGCTCAAGTCTGGAACGGCGTTCGACCCGGAAGCGATCAAGGCCTGGTGCCGGCTGCACGCCCGCGCCGATGCGGTGCCCTCACGGCTCTACGCGGTTGAGGCGATCCCGCGCAACGACCGTGGCAAGATCGTTCGCGCCGACGTCCGCCGGCTGGTCGGGGCAGGCTGAGGCCGATGCGCCTTATTCCACGCAGAGCCAACCGCCGGCTCGCCCGCGACGTAGACATCGGCGAGGTTACGCTCAGGTCGATCGGACCGCTGCGGACATTGGCGCTGGTCGCACCCTGGCACCGGGACGCCGACTTGATGTCGGGCCTGACGCTTCACGCTGCGCCCCGCTCCCTGCTTGGGTGGCTGGTCCGCGCGCCACGGCCGAATGGTGTCACCCGGTTTGCCTACGCCATCGTCCCCAAGAGCCAGCCACGCCCTGTCGGCATCATTACGGTCGAGGTCGGGCGCCACGGCTGGGCGGGAAGTCACCTCGCCATCAGCGACGCGCGCTGGCGCGGCAGGATCGCGGTCGACGCACGCGCAGCGCTCCTGGATCTATACTTCCGCGAAGGCGGAGTGACGACATTCAGTGCCCACATCGACAGCCGCAATGCGGCATCGATATTCATCTATAAGCGGCTCGGGTTTCGCGTCGCCAATATCATCCCGAACTCGGCGACCGACCCGGTGACCGGACGCTCGGTCGACAGGATTGTGTTCGTTCTTGAGCGTGCGGAATGGGAGCGGCGGCGCGCTGCGGCGGCGACAAGACAGGCATCATGACTGCATCTTCGGAAGCAAACGCGACCGCCCTCGTCGCCCGCGCCCTCGACATCCAGGGGCAAGTCTGGCTCGACGATGACATGGCGAGCCTGCCCGCCTGGACCAGTCTCACGCATGTCAAGCTCATCCTGGAGATCGAGGCGGCACTCGGGCGGCAGCTTTCGGCCGAGGAGATCGGCTCGATCAATTCGGTGCGAGCCGTGGCGGCGGTGCTCGCGGCCGGCAAGGCTACGCTCGCATAGCGGGCGTTCGCCGTTTCAATTCGCGGCGATCACTTTGAGCAGCGCCGTTCCATAGCGGCCGAGCTTGCTGCTGCCGATGCCGGGGAGCTCGCCGAGGGACTCGAGCGTGCGCGGCTTGAGCGTCGCCATGGCGCGCAGCGTCGTGTCGTGGAAGATCACATAGGGCGGCACGCCCTGCTCGCGGGCAAGGCGGCTGCGCTCGGCGCGCAGGGCATCGAACAGCGCTTCGGCGCCGGCGGGGAGCGCCACCGCGTTGCGCAGCGCCCGGCGCGTTTCGGCGGCGCGGCGCGGCTGGTCCTTGCGGAGGATGATTTTGCGCTCGTGCTTGAACACCGTGCGGGCGTCCTCGCCGAGCCTGAGCCCACCGAAATCGCCGGCGGCGACCACGAGGCCCATCGCTGAGAGCTGGCGCAGCACCGACTGCCAGCCCTTGGCATCGAGCTCGTCGCCCTTGCCGAACACGGCTTGCGTCTGGTGGCCGTTCATCAGCACCTTCTCGGTCTCGCGGCCGACGAGGACATCGACGATGTGGCCGGCGCCGAAGCGCTGCCCGGTTCGGTAGATCGCGGCCAGCGCCTTGATCGCCGCTTCGGTACCGTCCCAGGTCTCGGCCGGGCTGGTGCAGTTGTCACACCCCGCGCAATCGCCCGGATGCGCCTCGCCGAAATGCTTGAGGATCGTCTGCCGCCGGCAGGCGGTCGTTTCGCAGAGCGCAAGCAGGGCCTCGAGCTTGCCCCGCTCGATCCGCTTGATCTCGGCCGGCGCCTCGCCCTCCTCGATCATGCGGCGGCGCTGCACGACATCGGTGAGGCCAAAGGCCATCCACGCCTCGGCGGGCAGGCCGTCGCGACCCGCGCGACCCGTCTCCTGGTAATAGGCTTCGATCGAGGACGGCATGTCGAGGTGGGCGACGTAGCGCACGTCGGGCTTGTCGATGCCCATGCCGAAGGCGACGGTCGCGACGAGGCAGACGGCGTCTTCCTTGAGGAACGCATCCTGGTGGCGCGAGCGGACCTGGGCCGGCAGGCCCGCATGATAGGGCAGCGCCGGCACGCCGTGCTCGGTGAGCCATGCCGCGGTCTTTTCGACCTTGTTACGAGAGAGGCAATAGACGATGCCGCTTTCACCCTTGTGGCGCTCGAGGAAGGCAAGGAGCTGCTTTGGGCCGTTCTGACGCTGGGTGATCGTGTAGCTGATGTTGGGGCGATCAAAGCTCGTCTCGAAGACACGCGCTTGCCCGAGCTGCAGCCGCTCGATGATGTCGGCACGGGTGAGCGGATCGGCGGTCGCCGTCAACGCGATCCGCGGCACGTGGGGGAAGAGCTCGGCGAGGCGGGACAGCTCACGATAGTCGGGGCGGAAATCGTGGCCCCATTGGCTGACGCAATGCGCCTCGTCGATGGCAAAGAGCGCGATGTCGGCGTCGGCGATGAGCTGCAGGAACCCCGCGGTCATCGCCCGCTCGGGCGCGACGTAGAGGAGGTCGAGGCCACCACGCCGGAGCTGGTCACGCACGGCGTTGGCGTGCTCGGGGGTCATCGAGGAATTGAGCGCCTCGGCGCGCACGCCCTGCTGGCGCAACGCCTCGACCTGGTCGCGCATCAGGGCGATCAGCGGCGAGATGACGATGCCGACGCCCGGCCGGCAGAGCGCCGGGATCTGGTAGCAGACCGATTTGCCCGCGCCGGTGGGGAAGAGGACCACCGCATCGCCGCCGCCCACGATGTGCTCGACCACTTCGGCCTGCTGCCCGCGGAACTCGGCGTGGCCGAAGGTTTTGCGCAGCACGTCGCGGGGGTTGAGGTGGAGCGGAAGGAGCATGGGCGAGTCGAGTGATACGACGGGACGGGCGGCGCGTCACGCACGGACCATGCGGCTATCCACCCTCCCCCTCGCGGGGAGGGTAGCGCAGCTTAGGCGAAGCCTTAGCGAAGCTGGGGAGAGGGGAGCCACGAGCACCGAGCTTGGACGGCACCCCCTCCGAGCTGCGCTAGGCCTTCGGCCAAGCTTCGCTTGCCTCCCCCGTCGAGGGGGAGGTGGTGGTGACTGCGGGAATCAAAACGGGCGGCACCTTGCAGCACCGCCCGTCTCTTGAATCGTGATTCCAGCCTTACAGCACGAAGCGGCTCAGGTCCGCGTCGCCTGCCAGCTTGCCGACCTTGTCGCTGACATAGGCGCGATCGATGGTGATCGTTTCGCCCTGCTTCTCGCTGGCGGTAAAGCTCAGCTCCTCGACCAGCCGCTCCATGATGGTCTGGAGCCGCCGCGCGCCGATGTTTTCGATCGTCGAGTTGACCTTGACCGCGGCGTCGGCGATGGCGTCGATGCCGTCGGGCGTGAAGTCGAGCGTCAGGCCTTCGGTCGCCATCAGCGCGACATACTGCTTGATCAGCGAGGCGTCGGTGTCCTTGAGGATGCCGATGAGGTCCTCTTTGGTGAGGGCCTTGAGCTCGACGCGGATCGGCAGTCTGCCCTGCAGCTCGGGCAACAGGTCCGAGGGCTTGCTCACATGGAACGCGCCCGAGGCGATGAAGAGGATGTGGTCGGTCTTGACCGGCCCGTACTTGGTCGACACCGTCGTGCCCTCGATCAGCGGCAGCAGATCGCGCTGCACACCCTCGCGACTCGGGCCCGAATAGCCGCGCTCGCCGCCCGCGACCTTGTCGATCTCGTCGATGAAGACGATGCCGTGGTTCTCGCAGAGCTCGATGGCTTCGCGGGTCAGCGCGTCCTGGTCGAGCAGCTTGTCGGCCTCGTCGGCCATCAGGAGCGCGTGCTGATCCTTGACCTTGACCTTGCGCTTGGCCGACTTGCCGCCGAGCGCCTTGCCGATCATGTCCTGGATGTTGATGACGTTGGGCTGGCCGGGGATCTCGAAGAAACCGCCCTGGCCGGGCGCCTGCCCCGAAACCTCGATCTCGATGTCCTTGTCGTCGAGCTCGCCGCTGCGGAGCTTCTTTTTGAACGAATCGCGCGTCGCCGAGCCGGCGCTGGCGCCGACCAGCGCATCGAGCACGCGCTCTTCGGCCTTGTCGTGCGCCTGCTGCTTGACCGCCTCGCGGCGGATGTCGCGGAGCAGCGAGATGCCGGCCTCGACGAGGTCGCGGATCATCTGCTCGACATCGCGGCCGACATAGCCGACCTCGGTGAATTTCGTCGCCTCGACCTTGATGAAGGGAGCTTGCGCCAGTTTGGCCAGCCGCCGCGAAATCTCGGTCTTGCCGACGCCGGTCGGCCCGATCATCAGGATGTTCTTGGGCGTGACCTCGTGGCGGAGGTCTTCGGGCAGCTGCTGGCGGCGCCAGCGGTTGCGCAGCGCCACCGCGACGGCGCGCTTGGCGTCGGTCTGGCCGATGATGTAGCGGTCGAGCTCGGCGACGATCTGCCGGGGCGAAAGATTGTCTGCCACTGTCTTGTCCTTCCGGGCGCTCTCCTGAGGAGCCGCGTCGTCTGTCCCGCCGAAGCCGGGTGTGGGTTCGTTCAGCATAACTAGTCCTCTTTGTCGCGGTCTCGAACCGGAAAAGTCTGCAACTTTCCTGAGCCCGCTTGCTAACTCTCGATCGTTTCGACGGTCACGTTCTCATTGGTGTAGATGCAGATTTCGGCGGCGATCTTCATCGCCTTGCGGGCGATGTCCTCGGCGTCGAGATCGGTGTTTTCGGCGAGCGCCAGCGCCGCCGACTGCGCGTAATTGCCGCCCGAGCCGATGGCGATGACGCCCTTGTCCGGGGTCAGGACGTCACCATTGCCGGTGACCACCAGCGTGTCGGTCTTGTCGGCGACGATCATCATCGCCTCGAGATGGCGGAGATAGCGGTCGCCGCGCCAGTCCTTGGCGAGCTCGACGCAGGCCCGCAGCAGCTGGTCGGGATATTGCTCGAGCTTTTTCTCGAGCCGCTCGAACAGCGTAAAGGCATCGGCGGTCGAGCCGGCAAAGCCGCCGATCACCTTGTCGCCGACGAGGCGGCGGACTTTGCGCGCCTGGTGCTTCATGACGGTGTTGCCGACGCTGACCTGGCCGTCGCCGGCCACCACCACCTTGTTGCCCTTCCGGACCGAAACGATGGTCGTGCCATGCCAGGCGGGGAATTCACTGTCCTTGGACATTCAACACTCCAAAAGGAATTGTTCGGTAGATAGGGGTAGGGCCGCGGAATACAATATCGTCAACTGGCGATGGAGGCGGGTCACCGCACTCTGTCACCCCGGCGAAGGCCGGGGTCCAGTAAAAGCCGCAGCTTCAGTGAGTACCTGGATTCCGGCTTTCGCCGGAATGACATCGAGCAGGGGTTGGGCATGGTTCGGAAAGCCGAGATCAAGCGGAAAACCAGCGAGACCGACATCGCGGTCGCGGTGAACCTCGACGGCACCGGCGCCTACGACATGGCGACCGGCATCGGCTTTCTCGATCACATGCTCGAGCAGCTGAGTAAGCACTCGCTGATCGACATGACGATCAAGGCCAAGGGCGACCTCCACATCGATTTCCACCACACCGCCGAGGATGTCGGCATTGCACTCGGGCGAAGCGATCAAGACCGCGCTCGGCGACAAGACGGGCATCCGCCGCTACGCCAGCGCCGACCTCGTGATGGACGGCACGCTGACCCGCGTCGCGCTCGACGTGTGCGGCCGGCCGTTCCTCGTCTGGAAGGTGGCGTTCACCGCCGGCAAGGTCGGCGAGATGGACACCGAGCTCTTTCGCGAGTGGTTCCAGGCCTTTGCGATGAATGCCGGGATCACGCTCCACGTCGAGAACCTCTACGGCGACAACAATCACCACATCGCCGAATCGGCCTTCAAGGCGCTGGCGCGGTCGCTCAGAGCGGCGATCGAGATCGATCCGCGGGCGAAGGATGCGATTCCGAGCACCAAGGGGCGGCTGTAGAAGGGCTCGCGCAGCGCCACGCCCTCGTGGTTCGACAAGCTCACCATGAGGGCTACTGCACAGCGCGAGGGCGACGACTCCGCCCCAGTGCTGGCTTGAGGACCTCATGGTGAGCTTGTCGAACCACGAGGTCCGGGCAACGAGGCCCGAGGATTAGCGGTTAGTGCCAGCCATGCGTCAGACCCGCGAGCAGGCCGGTCGCCGCCCAGATCACGGCAAAGGCCAGGAGCACCAGCGCCAGCCAGCCGATGAACACGCCCTGGGTCGGCTTTTCGCGGGCGGGCTCGTCATGCGAATCGGTCACGGGGTCGTCTCCATCTTTCCGCGCGCCCGGAATTGCTCTAAGGCGGGGCCATGACCCTCTACTCTATCTTTGAAAAACCGCAAGTGAAGGCGGCAAAGGGGCGCGTGCGGTTCAACCCGCCGGTCGCCATCGCCGACCGTTTTTCGTGGTTTGCAGCGCTCCTGCCGCCGCTGTTCGCGCTCGCCAATGGTCTGTGGCTGGTGCTGCTGTTCTGGATCGTGCTGGTCGCGGGCCTCGCCTACGCGAGCCGGATCATCGGCGGCGACGCGGCCTGCTGGATCTACGTGGTCGTCGCGCTCTTCATGGGGTTCGAGGCGCCCTCGTTCCGGCGCGACAAGCTGCTGCTGGGTGGCTACCGCTGGGCCGGCGACCTGGTGGCGCCTGCCCCCGATCTCGCCGAACGGGACTTCCTCGCCGGAAAATGAGCGGCACGGTCGCGATCATCGACTATGGCTCGGGCAATCTGCGCTCGGCAGCAAAAGCCTTCGAGCGCTCGGTCAGGGCGATCCGGGCCGACGCCGATGTCGTCGTCAGCAACGATCCAGACATCGTGCGCAAGGCCGACCGCATCGTCCTGCCGGGCGTCGGCGCCTTCGCCGATTGCATGAACGGGCTCGGCGCCGTGCGCGGCATGCGCGACGCGATGGAGGAGCGCGTCATTGCGGGCGGCGTGCCGTTCCTCGGCATCTGCGTCGGCATGCAGCTGATGGCGACCGATGGCCATGAAAAGGGCGTCCATGCCGGGCTCGACTGGATCGCGGGGCCGGTGATGCAAGCTCGAGCCGCGCGGCGGCCTCAAGGTGCCGCACATGGGCTGGAACACGCTGACCTTTACGCGTCCGCACAAGCTGTTCGAGGGCATCCCCGACGGCGAGGCGGGCCTGCACGCTTATTTCGTCCACTCCTATCATCTGCAGGCGAGCGACGAGCGCGAGCTCTTCGCCACGGCCGAGTATGGCCAGGCGGTGACCGCCTGCGTCGGTCGCGACAATATGTTTGGAACGCAGTTCCACCCCGAAAAGAGCCAGACGCTGGGCCTGAGACTGATCGAGAATTTCCTGGAGTGGCGGCCGTGAGCAAGGGCTACTGGATCGTTTCGCTGACGATCACGGACAATGAGTCCTACCAGCGCTACGTCGCCGCGAACGCCGCGATCTTCGAGAGGTGGGGCGGTCGATTCATCGTGCGCGGCGGCGAGTTCGAGGTGGTGCAGGGCGCGTCTGAGGCGCGCCAGGTCGTGCTGGAGTTTGGGAGCTTCGCCGCAGCAAAGGATTGTTATTCGTCGCCCGAATATCAGCAAGCGTTGAAAGACCTTCTCGCCGGCGCAAACCTGCAATTCCTCATCGTCGAGGGAGTGTGAGCAGTGATCCTCTTCCCGGCGATCGACCTCAAGGACGGCCAGGCAGTGCGGCTGAAGCTCGGCGACATGGCGCAGGCGACGGTGTTCAACCCCGATCCGGCGGCGCAGGCGCGGACCTTCGAGGCGCAGGGCTTTGAGTATCTGCACGTCGTCGACCTCGACGGCGCGTTCGCCGGCGAAAGCCGCAACGGCCCCGCTGTCGAGGCGATCGTCAAATCCGTCGCCATCCCGGTGCAGCTCGGCGGCGGCATCCGCTCGATGGCGCAGATCGACGCCTGGCTCGCAAAGGGCCTCGCGCGCGTCATCCTCGGCACGGCGGCGCTGCGCGAACCGGCGCTGGTGACCGAGGCGGCGCGCCGCTTTCCAGGACAGATCGCGGTGGGGATCGACGCGCGCGGCGGCAAGGTGGCGGTCGAGGGCTGGTCCGAAACCTCCGAGCTCGAAGCGCTCGAGATGGCGCGACGCTTCGAGGGGGTGGGCGTCGCGGCCCTCATCCACACCGATATCGAGCGCGACGGCGTGTTAACGGGCATCAACTGGGACGCGACGCTGAAGCTCGCGCGCGCCATCACCGTGCCGGTGATCGCCTCGGGCGGCCTTGCCTCGATGGACGACATCGAGCGGCTGAGCCGCCCCGAATGCCAGATCCTCGAAGGCGCGATCACGGGCCGGGCGCTCTACGACGGGCGCATCGAGCCCGAAGCGGCGCTGGCGCTGCTGCGCAGGATGGCGGCGTGAGCGGCGGGGCGGCAACGCCGCCGCGTTTCCCCTGGCTGGCCTATTGGCTGTTGCTGGCGGTGATTTTCGTGATCGGCATGCTGCCGTTCATCAGCTTCTTTGTCTTCGATCGGCATCGCCGACGCCTATGGCTGCACGATCACCGAGAGCGCGGCTATACGCCTGCATGATCGGCGGCAGCGACATGGGGTCGTGGCTCCAGTTCGGGGCGTTCTCGATCCTCTACGTCTTCGTCACCTGGCCGCTCGCCTTCGTGCTGTTCCTCGTCTGGCTGCTGGTGCTGCTCGTTCATCGCTCGGGATTCAAGCGGCGGAGCGTCATGGCATGACCCTCAAGACCCGGCTCATTCCCTGCCTCGACGTCAAGGACGGGCGCGTCGTCAAGGGCGTGCAGTTCGTCGATTTGCGCGACGCCGGCGATCCCGTGGAAGCGGCGATCGCCTATGATGCCGCGGGGGCCGACGAGCTCTGCTTCCTCGACATCACCGCCAGCGCCGAGAACCGCGACACGATCTTCGAGGTCGTGGCGCGCACCGCCGAGCAATGCTTTATGCCGGTCACGGTGGGCGGCGGCATCCGCACTGTCGAGGACATCCGCAAATTGCTGCTCAGCGGCGCCGACAAGGTCTCGATCAACACCGCGGCAGTGAATGATCCGGACTTCGTCGCCCGTGCCGCCGACAAATATGGCGACCAATGCATCGTCGTTTCGGTCGACGCGCGACGGCGGCAGTCGCGCGCCGTCGGTGGGGCCAATCGCTCGGACTGGGAGATTTTCACCCATGGCGGGCGCAACGCCACCGGACTCGACGCGGTGGAGTTTGCGGCGCGGATGGTGTCCCGCGGCGCTGGCGAGCTGCTGGTGACCTCGATGGACCGCGACGGCACCAAGCAGGGGTTCGATCTCGAGCTGGTCCGCGCCATCGCCGACGCGGTCAGCGTGCCGGTGGTCGCCTCCGGCGGCGTCGGCTCGCTCGACGATCTCGTCGCCGGGGTCAAGCAGGGGCACGCCAACGCGGTGCTCGCGGCCTCGATCTTCCACTTCGGGACATTTACGATCGGCGCGGCAAAAGCCTATATGCGGGATCACGGCATTCCGATGCGGATGGATGAGGAGGCGGGGACCTGACATGGCATTCTCGCTGGACGACCTCAATCGCCGCATCGCAGAGCGCGCCAAGGCGTCGCCGGACCAAAGTTATACCGCCAAGCTGCTCGCCGACGGCCTCGACCGCTGTGCGCGAAAATTCGGCGAGGAGGCCGTGGAGGCGATCGTCGCCGCGGTGTCGCGCGACGCCAAGGGGCTGACCGCCGAGGCCGCCGACGTGCTCTATCACCTGCTGGTGCTGCTCGAAGCCGCCAAGGTGCCGCTGAGCGCGGTAATGGCCGAGCTCGAACAGCGAACGGGGCAATCGGGGCTCGCCGAGAAGGCGTCACGCCGCAAATGAGCGGTCGCGAGAAGCTCGACCCGTATCACCGCTTTACCAAGGCGCAGTGGGCCGAATATCGCGACGGCGAGCCGATGACCCTGAGCGCCGCCGATATCGAGCGGCTGCGCGCGCTGACCGATCCGATCTCGCTCGCCGAGGCCGAGGAGATTTACCTGCCGCTGAGCCGCCTGATCTCATTTTACGTCGAGGCATCGCAGGCGGTGCACCGCGTCTCGACGCGGTTCCTCGGCGCCGAGGACAGGAAGGTCCCCTTCATCATCGGCGTCGCGGGCTCGGTCGCGTCGGGCAAGTCGACCACCTCGCGTATCCTCCGCGCGCTGCTCCGGCGCTGGCGTACCTCGCCCAAGGTTGACTTGGTGACCACCGATGGCTTCCTCTACCCGAACGCCGTTCTGGACGAGAAGGGCCTGGGCGCCCGCAAGGGCTTTCCCGAAAGCTACGATCGCGCCGCGCTGATCGCGTTCCTCTCCGACATCAAGTCGGGCAAGCCGGATGTGAGGGTGCCGGTCTATTCGCACCTGATCTACGACGTGCTGCCGGGCGAGTTCCTGACCGTCGACCGGCCCGACATCCTGATCGTCGAGGGGCTGAATATCCTCCAGCCGGGGGAGCTGCCGAAATCCGGCAAGCCGATCGTCTTTGCCTCGGACTTCATCGATTTTTCGATCTTCATCGACGCCGACGAAGTCGATTTGCGTGCCTGGTTCATGGTGCGCTTCCGCGCGCTGCGGGCCGGGGCCTTCACCGATCCCAAGAGCTTTTTCCGTCGCCTCGCCGAAATGCCGGAAGCCGAGGCCGAGGGGTTCGGACTCGCGGCCTGGGACAGCATCAACCTGCCCAATCTGCGCGAGAATATCCTGCCCACCCGCGGGCGCGCCGACCTGATCCTCAAAAAGAGCGGCAGCCACGCGGTCGATGAGGTGCGATTGCGGCGGGTCTAGGGACGATGGCTCTCCACGATGTCATTCCCGCGAAGGCGGGAAATCCAGAGTCGCACTCACCGGTTCATCTGGCCTCTGGATTCCCGCCTGCGCGGGAATGACATCGTGGTTGAACGGCGGGACAGCCGCCTAAACCTCCACCCCGTGCTCCCGCGCCATCTGTTGCAGGTCGCGCATCGGGCGCGCGCCGATATGGCTGATCACTTCGCTCGCGGCGAGGCAGCCCGGCGGTGAGCGCGGCGTGGAGATCGCGCTCGCGCGACAGGCCGAGCAGGAACCCCGCCGCAAAGAGGTCGCCGGCGCCCGTGGCGTCGATCACTTCGGGCACGGCATTGGCCGGCACGCTGACGATCTCGCCATTGGTAATCGCCATCGCGCCCTCGGCGCCCATGGTGACGGCCGCGAGCGTGCAGTCGCCGCTGAGCTTTCGGATCGCGACCGGCAGGCTGTCGGTCTGGTAGAGCGCCTTGACCTCTTCGACATTGGCGAAGACGTAATCGATGGTTTTGGAGCGCATCAGCTCGAGGAACTCGTCGCGGAAGCGGTTGACGCAGAACGGGTCGCTGAGCGTGAAGGCGGTCTTGCGGCCGGCCTTGTGGGCGTAGCCGGCGGCGGTGACGAACGCCGTCTTGGCCTCCGGCGGGTCCCAGAGATAGCCTTCCATATAGGTGATGGCGGCGGACGCCGATCTCCGCCTCGCGGATGTCAGCGGCGGTGAGCTGGTGGCAGGCGCCGAGATAGGTGTTCATCGTGCGCTCGCCGCCCGGCGAGATGAGGATCATCGAGCGCGCCGTGGCGGGTCCGTCGTGCAGCCGGCTCACATCGTAATGGACGCCGATGTCGCGCATGTCGGCATCGAAGATGTCGCCGAGCGGATCCGCCGCGACCTTGCCGACAAAGGCCGCCCGCCCCCCGAAGCTCGCAACGCCCGCCGCGGTATTGGCCGACGAGCCGCCTGGAATCTGCCGCTTGTCGGCGGGCATGCGCTCGTAGAGGTAGGCCGACCGCTCCGCATCGACCAGATGCATGATGCCTTCGGTGAGGCCCTCGCGGGCGAGGAAGCCCGGCTCGATCGGCGCGATGACGTCGACGATCGCATTGCCGATGGTGAGCACGTCGAATTGTGTGTCAGCCATCGGCCGGACCGTCCCCCGAGAAACCCGCGCGGAGATAGCGGGCTTCCGCTGCGGGCGCAACCTTGCGGGTGGGCCCGGGCTCGGGCGATGATCGGCGCCTCGTTCACGGAGTGCGTCCCATGACCGACCTCATCCTCGCCATCGCTCACCACGTCTGCGTCTTCACTCTGGCGGGCCTGCTGCTTGCCGAGGTCGCGCTGCTGCGCCCCGGCATGCCGCCCGAGCGCATCCGGCAATTGGGCAAGGTCGACCTAGCGTACGGCATCATGGCGGGCGTGGTGATTATCGTCGGCATCATTCGCGTCAATTTCGACGACAAGGGCGCCGAGTACTACATCCACAATGCGGCCTTCTGGCTGAAGATGGTCTCTTTCATCGCGGTCGGCCTCTTGTCGCTGCCACCGACGATGGCCTTCATCCGCTGGCGCCGGCGCCTCGCCGCCGAACCGGGCTTTGTGCCCGAGGCCGGCGAAGTGGCCAGGGCCCGCAATTTCTTTATCGCCGAGATCGTCGGCTTCGCGCTGATCGTGAGTTTCGCCGCCGCGATGGCGCGCGGCTACGGCTCGTTCTAGGCCGCAACCTCGCCAGCCGGCGCGCCGTCCCAGCCCTTGGGCGGTGGGGTCTTGGGTTCGAACCGGCACCACTCGGCGATGACGCAGCGATAGCATTCGGGGGTGCGCGCCTTGCACACGTAGCGGCCGTGAAGGATCAGCCAGTGATGGGCGCGGAGCAGGTACTGCTTGGGGATCACCTTGAGCAGCCCCAGCTCGACCTCGAGCGGGTCTTTACCGGGAGCGAGCCCGGTCCGGTTGGAGACGCGGAAGACGTGCGTATCGACGGCCATGGTCGCCTCGCCGAAGGCGATGTTGAGGACGACATTGGCGGTCTTCCGCCCGACGCCGGGCAGCGCCTCGAGCGCCTCGCGATCCGCCGGCACGACGCCACCATGCTGGTCGACGAGGATCTGGCTCAGCGCGAAGACATTCTTGGCCTTGTTGCGATAGAGCCCGATGGTCTTGACCAGCTCGGTGATCCGCTCGACGCCGAGCGTAACCATCTTCTGCGGGCTGTCGGCGAGCTTGAACAGCGCCGGCGTCGCCTTGTTGACCCCGGCATCGGTTGCCTGCGCGCTGAGCACCACTGCAACCAGCAGCGTGAACGGGTTGGGTGCGACGAGCTCGCCCTTGGGGTCCGGATTGGCCGCCTCGAAGGCTGCAAAGATCGCTGCGACGTCTGCCGCCGACAGACGTTTTGTTGATCGACGTTGCGGCGCTTTCGCCATTTCGAGCCCCCGATTCGCGGACTATAGTGAGACGGCCATGTCGACCAAGATTCAAGCCAAGCCGCTCTTTGCCGCGACGCTGACACCGCATCGGTCGCTGACGGCCACGGGCAAGCGCGTCGTTCTCGGACTTGTCGTCGCGCTGGCCTTGGGGTCGAGCCCCATCTTTTACCTGGCGGGGGCCTGGCCGGTGGTCGTCTTCATGGGCCTCGACGTGCTCGCGATCATCGTGGCGCTGGCCATTTCGATCCGTTCCGGCAAGGCGTGCGAGGTGCTGACGCTCTGGCCGGCCCAGCTCGAGCTCAAGAAGATCGACGCCAAGGGCGCCGAAGACCTGCTGACCTTCGAGCCGCGCAATGTGCGGTTCGTCATCGACCGCGACTATAACGAGCGGGTGACTGGGCTCTGGCTGCGCGACGAGCCGCGGCGCGTGCCACTCGGGGCGTTCCTCAGTGCCGACGAAAAGCTCAGTCTCAGCAAGGTGTTCGGCACCGCGCTGCGCAAGGCGCGGGGGTAGGCCGACCGCCATCCCTAATCTCTCGTTCGTCATGGCCGGGCTTGCCCGGCCACCCAACCGAACGTTGCGCATATCCCCAAATCCGGCGGGGTCCCAGGGTCAAGCCCGGGGATGACGGTGGAGGGATCTGGCGTCAAAACCGGGTCGAGATTCGGCGCATTGTGGACTATCTCATCCCCATCATGACCCAGCACCAAACCCTTACCCCCGCCGACGACTACGAAACGGTGCGTGCCGCCATCGCCTATCTCAGCGAAACCGGCGCCGAAGACGTGGATGTGGATGCCTTTGCCCGCTCGCTCGGCCTCGGCGGCCGGCAGTTGACCGATCTGTTCCGGCGCTGGTGCGGGCTCAGCCCCAAAAGCTTCGCGCAGGCGGTGGCGCTCGATCATGCCAAGCGCCTGCTCGCCGACAAGCAGAGCGTGCTCTCGACCACCTACGCGGTGGGGCTGAGCTCGACTTCGCGGCTGCACGATCTCTTCGTTACCTACGAGGCCATGCCGCCCGGCGCCTTCCGGCAGAAGGGCGCGGGGCTGGAGATGGTCTGGGGCACGGCGGTTTCTCCTTTTGGCATCGCCGTGCTGGTTCTGACGCAGTGGGGACTGGCGGGGATAAGCTTTGCCGACGACGTTTCCGGCGTGCCGGCGGCATTCGACGATCTGCGTTCGCGCTGGCCGAATGCCGGCTTCACCCGCGACGACGCGCGGATTGCCCCGGTCGCTGCGCGCATCTTCGATCCGGCGCGCTGGACCCCCGACAAGCCGGTGCGCGTGGTGCTAATCGGCACCGATTTCGAGGTCGAGGTCTGGGAAACGCTGCTCAAAATCCCAATGGGCCGGGCGGCAACCTATCAGTCGGTCGCCGAACGGATCGGCCGCCCTTCGGCGGCGCGGGCGGTGGGCGCCGCGATCGGCAAGAACCCCGTTTCATTCGTGGTGCCGTGCCATCGCGTGGTCGGCTCGAGCGGCGCGCTCACCGGCTATCGCTGGGGGCTGCCCCGCAAGCGCGCGATATTGGGCTGGGAAGCGGGGGTGACAGCGGCGTAGGATCACGCTTGCCGCCCACCCCTCATCCGCCCTTCGGGCACCTTCTCCCGCAAGGGGAGAAGGCAATGGGGCCGCGATAGCCGGTGAGGTCGTGCCTTCTCCCTTGACGCGGAGAAGGTGGCGAAGCCGGATGAGGGTGGGGCTACACGCCGCTCAGATATCCACCCGCTCCTTGAGCTTGCCGCTCTTTGAAATCCGATAGACCACCGGTTCCCCCGTCGCGAGTTCGCGCTTCAAAATCTGCTCGGGGGTCAGCGCCTCGATCGCCATGACGATCGAGCGCAGCGAATTGCCGTGGGCGGCGACCAGTACGGTCATGGCCGGCTTCCACCGCGGGCAGGATATGGCGATCGTAGTAGGGCAAGGTTCTAGCCGCCGTGTCCTTGAGCGACTCACCGCCAGGTGGCGGCACGTCGTAGCTGCGGCGCCAGATCAGCACCTGCTCCTCGCCCCACTTCTTGCGCGCGTCGTCCTTGTTGAGCCCCGCGAGGTCGCCATAGTCGCGCTCGTTGAGCGCCTGGTCGCGGGTGATCACCAGATTGACGATGCCGAGTTCGTCCAGCATCAGGTCGAGCGAGTGCTGCGCGCGGCGGAGCGCCGAGGTGAAGAACACCGTGGGCGTGAGCCCGGCCGCCCTGATCTTCTTGCCCGCGGCGCGCGCTTCGGCGATGCCTCTTTCGGTGAGCTCGGGATTCTTCCAGCCGGTGAAGAGGTTCTTCAAATTCCACTCGCTCTCGCCGTGGCGGACGAGGATCAGCGTGCCGGCCATCGGCTCACTCCTTCATGCCGAGCACGTCGGCCATGTCGTAAAATCCCGGCGGCTGGTCCTTCGCCCAGAGCGCGGCGCGCACCGCCCCGGCCGCGAACATGCCGCGATCGGTGGCACGATGGGTGATCTCGATGCGCTCGGTCTCGCCGATAAAGAGCACCGTGTGCTCGCCGATGACGTTGCCGCCGCGCAACGAGGCAAAGCCGATCTGCCCGGACTGGCGCGCGCCGGTCTGGCCCTGCCGAGATAGAACCGCGTTCTCGTCGAACGGCGTGCCGCGCCCCTCGGCGGCCGCGCGGCCGAGCATCAGCGCGGTGCCCGAGGGCGCGTCGACCTTCTTGTTGTGATGCATCTCGAGGATCTCGGCATCGTAGTCGGGAAGCGCCGCGGCGACCTGGCGCACGAGGCCGGCGAGGAGATTCACCCCGAGCGAGAAATTCCCGGTCTTGACGATGCGCGCGCCCGCCGAGCCGGCCTTGGCGATGGCCCAGTCTTCTTCCTTCGAGCAGCCCGTGGTGCCGATGATGTCGACGAGGCCGCGCGCCGCGGCGAGCTCGGCGAGCATCACCGAGACAGCGGGGCCGGTGAAATCGATGATGGCGTCAGCGCCGGCGACGGCGATTTCCGGGTCGTCGCCGACGATGACGCCGAGTGGTGCGAGCCCCGCGAGTTCGCCGACATCGCGGCCCATCGCCGGCGAGCCTGGTCGCTCGAACGCCGAATGGACAACGAGGCCTGCGGTCTGCGTGACGGCGCGGATATTGGCGGCGCCCATGCGCCCGCCGGCGCCGGCGATGGCTACGCGAAGATCGGTCATGGATCGCATCCATATCCGTCGGGTGGACCAAAAACCACAGGGTCATTCCCGAATGCTTCGGTTCCGTCATGGCCGGGCGCGATCCGGCCACCCAGCCGCGCGTGCAATGCAAAGGGACGGTTCGGCTGGGTCCCCGGGTCAAGCCCGGGGATGACGACCGAGGGGGCTGCGCGTGTGGCTCGGTCACGCAATCCGGTGCCCCTCCATCTCGGCGAGAATTTCGCGCGCCGCCGTCCGCGGATCGGCGGCTTCGGTGATCGGGCGGCCGACGACGAGGTGCGTGGCGCCGGCGGCGATGGCGTCGGCAGGGCCCATGACGCGCTTCTGGTCGCCGGTCGCGCTGCCCTTGGGGCGAATGCCGGGGGTGACGATCGCCAGTCTGCCGGCCGACGAGGGCGCGCGCCATTTCGGCCTCGAGCGGCGAACAGACGAGCCCGGCGATCCCGGCGGCCTTGGCCTGCCCGGCACGCAGCGCAACGAGGCCAGGCAGCGTCGCGGGCGTAACCTGCCTCGGCGACATCGGCATCGTCCATCGAGGTGAGAACCGTGACGCCGAGAATGCCGAGGCTCGAGCCGGCGGCGGCCTTCGCGGCGGCGCGCATCGTTTTGGGATAGGCATGCACGGTGAGGAAGGTCGCGCCGGTCCGGGCAATGGCGGCAACGGCGTGTTCGACCGTGTTGTCGATATCGAGCAGCTTCAGATCGAAGAAGACGCGCTTTTTGGCGGCGATCAGCGCCCGTCCGAGCGCCAACCCATCGCCGCCATAGGCGAGCTGATAGCCGATCTTGTAGAAATCGACGGTGTCGCCGAGCGCCGTGACCAGCCTTTCGGCGTCGGCGCGGCTGTCGAGATCGAGGGCGACGATCAGGGTTCCGGCCATGCGAGTCTCCTGCTGCGCCGGCCTTCTGCCCCAGCGCGCCGTGCGCTGCAAGGCATCCTATGTTGCCATAATGTCTTGCGCCGATCTTGTTATGCCGACATAATATCCCGATGCAGCAGCAGGCGCTCTCCGCCATCGTCGCCTGGGTCCGACTCGATACCGCGATCCAGACCTTCAACGTCGCGCTCCGCCGCGAGTTCGGGATTACCGGGCTGCAGCTGGGTGTGCTGCGCATTCTCGGCGAGCGACCGAGCCTGCCGCTCGCCGCGCTGCGCAAATCGCTGGTGATGCATCCGGCGACGTTGGGCCAGTCGATCGACGAACTGCGGACCATGGGACTCTGCACCGTCGAGCGGAACCCGAAGGACAAGCGGGCCCGGGTCGTCGCCATCACCGAGGCGGGCCGGGAGCTGATGAGTCGGGCGCCGGTGGCGGGTCCGGTGCGGCTGCGGGCCGTCGACCACGACGTGCCGAAGCTCGACCGGCTGAAGGCGGCCTGCGAGGACGCGGTCGAGATGTTCGGGCTCGAGCCCTATTTGCCCAAAAAGAGCGAGGGGCGATGAGCGGGCTCGAGGATCTGCCCAACATCGGAAAGGTGCTGGCCGGCCGGCTGCGGGCCGCCGGCATCGCGACGCCCGAGGCGTTGATTCGGCTGGGCGATGCGGCAGCATTCCAGCGGCTGCGCGCCGATCTGCCGGAAGACGCCTGCACGCATACGCGGCTGGCGCTCGCCGGCGCGGTCCGCGGCGTGCGCTGGCATGCGCTCGACCCGGAGTTGCGTGCAAAACTGGCGGTGGACGCACGGGCTTGATCAGCGCGCGCTGGAGCCGGGGATAATATGCCTTGACATGCATATTCCGGAAGTGGAATATAGTTACATGTCAACGTTCCTCGCCATTGCCGATCCCGTCCGCCGCGACATCTTGGGCCTTCTCAGAGCTGGTGAGCAGCCTGCCGGCCAGCTCGTCGAGCAGCTCAATCTGCCGCAGCCCAATGTCTCGAAGCATTTGAAGGCGCTGAAGCAAGCAGGGCTCGTCCGCATCCGCGTCGACGGGCCGCGCCGGCTCTACAGCCTCGACCCCACGCCGCTCGCCGAACTCGACGACTGGCTCGCGCCGTATCGCGAATTCTGGGCCCAGAAGCTTGATGCGCTTGGCGAGCATCTCAACAGGACGGATTGAAGTGACCGACCAGGCCCTCGGAACCTACACCCGCCGCGACGGCAAGCTCGATCTCCGCTTCGAGCGCCGCTATCCGCGTCCCGTCGGAAACCGTCTGGAAGGCGCTGACCGATCCCGAGCGGCTCGCCGACTGGATGGGCAGAAGCGAGCGTCGAGCCGCGTGTCGGCGGCAAATTCCTGACCATCCAGGATTCGGCCGCCCCGATGACCGGCACGGTGCGCGTCTGGGAGCCGCCGAAAGGTGCTGGAGTTTACCTGGAGCAACAAGGACGCGCCCGATTCGGTGGTGCGCTATGAGCTGACGCCCGAGGGCGCGACGGGCACGCGGCTGGTGTTCACCCAGCAGGGCGTGCTGCCCGGCCGCAGCGCTTTGATGCTGCCCGGCTGGCAGTGGCTGTTCGACCGGCTGGCGAATGCGCTTGAGGGCAGGGCCGGTACGCTCAGCGGCAAGAGCTGGAGCGAGTGGCAGCAGGTGTATCTGCCGGTGCTGAAGCGCGAGTTCCCAGGGGTGGCGCTGGAAGGCACACCGTAGAACGGAATTTCACCGATAGCGACGCCCGGACCTCGTGGTTCGACAGGCTCACCATGAGGTCCTCATGGGGCCGGTGCTCTCAATAGCCCTCATGGTGAGCCTGTCGAACCACGAGGGCGTGGTCTCCCCCGCGATCGGGCGCCCCTAAATTCCCCCGCGCGAAAAATGCGTGAGCTCGCGGATCACCTGCCCGACCTTCCACTGGATGCCGGGCTCGTTGGGGTTGCCTTCGGCATCGAAGATGTCGGGGGCGGGCCCGAGGCCGAGCAGCGTCGGCGTCACCAGCGTGCCGACCTTGCTCAGCGAGTCGCGCAGATGGCTCAGCGCGAAGATCGTCGCGTACTTGCCGTCGCTGACCCCGCCGATCCCCCAGATCGCGTGCTTGAACGGGTTCGGCTTGGTGCGGCTGACCCAGGCGAGCGTGTTGACGACGAGCGGCGGCGTGCTGCCATTGTACTCGGGCGTGATGAGCAGCACGATGTCGGTGGTGCGGAAAATCTCGGCGAGACGCACGGCCGTTTCCGGCGCGTTGCCGGCATCCTCGATGTCCTGGTTGAAGATCGGCATCGCGAAGTCGGCAAGGCTGAGATCGGTGACGGCAACGCCGGCCTCGCGCAGCTTCTTCGACATGTGCCGGCGCAGGATTTCGTTGAACGAGCCGGTGCGGAGCGAGCCGCAGAGGGTGATGGCGGTTTTCTGGAGCGGCGTTTCAGTCAATGCTCGCCTACCTTACCACGATGTCATTCCCGCGCAGGCGGGAATCCAGACCGGACCCACGGACATCAGTGACACCCGCCCTGGATTCCCGCCTGCGCGGGAATGACATTGGGGAAGGGGCAATCGACATATCTCACTGCTCGAACAGGTTCTTGAGCTTCGCAAAAAACCCATCGCTCGTCGGGGAATTTTCCTTCGTCGTCAGCGCGTGGAATTCTTCCAGCAGCTCGCGCTGGCGCCGGCTCAGGCTTTGTGGAGTTTCGACGTCGAGCTGCACGTAGAGGTCGCCGGTGTCCTTGCTCCGCAGCACCGGCATGCCCTTCGACTTCAAACGCACGCGCTGGCCCGGTTGCGTGCCGGGGGAAACCTTGACCTTGGCGCGCTGGCCGTCGAGCGTCGGCACCTCGAACTCGCCGCCGAGCGCCGCGGTGGTCATCGCGATCGGCACGCGCGCGTAAAGGTCGGCGCCGTCGCGGTGGAAGAGGTCGTGCGGCTTCACGGAAATGAAGATGTAGAGATCGCCCGGCGGTCCACCGCGCAGGCCCGCTTCGCCTTCATTGGCGAGCCGGATGCGCGTGCCGTCCTCGATACCCTTGGGGATGTCGACGCTCAGCTTGCGGTTCTCCTGCCGCCGGCCCTGGCCACCGCAATCGGTGCACGGATGCTCGAGGATCTGCCCGCGGCCGTTGCACACCGGGCAGGTGCGCTCGATGGTGAAGAACCCTTGCGCCGCGCGCACCTTGCCGTGGCCGTTGCAATGCCGGCAGGTCGACATGCCGGTGCCGGGCTTGGCGCCCGAGCCCTCGCAGGTGGTGCAGGTGACCAGCGTTGGAACGTCGATCTCGACGGCGCGGCCACCGAACGCCTCCTCGAGCGAAATCTCGAGATTGTAGCGCAGGTCCGAGCCGCGCAGCCGCGATTGCTGCGCACCGCCGGGACGACGGCCGGCGCCGCCGACGAAGTCGCCAAAAATGTCCTCGAAAATGTCGGACATCGAGGTCGCAAATTCCGGCCCGAAGCCCGCCGCGCCATTGCCGCGGGCAAAGCCGCCCTGCTCGAACGCGGCGTGCCCGAACCGGTCATAGGCCGCGCGCTTCTGCGGGTCCTTCAGCGTGTCGTAGGCTTCGTTGATTTCCTTGAACTTGTGCTCGGCGTCGGCATTGCCGGGATTGCGATCCGGATGGAACTGCATGGCGAGCTTGCGATAGGCGCCCTTCAGGGCAGCCTCGTCGGCGCCCTTCTGCACCCCCAGCACGTCGTAATAGTCCGCCTTGGCCAATTAGCTTCGCCCCGCGCGTTTCGGGGACCCCAACAGCGTATCGATGTTGCCCGCAACCCAAGCGCGGCCGGGCCTCGGCCCGCGCGCTTGATCAATTCCCTTGAGATATTCGGCTTTGGGCGAGCGCGGAAGGCCCCCCAAAGCGGAAAGCGCCGCAGTGTTGCTCCGCAGCGCTTCCGTGACGTCAGGGGAAACTGACGGGGTCATAGAGTTTACCTTGCCGCACGCGCTTGCCCAAAAACTCTGCAACTTTTCGGGCTCGTGCTCTGTCAGGCCGACTTCTTGTCGTCCTTTACTTCCTCGAAGTCGGCGTCGACGACGTCGTCTTCGGCCGGCTTCTGGCCGCCTGCGGCCTTAGCTTCTGCCTCGGCCTGGCTCGCCTTGTACATCGCCTCGCCGAGCTTCATCGAGGCCTCGGCCAGTGCGTTGGTCTTTTCCTTGATGAGTTCGGCGTCCTGGCCGTCGAGCACGCCCTTCAGATCGCTGAGCGCGGTCTCGATGGCGGTCTTGTCTTCGGCCGAGACCTTGTCGGCATAATCCTTGAGCGACTTTTCGGTCGAGTGGATCAGGCTCTCGGCCTGGTTCTTGGCCTCGATCGCCTCGCGCTGTTTCTTGTCGGCCTCGGCATTGGCCTCGGCTTCCTTGACCATGCGGTCGATGTCGGCGTCGGAAAGTCCACCCGAGGCCTGGATGCGGATCTGCTGCTCCTTGCCGGTGCCCTTGTCCTTGGCCGAGACGTTGACGATGCCGTTGGCGTCGATGTCGAACGTCACCTCGATCTGCGGCACGCCGCGCGGCGCCGGCGGAATGCCGGCGAGATCGAAATTGCCGAGCAGCTTATTGTTGGCCGCCATCTCGCGCTCGCCCTGGAACACGCGGATGGTCACCGCGCTCTGGTTGTCCTCGGCGGTCGAAAAGGTCTGGCCCTTCTTGGTCGGGATGGTGGTGTTGCGATCGATGAGGCGCGTGAACACGCCACCCAGCGTCTCGATGCCGAGGCTAAGCGGGGTCACGTCGAGCAGCAGCACGTCCTTGACGTCGCCCTGCAGCACGCCGGCCTGGATGGCGGCGCCGGCGGCGACGACTTCGTCGGGGTTGACGCCCTTGTGCGGCTCCTTGTTGAAGAAGCTCTTCACCACCTCGATGACCTTGGGCATGCGCGTCATGCCGCCCACGAGCACCACTTCGTCGATCTGGCTGAGCGAGACGCCCGCGTCCTTGATCGCCTGCCGGCAGGGCTCGACGGTCTTCTGGATGAGGTCGTCCACCAGCTGCTCGAACTTGGCGCGGGTCAGCTTCATGGTGAGATGCTTCGGGCCCGAAGCATCGGCCGTGATGAACGGCAGGTTGATTTCGGTCTGCGTCGCCGAGCTCAGCTCGATCTTGGCCTTCTCGGAGGCTTCCTTGAGCCGCTGCAGGGCGAGCTTGTCCTTGCGCAGGTCGATGCCCTGGTCCTTCTTGAACTCGTCGGCGAGGTAGTCGACGAGGCGGATGTCGAAATCTTCGCCGCCGAGGAAGGTGTCGCCATTGGTCGACTTCACCTCGAACACGCCGTCGCCGATCTCGAGCACGGAAATATCGAAGGTGCCGCCGCCGAGGTCATAGACCGCGATGGTGCCCGTCTGCTTCTTGTCGAGGCCATAGGCGAGCGCCGCCGCCGTCGGCTCGTTGATGATGCGCAGCACATCGAGCCCGGCGATCTTGCCGGCGTCCTTGGTCGCCTGGCGCTGGCTGTCGTTGAAATACGCGGGAACGGTGATCACCGCCTGGGTGACCTTCTCGCCGAGATAGGCCTCGGCGGTTTCCTTCATCTTGGTGAGGATCATCGCCGAAACTTCCGACGGCGAATATTTCTTGCCCTCGACCTCGACCCAGGCGTCGCCATTGTCGGCCTTGACGATCTTGAAGGGGACGAGCCCCTTGTCCTTGCCCACCATCGGGTCGTCGTAGCGCCGGCCGATCAGGCGCTTGACCGCGAACAGCGTGCCTTCCGGGTTGGTCACCGCCTGGCGCTTGGCCGGCTGGCCGACGAGCCGCTCGCCGTCCTTGGTGAAACCCACCATCGAGGGCGTGGTGCGCGCGCCCTCGGAATTCTCGATAACCTTGTAGGTCGACCCTTCCATCACCGCCACGCAGCTATTGGTGGTGCCGAGGTCGATACCGATAACTTTAGCCATTACTTGCCTCTCCTAAGCGAACCCGGGCGCCAGCTCCTTGAATTCGGCAGTCTGGCGAACCCCTCGCGAGGGGTGCGGGTTCCTCGCTGAATTTGGGATCGGGCCGGTTTCCCAAGCCTTGCGCGCTATATAGGGACCACGATTTTGCCCCGCAAGCGCCGCGGCCGAAATCGGGCGAGCTTTGTTGCCTCCGGCGGCCGAGCGGGGGCCGGCATTGGCGGGTCGGTTCCGATATGCTTTAACAGACGCACAACCAAGGAACTTCCAGATGCATAGGCTTGTCCTCGCCGCGTTCGCCCTCGCCCCGCTCGCCTTTTCCACGAGCGCCTATGCGCAGACGGCGCCCGATGAGATGGTCAAGACGCTCTGGTGCGGCGAGGCATTCGCCGTGCTCAACGAGTCCGAGAAGTCGCAGGTGACGCCCGACATCCAGGCGGACTATGACGCCTTCGTCGCGGCGGCGGCCAAGCTCATCGCCAACGGCACGCAGGGCTATCTCGACGCCGGCTTTACCGAGGAGCAGGTGACCAAGGTCAAGACCGACCTCGTCGCCGAGGTGACCCCAATCGTGACCGGCGGCGGCCAGCAGCCCGGCCGCTTCAGCCCCGACGACTGCAACCCGCTGCTGCACGCCGTGCTGGTGCTGCCCTCGAGCAGTGAGGCTCCGGCGTCGGGCGCGTCCGATGCGTCGATGCCGGCGCCGGCATCCTCGTCCGCCGACGCGAGCTCGGCGGCCCCTGCACCGGCCTCGAGCGCCGCCGCGTCGTCTGCCGCGCAGTAATCGGTTCATGCAGCCGGCCGCGACCGACGCGCTCGTCGTCGTCGACGTGCAATATGATTTTTTGCCCGGCGGCAGCCTCGCCGTCGCCGGGGGTGACGGGATCGTCGCGCCGATCAATGCGCTGATGCCGAAATTTGCGACGGTCGTCGCGACACAGGACTGGCACCCGCCCGGCCATATCTCGTTCGCAAGCACCCATCCGGGGCGTGTCCCCTTCGAGGTCATCGAGCTGCCCTACGGGCCGCAGGTGCTCTGGCCGGACCATTGCGTCATCGGCACGCACGGCGCCGAGTTTTCGGCAGACCTCGACACGCATCGCGTCCAGGCGGTGGTCCGCAAGGGCTTCCGGCCCGAGGTCGATTCCTATTCGGGCTTTGCCGACAACGACCACAAGACTCCGACCGGGCTCGCCGGCTATCTGCGCGCGCGCGGCATCACACGGCTCTTTCATCGCGGGCCTCGCCACCGATTTCTGTGTCGCGCTGGACCGCCGAGGACGGCGTCGCCGCGGGGTTTGAGTGCGTCGTCATCGAAGACGCAACCCGCGCCATCGACACCAACGGCTCGCTCGTCGCGGCCTGGGCGCGGATGAATGCGAAGGGCGTGGAGCGGATGCGGGCGGCAGAGATCGGCTGACCCACCTCGGCCGTGGGTGCTTGACGGATATACGGGTTGCCCGTATATTGTGGGATGCACACCGTGGTCGAGACGCCAAGCTACCTTGCCGCGGCAAAGTCCGCTGGCATCCCGGAAGCAGTGCAACGCGAAATCGTCACGACCGTCGCGAGCTGCCCGGACCTGGGCGATCTGATCGTCGGTACGGGTGGGCTACGGAAGTTCCGTATCGCTCGCCCGGGCGGTGGCAAGAGCGGCGGTTTTCGCGTGCTGTCCTACTATCTCGGCGCGGACTTTCCGGTGTTCCTGATCGGGGTCTTCGCCAAGAACCAGAAGGACAATCTCACGGCGGCGGAGCGGGCTCTGGTGGCAAAGCGGCTCACGGCAATGTCTGAAACTTATACGGTGGCGCGAACGAAATGACCAAGACCTATGACATGATCACGAGCGGGCTCGACGAGGTCGAGGCGTTCATCGGCGGCAAGCGCGAGGGCTTTGCCGTCCACATCCCTCAGCATGTGGACGTCCGGGCGATCCGTCAGAAGCTCAATTTGTCGCAACCGAAATTTGCCGAGACTTTTGGGTTCTCGGTGGGCCGGGTTCGGGACTGGGAGCAGGGGCGGTTCGCCGTTGATGCGTCCTCGCGGGTCTTCCTGACCGTGATCGACCGGGAACCCGAGGCCGTGTTGCGGGCCCTCGTGGCGCCCGCACCGAAGCGTCAACCCACCGCGGCGAGACGATTGGCCCGGCCGTCGCGCCCAACGGGATCGGGGAAGCGCGCCTAAACGTTCTTGTCGATGTGCTCGTCGCCGGCTGGCGCGGCCGAGGCGCCTTTGGCGATGCCCACCATTGCCGGACGCAGCACACGGTCGCCGATGGCGTAGCCGGTCTGGACCACCTGGACCACCGTGCCCTCGGGGCGGCTTGGATCGGGCACTTCGAACATCGCCTGGTGCTTGTGCGGATCAAACTTCTGGCCTTCGGCCTCGATCGGCTTGACGCCGTGCACGGCGAGCAGGCGTTGCATCTCGCGCTCGGTCAGATCGATGCCCTCGATCAGCGATTTGAGCGGGCCCTCGGCGGTGTCGCGCGTCTCGGCGGGAAGCACGATCAGCGCGCGGTTGAGCGAATCCGTCGCCGTCAGCATGTCGCGGGCGAATTTGGCGATGGCGTAGGTCCGCGTGTCCTCGATCTCGCGCGCCATGCGCTTGCGCAGATTTTCCATTTCGGCGGCGAGGCGGAGGAGCCTGTCCTTGAGGTCCGCATTTTCGGTCTGGAGGGCATCGACCGGATCGACGGCGGGTCCCTCAGTGGCCGGCGTTGCGATCTCCGGGCGCGGCTCAAAGCCGTCTGCAGCCATGGTGTCGTCGGTCATCATTGCCTCAAAGTATCGGGGAGCCGGAGGTTCCGGCGGATTTGCCCCGCATATCGGGGAAAGAGCGTGAAAGTTCAACCTTTCTCGCGCCGGACTATTGCTTCTTCCGTCCGAGCACCGCGCTGATCGCCTGCGCAGTGTAGTCGACGACCGGCACGATGCGGGCGTAGTTGAGCCGGGTCGGGCCGATGACGCCGAGCACGCCGACGACTTTTTCGTTGGCGTCGCGGTAGGGGCTGAGGATCACCGAGGAGCCGGACAGCGAAAACAGCTTATTCTCGCTCCCGATGAAGATGCGCACGCCGTCAGCCTTCTCGGCATCGCCTAACAGGTCGATCAGCCCCTCCTGCCGCTCGAGCTCGTCGAACAGCCGCCGCATGCGGTTGAGCTCCTCGGATTCCATCGTCTCGTTGAGGAGGTTAGCGCGGCCGCGCACGATGACGGTCGGTGCCTGCTGCGCATTGCCCTCGGAGAGCGTGGCGAGCCCGGTGTCGACGAGTTTTTGGGTCAGCTCGTCGAGCTCGGCGACGCGCGAGGCGCGCTGCCGACGCACCTCCGCCCGCGCCTCGGCGAGGGTGCGGCCGACCGCGATATTGGCGAGATAGTTGGAGGCCTGCGTCAGGGCCGAGGAGGTGAGGCCGGCGGGCAGCGGCACGACGCGGTTTTCGACCGTGCCGTCCTGCCCGACGAGGATCGTCATCGCCTGCGTCGCATCGAGCCGCACGAACTCGACGTGCTTGAGCACCATGTCGGATTTGCTGGCGATGACGACGCCGGCGCCGTGGCTCAGCCCGCTCAAGAGGCTCGAGGCCTGCGTCAGCACGTCCTCGAGCGTGCCGGACTGGCCCTCGATCTGCTGGGCGATCTGCGCCTTCTCGCGTTCGTCGACCGCCCCGATCTCGAGCATGGCGTCGACGAAGAATCGCAACCCCTGCTGCGTCGGCTGGCGGCCGGCCGAGGTGTGCGGCGCGACGATCAGCCCGAGATCCTCGAGGTCGGCCATGACATTGCGCACCGAAGCGGGGCTGAGGCCGACCGACAGCATTTTGCTCAAATCGCGCGAACCGACCGGCACGCCGGTCTCGAGATAGCGGTCGACGATCTTGCGGAAAATCTCCTGGCTGCGGGCGTTGAGCACCGTCAGGAAATCGTCGGGGAGGGTGCGGCACGGTGGCGTTCGGCCCTTCGATCAAATTGGAGCTTCTAACCATCTAGGCAAAAACGCCGGTCGATGAAAGCGGCGGGCGGGTTGTGGGGGGCGTGCACTCAGGGTTAAGAGCGGGTTAACCCGACCAATTCGAGTGAACCGATGCGCCCCTCCGGACGCGGCCCCAACCAGATGCGCGTCGTCACCATCGAGCGCAATGTTGCCCAGAAGGCCGAGGGCAGCTGCCTCGTGACCTTCGGCAACACGAAAGTGTTCGTGACCGCCTCGGTCGAAACCAGCCTGCCGCCCTGGCGGCGCGGCTCGGGGCTCGGCTGGGTGACTGCCGAATACGGCATGCTGCCGCGCGCCACCGGGAGCCGCAACAAACGCGAGGCGGTGAGCGGCAAGCAGGGCGGCCGGACGCAGGAGATCCAGCGGCTGATCGGACGGTCGCTGCGCGCCGTGGTCGATATGCAGGCGCTTGGCGAGAACCAGATCACCCTCGATTGCGACGTGCTCGAAGCCGATGGCGGCACGCGCACCGCTTCGATCACCGGCGCCTATATCGCGCTGTTCGATGCCATCGGCTGGCTCAAGGCGCGCTCGTTGACGCGCGGCGAGCCGTTGCGCGACTTCGGTCGCCGCGGTGAGCTGCGGCATCTATCGCGGCACGCCGGTGCTCGATCTCGACTATCTCGAGGACGTCGAGGCCGAGACCGATGCGAACTTCGTGCTGACCGGCGCGGGAAAGTTCGTCGAAATCCAGGGCACCGCCGAACAGACGCCGTTTTCGCGTGACGGAGCTCAACGCGCTGATGGGCCTCGCGGAAAAAGGCATCGGCGAATTGACCGCGATCCAGAAGGCGGCGCTGGGATGACTGCGGTCCGCGCCCAACGTCCCGATCCGGTGCCCTCGCCGGGCCACACCATCCCGCGGCTCAGTCGCGGCCAGACGCTGCTGATCGCGACCCACAATGCCGGCAAGCTCAGCGAATTCCGCGAGCTGTTCACCCCGCTCGGTCTCGTGCTGGTTTCGGCCGGCGAGCTGCATCTGCCCGAGCCAGAGGAAACTGGAACGACATTCGTCCAGAATGCGCGGCTCAAGGCGCACGCGGCTGCTGCAGCCGCCAACATGGTCGCGCTCGCCGATGATTCCGGGCTCTGCGTCGATGCGCTCGACAGCGAGCCGGGCGTCTATACTGCCGACTGGGCAGCGACCCCGACCGGCCGCGACTATCAGATGGCGATGCGCCGCGTCGAGGACCGGCTGCAGGCGATCGGCGCCAACTCGCCGGGATTGCGCAAGGGTTCGTTCAACGCGACGCTCTGCCTCGCCCATCCCGACGGCCGCGACGACCTGTATGTCGGTGAGGTGACGGGGACCATCGTCTGGCCGCCGCGGGGCGACAAAGGCTTCGGCTTCGATCCGGTGTTCATGCCCGACGGCTTCGACATCACTTTCGGCGAGATGCCGAGCTCGGCCAAGCACAGCTGGGCGCCGGGGCAGGTGGGATTGAGCCATCGTGCGCGCGCCTTTGCGAAATTCGTGGAGGGCGCGATTGAGCTCTCCTGACCTGCCCGCCGGCAGTCGCTCCAACGGCCTCTTCGGTGTTTACGTGCATTGGCCGTTCTGCATGGCCAAATGCCCCTATTGCGATTTCAACTCGCACGTCCATCGCGGTGCGTTCGACGAAGCGGCCTATGTCGAGGCCTACAAGCAGGAGATCGGCACCTTCGCGCGGCTGACGCGCGGGCGCACGGTGCAGTCGATCTTTTTCGGCGGCGGCACACCCTCGCTGATGGATCCGCGTTCGGTGGCTCAGATCCTCGAGACCATCGGCTCCTACTGGAACATCGCTCCAAAGGCCGAGATCACGCTCGAGGCCAACCCGACCTCGGTCGAGGCCGACCGCTTCCGCGGCTATCGCGCCGCCGGCGTCAACCGCGTCTCGCTCGGCGTGCAGTCGCTGCGCGAGGGCCCGCTCGCCGAGCTCGGCCGCAAGCACACCGTCGATGAAGCGGTGCGCGCGGTCCGGCTCGCGCAATCGATCTTTCCGCGCTCGAGCTTTGATCTGATCTACGCGCGACCGAAACAGACGCTCAGCGATTGGGAAGACGAGCTCAAGGAAGCGCTGTGGCTGAGCCAGGGCCACATCAGCCTCTACCAGCTGACCATCGAGATGGGGACGCGCTATTTCGACCTGTGGAACGCCGGCAAGCTGAAGATGCCGAGCGAAGATCTGAGCGCCGATTTCTACGAGCTGACGCAGGATCTGACGCGCGCCGCCGGGCTGCCGGCCTATGAGATTTCCAACCACGCCCGGCCCGGCCAGGAGATCGATCCACAACCTCATCTACTGGCGCTACGGCGAATATGCCGGCATCGGCCCGGGTGCGCACGGGCGGCTGCTGATCGATGGACAGCGCCACGCCACCGCGACGGAAAAGCTGCCCTTCGAGTGGCAGAAGAAGGTCGCCGCGCGCGGCCACGGCATGACCACCGACGACATCCTCACCTGGGAAGAGGAAGGCGACGAACTGCTGGTGATGGGCCTGCGCCTGCGCGAAGGCATCGATCCCAAGCGCTTCGCCAAGCTCAGCGGCCGGCAGATCGAGCAGCGCCAGATCGATGAACTCAAGCGCATCGGCTTCGTCGAGACGCTGCCCAGCGGTAATCTGCGCGTCACCGACAAGGGCTGGCCGGTGCTGGACGCGGTGGTGGCGGATTTGGCGGCGTAGGATGGCATTCTAGACGGTGCGCCGCAGCGCCAGTCCGTCGAGGATCAGCGACAGCCCGCCCTGGAACATCTCCTCTCCCGCATCTTCGCGGCGCAGGCCTTGGAACGGCGCGACCGCGATCGCGTCGTCCGCCGCCCCATCGTCCCCCGCGCCCGCCGCCGCGTCGTGTCGGCCTGATGTTCGTAGGTGACGCCCAGCGCATAATCGAACACCGTGGCCATGCCGATGGTCGCGTCGCGCTCCGAGAAGCCTTGCGCCACGAGGAAGGCGACGCCGCGCTCGAAATCACCGAGGTGCCGCGAGCGGGAGAGATTGGCGTTGGACAGCAGCTCGGCGCCATCGCGGACGCTGAGCAGGGTCTGCCGGTAGCCGGCTGCCGCCGCGCCGCAGCCAGCCACGCCAGTCCGCCGGCTCGGGTCCGGTGGCTTCGACCATGCGGTCGAGCAGCCGGCCCGCCATGCCGTTGACGATGTCCTGCTTGTTACGAAAGTGCCAGTAGAGGGCGGGGTTTTTCACCCCGAGAACGTCGGCGATGCGGCGGATGGTCAGGCCCTCGAACCCGTGGCTTTCGAGCACGTTGAAGGCGGCATCGAGGACGCGAGTCTCGTCGAGCGGCGGGGCTTTGAGCCGGATGGTCATTGTCGAAGCTACAATGCCCTTGAAATCGGCACTTAGCAACGTTACATGCGCAGCTTAGCAACGCTAAGGAGCACGAATGAGCGACGCTACCAACTTCGCCGTATCGGTCGACGGCACCGAGATTTTCGCAATCGATACCGGCCGCGGCCACCCGATCGTCGTCGTCCATGGCGGCATGCAGTTCGCCGCCCGCTGGGACGACGTCGCCGCCCGTCTCGCCGATCGCTGGCGCATCGTTGCGATCGAGCGGCGCGTTTACGGCCGGTCGGGGACGCCGAAAATGCCGCATTCGATGGCGCGCGAGGCGGAGGACATCGCGGCGGTCCTCGCGAGGCTCGGCGAACCGGCGATCGTCGTTGGCCATTCCTCCGGCGCGGTCGCAACGCTCGAGGCGGCGCTCATGCATCCGCCGAGCCTGCGCGGCATCGTGCTCTACGAGCCACCGGTGCAGTTGTCATCGCCCCTCGGGGGAGACGCCCAGGCGCGCGCCGAAGAGGCCCTCGCGCGCGGCGACGCCAGTGCGGCGATGCAGATCTTCTTTACCGATATGGTGCAGCTGCCGCCGCAGGCCGTCGCCTACATGTCGACCAGCCCCGATTTTGCCGGCGGCTGGGGCGAGATGACGCGGTTGGCGCCGGCGCAGCTCGAGGACAATCGCGCCATCCGGGCCCTGCCGCTGAGCATCGAGCGCTTCCGCGCCATCGCGGTTCCGGCGCTGCTGCTGCGCGGCAGCGACAGTCCCGCCCATCTCCATCACCGGCTGGACGCGCTCAAGGGCGTCCTCGCCGACACGAGCGACGCCGACCATCGAGGGCGAGGGCCACACCGCCAACCTGACGGCGCCGCACGTCGTCGCCGACATCATCGCGCACTTCGCCGCGCGTATCTTCGGGTGAAGCGCTAAATCTTCGCCGGATCGACTACGCTGGCGCTGCCGCTCGCGATCTTTTTCATCACCAGCGCGTATTGGCTGCGGCCGTCGCTCAGGAACTTGAACACGCCGTCGCGGCCGGAAAAGCCGCCGGGGGCGGTGAGCACGACGGCGCTGTATTTCGGCGTACCGAGGGCCAGCGACGGCGCGTTGGCGAGGATCACCGCGGTATAGGCGAGCGTCACGAACGGGTGCGGCGTGCCGCCGAACCGCTGCTGGTAGAGCGGCAGCAGGGCCTGGTAGCCGGCATCGTCGATCGCCGGATAAACCGCGCCGACGAAATACGGCGTGTTGAGGATGTTCTGGTCGCCGTTCCAGTCCGACGAGCCGACGATGAGCACGCCGCCCGAGGGCACGCCCGCCTGCTCGAGCAGCGAGCCGAAGCTCGGCGCGGTGCCGCGATCGGGCAGGAACAGCGTGTCGATCTGGCCGGCGAGCAGCGTCGGGGTGACCTGCGTGACGGCGGCGCGCGCTTCGTCTTCGGAGCTGAAATTGTAAACCCCGACGATGTGGACGCCGAGATCGGCGGCGGCCTGCTGGAAGGCGCTCTGCTGGATCTGGCCGTAGCCGTTCGAGGGGAAGATGCCGGCGAAGGCCTTCTTGCCCTGCGCCTTGGCATAGGCCATCGAGCGATGCACTTCGCTCTCGGGCAAGACGTTGAGGAGATAGACGCCAGGCTGCGCCGCGCCCGAATTGTTGGAGAACCCGATCAGCGGAATGTTGGCCGCGCGTGCCACCGCGCCCGCCTGCGTCACGTGGTCGGATTTGAGCGGCCCGAGGATGAGGCTCGCGCCTTCCTGGATCGCCTGGCTGGCGGCGGCGGCAGCGGACTGCGCCGTGCTGCCCGCGTCCTTGATCACGAGCGTGATGTTGTCCTTGAGATTGGCGTTGCTCGAAATGTACTCCATCGCGAGCTGCGCCCCGCCCGCCATCGAGGTGCCGATGGTGGTGAGCGCCGGATCGCCGGTGAGCGGCAGCAGCATCGCGACCCGCACCGCGCCGGTGCCAAAGGTCTGGCCCTGCGCCGCGGGCAGGTTCTGCCCGTTGGCGTCCGGTGTCGGCGAGCTGCCGCCGAGGTCCGGCAGGCCGATGCCGCCGCTGCAGGCACTCAGCGCCAATAAAGACAGGCCGCCCAGCAGCCCGCGCCGCGTGATCCTCATGCTTTCGTTCAAAGAAATGCTCTGCCGCTCCACCCGCCCCAAATCCTATACAAGACCGCGGACGCTCCTTAAAGACTACGCATTCCGGCTTATTCAGGACTTTCGGGTGGGCGCGTCGCACTATTTCATCGCCGGCACATCGCTCGAGGCGCCGCCGCTGGCGCCTGGGCTTTATGTCGTCGCGACCCCGATCGGCAATTTGAAGGACATGACGCTGCGCGGCCTAGAGGTGCTGGCTGCTGCCGACGTGATCTATTGCGAGGACACGCGAACGTCCGCCAAGCTCTGCGAGCATTTCGGGATCACGACGCCGCGCAAGGCCCTCCACGAGCACAATGAGCGCGCGCTGGTCGAAACGATCCTTGCCGATCTCGGGCGCGGCGGCCGGATCGCGCTGATCTCGGACGCCGGCACGCCGCTGCTGAGCGATCCCGGCTTTCCGCTGGTGCGGGCGGCGCGCGAAGCCGGGCTGCCGGTGTTCGCCCTGCCGGGGGCCTCGGCGCTGCTCGCCGCGTTGATGGTCGCGGGGCTGCCGACCGATGCGTTCGGGTTCGTGGGATTTCTGCCGGCCAAGGAGGGTGCACGCGACACGGCACTCCGCGAAGTCGCCGGCCGGCGCGATACGCTGGTGTTTTATGAGTCGCCGCGCCGGCTGGGCGAGACGCTGGGCGCGATGGCGACGGTGTTTGGTGGCGAACGTGCGGCGGTGGTGGCGCTGGAGCTCACCAAGAAGTTTGAACGCGTGGCACGCGGGACGCTGGCCGAGCTCACGGCGCAGTTCGCGGCGGCGGAGACCAAAGGCGAGGCGGTGATCGTCGTCGCCGGCGCCGCGGAAGCCGTCGCCGATCCGGCGGAATGGCAGGCGGCGCTGGCCGAGGCGATGACGAGCGAGCCGCTGCGCGCGGCGGTCGATGCCATCGCCGCCCGCTACAACCTCAAGCGCAAGGACGTCTACGATGCCGCGCTCGCCCTCAAAGCCCGCGAGTAACTCGCGCAAATTCGCCGAGGGCGCGGGCCGCCGGGGCGAGGCGTGGGCGGCGCTGTTCCTCAATCTGCAAGTTCTATCGGGTCGCTGGCGCGGCGGGTGAAGACGCCGGTCGGCGAGATCGACCTGATCGCCGAGCGCGGCGGCGTGACGGTGTTCGTCGAGGTCAAGGCGCGCAGCTTCTCGGCCGGCGAAGCCGAGGCGCTCGAAGCCGTCAATCGCCGCCGCATCGTCCGCGCCGCGCAATACTGGCTGTCGCGCAACCCGGAACGCGCCGCGACCCCGCTTCGCTTCGACGTGATTTTCCTTGCGCCGTTTGCGTGGCCACGCCACATCGTCAACGCGTTCGATGCGACGGGGCTGTGACGTGAAAGACCTCACGGGTGGGCGCGTTATCGCCCATCCACCGGCTGTCATCCCGGGCTTGACCCGGGACCCATTTCACGGCTGGCGCGACGGGCGAGTTGGGTCCCAGCTTTCGCTGGGATGACAGCTGGTGGTTAGGGAGAGCTGGAGCAGCCAATGTCAAAGTCTCAAAAATGCCCCTGAGTGTCGCGGTCCAGATGGACCCCATCGCCTCGATCAATCCGCGCGGCGATTCGACCTTCGCGCTGATGCTCGAGGCGCAGGCGCGCGGGCACCGGCTCGACTATTACACCGTGGGCTCGCTCGGCGCTGCGCGACAACAAGCTCAGCGCCGACGTCGCGCCGATCACCGTCGCCGACAAGGAGAAGGGCCAGCACTTTGTGCTCGGCGAGGCAAGGCGCGCGGACCTCAGCGCCTATGACGTGGTGCTGATGCGGCAGGACCCGCCGTTCGACATGAACTACATCACCATCACGCATCTGCTCGAGCGCATCCATCCGAAAACCTACGTGATGAATCGCGCCGGCTTCGGTGCGCAACGCGCCCGAGAAAATCCTCGTCACCGAATTCCCCGAGCTGATGCCGCCGACGCTGGTGACGCGCGACCGCACGCAGATCCAGGCCTTCCGCAAGGAACACGGCAACATTATCCTGAAGCCGCTCTACGGCAATGGCGGCGCCGGGGTGTTCCTGATCGAGGAGGGCAGTCAGAATCTCGTCTCTCTGGTCGAACTCTTTGAAACGGCGTTCCACGAGCCGTTCATGGTGCAGCGCTACCTGCCCGAGGTGCGGCAGGGCGACAAGCGTATCATCCTCGTCGACGGCGAAGCGGTGGGCGCGGTCAACCGCGTGCCGCAGGAGGGCGAGGCGCGCTCCAACATGCATGTCGGCGGCCGGCCGGAGCTCTCAGAGCTGACGCCGCGCGAGCGCGAGATTTGCGCGACGATCGGGCCGAAGCTCAAGGAGCTGGACCTGATTTTCGTCGGCATCGACGTGATCGGCGGGTATCTCACCGAGATCAATGTCACTTCGCCGACCGGCCTCCGCGAGATCAAGCGGCTCGGCGGTCCCGATATCGCGCCGATGATCTGGGACGCGATCGAACGCCGGCGGGCGTAGGCGGTTAGTTCGTTCCCCCGAGCCGCGACGTCAGCTCGCTCGTCACGTCTGCGCCGATGTGGAACGAGAAGGCCGTCACCTTGCCCATGTCGGGGCTGAGCGTGCAGTCATAGGCGATGCGGTACCAGCTGCCGGCCGAGCGGACGGCACCGCCGCTGGCCGCATAGGTCTGGCCGGCGGCGACGATCGGCGCGAACGCGTTGGGCACGATCGCATCGGCGTCGTAGCCGGCGTGACCGGCCTGGCCGAGCGCCTCGATCATGCAGATCTGCGCCAGCCGGCGCTCGGGCGGCAGGGTCTTGAGCGTATCGCGCACCTGCGCGAGGCCCGGCGCGCGCAGCATCTCGGCGAGATAGAAATGCTTGGCCGGATGCAGCGTGCCGCCGCCGACTGGAGGTGGTGGGACCTCGCTCGCCGCAAGGGCGCTCGCAGCGCTGTCGCTGCCGCCCGAGGCTGCGGTCAGAGCGCTGGCCGGTGCCTCCGACGCCGCGCTGGTGCTTTCTGACGATGCGGCCTCGGACGTGCTGGAGGCGATCTCGGAGGCCGCCGACGAGGCTTCGGAGCTCTGCTCCTTCGAGGACGAGTCCGCCTGACCCACCGGGACCACGAGCCGTGCGGCCTTGCCTGCGACCGGCCGCCCGGCCGGCAACGGACGCGACGAAGCCGCCTGGCTCTCGGCGGAGGACGCCGCCGCCGATGCCGCCTCGACCGACGAGCCCGCCACGGAGGACGGCTCCATCGACGACGCTGCCGAGGACGAGGCGGGGGCGCTGGATGACGGCGGCGCGGACGAGGGCGCGCGTTCGAGCGAGGCCAGCTCGCTGGACGTCACAAGATCGACATTGACCGGCGCATCGGCCGGGGTGAGCGTCGGAACGCGCGGCAATACGAGCCAGGCGAGGATGATGAGGTGGAGCACCGCCGACGCCACGAGCGGTCCGGCATGGCGCCAATCGATCCGCTTCCGGGTTGTAAAGAGCAGCTCGGAGGATGGACCGTCTGCCGGCCGGGGCACGACGCTGGGCTCACTCATCGGCGTCTTCGGCGTTGAGGTCGTGCGCGTCCCACTGGTCCTCGGGAATCGCCGCGCCGAGCTTGAACGAGAAGGCGGTGACGCCGGAATAGTCGGGCGCGACGCTGCACTGGAACGCCACTTCATACCATTTGCGCCGCGACCGGAAGGCGCCGCCGGTGGCGCTGAGCGTCATGCCGTCGGTCGTCGTGTCCGCCATCGCATAGGCGACGAGCGTATCGGGGGCAAAGCCGGGATCGGCGCGGCGGATCTGCTCGAGGCCTTCGATATTGCAGAGCTGCACGAGCCGCTCGCCGGGATCGATCCGGCCGAGCGTCGCGCGGATGCGCGCCATGCCGGGCTCTCTGAGCATGGCAGCGGCGTAGAACTGCGTCGCAGTCACCACACCGCGATCGGTCTTGGGCGTCGGGCTCGTCGCGGTGCCCGGCGCGCCGGACGAGGCAGGTGCCGCGAACACCTGTTGCGCCTCGGGGGCGGCGAGCACCGGTGGCGCGGGGGTTGCGATGGCCTGAACCTGCTGCTCGGTGACGATCTCGACGCTGATCGGCTGCGGCGACGGCACCACCAGCGGCCGCAGCGGCGACAGCAGCACCAGCGCGATCGCCAGCCCCAGATGGACGAGTACGGACGCCAGCGCCCCCCAGCCGGGGAGGCGCTCCCGCGCCATCGGCAGGGCTAACGCGTCGCTCATCGGACGAACCTAGCGGCTTTTGCGGCGCATTTGGGAGCCCGGACACTCGCAATTGAGCCCCGTCTCGGCCATTGTCGCTCGATGCACGCCGACAGCTTCCTCCTCGCGCTTTCGACTTTCTTTGCGGCCCTCGGCCCGGCGGAGCTGATCCTCGTCTACGCGGCGCTGACCGAGCGCAGCACCCGCCTCGAACGCCAGCAGTTCGCCTTGCGCGGTGCCTTGATCGCGACGGGCATCCTGCTGTTCTTTGCGGTTTTCGGCCAGGCACTGCTGAGTCTGTTCGGCATCACGCTGCCGGCGCTCAGGATCGCCGGCGGCATCCTCTTGCTGCTGATTTCGATCGATATGGTGTTCGCCCGCCATTCGGGCGGCACCGGCACCACGCGCGAGGAGGAGGACGAGGCGCGCAAGCGCCCCGATATCTCGGTGTTCCCGCTCGCGACGCCGCTGATCGCCGGCCCCGGTGCGATCAGCGCCACGATCCTGCTGGCTTCCTCGACCGGGCTCTTTTCACTCGGCTGGATCGAGGTCGTTGCCGCGATGCTGGCGATCCTCTTGCTCTGCTATGTCGGCATGCTGATCGCCATCCCGATCCAGCGGCTGCTCGGTTTCACCGGGCTCGCCGTGGTGAGCCGCGTCGTCGGCGTGCTGCTGGCGGCGCTGGCCCTGCAATTTGTCATCGACGGAATCAAGTCGGCGGGACTGCCCGGCCTTTGAATCGAGGGCGATTGACGCAATTGACCTCGTTCGCGCAATGCCATTAGCATCCAAACCATCGGCGAGTGGGGACATCCGATGATCAGCGAAGACGAGGCGCGGGCCTGGATCGAGGCCTACGGCCGGGCTTGGACGACCCAGGATCCCAACAAGATCGTCCGGCTGTTCACCAAGGATGCCACCTATCGCGAGCGGCGATTCCATCCTGGCGTGTCAGGGATCGACTCGATCCGCGAGTACCTGGAATCTGATCGTCTTCGAGTTGCAGCGCGAGGTCGACTTCGAGACCGTTTCGGTCGCGGTGAGCGGCGACGACGCCTATGTCAACTGGCGCGCGCACTTCACCTGGCGCCCGATCAACGGCGTGATGGAACTCGATGCCGTGTCACGCGCCCACTTCAGCGCCGAAAGCCTCGACGGGATTCGGCTGGTGACGCGCTTCGAGGAATGGATCGACCACCGGGAGGCGTGAGCGACGCCACCCGGCGAACGTGGCCGGTCTATTTCTTCTTGCCGCCCACGGGAGCCGGAGCGTTGAGACCGGCCGTCGCCAGCACCTTCGGCTTTTCCTTCTTGGGCTTTTTGGCTTCCTTGTTGGATCGAATCTGACCTTTTGCCATCTCGTGTCTCCGCGATAGGGCCGGGCGCCGCGCCCGGCATGAGGTGCGAAGGCTAAAACGCTGCTTCACTGCGCGCAAGCGCGAGCGGCCTCATTTCACCAGCTGGCAGCGGCCTTTGGGGCCGAGCGCGTCGATGAGGCGCGGATCGCACCCGGTCAGCAGGAACACCGTCCAGTCGTCTTCGCTGCCGTAAAAGACGTTGCGGTCGACTTCCCCGACGACGCCGTTGAGCGTGCCGGTCTGCGTCCACTGCCACAAGGTCCACGGCCGGTTGCCGTAGCGCTGCGGCGGCTCGGCCGCGGTCGAGCGCACCCAGAACGGATTGTCGAAATGCTCGCCGTCGAGGACGTCGGCATTAAAGCTCACATCGGTATAGATGACCGGCACCTTGCCGGTGTGCTTTTCCATCGCGTCGAGCATGACGTGGATTTTTTCGAGCATGTCGGCGCGCGAGAACTTCTGCTTGCAGCTCGAGGCATTGTTCCATTCGAGGTCGAGCACTGGCGGCAGCGCGTCGGCGTCGGCCGGTACGTTTTTGGTGAACCATTTCGCCTGCGTCGCGGCGGTCGAGCACCAGGTCATGAAATGGTAGGCGCCGTGCGCGAGGCCGACCGCCCGGGCCCGCGCCCAGTTGTCGGCGAAGGCGGGATCGACATAGTCGTCGCCCTCAGTCGCCTTCATGTACACGAAGCGGACACCCGCGGCCTCCGCCTTGGCGTAGTCGATCGGGCCCTGGTAGCGCGCGACGTCCATGCCCTGGATCGGCATGCCGCGCGCCGCGGCGACGCCCGGATGCGGGCGATTGTCGCCCGGAATCGGCGGGCCGACCAGCGAGGCGTGATTGCCGGTGGGGCTGGTCGCGCAGGCAGCCAGAGCCACGAGCATCAGCGCGGCGCCGAGGGCGCGAACCAGGGACAGCGGGGCGGAGGCGGGTTGAGGCATGCGGCGGCGGGTTCGGGGGCAAATGCAACTGCCCTCGATTCAACATGCAGCCGTAAACGAAACCTTGCGCTAACCTATTGATAAACCAGCATGGTTAACGCCGGCCCGAACGCTTCCGCGTAACCGCAACCCTCGCCGTGTCACCCGCGCAGGCGGGAATCCATCTTCGTTCCGCGCGAAACGAGACGTGGGTCCCCACTTTCTCGGGGATGACATCGGGGAGGGACCGGGGCGTCAGCGCGCCGATGGTCATAGTGTTCACGAATTGTTCTTGCCGATCACCCGTCCCCTTGTTACGGTTTGGCGGGCTTTTGGGGGAGCAGGCGCGATGGTCGCCCGCGTGCAGACCGTGGCGTTCCAGGGCATCGAGGCGGTGCCCGTCGATGTGCAGGCGCAGATCGCGCCGGGCCTGCCGTCTTTTGCGATCGTCGGGCTGGCCGACAAGGCCATCAAGGAAGCCGGCGAACGGGTGCGCGCCGCGCTGGTGGCCTCGGGCCTGAGCCTGCCGCCCAAGCGCATCACCATCAATCTCGCGCCCGCCGACCTGCCCAAGGAAGGCAGCCATTACGACCTGCCGATCGCGCTCGCGCTGATGGCGGCGATCGGCGCGTTTCCGGCCGACGCGCTCGATGGCTACCTCGCCCTCGGCGAGCTGGGGCTCGATGGCCGACTGGCGCCGACCTCGGGCGTCTTGCCGGCGGCGATCGCGGCGCACGGGCGCGACCTCGCGATCATCTGCCCCGCGCCGTCGGGGCCGGAGGCGGCCTGGGCCGGCGACGATGTCGAGATCGTTGCGCCGGATTCGCTCCTCGCGCTGGTCAATCATCTGGGCGGCTATCAGCTCTGCCCGCGGCCGTCGCCGAAGCGCTACGCGGCGCCCGGTGGCCTGCCCGATCTCTGCGACGTGCGCGGCCAGGACGTGGCGCGCCGCGCCCTCGAAGTCGCCGCGGCCGGCGGCCATAACCTCCTGATGATCGGGCCGCCCGGCGCCGGCAAGTCGATGCTGGCGCAGCGGCTGCCCGTCCATCCTGCCGCCGCTCAATCCGCGCGAGCTGCTCGACGTCTCGATGATCGCCTCGATCGCCGGCGAGCTCGCGGGCGGCGCGCTGAGCGACCGCCGGCCGTTCCGCGCGCCGCACCATTCGGCCTCGATGGCGGCGCTGGTCGGCGGCGGCCTCCGCATCCGGCCGGGCGAAGCGAGCATGGCCCATAACGGCGTTCTATTTCTCGACGAACTGCCGGAATTTTCGCCGTCCGTGCTCGACAGCCTGCGCCAGCCGCTCGAGAGCGGCGAGACGGTGATCGCCCGCGCCAATGCGCGCGTCACCTTCCCGGCGCGCTTCCAGCTGGTCGCCGCGATGAACCCCTGCAAATGCGGCCTCGCCGGCACGCCGGGCCATACCTGCAAGCGCGGCGCCGCCTGCGCCGGCGACTACCAGGGGCGCGTCTCGGGGCCGTTCCTCGACCGCATCGACATCCGCATCGACGTGCCGGCGGTGAGCGCCGCCGACATGCTCGCCCCGCACGCGGCCGAGCCGTCCGCGACCGTCGCGGCGCGCGTCCGTGCGGCGCGCGACCTGCAGCGCGAGCGCTACGCCAAGGCCGGCCACCCCGAGGTGATGACCAACGCGGCGGCGCCCGCCTCGCTGATCGAAGCGGTCGTCGAGCCCGACAAGGAGAGCCAGGCGCTGCTGCTGCAGGCGGCCGAGCGTTTCTCGCTGTCGGCCCGCGCCTATCACCGCGTGCTGAAGGTCGCGCGCACGCTCGCCGACCTCGGCGGCAGCCAGAAGGTCACGCGGCCCCATATCGCCGAGGCGCTGAGCTATCGGATCAGTTTCGGAACGGCTTAGCCCAGTCCAGTCTACCCGCAGGGCCTCAGTCAAGGAGCCAGACTGCGAGCATCGCGATCCTCAATCTCGATTCACCTCGACCGCTGCCGGACCTCATGGTTCGACAGGCTCATCATGAGGTCCTCACTTGCCATGCTTAGATTCCGCCAGAGTGCAGGCCGCTCAGGCTTCCCCAAAACTCTGCACCTTGGGCAGCGCCGGGAACAGCCGCGTCCACAGCACCACGATGGCGAGCGTGCCGAGGCCGCCGAGCGCCACCGCCCAGACCGGGCCGGTGAGGCTCGCGACCAGCCCCGACTCGAATTCGCCGAGCTGGTTCGAGGTGCCGATGAACAGCGAGTTGATGGCATTGACACGGCCGCGCATTGCGTCGGGCGTCAGGAGCTGCACCAGCGAGGTCCGCACCACGACGCTGATCGTATCGGCCGCGCCGAGGACGACGAGCAGCACGACCGAGAGCACGATGTTGGTCGAGAACGCAAAGCCCACGGTCGCGATGCCGAACACCGCGACCGCCCAGAGCATGGTGACCCCCACATGCGATTTCAGCGGATAGCGGCCGAGCGCCAGCGACATCGCCACGGCGCCGATCGCAGGGGCGGTGCGGAGGAAGCCGAGGCCCACCGGTCCGGCAACGAGGATGTCGCGGGCGAACGCCGGCAGCAGCGCCGTCGCGCCGCCGAGCAGCACCGCGAAGAGGTCGAGCGAGATGGTGCCGAGCATCACCGGTCGTGAGCGGATGAACGCCGCGCCCGCAAACACTGCGTTCAGCGTCACCGGCTCGCGCCGCGGCGCAAAGCCCATGTGCCGGATGCTGAGGACGCTGATCGACGCGAGGGCGAACAGCACCGTCGTCACGAGGAACGGCACCACCGGTCCGACGCCGTAGAGGACGCCGGCGAGCGCCGGGCCGAGCACCATCGCGACCTGCATGGCCGAGGTCGAATTGGCGATGGCGCGCGGCAGCTGCTCGCCGGTGACGATCCCCGGCAACAGCGCCGCCATGGTCGGGCGCTCGAACGCCTGCGTCGCGCCGAGCACCACCATCGCGGCAAAGATTTCGGGGAGCCCAAGCCAGCCCTGCCACACCCCGACACTCATCACGGCGAGGGCGATCGTCTCGAGGATCTGGCAGACCAGCGCGATGCGGCGCCGGTCGAACTGGTCGGCGACGTGCCCGACGACGAAGGTCAAGACCACCATCGGCAGGAACTGGCAGAGCCCGATGAGGCCGAGGTCGAACGGGCTGCGCGTCTGGTCGTAAACCAGCCAGCCGACGGCAACGCCGGTTCCCTGGAAGGCCATCGAGGAAAACGTCCGCGAGCCGAGGAACAGCAGGAATGGGCGGTGCGTGAGGAGGCCGCCGGAGCGGGAGGGGAGATCGGTCAAGGCGAATGGGTCGGTTTGCACGAGCGTCATACGCCAGGCTTTTGGCCATCGCCAGCAGCTTGTCGGCGACTCCAAACGAAACCGGCGGCCGCTGGGCCGCCGGCTCATCAGGGAGAGGTCAAATCCCTAGAACGAATATTTGTAGCCGACGGCGACGTTCCACTTGTCCGGGTTGAAATTGAACCCGCCGGAGGTGTCCTTCCAGCCGTAGCCGATATTGGCGTAGATGGCGTCGGTGCTGTCGATGTTGTAGGTGACGCCGGTCTGGACCTTCGGGGTGAACCAGGCAACGCCGACGCCGTTGCGGTAGCGCGCGTTGATGATGTTCCACGTCCAGTGCGAGTCGATCTTATCGTCGAGGGCCGCGCTGCCGTAGTAGTAGAAGAACGGCTGGCCCGTGCCGGCGCCGACGCCCGTCGCGCCCCAATTGTAGCCGAGGCCGCCGGTGCCGGTGACCGAGAAGTTGTCGTTGAGCTTGAACTTGTAGGCCAGCGACCCATCGAGCAGGGCGTTGAACGTGTTGGACGGCTGCTTGTCGACGAGCTGCAGGGACGAGCCCACCGAGAAGCCATTGCCCAGCGCTTCGCTGATGCTGACTTTGACGTAGCCGTCGACCAGTGTGTTGTAGGTGGCCTTGCTCGGATCGGCGCCGAAATCCGGGCTGATTTCGAACCCGAGCGTCGTATTGGTCGCTGCCGCCGGCGCAGGCTTGGCAGGAACGGCGCCGAGGTCGGCGGCGTAGGCCGGTGCGGCCACGAGGGCCGCGAAGAGAAAGGCAGTGGTCTTGAGCATTACGTCCCCCGATAAGTCCGCACGTCGCGGCGCATTAACTCTACTGTGTCTGTCGACATACTCAAGCATTTCGATGGCTCCGCGAAGCTGCTCCGCGAAAAAATCGTCCGTCTCGAGGATGTCGGCCAAAAGCCCGTGCTCTTGTGGCTTTTATGGCAACAGCTGCGCCCGCCCCATGCGGGTCGCGTCACCAACTCCCTACGGGTGTGGCGTGTCACAGGGAACGGGGATTTCCTCTGTGACAGAGTGTGACAAGGCCCCTGTGGCGGCGCCGCTACGTCATTGAACCGACATCGAAATGTCATGACCGACCGCCGCCGGAGCCAGGCATTGGAGCCAGGCCAAATGCAAGGTCCGGCGCCTCGGTGACGCCGGACCTCTCGAGGCTCAGCAGAGTTGAGGACTCAGCCGAGCGCCTGCGAAAGGGCGGTGTACTGGGGGCATGTCGTATTGCCGCAAATCTTGGCGATTTTTGCCAGGTTCGCCTTTGCGTCGTCGAGCTGGCCCAGCTTCACGTAGAGCACTCCCTGATAGGACAGCGCGTTGATGTGGTTGGGGTTGAGCTTCAGCGCATGGTCATAGGCGGCTTCGGACAGCTTCAGATCGCCGTGGTTGCGATAGGAATAGCCTAGGAGGTTCCAACCGTCGGCGCTCTTGGGATTGGCGCGCAGATAGACTTTGAGTTCGGCGATCGCAGTGACCCAATTCGAATTGCCGATTTCGTCCTGCACCTGGTCCATCGTCGGTACGGAACCGACGGCGCTCGTCGGGTCGACGACCGTCGTTTGCGACGAGTTACCGCCACCGCTATTGCCGCCGCCGCCACCGCCGCCACTGTTGGTCGTGTTGCCGCCACCGCCACCACCACCACCGCTCTTGCCGCCAAACGCGAAGGCCGGTGTGCTGAGTGCGAGGCTGAGCGTCAGTATCATTGCGCCGGCAAGCCGGCCGAATTCCATTTTAGTCACGCATTTTCTCCTGTGCCGGGGAGGCCGGCATCGCGAGGAGAACGCCACGCCCCAAGGGTTATTCCTGCGCGCCGAACACGGATACGGGAACGTGAAGGGGCGCAGAAATCGGCGCGAGAAAAAGGGAGCGAAGGCTGGTTCGCTCCCTTTGCAACTTCACTAGAACGTTGGTTCAGCCGAGCGCCTTGGACAGCGCGACGTATTCGGGGCAGGTGGTGTTGCCGCAGATCGTCTGGATCTTGGCGAGGTTCGCTTTGGCCTCGTCGGTCTTGCCGAGCTTGATGTAGAGGATGCCCTGGTAGGAGAGGGCGCCGGTGTGCTTGGGGTCGAGCTTCAGCGCGCGGTCATAGGCGGTATCGGCGAGCTGCAGGTCGCCGTGGTTGCGGTAGGCAAAGCCGAGCAGGTTCCAGCCGTCGGCGTTCTTCGAATTGGATTTGAGGAAGGCCTTGAGGTCGGTGATGGCCTGCGTCCAGTTCGACGCGGCGATGTCGGCACGGCCGGTGGCGAGCGTCGGGCCCGCGGCCATCGTGGAAGTCGTCGCGGTGCTGCTGGAATCGCCACCGCCGGTATCGACGGCCAGCACCGGCAACGGCGCGACAAGGGCAAGGCAAATCAGGCTCGCGCCGGTGGCGCGGATGAGGCGGCTAGACATCGGATATCTCCTGGGCCGGATCGGTCCGGCATCATCAGGAGAACGGTCGCGAGCCTCGCTTATTCCATCACGTGGCGAAGAAGCTCCGATTCCCGTGCGATAACGACGTCACTCCTCGCCATCGCGGCCGCGCAGATGCCGGGGATACGGCACGCCCGGGTGCTGCTTGCTCCAGCGGTATTGCGAGTACCAGCGGAGCCCGAGCCCCGCCGGCCACAGCGCGATCCAGAAATATTTCGCGGTATCGGCATGCACAATCGAAAGCGGGATCGAGAGCGCGAAGACGAGGGCGGTCATCAGCGTGGCCACCAAATGCTCCCGCCGCTCTTCCGCCGTGACGCGAGGATCGACCATCCCGTTGCGTTCCGCATAGAGCCAGATGCCGGCAAGCGACAGACCGCTGACCACCATCATGGCGGCATAGATCATCGTCGACAGCGTGCCGCCGCCCTCGGCGATGAGGTCGGTGGTGAACGGCACCAGCCCGATCGTGAGCAGGAACAGCATGTTGATCCACATCAGCCGCGCATCGGTCCGGATGATGTGGCCGAACTTCGTCCGATGGCTGAACCAGAAGCTGGCGATGACGTAGAAACTGAGGAGGTAAGCGAGGAGGCGCGGCCACAGCGCGACCAGCGCCGTCCAGAGCTGTGCGTCGGAGAATCCCCCGAACCCCTCGGGCAGGCGGATGTCGAGGACGAGGAGCGTGATGGCGACCGCGATGACGCCGTCGCTCAGCGCGAGGAGGCGCGCATTGGCGTCCCCCTCGGGTTCGCGAGGCGCCCGCTGAAGGTCGTCCTCGCTCACTTGATCTCGATCTCGCAGACGTGCCGGTACGGCCGGTCGGGGGTGATGATGATGGAGGGGAAATGCGGATGGTTGACCGCGTCGGGGAACGACTGGTCCTCGATGCAGAACCCCGAGAACTTGCCGTAGCGCTTGCCGCCGAGCCCCGGCACTGGAATGTCGGTATAGACGGCGTCGTAAAATTGCAGGCCGGGCCGGTCGGTCCAGTGGCGCAGCGTGAGGTCGCCGCCGGGAGAGCTGACCACCGCGACCGGGTCCGTTGGGTCGCGTCCGGCATCGAGCACATAATTGCCGTCATAGGAGACCGGTTGGCCCGCGGCGTCGCGGAGGGTCCGCGGCGTGGTGAAATCGCGGTCGCCGCCGGGCGTGACCTGAACGATGTTGCCGGTGGGGATCAGCGCGCTATCGACCTCGGTAAAGGCGTGCGCGGCAAAGCGGTAGGTGTGGTCGAGCACGTCGGCGCTGGTGCCGAGGTTGAAATATTGGTGCTGCACCATGCTGAGCGGCGTCGGCCGGTCGGTGATCGCGGCAAGGCTCAACGTCAGCCGGTTGCCCGTTAGGCGATAGGTCGCCGTGACGTGGACGTTGCCGGGAAAGCCCATCGCGCCGTCGGGCGAGGCGATCGAAAACACCACGGCGTTGGCGGCCTCGTCGGGCGCCGCGTCCCAGACCAGACGGCCGAGGCTCTCGGGGCCGCCATGCAGGCAATTCGGACCTTCATTGGCCGGCAACGTGTAGGTCTTGCCCAGGAGCGTGAACCGCGACCCGCCGATGCGGTTGGCGACGCGGCCGACCACGGCGCCGAAATAGGGCGAGTGGAGCGGGTAGGCGTCAAACGCATCAAAGCCGAGCACCACCGAGCGCTTGCCGCCCTTGACCGGCACGCGCCAGTCGCGGACGACGACGCCCCAATTGAGGATGTCGACCTCGACCCCGGTGGCCGACGTGAGGGTGAACTGGTCGACCCGGCGCCCCCCGAAACTGCCGAACGACTTGACCGAAACCATGCTGTCCTCCCTCGCGATCGGCAGGGTTTATCGCGCGGCGGCCCGGCCCACAAAGCCAAAATCCGAGTTGACGCCGTACCGGGCGCAGGCCACGGTTTTGGCGAGGGGGAACGATGGACGAACCGGCCGGAGAAAAGCGCGCCACCGTGCACGACGTCGCCCGCACCGCCGGCGTGTCGCTGGCGACGGTCGACCGCGTGCTCAATGCGCGGCCCGGCGTTCGCCCGGTTACCGCAAAAAAGGTCGAAGCGGCGATCCGGACCCTCGATTTCCGCCGCGACCTGTCGGCATCGCTGCTGGCACGGGCCCGCGATCTGCGGGTGGTGTTCCTCATTCCCGACGGCGCCAACGCCTTCATGGCGAGCCTCGCGGGGGCCGTGGCCCGCCGGGCCCGGGCGAGCCGCAATGAACGGCTGACCATGACGACGGTGCTTTATCACGCGCTCGATCCCTCGGCTCTGGTCGGCCGGCTCGACGCGCTCGACGCCCGGCAGGTCGACTGCGCGGTGGTCGTCGCCCCCGACGACGCGGCGGTGGCGCTGGCGATCGACGCGGCGGAGCACCGCGGGGTTGCCGTGATCACGCTGGTCTCCGATCTGCCCGGTTCGGCCCGCCGGCATTTTATCGGCATCGACAACCAGGCCGCCGGCCGCAGCGCGGCCTCGCTCCTCGGCCGCTTCTGTGCCGCCGGCCGGATCGGGGTCATCGCCGGCTCGCTCGGCCTCCGCGATCACCGCGAGCGCTTCGAGGGCTTTGCCGGCGTGCTCGGCCGCGAGTTCCCCAAACTCAGCATCATCGGCCCGCTCGAGGGGATGGACGAGGACGCTGCGACCGAGGCGGCGGCGCTGAAACTGCTCGAAAGCACCGAGCTCGCCGGCATCTATAATCTGGGCGCCGGCAATGGCGGCCTGGTTGCAGCGCTCGGGCGGACGCACCGCGCCGGCAATATCCGCGTGGTGGCGCACGAATTGACCGACACCACCCGCGCCGCGCTGCGCGCCGGCACGCTCGACGTCGTCCTCGACCAGAATCCGGACGGCGAAATCCGCGCCGCGGTGGCGGCCGCGCGCCAGGTGGCGCTGTCGCCGACGGCGAGCGTTCACTCCGAGCCCATTGAAATCGGGGTGTTCCTGCGCGACAACTTGCATTAATGGCGCACAACGCTAGCGGTGGCTCGATCCACCACGGGGGAGGGGATTGACATGCAGGCGGCAACTTGTGAGGTACGTGCCTCATGAGCTATCTCGGCATCGATATCGGCACCTCCGGGGTCAAGGCGATCCTGATCGACCGCGCCGGCAAGGCGCTGGGCGAGGCGACCGCTAAATCGATCGAGCCGGTGCGCCCGCATCCGGGCTGGTCGGAGCAGAACCCGGCCGACTGGTGGGACGCGGTGCTCAAGGCCTGCGATGCGCTCAGCAAATCCAATCCGGCGGAGATGGCGGCGGTGCGCGGCATCGGGCTCTCGGGCCACATGCATGGCGCCGTGCTGCTCGGCAAGGCCGACGAGGTGCTGCGCCCGTGCATCCTCTGGAACGACGGCCGCTCGGCGGCCGAATGCGCCGAGATGGAAGCGGCGCTGCCGAGCCTGCGCCAGATCGCCGGCAACATCGCGATGCCCGGCTTCACCGCGCCCAAGATCGCCTGGGTTCGGAAGCACGAGCCGGAGATCTACGCCAAGCTCACGCGGGTGCTGCTGCCCAAGGCCTATGTCCGGCTGCTGATGACCGGCGAGGCGGTCGAGGAGATGAGCGACGCCTCGGGCACGCTCTGGCTCGATGTCGCCAAACGCGACTGGTCCGACGCCCTGCTCGGCGTCACCGGCCTTAACCGCTCGCACATGCCGCGACTGGTCGAGGGCTCGGCGCCCTCGGCGAACCTCAAGCCGGAGTTCGCGAGGCGCTGGGGGATGAGCGGCAATGTCGTCGTGGCGGGTGGCGCCGGCGACAACGCTGCGGCAGCGTGCGGCATCGGTGCGGTGCGGCCCGGCGAGGGGTTCGTGTCGCTCGGCACCTCCGGCGTGATCTTCGTGTCGAACGCCAAATTCAGCCCCAACACCGCCGGTGCGGTGCACGCCTTCTGCCACGCCATCCCCAACACCTGGCACCAGATGGGGGTGATCCTCAGCGCCACCGACAGCCTCAACTGGCTGTCGACCGTGACGGGCAAGAAACAGGCCGAGCTCAGCGCCGCCGCCGAGGCGCAGTTCAAAGGCCCCGGCGAGGAAATCTTTCTTCCCTATCTCAGCGGCGAGCGCACGCCGCACAACAATGCCTGGGCGCGCGGCAGCTTCGTCGGGCTCAGCCATCTGAGCGATCAGGCGCGGCTGGCGCAGGCGGTGATGGAGGGCGTGACGTTTGCGTTTCGCGACTGCCAGCGCGTGCTCAATGAAGCTGGAACGTCGTTCTCGCGACTGCTGGCAGTCGGCGGCGGATCGAAGTCGCCGCTTTGGCTGAAGCTCATCGCGACCAATCTCGATATCGAGGTGGCGCTGCCCGCCGATGGCGATTTCGGCGGCGCGCTGGGCGCGGCGCGGCTCGGGCTCTGCGCAGCGGAAGGCGCCGACCCCGCCGCGATCATGACCATGCCCGCCATCCAAGAAATCATCCGGCCGGAGGCGTCGTTGCGGGACGCCTATTCGGCTCAATACGAGCGCTATCGCGCGCTCTATCCCGCCATCGAGGAGGCTCGTTCGTGACTGACTTTTTCAAGGGCATCAAGGCCGCCAGCTACAAGGGGCCGCGCTCGAAGGACCCGCTCGCCTACCGTCATTACAACAAGGACGAGATGGTGATGGGCAAGCGGATGGAGGACATCATCCGCCCGGCCGTCGCCTACTGGCACAGCTTCGCCTGGGAGGGCGGCGACCCGTTCGGCGGGCGCACCTTCGCAAGGCCCTGGTTCACCGGCGACATGGCGGGCGCCAAGCTCAAGGCCGACGTGGCGTTCGAGCTGTTCGACCTCCTCGACGTGCCGTTCTTCTGCTTCCACGACGTCGACATCGCGCCCGAGGGCGCGAGCCTCGCCGAGAGCAACAAGAACGTCTGGACCATCGGCGACATCTTCGCCAAGAAGATGCAGAAATCGGGCCGCCGCGTGCTCTGGGGCACGGCCAACCTCTTCTCCAATCGCCGCTACATGGCCGGCGCCGCGACCAATCCCGACCCGGACGTGTTTGCCTACGCCGCCGGCCAGGTCAAGAACGTCCTCGAGCTCACCCATCATCTCGGCGGGGCGAACTACGTTCTATGGGGCGGTCGCGAGGGCTACGAGACGCTGCTCAACACCGATATGGGGCGCGAGCAGGACCAGGCCGGACGGTTCCTTACCCTGGTGGTCGAGCACGCCAAAAAGATCGGCTTCAAAGGCACCATCCTGATCGAGCCCAAGCCGCAGGAGCCGACCAAGCACCAGTACGACTACGACGTGGCGACGGTCTACGGGTTCCTGCGGAAGTACGGGCTCGAAAAGGAAGTGAAGGTCAACATCGAGGTGGGCCACGCCTTCCTCGCCGGCCACTCCTTCGAGCACGAGCTGCACCTCGCGCGCTGCCTCGGCATCCTCGGCTCGGTCGACGCCAACCGCAACGATTTGCAGTCGGGCTGGGACACCGACCAGTTCCCCAACAATCCCGGCGAGATGACGCTGGCCTTCATCGAAATCCTGAAGAATGGTGGCCTGCACAATGGCGGCTTCAACTTCGATGCGAAAATCCGCCGCCAGTCGCTCGATCCCGCCGATCTCGTCCACGCCCATGTCGGGGGGCTCGATATCCTTGCCCGCGGCCTCAAGGCCGCCGCGGCGATCCTCGAGGACGGGACCTTCGAAAAGGCGCGCGAGGATCGCTACGCCGGCTGGAACGACAAGGAGGCCAAGGCGATGCTCACGGGCAAGCGCAGCCTCGAGCAGATCGCCGCGCGCGTCGCCAAGCAGAACCTCAACCCGCAGCCGAAGTCCGGCCAGCAGGAATATCTCGAGAACCTGATCAACCGGTTCGTGTGAATGTGACGCGGCGGATGTGGCCCACCCCTCATCCGCCCTTCGGGCACCTTCTCCCGCAAGGGGAGAAGGCTACCCAAGCGATATTGCGGTTCCGTTGCCTTCTCCCTTGACGGGAGAAGGTGGCGAAGCCGGATGAGGGTGGGGCTCCAGCCCTGAGGTCGAACCCGTGCCCACTCTTCGCAATCCCATCCTGCCCGGGTTCAATCCTGATCCGTCGATCGTACGGGTGGGCACCGACTATTACATCGCGACCTCGACCTTCGAGTGGTACCCCGGGGTGCAGATCCATCACTCGACCGATCTTGCCAACTGGGACCTCGTCACCCGGCCGCTGACCCGCAAGAGCCAGCTCGATATGCGCGGCGATCCGGATTCATGCGGCATCTGGGCGCCGTGCCTCACCCATGATGGAACGCGGTTCTGGCTGGTCTATACCGACGTCAAGCGCAAGGACGGCTCGTTCAAGGACGCGCACAATTTCATTGTCACCGCCCCCACGATCGAGGGGCCGTGGTCCGACCCGGTCTATGTCAATTCCTCGGGTTTCGACGCCTCGCTGTTCCACGACGAGGACGGCAAGACGTGGTTCGTCAACATGCTCTGGGACCATCGCACCCGCCCGCTGCTGTTTGCCGGCATCGCGCTGCAGCAATACGATCCGGTCGCCAGAAAGCTGGTCGGGCCGCGCAAGAACATCTTCCAGGGCACCGACCTCAAGCTGGTCGAGGGCCCGCATCTCTATAAGAAGAATGGCTGGTACTATCTCGTCACCGCCGAGGGCGGCACCGGCTATGAGCACGCGGTGACCTTGGCGCGCTCGCGCCAGATCGACGGTCCCTACGAGCTGCACCCGCTCAAATATCTGGTGACCGCCAAGGACACCCCGCTCAATCCGCTGCAGCGTGCGGGGCACGGCGACTGGGTGGATACCCCCGATGGTCGCTCCTACATCGTCCATCTCACCGGCCGGCCGACGACCCAGCAGCGGCGTTGCGTGCTGGGTCGTGAAACCGCCATCCAGGAGCTGGAGTGGCGCGACGACGGCTGGCCCTGGCTCAAGTCCGGCGGGAATGTCGCCGAGCTCGAAGTGGACGTGCCCGGCACGCGCGACGAGGCCAGATACTGGGCCGAAGAGCGCTATGATTTCACGAATGGCCTCCACAAGGACTTCCAGTGGCTGCGCACGCCCGAGACCGAGCGCATCTTCAGGCTCGAGGGCAAGACGCTGCGGCTGATCGGCCGCGAGTCGATCGGCAGCTGGTTCGAGCAGGCACTGGTCGGGCGCCGGCAGACGCACTTTTCCTATGATGCCGAGGTGACGCTCGACTTCGCGCCCACCGATGAGCGGCAGTTTGCGGGGCTCACCGGCTACTACTCGCGCTACAACTTCCACTACCTGACGGTGACCGCGCATTCCGATGGCAAGCGCGAGCTCCTGATCATGAGCTCGATCGTCTCCTGGCCGGACGGCAAGCTCGACTATCCGGCGGCGCCGGTGCCGCTGCCGCAGACCGGCAAGGTGAAACTGAAGATCGAGGTCCGCGGGCCCTCGCTGCAGTTCTTCTATGCGCTCGACGGCGGCGCCTGGCAGGCGGTCGGCCCGGTGCTCGATGCCTCGATCCTGTCCGATGAGTGCGGGGGGCACGCCGAGCACGGCTCGTTCACCGGCGCCTTTGTCGGCATGGCGGCGTCCGACCTCAACGGCACGGCACTTGGTGCGGATTTTTCGGACTTCATCTATCGGCCCGTCCATCACGAGACCGACCGCTACTAGCGCCGCGCTAGATCACCACCTCGAACTCGTCGCTGAGCACGTCGATGCCGGTGTCGCTGCGGCGGATTTCGATGCGCCGGTATTCGCCGCCGCCGTGGTCGCTGTCGGTCGAGCGCTCTTCGCCGACGCGGTTGCGCCGGTCCGGTCCGAAATAGCTGGCGGTCTCGTAATAGACGTGCGTGCCGCCGAGCTGCCGCCCGATGCGCTGGCCAAGATCGTTGCCGGAGTAGGGCATGGCGATGACGTCGTCGAACCCCATGCCGATGCAGGCCTTGATGGTGTCGATCGAGGGTTCCGGCGGAAAGTATATGAGCGGGGCAAAGCGCAGCCGGTAGTCGGGCGACGAGCGCAGCAATTTGGCGATCGGCTTCAGCTTGCTGACATCGGGCACCGCCGCGCAGAGGAGGAATATCAGCGGCGTCGATTGGGCTCGCTCCAGCATGATTTCGATGCCGGAATAGGGATCGACGCGCGAAAAGCCGAGCGAGCGCGCGAGGGCGATGAGCCCGGCGCCGGCGGTGCTACCGGACCCGACGACGAAGGCGGAAGCGCGCACCGTTCATCCCCCGGCTCAAACAGGCTCGCCAGTTTTCCCATTTTCTTCTGACCAAGCCCTTAAGATCGCGCCGGCGTGACGAAGAGACTCGGTGAAGGCGAAGCGGTCGACATCGACGAGGCCGAGATCGGTGAGCCTGAGCTGCGGGATCACCGGCAGCGCCAGAAACATGTGCTGCATGACGGCATTGTTGAGATGGCACCCGCATTGGGCCATCGCGACCACCAGTTGCTTCGATTTCTTCGCCACGACCTCCGCCCGCTCGTCCGACATCAGCCCGGCGATCGGCAGCTCGACCAGCGCCAGCTCGCGGCCCTGGCTGAAGACGACGAAGCCGCCGCCCACCTGCTGCAGGCGGTTGGCGGCGCGCGCCATGTCCTCGCGGTTGGTGCCGACGACGATCATCTGGTGGCTGTCATGGGCGACGGTGGCCGCGATGCCGCAATCGGTCGTGTAGCCGAAGCCGGAAACGTAGCCGTTGACCACCCGCCCGCTGCCGGTGTGGCGCTCGATGACGGCGACCTGCGCCACGTCCTGCGCGCGATCGGGGCCGACGAGGCTGTCGCTGACGGCAAGCGTTCGCTCGAGCGCGCGGGTCGGCGCCTGGTTCTCGACGATGCCGATGACCCGCGCCGTGACGCTGTTGCGACCGGGGGGCGCGTGTATCTCGAAATCCGCGGCGGTGATGGTGCGGCCGACGCGCACCGTGTTGCGCGCGAAGTCCGGATAGGGCCAGGGCGCGATGTCGCGGGTGAGCGCGCCCGCTCTCCGCGATCACCTCGCCACGCGCGATCACGATCTCGATCGGCAGCGATGGCAGGTCGGATGTGATGATCAGGTCGGCGCGCCGGCCCGGCGTGATCGAGCCGAGCTCGCGCTCGAGCCCGAAATGCGTCGCGGTGTTGAGGCTCGCCATCTGGATCGCGGTGATCGGGGCGAGTCCTTGCGCGATGGCGTGGCGCACGGTGTGGTCCATGTGGCCGTCATCGATCAGCGTCGCGGCGAAGCGGTCGTCGGTGCAGAGGATGAAGTTGCGGCTGTCGAGGCCGCTGCTCGGTGATCGCCTTGATCTGCGGCGCGACGTCGTACCAGGCCGACCCGAACCGCAGCATGGCGCGCATGCCCTGCCGCACGCGGGCGATGGCGTCGATGGCGCGCGTGCCCTTCATGGTCATCGGCGGGTCCGCCCGCGACATAGCCGGCAAAGCTGCGCCCGAGATCGAGCGAGGCGTAGTGCCCGCCGACGGTCTTGCCGGCGCGCTGCGTCGCCGCGATCTCGGCGAGCATCTTGGGATCGTTCGCAGCGACGCCCGGAAAATTCATCATCTCGCCGAGCCCGATGATGTTGGGCCAGCCCATCGCTTCGGCGACGTCGCGCTCGTCGATCGAGGCGCCGGCGGTTTCGAGGCCGGGCGCAGCGGGCACGCAGCTCGGCATCTCGACATAGACATTGATCGGCATCGCCGCCGCCTCGTCGTGCATCAGCCGCACGCCCCTGAGGCCGAGCACATTGGCGATCTCGTGCGGGTCGATGAACATCGAGGTCGTGCCGTGCGGGATCACGGCGCGGCAGAATTCGGTGACGGTCACCATGCCGCTCTCGACGTGCATGTGCGCGTCGCAAAGGCCCGGGACGAGATAGCGGCCGCCCGCGTCGATGACGATGGTCGTCGTCACCGCGCGTGTAGCCGAGGTCGGGCCCCACGGCCGCGAAACGGCCGGCCTTGATGGCGACATCGGTGCCCGGGATGATTTCGCCCGAATGCACGTTCACCCAGCGGCCATTGGTGACCAGCATATCGGCGGGCGCGCGGCCCATCGCGACATCGACGAGCATGCGGCGCGGTTTCGGACCAGGGGCGGATGGGCATGCTGTTCTCCGGCATGTTTGCCCGATGAGAGGCGGGGCAGCTGGCGGCGTCAAGGGGAGGGTCTCGCGGTGTCTTCCACCCACTGGGTGTCACCCCGGCGAAAGCCGGGGTCCAGTACACACCGAGGGTCCTGGATTACTGGGTCCCGGCCTTCGCCGGGACGACGTCTGTGGGTGGCCGACGCGCCGTGCGACGCTTACACGTCCAGATTGGCGACGCTCAGCGCATTGTCCTGGATGAACTCGCGGCGGGGCTCCACCGCGTCGCCCATCAACTCGCTGAACAGCCGGTCGTGCTCGTCGCTTTCCTTGATCTCGACCTTGAGCAGGGTGCGGATATTGGGGTCGAGCGTCGTCTCCCAGAGCTGCTCGGGGTTCATCTCGCCGAGGCCCTTGTAGCGCTGCAGCGAGACGCCCTTGCGGCCCGCGGCGGTAACCGCGCCGAACAGCGAGGACGGCCCGAAGATCTCGGTCGTCGCGTCCTTCCGCGTCAGGGTCGCGGCGCCGGAGAAGAGATCGCCGATCTTGCCGATCATCTGGCGCATCTTGCGGGCGTCGGCGCTGGCGAGGAGGCTCGCGTCGAACTCGTGGCGCTCGGCGACGCCGCGAATGGTGCGGCCAAAGACGAAATCCGCCCTGGCCGTCCGGCTCGCCGGTCCAGCCGCGCTCGACCTCATCGGAGATATGGTCGAGCCGGCTGGCAATGCGCTGCGCGACTTCCGCCGCCTGCGCCGGATCGGCGACGACGTCGGGGTCGAGCGCGCCGACGATCGCCGCCTGTTCGAGGATCTGGCGATTGTAGCGGGTGTTGAAGCCCTCGATCTGGTGGACGATGTCGCGCGCCTCGCGCACGATCTCGAGGAGATCGGCGCCCACATGCACCGCGCCCGCCGCGGTGGTGAGCGACGCGTCGTCCGCGCCGCCCTCGATCAGATAGTCCTCGAGCGCGCGTTCGTTCTTGAGATATTGCTCGGACGAGCCGCGCTTGACCTTGTAGAGCGGCGGCTGCGCGATGAAGATATGGCCGGCATCGATCAGCGGTCGCATCTGCCGGTAAAAGAACGTCAGGAGCAGCGTTCTAATGTGGGCGCCGTCGACATCGGCGTCGGTCATGATGATGATCTTGTGGTAGCGAAGCTTGGCGAGGTCGAACTCTTCGCGCCCGATCGAGGTGCCGAGTGCCATCACCAGATTGCCGATCTGCTCGCTGCCCAGCATGCGATCGAAGCGCGCCCGCTCGACGTTGAGGATCTTGCCGCGCAGCGGCAGCACCGCCTGCGTGTAGCGGTCGCGGCCCTGCGAGGCCGAACCGCCGGCCGAGTCGCCCTCGACGAGGAAGAGCTCGGATTTGGCCGGGTCCTTTTCCGAGCAATCCTTGAGCTTGCCGGCGAGGAAATTGACGTCGAGCGCCGATTTGCGCCGCGTCAGCTCGCGCGCCTTGCGGGCGGCCTCGCGCGCCGCCGCGGCTTCGGCGACCTTGCCGACGACGATGCGGGCTTCCTGCGGATGCTCCTCGAACCACTGGCCGAGCCGGTCGCCGACGACGCTTTCGACCACCGGGCGAACCTCCGAGGAGACCAGCTTGTCCTTGGTCTGCGACGAGAATTTCGGGTCCGGCACCTTGACCGAGAGCACGCAGGTCAGGCCCTCGCGCGAATCCTCGCCCGAGAGCGTGACCTTCTCGCGCTTCAGGATGCCGCTCGACTCCGCATAGGCCGCGACCTGCCGCGTCAGCGCCGCGCGATAGCCCGCGAGGTGCGTGCCGCCGTCGCGCTGCGGGATGTTGTTGGTAAAGGCGAGGACGTTCTCGTGGTAGCTGTCGTTCCACCACATCGCGACCTCGACGGTAACGCCGTCCTTTTCCTCGATCAGATAGATCGGCGCTCCAATGAGCGGCGTCTTGGCGGCATCGAGATAGCGCACGAATTCGGCAAGGCCGCCCTCATAATGCAGCTCGATCTCGACCGGCTCGGGATGGCGCAGGTCCTGAGGACGATGCGCACGCCGGAATTGAGGAAGGCCAGCTCGCGCAGCCGGTGCTCGAGCGTCTTGAAGTCGAACTCGACCATGGTGAAGGTCGTGGCCGCCGGCATGAAGGTGATCTCGGTGCCGGATCGGCCCTCATAGGTGCCGGCGACTTTCTGCGGCTCGTAGGTGCCGGTCTGCCTGAGGGCGGCGGTGGCATCGCCATTGGCGAAGTCGATCTCGAAGATGCGGCCGTTGCGGCGGATCTTGAGCTTCAGCCAGACCGACAGCGCGTTGACCACCGAGACACCGACGCCGTGCAGACCGCCCGAGACCTTGTAGGAATTCTGGTCGAACTTGCCGCCGGCGTGGAGCTGCGTCATCACCACCTCGGGCGTCGAGATGCCTTCGGTGGGGTGCATGTCGGTGGGAATGCCGCGGCCGTTGTCGATGACGGTGCACGAGCCGTCGGCATTGAGCGTGACGGTCACCAGGTCGGCGTGGCCGGCCAGCGCTTCGTCGATCGAATTGTCGACGACCTCATAGACCATATGGTGGAGGCCCGAGCCATCATCGGTGTCCCCGATATACATGCCGGGGCGCTTCCTGACGGCGTCGAGCCCCTTCAGCACCTTGATCGAATTGGCGCCGTAGTCGTCGGGATCGGACGGCACGGCAGGGCTGGCTGCGGGGGGTGTCAAGAAGGCTCCGAATCAGGGGCGAAAGCCGCTTCCAACTGTCTAGCGGATCGGCGCGGTTTTACCCACTGGAAATGGCGATTTTTGGCCGGATTTCAAGGGGTTTGGCGGGAACTGGCAGAGCAGTTGGGGCGCTTCTGCCGCCCGCTGCTCTCCCGCACTCCACAGGGTGTCATCCCGGGCTTGACCCGGGACCCATCTCGCCGCCCGCGCAGGGTGAGATATGGGTCCCAGCTTTCGCTGGGATGACATCCGGTGAGGTGATCCGGCCTAGGGCTAAAGCCGAAACGCCGGATCGTACGGGCTTTCCGGATTGACGTCGTATTCGACCATTTTCATGCAGCTCTGCGCCGCCGAATGCTGGTGCCCCGCGTGCCACGGGCCGTCGCGCAGCGCCACGTCGCGGACTTCGGCGAGCTTGAGGCACTTCCAGTCGCCGGGTGGCGCGACCGGGCCGGCGCTGGTGGTGCCGCCGAACTGGAACACCAGGGCCTTTTCCTCGAGCCCGGTGCGGCCGAGGAGGATCGGGCAGACCTCGCGGGCATGGCCCTGGTAGACGCAGGTGAGCTGGCGCTTCTCGCGCATGGCCATGAGGAACAGCGCGTAGGTGGTGCTAGGCATCGAGCCGCCCGTCGCGCACCGTGACGCGCTGCGCGCGAGCCCCGAGCGCCTCGAACAACATGGGGTCAGTGCCGGTCATCAGGCATTGCGTGCCGAGCCCGTCGAGTGCCGCGAACAGCGCGGCACGGCGGTCGGGATCGAGATGCGCGGCGATCTCGTCGAGAAGGAGGAACGGGGCGATCCCGGTGCGTGCGGCGACCAGCCGCGCATGGGCGAGGATCAGCCCGACCAGCAGCGCCTTCTGCTCGCCGGTCGAGCCGAGCGCGGCGGGCACGTGCTTTTGCGCGTAGAGCACCTCGAGATCGACGCGATGCGGACCCTCGAGCGTGCGGCCGGCGGCGCGGTCGAGCCCACGTGAGCCGGCCCACAGCCTTTTGAGCTCGGCCTCGAGCTCGGCCGATGAGGCGGGGACCGCCCGGTCGTCAAACAGCGGCGTCAGCGACAATTGTGCGGCGGGGAAGGCGAGGTCGGCGACACTCGCCTCGATCAGCGCCTCGAGATGGGCGATGGCATCGGTGCGCGCGAAATAGAGCGCCGCCGCGTGCGCCGCCATCTCGGCCTCGAGCGCATCGAGCCA
>CAWKEC010000005.1:0-24144 GCA_963848625.1 uncultured Alphaproteobacteria bacterium
ACTAGATGGCGGAGAGAAAGGGATTCGAACCCTTGAGACGGTTACCCGCCTACACACTTTCCAGGCGTGCGCCTTCGACCACTCGGCCATCTCTCCGCGGGCAGGACGTCCGCATCGAGCGGCGACTGCGAGGGCCTTGCCGTCGGTAAGACGGCCAAGGGGCGGAACCCCCTTTCAAAGGCGGGCGCACTATACTCATGGCGAATGCAGCCGCAAGCGCCAAAGCCGGGTGGCGGCCGGCCGGCGACGGCTCGAAAACGCGCATCTTGTGCCGGCTTTCCCCGGCGTGCTTAAAGGGCGCACTTCCCGCCGCCCGCCGCGGCTCCGGAGACTGGGGGAATGCGGCTTCTCCTCAGGATTGTGGGCACATTGCTGATCGCTTTGGCCGTGATCCTGCTGATCATCGACGGCACGAAGTCGCTTGCGGCGAACGGCGTTGTCCTGACGCCGCTTTCCGACACCTGGTCGCGGATCAGCGCGCAGAGCCTCGAGAGCGTCAAAACCTTCCTTGAAACGCGGCTGTTCGGGCCCGTGCTGGAGACGGTGGTCGCGGCCATCCTCGGCTTCCCGGGCTGGGCGGTGATCGGGATCCCCGGCATTCTGCTTGCCTGGGCAGGCCGGTCGCGGCGCACCCGGATGTTCCTCAAGCAGGACCAGTTCTAGGCGTGAGCCTGTTCGTGCCGCGAAGCTTCGACGCCTTCGCCCGCTCGCTCCGGGCCGCGACCCTCGTGCGGCAGTGGGGCGCGCATGTGGCGAAGGTCGGCGGCAAGGTCTTTGCGCTCTGCGGCGACACCGGCGAGCACATCACGTTCAAAGTCAGCGAAACCTCGTTCGAGGGACTGACTGCCATCGAGGGCATCGGGCAGGCACCGTATTTCGCCAAGCGGGCGTGGGTGAGCGTTGCCGAGGGTGCGCTCGCCGACGCCGACCTCAAGGCCTACGTCACGGCGTCCTACGAGATGATCGCGAGCAAGCTGACGCGCAAGGCCAGGGCCGAACTCGAACTCGGCGAGACTCCTGACGCGGCCGGTCCGGTGCAACATCGCAAATCCTGAGCGGCCCTGTTGAGGCTCGGAGATGCGCTTTGCCGTTAAGATCGCCCGAAACCGGGCCCGGCCGGTTGACGCGACCTCGCACGGCCCCTCTAATCGTCAGCAACGCTGGCCTTGGGGGCGAAAATGATCGCTATGCTGCTCTATATCATCGGGCTGATTTCCGCCCTGGTGACGATCGTCCTGGTGGGGCTCGACGCGCAGGCGATCTACCAGGCGCTCGTCGCCGCTTATGGCAGCGGGCTCGATGCGGTGCTTCCGGCACTGGGCAGCGTGGCGAGCGCGCATGGCTGGGCGCTCGAGCCTTTCCTCGGCGGGCTGCTGCTCATGGGCTTCGCGCGGATCATGATGCTGCTGGGATCGATCCGGCACGCGCTCAAGGGTCCGGCCTGAACCAAAAGAAAGGGCCGCCTTTGCGGCGGCCCAGGTCAGGAGACATCGGGAGAACTGATGGTGGGCGCGCGCGATCCGACGCGCTCAGGCCCGCGGCTGCGGCACGATGCGGATATAAGGCTTGGGTGCCTTCCAGCCGTTCGGGAATTTCTGCCTCGCGGCTTCGTCGTTAGACCGACGAGGCGATGATGACGTCCTCGCCCTGCTTCCAGTTGACCGGGGTCGCGACGGAATACTTGGCGGTGAGCTGCAGGCTGTCGATGACGCGCAGCACCTCATCGAAATTGCGGCCGGTCGAGGCGGGATACTCGATCTTGAGCTTCACCTTCTTGTCGGGCCCGATGACAAGACGGAGCGCACCGTCAGCGAGTTGTCGGCGTTGGGGTGGATCATCTCGTATTTGGTGGCGATCTCGCGGGTCGGTATCGGCGATCAGCGGGAAGTTGAGCTTCTGGCACCCTGCGTCTCCTCGATGTCCTTGCGTCCAGCCGCCGTGGTTCTTGAGCTCGTCGACCGACAGGCCGAGGACGACTACGCCGCGCTTGTCGAAGTCGGGCTTCAGCTTGGCGGTGTAGCCGAGCTCGGTGGTGCAGACCGGGGTGAAGTTCTTGGGGTGCGAGAACAGCACCGCCCATTTGCCGTCGATGTAGTCGTAGAAATGGATGTGACCTTCGGTGGTCTCCGCTTCGAAATCGGGCGCGGTATCGCCGATCAGGAGTGCCATGATGTCTGCCCTTTCCGGCTCCGATCGCGAGCCATGGCGTGTGCTGGGCAGAATATCGGCGTTCGGCCGGCGCGGCGGGCAGCGCAGAGCGGAAAATATCTTTGTCTTTTCGGCACACGGCCGATCAAGCCGTGTGCTGCAGGCCCGCACTGTCGTCGGAAACCGTCGCGAAAGACGCGCCAGCTGGCGGTGACCGCGACGGCCATCGAGCATGAAGAAAATCAGCAGCGGCGTGAACGCAAAGGCAAACGCCACGCCCTGGCGGGCTCGCGCGAGCCGGGCGATAAGGAAAAAGGCGACGAAGGCCACGACGCTCGCCATCAGCGAGCCGTTCTACCCGTCAAAAAAGCCGAGCATCCAGTCCTCCATCACGAAATCTGGACCGATGACTGGCTTGCACCGCGACGATTGCCGAAGGCTTTTCGGAATCGATCGAATTTTGACGATTTTGCGGCAATTCGCGCCAGCGTGCCGCCCAAAGAAACGTCATTCTATACAATTGATAGGCAAGTCTGCGCCGCAGAAGATTGCAAACGTCCAGGCGCTAAAAGGGTTTCATCAAACCGCCGTGGCATGATTGTGGCGGACGTGTGCGGCGAGGTAGATTTTCCCCGGCTAAAGTTCCGGCGTGAAATCTCCTCCGACCGAGGTCAAAAAATGAAGAAACATATCTCGATCGCCGCCCTGCTCCTGCTCATCGGAGCCCTCGCCGCTTCTGCCGTGCCGTCGCTGGCGCAGTCTTCGTCGAGCTCGGCGAGCATGGACTGCTCGTCGATGTCGTCCTCCGATGCCATGGCGGCAAGCTGCCCGCCGATGTCGTCCTCGGCAATGTAATCCTTGAGGCGGGCGACTCTTTCGCCCGCCTCAATTTCCTCCGGGCTTGCCGTTGGTCCAGGTGACATTGAGCCCGTTGAGCGGCACGGCCGACAGCGACATCTTGCCCGAGCCCATCTGCAGCTCGCGCGCGTGCGCCACGATAGAGCAGCGTGTTGTTGGCCTTGTCGTAGACGCGGGTGACGCGCAGCGACTTCCAGATCAGGCTGCGCTGCTGCTTGAAGATTTCCTCGCCGCCCGGATCGAGGTCCGATGTTGCCGATGGTGACCGGGCCCGACGCCGCGCAGTCGATCGCCGAATAGGACGGGTCCTCGAACCAGTTGCCCTGCTGCAGGCGGTCGATGAGGCTGCGGTTGAAGTAGGCGACGTGGCAGACGACGCCCTTCACGTCCGGGATCTTCGACCGCCTCGATGGCGATGTCATTGCCGGTCCAGTCGACGCTGATCTTGCCGACATTGTGGAGTTGTCCTTGCCGCAGGCGGCGAGCAGCAGCACAAGCAACGACCAGAGTGCCGCCGGCGCGGGCGAAGTTGGGTGAGCATGGGCGGGTCCTCCCAACAGAGCCGAAGACGGCGCAGATGTGGGGGACCATTGGACGCGCCGCGCAAGAGCTAATGACGCGCGGCGACGACCGATGCCGCGGATGGAACGGCAGCAGCATGATCTTCCAGACTTCGACCGAGCGCGGATATTCGGTCGGCGTCGGCGACACCGATGCGCTCGGGCAGGCGGCCCGGCCGGTAGACGAAGGTGCCGAACAGGACGTCGAGGAGCGGCAGGACGACGGCATAGTTGCTGCGCTTCCTTGAGGTCGGCGCTGTGGTGATAGCGATGCAGCTCCGGGCCGACGAAGACGTAGTTGAACCAGCCGGCGCGCAGATCGAGATTGGAGTGCGAGATGATGCCCTGCACGCCGATGACGAGAGTGACGAGGATCACCGCCTCGGGCGTGAGGCCGAGCAGATAGAGCGGCAGGATAGTCGCGAGCGCCTGGATGAGGAAGAGTGTAGATCGGGTGGCTCGCCGGGTGCATCAGCACATAGACCTGCTCGGGCAGGTGGTGCGCAGCGTGCGAGCGCCACATCAGCCGGCCGAGCGGGCCGCTCGGACTTGATGGGCGATGCGGTGTTCCCAATACTGGATGAAGTCGACGACGAAGATGCCGACTGGAACGGTGATCCAGAGCGGCCGGCGCGGTCAGCGGCCCGGAGTGACTGGCGGCGGCGGCGGCGCCGATAGCGGCGAATAGCGGTGTTGGTCGCGGCCGATAGTGAGGCCGTTGACGAGGAAGAACTGGATGTCGCGGAAGAAGCTGCGCCAGGTCATCCGCCATTTCGGGATCGGCCGGCCAGATGCGCTCGAGACACGACGAGGACGAGGATCAGCAGGCCGACGCGAGGCGCCGGAGACCGCGACCTGGTCGAGGCCGAAGTGCGGGGCGAGCGAGGTTGCCGCTGACGCTGCGGAGGAAGCGCGACCGGCCAGATCAGCCAGTGGAGGAGGAGCGGGATGGGATGGACGGCTTCGGGGTCGTGCATGTGCAGGTGTTCCTTTGGGTGAGCGCAATCGTCCGCCGGCAAGGCGGTGGGCATGCGGGTGAAGAGGAGGAGTCGAGGCGGCTAGGGCGCGACGCCGAACCAGAGGGCGTCGATCATGTTGCGGATCACTTCGGGCGGACTTCGCCCGCCATGGATGCCCATGATCTCGAACAGCGCGAGGCTGTGCGCGGTGGCGAACAATAGCCCGGCGACGGCGAAGGGCTGCAGGCGTGCGCAGCCGGCCGGCGTTGACTAGCGACGGCGAGTCGTGCGGCGAGGGCCGTATTCAAGACGCTGGCGGGGTTGTCGCCGAGCTCGTCGACATAGGCGGAGAGGCCGACATCGGGCTGGCATGATGATCGGCAGAGTCAGCGGCAGCAGCTCGCGGAAATATGCAACGATGTTCTCCATCGTCTCGGCGAGGCCGGTGCGGAGATCGGCGCCGTCGAGAGGAGCAAGCAGGCGCGGAATGTCTGGCGGCGGCGGCGCCATGGCGGCGACGATCAGCGCGGCCTTGGTCGAGAAGCGCTTGAAGATTGCGGCTTCGGAGATGCCGGCGACAGCGGCGACGTCGCGGATCGAGGCGCTGACAGGCCTTCGCGCACGAACACCTCGCGGGCGGCGGCGATGATCTCTTCGCGCGAGACGAGTTGCGGGCGCCCCATGGCAGCCTCCCATTTTTAGTAAGTGTGTGATAACTTACTAATCCAGGAGCGTCAATGGACTTAATCGTCGGCGATGAGCTTTCGGGCGGCGGGGCCGTGCGGGCGGTCGATGTGGCCGAGATCGCGGCCGGGATCGATGCGGTCTCGCACCATCTGCTTCAGGTGCTTGACGTCGGGGAAGCCGCCGTCGCGCTTCCTATCCCAGATCAACTCGCCGTCGAGATGGATCTGGAAGATGCCGCCGGTGCCGGGGATGAGGCTCACCTCGCCCATCTCGATCGAGAAGGTCGACAGCACCTCCTGCCCCATCCAGGCGGCGCGCAGCAGCCAGTTGCATTGCGTGCAGTAGGTGATGGCGAGCTTGGGCTTGTCGGGCATGGCGCGCGGACTATTGAGTATGCGCTCGCTTGAGTCGAGAGCCGCGAGGGTAACGGGATGCAGGCGCCGCTGCGGTTGGCTCTTCTGGTGGTGCTCGCGCTTCTCGGCTTTGCCGCCAATTCGGTGCTGGCACGTCTCGCGCTTGGAGATCGCAGCATCGGAGCGGCGGCCTATACGGGGGTGCGGCTGCTTGCTGGGGCAGCAACGCTCGCCGGACTAGTCGCGGCGTTGCTGTGCGTCGTCTCGCTGGCGCTCGAGCCGTGGCACTGGAGCGGGATCGGCTGGGCCATCGTTTCCGGCGCGCTCGCTTCGGGCGTCGGCTACGCGATCTGGTATGCGGTCCTGCCTTCACTCAGCCGGGTGCAATCAGGCATCGTGCAACTTTGCGTGCCGGCGATCGCCGCCGGCGCCGGGATCGTGCTCCTCGGCGAGCAGCCGACGCTGCGGCTCGGCATCGCCACCGTGCTGATCCTTGGTGGCGTCGCGGTCGCGATCACGGTGCGGCCAAAAGCACCCTAGACCGCGGGGTCGCCCCAGGAACGGAAGACCTCGTGCGGCAGGATGATCGCCTCGCCATCCGACCGGCTGGTGAGGAGAGCCGTGGTGATGTTGACGCGCTGGGCGAGCAGCCGGGCGATCTGCAGCAGCCATTCGGGATGGGTGCGGAGGACCTCGATCGCGTCGTCGATGACGAAATAGTCGACCTCGGTTACGGCCGTCACTGTCGCCGACTGCGGCAGGTCGAGCAGCACGCTCATTTCGCCGAAGACGGCGCCGGGCGTGTGGATGGTCGCGACGTGCTGGCCGTCGCGGCGGACCTCGACGGTGCCGTCGCGCAGCACGCAGAGCTGGCCGGTCTTGCCGCCCTGCGCGATCATCACCATGCCGGGGGCGAGAAACTCGCGCCGGGGCGAGGTTTCGGCCATGGCGTGCCCTCCGTTCACCGCAAGCATAGCCGAGGCTTCCCCCGCCCGGCAAATTGAGGCAAAGAACGCGCGCCGCGCCGGTCTCATGCCGGAGCGCGGTTTCTGCTCCGGTCTTTTGCCGGCAAGGAGTCCTGATATGTCCGACACCATGGTGCTCGGCCGGCCGGCCGGAAATTCCGGCCGATCCCGCGACCGCCCCGCTCGATCGCGTGCCCAATCCGCACGCCGACACCGACTATCTGATCCGCTTCACGGTGCCCGAATTCACCGCGCTCTGCCCGATCACCGGGCAGCCGGATTTCGCGCACCTCGTCATCGACTACGTGCGCCGACCAGTGGATGATCGAGAGCAAGTCGCTCAAGCTCTTCATGTTCTCGTTCCGCAACCACGGCTCGTTCCACGAGGCGACAACGGTGATGATCGGCAAGCGGCTGGTGGAGCGCCTCGCGCCGCGCTGGCTCAGGATCGGCGGCTACTGGTATCCGCGCGGCGGCATGCCGATCGACGTGTTCTGGCAGACCGGCGAGCCGCTCAAGGGGGTGTGGCTGCCCGAGCAGGGCGTCGCGCCCTATCGCGGGCGCGGCTAGAGGCGGACTTGGCGGCGACCGAGGGCAAAGCGCGGCTGCAGTCGATCGACGTCTATCGCGGCGCTCGCGCTCGCGGTGATGGCCGCCTACCACCTCGCGTGGGACCTCAACTACTACGGGTTGATTCAACCGGCATCGGCGTCGATGCGGTCTGGCTCGGGACGCAGCGCTCGATCCTCGGCGCGTTCCTGCTGTTGAGCGGCGCTAGCCTTGCACTGGCGCACGGCGACGGTATCCGCTGGCGTGGCTTCTGGCGGCGCGAAGCCATCCTGGTGGCCGCCGGCGCTGGCGGTAAGTGGGGTGACGTATCTGATCTTCGGCCCGGCGCTCGCCTGGTTCGGCGTGCTGCATGCGATTGCGCTCTGCTCGCTGCTGGCACTGCCCTTCGTCGGTGCGCCGCTGTGGGTCGGCGTTCTCGTTGCGGTCGCGAGCATCCTCGTTCGGCCGGTCGTCATCCAGTCGGATGCGTTCGATCCGCAGTGGCTCGACTGGATCGGGTTCTGCGCGACAGATCCCGGACACCGCCGACCTGGTGCCGGTGTTCCCATGGTTCGGCGTGATGCTGCTCGGGGTGCTCGGCATGCGGATGCTGCGCGACAGACCGATGGTCACCTGGCGGTCGGACAATGTCGCCGTGCGCGGGCTTGGCCTGCTCGGGCGCTGGAGCCTGCTGTTCTACCTGTTGCATCAGTCGTGCTGTTCGGCATCGTCATGCTTGCCGCGAACCTGCTCAACACCGCCGAGGAGACCAAGATCGCCGGATTCACCAGGAGCTGCACGGCGCAGTGCCTGCCGGGGCACGATGACGGCGTTCTGCACGGCCTATTGCGGGTGCGCGCTCGATGTCACGGTGCGCGACAATCTCTGGGGTGCGATCAATGCGGTGCCGCGGACGGCGGACCAGCAGCATCAGGTCGACTCGATGACGACGCTGTGCACCGCAATGAGCCGCTGACACGTCATGGCCGACCCTCGAACAGTCCTGATCACCGGCGGCGCCGGAAATCTCGGCACCAAGCTCGCGGCGCATCTTTCGATGCAGGCCTGGTGCGAGCGGATAATCCTTTGCGATGTGGTGGCGCCGCGAGCCGTGCCGCCCAAGGCAGAGGCGCTGCAGAGTGACCTGCTCGATCCCGCGGGTGGATGGCGCGAGGCGGCTCAGGTCGCCGATGCTGTCGTGCACTTTGCCGCCGTGAACCCTTATCCTGACGCGACGTTCGCAGAGGCCGCGGACTCACTGCAGATGACGGCCAACCTTTTCCTGGCGCTTGCGGGCACGGCGGCGCGGCTGGTGTTCGCGACCTCCAATCACGTGATGGGGCGGTACAAGGAAGAGGCCGTCGCCGCCGGGAAGCTGACCACGGACCTGCCGCCGCTGCCCGGGACGCGCGCCATCGACGAACGGCATTCTGCAAAGACTCGCCGGCCTACGCGAGCGCCAAGCTCATGGGCGAGCGGTTGCTGGTCGCGGTGGCCGGCGCGCCGGGGTCGCGGGTCACGGGCGTGGCGCTAAGGTCGGCTGGTGCCAGCCGGGCGAGAACCATCCGCGCACCATCTCCGGCGACGGCATGCCGGTCGACACCGACGCCAAGCCGGTGACCGCGCGACGCGTTGCGCGATCTCATCTGGTTTCGCAATATGTGGCTCTCGAACCGCGATTTCTGCAGGCATCTTCAAGCGGCGTTGCGGGCCGATGCCGCGGGTTGGCCGGCGCCGGCGCTGGTGCTCAATGCGATGTCGAACAATGCCGGGATGCCGTGGGACCTCGCTCCGACGCGCCGCTATCTCGGCTACGCGCCGCAGGACGACGCGTGGGCGCTGCTCGGCTAGTCAGGCTTTTCGACGTGTCCGCCGAAGCCGAAGCGCATGGCGCTCAGCATCTTCTCGGCGAAATTGTGCGACTGGCGCGAGCGGAAGCGCGTGTAGAGCGAGGCGGTGAGGACTTCGGCCGGCACCGCTTCCTCGATCGCGGCCTCGACGGTCCAGCGGCCCTCGCCGGAATCCTCGACATAGCCGGAGAAACCGGCGAGCGCGGGATCCTTGGCCAGCGCCTCGGCGCCGAGGTCGAGCAGCCACGAGGAGATCACCGAGCCGCGGCGCCAGACTTCGGCGATATCGGCGAGCTTCAGATCGAAGCGCTCGGCCGGGCGGCAGGAGATCGGCGTTCTTGCCCTGGAGGATGTTGAAGCCTTCGCCATAGGCCTGCATCATGCCGTATTCGATGCCGTTGTGGACCATCTTGACGAAGTGGCCGGCGCCGGCCGGTCCGGCGTGGATGTAGCCGAGCTCGGCGCGCGGATCGTGCCCATCGCGATCGGGGGTGCGCGGAATGTCGCCGAGCCCCGGCGCGAGCGTCTTGAAGATCGGATCGAGGTGCTTCGACGACTGCGCGTCGGGGCCGCCGATCATCATGCAATAGCCGCGCGTCAGCCCCCACACGCCGCCGGAGGTGCCGACGTCGACGTAGTGGATGCCCGGACTTTACGAGCTCGGCGGCGCGCCGGATGTCGTCCTTGTAGTAGGTGTTGCCGCCATCGATGATGATGTCGCCGGGCGCGAGGATCGAGGCGAGATGCGCGATGGTGCCCTCGGTGATCTTGCCGGCGGGCAGCATGACCCAGATGCGCGCGCGGCGCGGTGAGCGCGCCGACCATGCGCCTCGAGCGTGTCGGCGGGCGTCGCGCCTTCGGTGCCGAGCTCGTCGCGGGCGGCGGCGTCGATGTCGTAGACCACCGGCTGGTGGCCGCCCTTCATCAGGCGGCGGGCGATGTTGGCGCCCATGCGGCCGAGGCCGATGATACCGATCTGCATGCGTGCTCCTATTCGTGCGCGGCCCAGCCGCTCTTGGGCGGCGGCGGCGTGAGCAAGGCGGAGAAGATGCGGTTGATGACCGACTTGGTCGCCGGCCTTTTCCGTGCTCTCCTTGCGCAACTGCACGAGCAGCGCCGAGGTTGCATCGAGCCGGGCGCAGGCGAGCGTCGCGACGTGGAGCGCGACCAGCGGCGTGCGCTCGAGGAACGGCGACGGCGTTGTCGATGACGCGCACGGTGGCGGCGCGATCGGCGCGGACGGTGGCGCTGTTGTCGTTGCCGAGCAGCACGCTCATCTCGCCGATGATGGCGCCCGGCTCCTTGATCTCGGCGATCTTGACGCCGCCGCGCTCGACGATGAGGCGGCCGGTTTCGAGGACGAAGAGATCGCCGCCTTGCTCGCCCTCCTTGATCAGCACCTCGCCGGGCGCGAGTTGCCTTTGCGGCTGGGACTGGGTGAGGGAAAGCAGGCTGGCCATTGGTCCGATCCGAAGGTGTCGGACCGGACCTTAGCGCGCGACAGGGGGGAACGCTATCGCGAGCGCGGTGGGTCAACCCCCACCCCGACCCTCCCCCTTTCTGGGGGAGGGAGACCTTCGGGCGAAATCTCGCGTCTCGTCATGGCCGGGCTTGACCCGGCCAGCCAACCAGACCAGCCGCATCTTTGGAGAGTCCAGTTGGGTCCCCGGGTCTTCGCCCGGGGATGACGGTGGATGGAGGGGCTTCGGCGAGGCCCTCAGTTGCGGCCTTGAGGCCGGCTTCGAAGGCGTCATCGTATTTTGCTTCGATGCGGCGGAGGAGGTCGGCGCGGCGTTTGGCGGCGCGGCGATCGTCGCCGGCAGCGGCGGCGGGACGCGTCGATTTGGGACGGAGGCGCTCGACCGGACGCAGCTCGTTGCGCGGCAGCTGCCAGACGAAGCCATTGTGCGAAGCGCTCCAGGCAGAGTGCTTGGTCTCGAACGCGTCGAGGCTCGCCAGCGCCTGGCCGAGCGCGGTGGCGAGCGCGGCGTAGGTCTCGGGTGCCGGCGGGAGGACACGCGGGGTGTGGTTCGTCCCTCGACAAGCTCGGGATGAGGGATTCGGTGCAAGGGCCTTTGTGGACGGGCGGCGGAATCGCAGCGCGTCGAACAGCAAGGCTTCGGCGGCGGTGCGGGTTTCGGGGGGCACGTCGGAGTCGGGTTTGCGCGACGCGATGGCCTCGACCTGCCGGCAGAGGCTTTCGAGCCGCGGATAGAGCGCCTCGTGCGTCAGCGCGAGGTTCAGAGAGAGACGCGGCAATCGAGCCCCCGCTGCCAGTTGAGGTGCTTGCTCGCCCGCTCCGCGACGTGGATGACGGTATCGAGGATCGGCAGCAGGTCGCGCGCGCCGAACAGCACGTTGGTGGGAAGCACCGGGGTCGGCCAGTCCGCGAACTCGGAAGGGCGGTACGGGTGCAGGTCGACCTTGGCGGCCCGCAGGGCCGCGACGGCCTTTTCGATCACCTGCCGGTGCTCGATGGAGAGGAAGAACGGCATACGGATTTCGGCCCGCAGCTCCATCGCCACCTCGCGGCGAATGGCCGAGAGCTCGTTGGCGATCGCTTCCCATTCATTGCCGGGCGGCGGCGGCGCGACGAGGCGCGGCCAGACCGGCGAGAGCGGGCCGGGACCGACACCGTAGCTATCGCGGCTCGGCTCGAGCCGTGGCCGGAAGCGGTCGAGCGCGCTGGGCGGAGCGTAGTGAATCACGGGCTTATCCTTTCGAATGGTGTTCTACGAAGCGAAGGATAAGGGACGCCGGGGGCACTTGGATAAGTTTGACGGTCGGAGGTTCGTGGTTCGTGGTTCCCCGGCCTTCGCCGGGGCAGGCTTCGGCTCGCCATGAGGAGGCTCACCATGAGGGATCGGTGCTTGTGGCCGCCCCCTCCACCGGCTTCGCCGGTCCCCCTCCCCCGCTGCGCAGGTGAGGAAGAAATGGGGACGAGCGGAGGCGTCCGGCCGCCGCAGGCGCCGGAGGTTTTGGCCTCCCCGTCCCGTCCGGCGAGTCCCAACGTTGCGCGCTGCGCGTCGCTGGAGCGGACGGCGCCCCCGGGACGGAAACGCCCCGTGGCAGTGTTAGTGGGACGTCACCGTCCCGGGGGCGGCAGGATTTCGGAGCGGGGGTCAGGCCAGGCACTCTTTCAGCCTGGCGTTAAGCCCGAACCTCGCGGAGGGGCGAACCTCCACGCCTGCCCGCCCCGCCCGCGCCGATCGCCGTCGACAGCCGTCCGTGCGGACGAGGTGGGGGGAGTATAGGGGGGCGGGAAAGCACGTGGATAAGTTGGTTGGATTCTCGTTGACTGAGCGGGATTCCAAAGCGTCAGCGGGTTCTTTGATACCACACCGGCTTTTGGCGACGACTGAGCCGGAGGGCCATGCCCTAGCTAAGCGGAAGCCGGACTACTACTCTGCAGCCGGGGGACTGAGACGTGAGCTTTGGCGTTTTCATTCATCGCGCAGATTCGCCATATGAGGACAGCCCGGCGACGCAATACCAGTTCCCGCGCCAATACCTCTCTCGGGCACGGGAGTTCGTCGGCGACTGGATCCTCTACTATGAACCGACGAAGGTGCCTGGCTCGCGGGGCTACAACGCAATCGCTCGACTAGCGCGGATCATTCCTGACCCATCCAAGTCGGGCATGTATTTGGGACTGCTTGAGCCCGGCAGCTATCTGCCATTCCCCAACCCGGTATCGTTCGAGTTGGAGGATGGCCTGGCCGAAACCGGCCTTCTTAATGCCGAAGGTCGCATCTCGGGTAGAGCGCAAGCGGCAGTGCGGCCGATTTCGCCGAAGGATTTCGACCGCATTGTTGTACGAGGCTTCGCAGAGAATCGACCGCTGCTACCTCGCGTGGGTGATCCAGAAACGTCGTTCCAGTTTGACGAGGCGCAAGCGCCCTTCGTGCTAGAACAGGAGCGCCAACGCGTGGAGGCGCTCACTAGTCGAAATCGTGCGTGACCGAGTGTTCCGCCGCGTGGTGCTACGTGCCTATGACGAGCGTTGCGCGGTGACCGGGCTGAAATTGATCAACGGCTCGGGTCGAGCGGAGGTAGCTGCCGCGCACATACGCCCGGTGGAGCACAACGGGCCGGATATCGCCAACAACGGCGTTGCACTTTCTGGTACGGCGCACTGGATGTTCGATCGCGGACTAATCACGTTCAGCGACGATTTGGAGATCGTTGTATCTCGGCACGTGAACGACCGCGACGGCGCGGAGGGACTCATCAACCGAACTGGGAAACTGATCGGGCCAGCGCTGGAGCGAGATCGGCCGCACCCATCGTTCTTGGTCTGGCACAGGGAAAATTGCTTCAAAACATGATGGCGACGCGAGGCCGAGGCTAATGCCTCTAGCGGTGATTAGTACGAGGGAGGAAATTTGGCCCCTGCTCTCGCAGGTGGTCGAGCTGGCCGACCGTCACAAAGAACTTCTTGGTTTCCTGTCGCAGACGGCGTTCAGCCAAGCCTGCATAAAGGAACGGATGATCGTGGCGGTGGAGGCGATTGCTAATTCGCAAACTGTCGTCGGCTTTGTCCTCTACGGGGGAGTATTTCCGCAGGCTCGCGTCTATCAAATCGCAGTGGATGCGGCGCATCGGCGGGACGGTGTTGCCTCCGGCCTAATGCGCGCCCTCACCCATCACCTAGAGGCTCAGGGATATCTGAGCCTTTCCGCAAAGGTTGCGAACGACCTCCCTCAGGCCCTGGCGTTTTACGAGGCCTGCGGCTTCCGCGAGACGCGAAGGCTTGCTGGCGGCAATAGCCGAGGTCGCGAGCTAATTGTTGTCGCTCGGTCGTTGGAGGGCATTGACCTTTTCTCCGGCGACGCCAGGTCCGGTCAAACCGAACGGTTTGGCCTCGCTATGCGATCCGGTCGATCCGGCGACGTTCCCTTTTACGTCTTCGACCTAAACGTGCTGTTCGATTTACTCCGCAACAGGAGCCGAACCGCCAGTGCACGCAAGCTTTTCGGAGCGGCGTTGGCTCACAAGGTCCGAATTGTCGCCTCCCCTGAGTTCATAGTTGAACTCCGACGCACTTCGTTGGACACCGTTGACGATGTAGTCCTGCAAATGGCCCTGCAATTGCCGCAACTTGTCCCGGCGGCGCCAACAGCCCTGGAAGCAATCACAGGGAGGGTACATCAGGTCGTCTTCGAGGACACGAAATCCCCACATGCTGGAAGCGCGCAGTCGCGCAGCGACGCACGACATGTGGCGCACGCCGCATTGGCGCGTGCATCGGCATTTATTACCAGTGATGTCGCGATCCTTTCTCAGAGCAGACTGCTGCGAGAGGCCGTTGGAATCGACGTCGTAAGTCTCGAGGACTTTGTGGAGATACTCTCAGACGATCTCGCAGCACCTTCGAACATCCATACACGAGGTCAAGATTTCGAGTTTTCGACGCTTAGCCAGGAGGACGCTGTCGCCTACTTCTCCAGCAACGCTTGGTTGGAGAAGGTCTTGCCGCTGCTCCACCGGTCTGCGGTGCAGCATCCGCCCGTAACGACGGCGGTAAGGCAACGCGGCGTAATCATTGCCGCATGCGTCATCGTGCCCAATCATTCTCCTGCGAAGCACGTCCAGTTGGTCCTTCACCCCAATCCTCGTTGGCTGGACGGAGAGTATTTTCTTGATGCGTTGTTCGATCGGGCGGTCACCCAGCATGCGGGAGGTCCGATAGCCATCGACCTATTTCGCGTCGAGGATCAGTCGCATGGCGTGGTGACCGCGTTCGCAAGGTCTAGGGGATTTGTGTTTGGTGACGGAAGCACGCCGCCCTGGAAAGTGGCGCTCTGTGCGCCGATCACCCCGAAGACCTGGGCGGCTTTTTCGTCGGTAGTTCGCTTGCGCACGGGACTGGGGCTGGGCGATCTTCCGCAAGACGAGACCGAACTCGAAGTCGAGGTTTCCGGCGTGCGCGCCGCGGTTCCCCTTGCCGAGTTAGAGGAGATGCTGAGCCCTACCATTCTCGCCTGGCACGGCCGCGCGGCAGTCGTTCAACCGATAGCGGCGAGCTATGCTTCTGAGCTGTTGGGAACAGGGGATCAGCATCGCCTGTTCGAGAGTCCGCGAGCGTCTTTCTTGTCACGCCGAAGCTATGTAAGCTCGCCACGGTCATCGAAATTGATGGTTCCGGGGTCGATGATCTTCTTCTATGAGTCTCAACGCACCAAGGGTCGAGGGGCCATCGTCGCCCTGGCCAGAATTGTTGACGCGACCACCGTCCCGAAAGGTTCCGTCTCTCGGTCTCAGCTAGAGCACGTTGTGGTTGAAGACGTGGCTAACTTTAGCCGCGGCGAAGAAGTCTTGCTGACGTCCTTCGACAACCTATTGATCTTGCCTAGGGCTTATTCGCTCCGCGACTTGAGGCGCCTTGGTGCAACAGGGACGCAGAACTATCAGTCGACAACCTCGATATCTCACGAGGCCGCTACCGCAATCATTGAATATGGCTGGTCTGCCGATGCCTGACTCCGAGGCATTGATCTCTATACGGCCTGAGTATGCGGAAGCCATTCTGAAAGGTGAAAAGCATGTCGAGTTGCGGAGGAGAATACCGCAAACGGTAAACGGCACCCGGCTTTGGATTTACGCTACAATGCCAGTCGGTTCGGTGGTTGGGATGGCCGTTGTGAGAGGAGTCACTAGAGGGACACCTTCGGCGATTTGGAGCTCATACAGGAATGTCGCTGGTGTCACTCATGCCACTTTTTTTGAGTATTTTCGTGGGGCCAGCGAAGCGATCGCCATAGTGCTTCGAGACATTGAACGGTGCACGCCCGTGCCGATAGATCAACTCCGATTGGTTAGAGACGGCTTTCACCCGCCGCAGGTTCTGACGCGGCTCAGCAAGATTGAGGCGGCGACTCTACGCGCTGCAGGCGGACTGGCTTAGGCTGTTCGTCGCTCATCTTCAGAAACCTGGACCTAGCGCCCCGCCTTCGCGGGGACAAGCTTCGCCGGGATGACACGCGGTGATGGTCCGCGTTAAACGCTGCGGCCGTTCAGCAACGCTGCGACGTCGCTCTGCACCTGCTCGCGATCGAGGGTGTAGAGGCTCGCGACGCGGGTCACGAGATCGTCGGTGCCGGTCAGGGCGCCGATTTCGAAATCGGACAGCTTGTTCCATTTGGCGCGGATGTCGTCGTGGAGGGTCTGGACGGCCTCGGCGCTTTTCTGGGAGCCGAAGGGGGATCGCGGCGTGGCGGCGATGGTCATGATGGTCGCTCCTCTGGGGGTGATGGGCGGGGCCGGTGTCGCGGCGAGACGATCGGGCGCGGGTGACGAGACAGCGCGGCGGCTGCGGTCGCGCCGCTTAGCGGTAGAGCGCCGCATCGCGCGGTTGCAGCTCGCGCCAGACCTGGCGCGGGCCGTCGAGCTCGAGGACGCGCACGGTCACCGTCTCGCCGCTCGCCTCGAGCTGGGTGGCGATAAACAGCGTGTCCTTGATGGCATCGGCCTGCCGGCTGTAGGGCGGGCCGAGGATATCCTTGCAGGCGACCCGCCAGCCCTCGGCGGACGGCTGGATGTCGTAGGTCACGCTGGCGCGGCGCCTCAGTAAATTGGTGAACATGGCTGGCTCCTTTGCGGATCAACGCGCGAGGCGGGTGAAACGCCCAAATCGGCGGAGCTCAGGGCTTTGGAGCCGGATCGTGCGGGCCCTGGCCGCTGCTGCGGCCCTGGTCCTGCGGGGCATCGACGAGCGGGGGCAGGCCCTGTTCGGCGCGCGCGGCGGCATCGGCATCGCGAGCGCGATCCTCGCCGATGGATTTCGATCCGCGCTTGGAGACCGGCGGCGTTTGGGTCATCGGGTGGTCCTTGCTTGTTAGACCGCGCGGAGCGCGGCGGCGCCGATCTGGGCCGGCGCGGGTGCTGTGGTGGCGATATCGACCTGGTGCCGGTGGGGCGAGAGATCACGAGAGCGGCCGCCGAGCTGTGCGCTCAGCGCGCCGACGATGCTGGTGCCGAAGCCGGCCTTCGCCGGCTTCGTGCCGGGCGCTCGACATGCCCACGCCGTCGTCGGAGACCGACAGGCGACCAGCCGGAGCTGTCGACGAGGTAGCGGACCTGGATCTGGCCGCTCGCGCCATGCGGGAAGGCGTGCTTGAGCGCATTGATGACCAGTTCGGTGACGATCAGTCCGAGACTGACCGAGATCTCCGCGGCAACGGAGCTGCTCGTCGATCTCGACGACCAGGGAGACATTGTCGTGGTCGCGGATCATCGAGGCGCCGATGCTGGCGCAGAGCTCGGTGAAGTACGGCCGCGAGCTCGACGTCGCCCTGACTGGTCACGGCGAGCTGGCGCTGCATCGAGGCGACCGACATGATCCGGTGGTGGGCGTCGCGCAAATAGCCGCGGGTCTCGTCGGACTGGACGCGGCGGGCGCTCTGCATCAGGACGCTGGCGATGATCTGGAGGCTGTTGGCGACGCGATGCTGCAGCTCCTGGAGCAGCACGGCCTTGTCGCGGACCAGGTCTTCCTTGACCTTCTCGATGAGGCGGGCGTCGGTGACGTCGAAGATCGAGAGCAGGACGTGGATGCGAGCCCCATCGACGAAGGCGAGCTTCTGGGCGCTCAGCACGAGGCGGCGCATCGTCCCGTCGGGGCGCGTGAAGTCGATCTCGTAGGCCGGGATCGCGACATCGCCGGAGACGGTGGTGCGCAACAGCGAGCCGAGCTGGGGGATGTCCCACTCCCCGGCTCCCAGGGTTGCGAGCTGCCGGCCCTCGATCCCCGCCGACTCAATATGAAAGGCCGCGCAGAACGAGGCGCTGGCGGACTCGATGTTCAAGTTCCCATCGAGCAGAAGCATCGGAAAACTGGCGGAGGCGACGATCGCCAGGGCCAATCCATTCGTCGGTTCCGGGGCGGAAGCGAGAGCAGCCATTGCATGGCCCTCAGTGCCGGAGGCTCGCGAAGCGAAAGCCGTGTCCCGGGTCGAAAGGCGGAGAAATCAGGGAGACGCCAGATCGGAGTTCGATCCCAACACCTCAAGGCTAGCACACGCGCTACGCTCAATTGCGACCGAACCTGCCTTATTGTTGCGACAGGGCTAACGTGATCGCAGGGCATGGCTCGTCAGGGACGTTGCTCCAGCAAGGCCTACTTCACCGTTATGCCCTGCCCGTCGAGCTTGATTTCGAGGCTGGGCTTTTGGGACTGCTGGTAGAAATACCAGATGCCGAAGGCGACGATGATGACCGCGAGCACGCCGATCAGGAGATAGAGTGAGTTTCGGCTCATTGTGGGACCCCGTGCCGCGCCGCCGGATCGGCGACGGGGGACAAGAGCACGAGGGCGCGAACTCCGCAAACGCGGGGTTGTCGTTCGATGGGCTCGGGATGAGGGCTGCGCGGAAGGCCCTCACCCGGCGCTTCGCGCCACCCTCTCCCGCGAACGGGAGAGGGGAAGCGGGATCATTCGTCGCTCATCTTCAGCGCCGCGATGAACGCTTCCTGCGGGATTTCCACGTTGCCGAACTGGCGCATGCGCTTTTTGCCGGCCTTCTGCTTTTCCAGCAGCTTGCGCTTGCGGGTGGCGTCGCCGCCGTAGCATTTGGCGGTCACGTCCTTGCGCATGGCGCGGACGGTTTCGCGGGCGATGATCTTGCCGCCGATGGCGGCCTGGATGGGGATGACGAAGAGGTGCGGCGGGATCAGCTCCTTGAGCTTTTCGCACATCTGGCGGCCGCGGGCTTCGGCGGCGGAGCGGTGGACCAGCATCGAGAGCGCATCGACCGGCTCGGCGTTGACGAGGATCGAGAGCTTCACCAGGTCGCCCGCGCGGTAGCTCGCCGAGGGTGTAGTCGAAGCTGGCATAGCCGGCGCTAATCGATTTCAGCCGGTCGTAGAAATCGAACACCACCTCGTTGAGCGGCAGCTCGTATTCGAGCATGGCGCGGTTGCCGACATAGGTCATGTTGCTGCTGGATGCCGCGCCGGTCCTGGCAGAGCTTCAGGATGCCGCCGAGATATTCGTCGGGCGTGAGGATGGTCGCCTTGATCCAGGGCTCGCGGATTTCGCGTGATGCGCGTGACCTCGGGCATGTCGGCCGGATTGTGGAGCTGGATGCGTCTCGCCATTGGTGAGCGCGATCTCGTAGACGACGCTGAGGGCGCGGTGGCGATGAGATCGAGATTGAACTCGCGGCTCAGGCGCTCCTGGATGATCTCGAGATGCAGCAGGCCGAGGAAGCCGCAGCGGAAGCCGAAGCCGAGCGCGGCGGAGGTCTCCATCTCGAAGGAAAAGCTCGCGTCGTTGAGGCGGAGCTTGCCCATCGCGTCGCGCAGCGTCTCGAAATCGGAGGCATCGACCGGGAACAGGCCGCAGAACACCACCGGCTGCGCCGGGCGGAAGCCGGGGAGCGCGGTGCGCGGTGGGTTTGCGATCATCGGTGATGGTGTCGCCGACATTGGTATCGGCGACCTGCTTGATGGCGGCGGTGAAAAAGCCGATCTCGCCGGGGCCGAGGCCTCGGGGACATCGACGAGCTTGGGGGTGAACACGCCGACGCGGTCGAGCTCGTAGGCGGCGTTGGCCGCCATCATCCGGATCTTCTGGCCCTTCTTGATGGTGCCGTCGATGACGCGGATGAGGACGACGACGCCGAGATAGGTGTCGTACCAGCTAGTCGACCAGCAGCGCCTTGAGCGGGGCGTTGACGTCGCCCTTGGGGGCCGGCAGGCGGTGGACGATGGCTTCGAGCACGGTGTCGATGCCGAGGCCGGTCTTGGCGGAGATCTCGAGCGCATCGGAGGCATCGAGGCCGATGACGTCCTCGATCTGCTGCTTGACGCGTGCCGACGTCGGCGGCGGGCAGATCGACCTTGTTGATGACCGGGACGATCTCGTGGTTGACCTCCATCGCGTGATAGACGTTGGCGAGCGTCTGCGCCTCGACGCCCTGGGTGGCATCGACCACCAGCAGCGAGCCCTCGACGGCGGCGAGCGAGCGGTTGACCTCGTAGGCGAAGTCGACGTGGCCGGGGGTGTCGATGAGGTTGAGGACGTAGTCCTCGCCGTTCTTGCGCGGTGTAGTTGAGGCGCACGGTCTGCGCCTTGATGGTGATGCCGCGCTCGCGCTCGATATCCATCGAGTTCGAGCACCTGCTCCTTCATCTCGCGCGCCTCGAGGCCGCCGGTGGTCTGGATCAGCCGGTCGGCGAGCGTCGACTTGCCGTGATCGATATGGGCGACGATCGAGAAATTGCGGATGTGGTCGAGGGGGAAGGTCATCGAGTCTCTAGGTTGCGCGCTGCGCGCCAGCGGGTGCGGCAGCGCTGGCGCGGCTGATAGCAGGCGGGAAGCCGGCGGGCAAACGTGGTTTATGCCCGGTTAACGGCAGCGATGGACCGTCCTGGTAGCGCCGGCGTCGCTCCCGGTTGCTACCGTCCGGTGATCGACTGCCGCCGGATGCGGCGCTCGATGATGGTCTGCAGCACCACCGACACCACGATCACCAGCCCAAACGCCAGCTGCGTGTAGAAGGCGTTGATGCCGGCCGAGACGATGCCGGCATTGATCGCGCCGATGATGAAGGAGGCGACGAACGAGCCGACGATCGAGCCGGTGCCGCCGAACACCGAGGTGCCGCCCAAGAAACACCGAGGCGATGGCGGTGAGCAGGTAGCCGTCGCCGGTCGTCGGCCAGAAATAATAGCCGTAGATCGAGGTCATCAGCCCGGCGAGCACGGCCAGCACGCCGACGAGCACGAAGGCCCGCGTCTTGACCGACAGCGACGTTGATGCCCATCAGCCGGGCGCTGGTCGGGTTGTCGCCGACGAGGAAGACATGGGCGCCGAACCGCGTGCGGTTGAGCAGCAGCCACATCAGGACGGCCAGCACCACCATCCAGACCGACTGGATCGGCAGCACGCCGAACAGCGGCTCGCGGAGCATATCGTGGAGCTCCGGATAGAGGTCCTCGGTCAGCGGCACGCCGGTGCCGTTCATCAGCACCAGCTCGAGCCCGCGGAACAGGAACTGCGTGCCGATGGTGATGACCAGCGAGGGGATGTTGAGCCGCGCCACCAGCGCGCCGTTGATCCAGCCGCAGACCGCGCCGGTGGCGAACGCCGCGACCAGCGCCGCGTACCAGGGCAGCCCCCATTGCGTCACGCCGAGGCAGAAGACCGCCGTGCCGAGCGCCATGATCGAGGGGAAGCTGAGGTCGATTTCGCCGGTGATGACGACGAAGGTCAGCGCCAGCGCGATGATGCCGAACACCGGCGTCGTCTGCGCGAAGGCGACGTAGATGTCGATATTGGTGAAGACCGTCGGCGCGGCGATGACGAAGGCCAGCCACATGACGATGCCGACGCCGATGATGCCGAGCTGGCTGCCGTAGCGGCGGAGCAACGAGGGCGGCGCGACGCGGTTGTCGGCGGCTTGGCCGTGCCGGCTTGGCGGGCGTGATTTCGGTGCCATGGCGCCTACTCCAGCGAGCCCGACCGCGCGACGCGGTAGAGCCGGTCGATGAGGTCGTCCATCGAGATGTCGGACTTGTCGTAGACGCCCGGCGACCTTGCCGCGATCGAGCACATAGAGCCGGTCGACAACCGGATAGACGTGGAAGATGTTGTGGTCGATGAAGATCGCCGATTTGCCGGCCTTCTTGATGTTGTTGACGAAATCGAGGGTCTTCTTGGTCTCGGTGAGGCTGAGGCCCATCGTCGGCTCGTCGAGGATCACCAGCTGCGCGTCGAAATAGAGCGCGCGGGTGATGGCGACGCCCTGCTTCTCGCCGCCCGACATCGTGGTGACGACATTGTCCGGATGCACGGCGGCCGAGGTGAAGCCCATGTGCTCGCTCATCAGCCGGGCGGATTCTTCCTTCATGCGCTTGACGTCGAGCAGGCCCCATTTGGTGCGCGGCTCGCGGCCCATGAACATGTTGCGCCAGATCGGCTGCTTTTCGCAGAGCGCCCGCTCCTGATAGACCGTCTCGATGCCGAGCGCCCGGGCCCGCGCCACCGACCAGTCGTCGATGCGCTTGCCCTTGAAAAAGATCTCGCCGCCGGCATCGGGCTGGTGAAAGCCCATCACGGTCTTGACCACGGTCGACTTGCCGGCGCCGTTGTCGCCCAGCAGCCCGACGATCTCGCCCGGGATACACCTTGAAGTTGATGTTGGACAGCGAGCGGACCTCGCCGAAAGTCTTGGAGACGTTGCGGAGCTCGATGACCGGAACCGGCTCGAGCGCGGCGGCTGACGGAGCTGGTCTCCAGGGCGGCCTGCGCCATGGCCTGTCCTTACAGTGCACGGGCGGGCCCTCGAGGAGGCCCGCCGGTCTTTGCCCGGATGGTCGAGCCGGAGGATTAGCGGATTTCCTTGGCCGCCAGCGGGGCGACGGCATCGACATTGGTCGAGTCGACGAAGGCGCCGGCGGTGTTGACGTCGAGCCCCGAGAAGCCGAACTTCTTGGTCAGGCAGATGTTGAGGATCGGCAGGTAGCCCTGCAGGTAGGGCTGCTGGTCGATGACGAGGTTCTGGTAGCCGTCCTTCACCGCCTGGGCGGTATTGGGCGACATGTCGAAGCCGGCGAAGTAGACCTGGCCCGGCTTGAGCGAGGCGGCCTTGGCATAGACGCCGACGTTCGAGGTCAGCCCGCCATGGTCGGTGACCACGATCTTGATGCCCGGATTGGCCTTCATCACGCCGACGAAGGTCGCGGTGCCGGCATTGGGATCGGCGTTGGTCGCCGAGTCGATCTCCTGGTAGATCACCTTGGCGCCGGCCTTGGTGAGCGCGTCGATGACGCCGACGGTGCGCTGGCCGCGGTCGCCGCCCTGCCCCTTGAGGCCCCAGACGAACACCTCGTCGCCGGCCGCGAGCTTGGCGCGCTTGGCCGCTTCCGCGCCGAGCGCGAAGCCGGCGTCATAGTTCGGCGCACCGACAAAGCCAAAGCCCTGCGGGCCATGCGCGGCCTGCGCCTTGGGCAGCGCGGTATTGAGGGTGGTGAAGATCGTGCCCTGCTTCAGCGCCTGCTCGACCAGCGGATCGGTGGCATCGTCGCCGCCGAGAACCATAGGTCGCGATGCCGTCGACCTTGGTCGCGATCGCCTGCTGGATCTGCTGCAGCATGGTGTTCGGATCCCAGTTCGAGAAGTAGTAGGTGACCTTGGGACCGAGATCGAGTTCCGCCTGGCGGAAGCCGTTATAGACGTTGTTGGCGAACACGCCGCCCTGCGGGCCGCCCGGGAACGCCGCGATCTTGACGCCGTCGCACCACTTGGCGACGGGATCGAGCGCCAGCGCGGCCGAGGCCGCAACCAGGCCGAGCGCAAGCGCGCCGGCCAATGCCAGTGGCATTCTGAGATTCAGAGTCATGCAGTCCTCCCTGTGATGCCGTTCAAGCGGCAGCGCTCTCGTCGCGCGGCTAAAATGATTAGGGGAATAGGATATGTCTGTAAAGATAACGCACAAGCGGGGGGTCGGATGACCGGTGTCGGGCCGGCGGCGTGCGCTGGCGGTCCCTGGCGGCGTATGCCATAAATGTGATCCTGCTGCGTGCCGCGCGCGCCGCGCCCGCAGCAAGGTCTGAGACGGAACGAACACGGGTCCCCATCGTATATGACAACTCCGAAGAACAGGCCCCGGTCGAGCCGCCGGTAACCGCCGCGTCCAGCGTCGCCGATGAACTGGTGCGCATGATCATGGGCGAGCTGGCGCCCGGATCGAGCCTGCCGAGCGAAGCGGAACTCGCGGTCAACGCACGGCGTCAGCCGGGTCACGGTGCGCGAGGCGGTCAAGATGCTCGCGGGGCGCGGACTGCTCGAGCTGGCGCGGGGCCGGCGCGCGGTGGTGAGCGAGCCCGACAGCTCGGCGTTCGGCGATTTCATGGCCTGGATCGTCCAACACGACCCCAAGGGCTGTACGACCTCGTCGAGGTCCGGTCATCGCTCGAGATGCAATCGGTCGGGCTCGCCTCGCGGCCCGCCACGCGGCTGGCCGCAATGCGGTCGAAGCGGTACGCGGGACATGCGGAGGCGGTGCCGCCGACAAGGAAGCGTCCGGCCGCGAGAACGGAACTGCATACCACCAGGCCGATGTCGGGTTCCACGAAGCGCTGGCGCTGGCCAGCGGCGATCGCATCCTGACGTATTCTGTTCGAGGCGATGGCATCGCCGCTCCAGGAGAGCTTTACCTGACGCGCCGTGGCCACGAGCTGCGCGGCCACACGCCGGAACACACCATTGC
>CAWKEC010000006.1:0-46099 GCA_963848625.1 uncultured Alphaproteobacteria bacterium
GATTTATCGACCTATCTGACCCATTCCGCCCGTCCCGCCATAGAAGGGGCAATCGCGGGCCTGCCGCGGACCCCCATATTGTGGGCGGGACAAACCGGGCGCGCCAAAATCGCGCGCAAGCTAATGCCCACTTTTGCCCAAAGCGGTCCAAAGCCGCGCTAGGCGCGTCGCGCCGCCCACCGTAGGGTGGTAAATTTGTTTCTCAACGAGAAAATCGTGCCGTTTCATGCGCCGCAAGTCCCCGACGGCTGGATTCGTTTAACATCCAGGTTTATTAATAGGCCGCTTGCATTGGAGGGCGTCGATGAAGCTGAGGGCTGGGCTGCTTTCGAGCACGGCAGTTTTGCTGGTGCTCACGGGACATGCGATGGCGGCGGATTTGTCCGCGCCGGTTGCGCCGGCGCCGGCGGTGGCGAAACCGGCCAGCTGGGACGGTGGCTACATCGGAATGAGCATTGGGCGCGGCTGGGGGACCGCGTCTGACGCGTACACCGGTCCCATCTCAAACACGATCAACGCGAGCTTGAGCGGCTGGCTGATCGGCGGCCAGGTTGGCTACAATTTCCACCTGTCAGACAATGTCGTCGGTGGTGTTGAAGGCAATCTCGACTGGCTCAACGAGGCCGGTGCCTATGGTGGTGGTGGCGTCCAGACGATCAACTATGAAGGCTCGCTGCGAGGCCGCCTTGGGATCGACGTCGGCTCGTGGCTACCCTACCTTGAGGGTGGCATCGCGGCTGCCAACACCACGGAGCCTTTCGGTCCGTCCACTGCCACCCAAATTGGGTGGACCGCCGGCGCCGGCGTCGAAGTCCAGGTCGCGGACCACGTTTCGGCGAACTTCGAGTATCGCTACTCCGACTACGGCACAGCTACTCTTTCAATGCGCCGTACACCGAGCACATTCACCTAACCGACAACACCTTGCGGGTGGGCCTCAATTATCACTTCTAGTGGGCAGGCGGGCTTTCCCGCCCTTCGACAGAAATCTAGGATCGGGCCCGTTGTGCGGGCCCGTTTGTTTTGGTCCTCACTTCGCCACCGGGGAAATATCGATGGACGAGGAGACCCGTTCGCCGAACGACGCAGAGGTCGAGGCCGCTCTCTCGCAGTTAGGCAAGCTGTCGACGCTCAAGCAGGGTGTTCCCGACTACTTTCAGCGGCTGCTTCTCGATCCAAATCCGGTCCTGCGCGTCGCTGCCCTGGTGCAGCTCTTGGAACTCAAAGCAATCTGGTCAGATCAGGCGGAACTCGTTCTCGCTCACTGCCACCACGGAGCGATCAAACGACGTGCCTTTCCGTTCTTTCTCGATGTCCATGAACACGATCTCGCAGCTCGGGTCTCGAGTACGAAGTCTGAAGATCTCGACGCCCTGCTTACGGAGCGCATGCGGGCAGAGCTTGCTCTCGACTACGCCCGCATCGTGGAGCTCGACTATCAGCTGTTCATGGCGCACGGAACTTCCGACTATCTTTGGGATGCCGAGGCTAACGCGGAGGCCCTTGGTGGTTGGCGGACGGGTGTGCCCGTATCGGTGATCGCACTTCGGGCGCGTCCCGGCGACAAGGACGTCAGCCTGCCCCTACTCAACCGTTTGCGAGCAGCCAACCAGCGAGAGCTCTTGGCCAAGGTCTGCGACACGTTCCAGACGTGTGGAGTATTCCAAGCTGAGACGGCGGTCTTCCGCGCGGCGATATTACTCAACTCAGGAGAGAGCCGGCGCGCTGCCGCATGGCTCGGTCGGATGCCCGAGCAATTCCCGAGCGACCAACTGACCCAGATCGTCCTGCAGCTGAAGGCCGAGAGTCTCGACAAGATTGGTGATTACCACGGCGCCTATGCAGCCTTTGAGAAGATGAATGCCGTGGGACGATCCAAGACGGTCAGCCCCAAGACCTTTCCGCTGGAGGTCACGCGTCGCGCCGCGTTCGTCGTCGAGCCGCTGCCGCGGGATAGCCGTGAGCTCGCTTGTCTGACCCTCACGGGCTTTCCGCGGTCGGCAACCACTTTGCTCGGGACCGTGCTCGAGGCGCACCCGGAGATCGAGGCGTTCGAGGAGATACCTGCCTTTCTCAGGCTAGCCAGCTACGTAAACCGGCATGCTGAGGCGTCGGGAGGGCGGGTGACAGCCGATGTCGGGATCGAGGGTCGGACGCGCTACTACGCCGAGCTAGAACGACGCTCGAGGAAGCCTGACGCCAAGTGGCGGATCGACAAGTTACCTGCCAATTCGGCCGAGGCCGCGTTCCTCGCAAAAGTCTTTCCAGACAAGCGCTACATTTTTTCAATCAGGCACCCCTACGACGTCGTGCTGAGCTGCTTCCGTCAGTCGTTCGTCGTGAATTCGGCGATGGAGAGTTTTCGGACCATTGCGGATGCGGCTGCGCTCTACGATTTCGTGATGACACAATGGTTCAAGGTGCATGCCCTCGACGATCCAGCGACCTGCTATGTGCGATATGAGGAACTCGTCGATCAATTCGAGCCGACGGTCCGGCGGTTACTGGGCTTCATCGGAGCTGATTGGAGCAAGTCGGTCGTGACGTTCTCCGACACTGCACATAACCGCATCGCCCGAACTCCATCTTATCAAAAAGTGCGAGGCGGGATCGGCATCGGTATCCAGTCGTCCTGGAAGAACTACGACTTCCTTTGGCACACCAAGGAAACTGCTGTCCTCGACAAGTGGGTCGGTCATTTCGGCTACAAAGCGAAATGACAGACATCCAAACAAGCCTGCCGCGAGCCGCCTGTAGACCGAGGCGGACGCAAATCACGGCGTCTGTGACGACTTGATCCGGCGTGCTCTGACAGGCAAAAGTGCCTCATGATGCGCGCTACCGATCTAATCGCCTACAACTGCCGGCTCGAGCCAAACAAGCCCGCGATCATCGTGGGCACGCAGATTGTCACCTACGGCATGATGGATGCTGCGGTCCGTTCTTCCTCCGCTCGTATTGCTGCACTCGGTCTGGCCGCAGGGACGGTCGTGGGCGTTTGGATCGCTCTACCAAGCCGACACATGGCAGTAAGCCTTGCACTCGCCGAACTCGGTCTGGTCTCGGCACCGGTGACTAGCCTGAAGATGATTGCGCTCGTTCCCGGTATCTCCGTTGTGATCGTGGACAGTCCGTTTGTATCCGCCGCCGACCTCAAAGTGGTCGCAGCCACCGACGACTGGTTCACCTCCGCCGATCCACCATCCCACCCTGTCGTCGCGATCGCCGACACCGACCCCTGCCGCATCGTAATGTCCTCGGGGACGACCGGCCAGCCGAAGCCGATCATCCATACCTTCGCCAGCCTTGAGTTTCATGCCGAGACCGCAAACATCGGAGTTGAGGTCACCGCCCCAGCCACCCGTCTGCAGTGTTCAATGGACCTCGTTTCAAACTGGGGTTACGCAACTGCGCTAGCGATGCTGTCCCGCGGCAAGGCCTTCTGCCTCGCGCCCGACGCGGCCGACACCATCCGGATGATGTCGGTCTACAGGTGCGACTACCTGATCAGCTCCGTCTTCCATCTCAAGCAATTGCTCGATGAGCAGGCGCGGCACTTCACCCCGCTTCCGGCGCTGCTCGGGGCCGGCATCGGCGGCAGTTTCATTTCGGCCGAGATGATGCGCACGGCGCAATCGGTACTGACGCGGCGGATCGTGCTCCACTACGGGTCGTCTGAGCTTGGGCTTAGTGGCTTCGGCATGGCCGGTGCGGGAGAGCTGGAGGACGGCGCTACGGGCACAATCACGCCCTGGACGGAAATCGAGGTCATCGACCCCGACGGCAACGTGCTTGGCCCTGGTGAAGAAGGGAACTGCGCCTGCGCGCCGACATCCAGCCGATCTTCGATGTGGGCAATCCGGATTCTCGCGCCTGGTTCTACCCGGGTGACCGCGGCACCGTGTCGTCCACGGGCCAGCTCGTGATCACTGGCCGCACCACCGACATCGTCAACATCGGAGGCGGCAAGTTCGCGCCCGAGAAGATCGAACAGATGCTGCTGCGACATCCTAGCGTCAGGGATGCAGGGGTGGTCACGGTCCGCGGATCGGGTGGCCTCGAGATCGTCCGTGCTGGGATCGTCTCATCTGCCGATTTGGACGAGGCCGATCTTACCGAGCATTGCCGACGCAACTTTAAAGTCGCTCCGATCGCCGATTTCGTCCGCCTCGAGACGATACCACGTGGCGACACTGGCAAGATTCTGCGCCCCGAGCTTCGTCGCCTGCTTGAAAGCTGACTATTCGGCGACTGGCGCCGAAGAGTTCGCGATGGCACCTGCTAGCCCACGTTGCCGCCGAAGAGCTGTCTCGGCCGAGGGTGGGCGTACGCTCCCGGGGAGTGGGGCTCACGGTCCTCGAGACCCGCGGATGCGCAGCGCCAACGATCCCGGCGGCGAAAATGCCGCTATCCACGGCCTGTATACCACAAAAGCGGTACATCCCTCGGAAAACCCGGACCTATAGAGGTCCGGTGGCGAAGGCACCTACGATAGCGGCCAATCATCGATAGGCATATCTGACCCAATTCCGCCCTCTATCCAGAGCGTAACGGCGCGACGACGGCGAGAAACGACACCCTGGCCGGCGTGTACTCGAGCCAAGCGTAGAAGTAGTGCCGGCCACGAATGGAAACGCCGCCCCAAATCCCCCACTCCGACACCGACGAGCGCCGAAGCCAGAGCCCAATTCCTGCGCGAACCGCAACTCCACGAAGCTGCTCGAGTTAAGCGCCCGGAGGCTTAGGAAACTCCATCCGAGGAAAGCGAAGATGCCCACCAGTATTGCCAGTCGCTCTAAAGCATCTTCAAGCGGGGTGGTCGGCACGTTCCACAAGGTCAGCGCTAAGTATCTGCCGTTCTCGCGGAGTTCCAGTTCCGCTATAACAACCGCATGAACCGCGATATTTTTGGAACGGCGGTCGAGAGGGCTTGATGCTTGCTTGGCTGCGTGGGTGGCCCGAATGGGAGTAGATGGCAACGGTGGTTCCTCCCATGAGATACTGATTATCTCTTGGGAGGCTCCGCTTCTCCGTAGTCAGCCATACGACTGTAAGCAGCACGCAAAAGCCTGCGAGAGCCTCAAGGAACCATCGTCCTTTATTGGCTATCCTTTCGGTTACTATGTCGAGGACTGGATCGAGCGGCACCATGACGTGGTCATCGCCTTGGGTGGCTTCGCCCGTGCGCTGTTCACCTTCACCCTTTGGAGGTCCACTCGCGCCCTGTGGCGAGAAACCCGAAAGGGTGGAGACATCACCGAGCGGCTCGCCAAGGCCGCTGACGCAGAGTATTCTGAGCCAGCAACTCGCTACCGCCGCCGAGAACCAAGTTGCGATCCTCGCAGCTCAAACCGACATTCAAAATAAAGAGCACGCCATCGGTCGTTTGGAGTTTTTGGCCCGGCACCGGCCGCGACTTCGCGTCCGACATGTCCGACTGCTTATCGATCCAGGGATAACCTACGGGTAGGGGCTAAGGTGGAAGGGGGACTGGTGGTCGTCAACATAGGGAGTACAAAGCAAGATCGTTGACAGCCGATTCCTCGTTTTGGTCGCCACAAGTCTCCCATCGCAACAGGAATTCGACGGGGCACCCGAGCTGCTTTCAGGAACCACGTCATGGAGATCGCGGAGTCCTGCTCGGTCCCTATCTCCCTCGTTTTTGACGCTGAGTTTGGCGACCAGATCGCCGGCGTTCGCTCCATCTATGTCATCGGACAAATCCGCTATGAGGACGAAGCCGGCGCGCAGCGGTTCATGGATTCGGCCGAGTGCGCTATCCGGATGGCCGCTTCGGCTACATTGACGACCCAGACTACCGGTCCCGAGGACTAGGGACGATGCCAACGTGGCTCCGCCACCTGCTCCTAGTCGTCGTTTTCTGGAGCTACGTGTGGCTCTTAGGACTGGTTGGCGGCCATCACTGCACCAGCTTTTGGAGCAGCGGGATCAGGAACAGCCCCCGGCCAGCAAAGAACCAAACAGCAGCCCTCTCAGGTAGCGGGGAGCGAAGGGGCCGAAGATCGGGTCGCCTCTTCCACTCTCTGGCTGACTGTCTTCACGGCGGTTTTGGGATCGTCGACCCTGCTGCTCTGGCTAGAGACTCGACACGCCGGAGGGCTGGCTTACGCCAGCCACATCAGAGAACGCCGTCCGTGGTTGATAGTCGAGCTTGGGGAAATAGTCCAAGAGTTCAACCGGTCCAACTGGGCCAATGTCACGCTCAAATGGAGCGTTTCTGGAATCGGAAACGCGCCAGCGACAAATGCGGTCCTGTTCACCCGGTTGAAGCGGGTGAACATTCACGACGCCCCGGCAGAGGTGCGGTTTCAGAGATTCGTCGAGATAAGCCGACTGGAATATGCGGCGGACACTAATCTCCGATCCGACATTCTCGTGCCAGGCTGGATGCCCGAGATGCAACCACGGACAGTGCACGAGGTAACCGCTGGAGAGGGGATGCCAGACCAGATCGTCCGGCACCACCAGCTCTTCGTTTGTCTGTGCTATCGACCGGCGATTGCTCCAGAAATCATCTTCCACTCGGCATTTGCTTGCCATGTAGAGTTGGTCCCCGGCGACCACATTGCCGGGATAACCGAGAACGTCGGGGACGGTTCGCCCATTCAATCTCATGGGCATCAACTCCATTAGCTAAGGCTGAAAAAAGTAGCGCAGTGGGGCCGGCCTGTCGCTGCCCCCATTGGGATAATTTGGCACATCTGTCAGCTGGCAGGCGACGACTACTGGAGCTATCTGGCCAATTGGATCCTCAAGGCACGAGCGTCGCGCCCAAGCAGGAGTCCGCTGGTCGTTGGCCTCTCGGCGCCGCAGGGCGCCGGAAAGTCGACTCTCACTGAGGCGATATGTCGGAACCTTGCCGGCGAGGGCGTTCGATGTGTCGGCGTCTCTATTGATGACTTCTACCTGACGCACGCTGACCAGCTGGCGCTCACTAGCGAGCACCCCAACAACCGGTTCTTCGCTCATCGGGGGCTACCTGGAACCCACGATATTAAGCTCGGGCGAACGACGATTCTTGCGTTGAAGTCTCTTGGAAGCGGTCAACGCCTGGCGATCCCCTCCTATGACCGGTCTGCATTTCGCGGGCGCGGCGATCGGCGCCCCGAGAGGGACTGGCCGATGGTCGAGGGGCCAATCGATGTTGTCCTTTTAGAGGGCTGGATGCTGGGATTTGTGCCGGTCAGAAGCGCTGATCTGACAGACCCGGACCTAGGCCCGATCAACCAGTACCTGGCGGGCTACGCGGCGTGGCACGAGCTGTGGGACGCGTTTATCTGGCTCGAGCCTGATGACGAGCGGCACTTCCGTCGGTGGCGGATTGAAGCCGAGCAGAGGATGGCCGCCGCCGGTCGGCCAGCGATGCCGCCCGATGAAATCGAAGCGTTCATTGATATGTTTGCGCCCACTTACTCCACCTACTACCCCGGGCTTCGGCAACGGCCCGCGACCGACGATTACTTGCACGTGGCGATCGGCGCCGACCGGCTTCCGCTTGTCCTGTAGCGGACAGACAGTCGGACAGACGGTTCGTCGCGGCGTGTGTCCCTAGAGCTTCGGGGACTTGTGCTGCTACCGGCGGAAATGCGCTCCCGAAGTCTCCGCCAAGCCCTTACACACCCTACGCAATAGTGCCGCTGCTACGGGGACATAGCAGCATTTTGGACGGTCTCAGGGGCAGCAGGAATGGCGGAGAGGGAGGGATTCGAACCCCCGGTGGAGTTGCCCCCACGCCGCATTTCGAGTGCGGTGCATTCGACCACTCTGCCACCTCTCCGCGAGATGAGAAGAGCCGCTGGGCGGCCGGTCGACACGGCCGGGCTTATGGCATTATTGGGGATGCCCCGCAACCGGCTTGGCGCCGGCGCCGAGCCCGCCGACGGACGCACAAGATGCCCGATCTGCTATTCGCTTATGGCACGCTGCGCGACCCCGACCTTCTGTCAGCGGTGCTGGCCCGCCCGCTCAACGGGGCGGCGATGCTGGCCGCGACCGCTCCCGGCTTTCGCGTCGTCACTTATCCGCGCCGCGCCTACCCGGCGCTCGTGCGCGCTCCGGGGGCCGCGGCAGACGGCCTAGTGCTGACCGATCTCAGCCCCTTCGAGCGCGACCTGCTCGATGCCTATGAGGGCGACGAATATCGTCGCACGCTGATCCCGGTGATGATCGCCGAAGAGCTGCACGAAGCCTTCGCCTATCTGCCGGCCATCGCCGTCCCGCCCGATGCCGAGCCCTGGCACCTTGCGGAGTGGCAGCGGAACCATAAGCCGCGCGCCCTGGTTTCGGAGCGCATTGCTGCCGACCGGCTTCGGCTGAAGCTCATCGCCATCCGACCTCACTGAATCGTGCGGGATGAAGGACGCGCGTCGCGCGTTATCGAACGGCCGCTCGCCATCACAGGGAAAAGCCATGTTCTCACGTCGCACCGTGCTCATAGGACTCGCCGCCATGCCCCTCGTCGCCGCCGCTTCCAAAGCCTTCGCCATCCCCGCGCCCGATACGCTCGGCACCTCGGCCGGCGATGTCATCATCCAGCCGCTCAATCACGCGACGCTGATCCTGAGCCAGGGCAGCCACGTGCTCTATTTCGATCCGGCCAAGGTCGATTTCACCGGTCAGAAACCGCCCACCGGCATCCTGATCACACACGCCCATGCCGACCATTTCGACCCCGACAATCTGCAGAAGATCGCCGGCAGCGCGCCGATCGTTTGCACCGAAGAGGTGATGGGCAAGCTTCCCGCCGCGCTCAAAGGCCAGGCCAAGATCATGAAAAACGGCGACACCGGCGCGATCGACGGCATTCCGGTCAGCGCCGTCGCCGCCTACAACACCTCGCCGGACAAGCTGCAATATCACCCCAAGGGCGTCGGCAACGGCTACGTGCTGAGCTTCGGCGACAAGAAGATCTATGTCGCTGGCGACACTGAGCCGACACCGGAAATGGCCGCGCTGACCGGCATCGACGTCGCCTTCCTGCCGATGAATCAGCCTTACACCATGACCCCGCAACAGGCCGCCGACGCCGTCAAATCGTTCAAGCCCAGGATCGTCTATCCCTACCACTACAAGGGCACCGACCTGCAGCAGTTCGCGAGCCTCGTCGGCTCGCTGGCCGAGGTGCGCCTGCGCGATTGGTACAGCTAAGCCCGAAAACGCCGGTTCTCGGCCTTTCGCCTTGACTCCAAAGGCGGTTGCGGGGATAACGCCCGCCGAACGACACGCGCCGGGAAACCGGGGCGTGTTTTGATTTGGTCGACCGCAGTCCGAGGCCGGTGCCACTCTATGTCGGCACGCCAAAGTGGCGCCCCCGGGCGTCCGCCACAGGGCGCGACAGAGAAGGACCGGCCGATGTGCCGGCGTGATGATGAATTTTGCAGTGATCAAGACCGGCGGCAAGCAATACAAGGTTGCCGCCAATGACCTGGTGAAGATCGAAAAGCTCGATGCCGAGCCCGGCGACGTGGTGACCTTCGCCGAGGTGCTGGTGGTGGGCGATGGCGACGACGTGACCGTCGGCACCCCGCTGGTGGCTGGAGCCACGGTTGCCGGCCATTTCGTCGGCACCAAGAAATCGCGGACGATCATCATCCGCAAGAAGGAACGCCGGCAGCATTTCGATCGCCGCAACGGCCATCGCCAGCGGCTGTCGACGGTGCGGATCGGCGAAATTCTCCTCGGCGGCGCCAAGACGACGCTGACGGTGGATGAGAAGCTGAAGGCCCGTGCGGCTTCGATGGCGCCGATGACGGCCGCCGTCGCCGAGACGCAGCCGAAGCCGGCCCCCAAGGCACGCGCCGTAAAGCCCGCGGCCGAGGCGATGCCCGAAGCTGCGCCCGAGACCAAGGCGGCAAAGCCCAGGGCCAAGCCCGCCGCCAAGGCGGAAAAGCCGGCGGCCGAGCCGAAGGCGAAGAAAGAAGCGGCTCCCAAGGCCGCGAAGACTACGAAGCCGAAGGCCGAAGCGGCCGACGGCGAAAAGAAGCCGGCGGCGCGCAAGAAGGCCGCGCCCAAGGCCGACAAGGAATAAGGAGCTAGACGAATGGCACACAAGAAAGCAGGCGGCTCGTCCCGCAACGGTCGCGATACGGCCGGCCGTCGTCTCGGCGTCAAGAAGTTCGGCGGCGAAACCGTGCTCGCCGGCAACATCATCATTCGGCAACGCGGCACCAAATGGCATCCCGGCTCGGGTGTGGGGATGGGCGTCGATCACACGATCTTCGCCACGGTCAATGGAACCGTTTCCTTCAAAACCCGAGCCAGCCAGCGATCCATCGTGTCGGTACTCCCGGCCATGGAAGCGGCAGAATAACCCGGTAGGACACCAGACCCTGCCGGAGACCATCTCCCCGGCAAGGCGCTAAAAGCCAAGCAAAGTTCCAAGGGGAGACGGTCATCCGGCTCCCCTTTCGCTTTGAGGGCTTTGAAATGCGCCTGTATCTGTCGTCGGAAAGACTGGGCGAGCGCGCCGGGGCGCTGCTCGCTATGCTGGCCGGGCCGCGCGTCGCGGTGATCGCCAACGGCTATGACGGCGCCTCGGCGTCGGCGCGCGAGATCTATCGCACCGAGGTTTATGACCCGATCCCCGAGTTCCGGAGCCTCGGTCTCAGACCCGACCCGGTCGACCTGCGCGCCCATTTCGGCGACCCCGAAAGCCTGCGGTCGCGCCTCGCGCCCTACGACCTCGTCTGGGTGATGGGCGGCAACAGCTTCGTGCTGCGCCGCGCCATGCAGAGCGCCGGGTTCGACGGCGTCATCCGCGAGCGGCTCGAGGCCGACACCATCACCTATGGCGGCTACGCGGCCGGCGCGATCGTCGCCGGCCCGACGCTGCGCGGCATGGAGCTGATGGACGATCCGCTGGAGCAGCCCGAGGGTTATGACGAAACCCCGATCTGGGACGGGCTGGGCCTCACCCCCTTCGTGATCGTCCCGCACTATCGCTCGCGCCACCCCGAAGCGGCGTCGGCCGAAAAAGTGGTCTCCTATATGCGGGCCAGGCGAACCCGTTACCGCACCCTGTCGGACGGCGAAGTGATCGTCCGCGTCGGCAATCTTGAAAGGCTCGCGTCATGAAGAAGCTCAAGACCACCGTTCCAGTCAAGGCCGCAGCCCGCCCGGTCTATACGCCGGGAGGGACCGACCGCGCCTTGCGCGAGCTCGCCGACGCCACGCACCGCCTGGCCGTCCGGCGGGCCCGCGACGTACTGCCCGGCAAGATCGCGACCAAGCGACTGGTGCTGCGCGCGCCCATCCGGGGCGACGTACCCGACCTCGTCCGGCTTGCCAACAACAAGACCATCGCTGACCGCCTGTCGAGCCTGCCCCACCCCTATACCGGAGCGGATGCGATCGGCTTCATCGAGATCTTTGCGCAGCGCTCGGATCAGCGGCCCTATGCGATCACGCTCAACGAGCGACTGATCGGCGTCATTGGATTCTCCTTCCATGAAGACGCGCCGTCCGAGCTCGGCTACTGGCTCGGCGAGCCGTTCTGGGGCAACGGCTACATGACCGAAGCCGGCCGCGCCTTGATCGATATCGCCCAGCGCACGCATCAGTTCGACGTGGTGCGGGCGCGCGCACTCGCCGACAATGTCGGCTCCCTCAATGTCCTCGAAAAGCTTGGCTTCCACCGCGTCGGCAAGGGCAAGTCGCCCAGGAGCGCCAATATCGTGGTGAGCCTCGAGCTCGTGAGGCCGAGATGGATGTAGAGCTCATCACGCTCCGGCTGCGGCTGCGCCCGCGGCGAAGGACCGATGCTCCGGCGTTCATCGCGGGGCTCAATGACTGGGAGGTCGTCCGCTGGCTGACGGTGGTGCCCTATCCCTATACCGTTGCGGACCTCGATGACTGGATGGCGCGGCAGCAGCCGCCCGTTCCCGGCAATGGGCATTTCAGCATCGACCTGCCCGGAGCAGGCATGATCGGCGTCGTCAGTCTCGACGAGCATCTGGGCTATTGGCTGGCGCGCGCCCATCACGGCAAGGGCTACATGACCGAGGCCTGCATCGGCCTGCTGGACTGGCATTTCACCGCCCGACCGGACGACCTCGTCCTCTCGTCATATCACGTCGGCAATGACGCATCGGCTGCAGTGCAGCGCAAGCTCGGTTTCGTCATGACCGGCGAGCGCCGAATGCTCTTTGCGCGTTCGCAGCAGCGCGAGGTCGAGCATATCGGCACGAGCCTGGCGCGCGGACAGTTCGAGGCGGCGACACGCCAAGGAGGAGCGGCGTAAGATGGACGTTATCCTGACCACGCGGCGCCTGACCCTTCGTCCGCCGCGGCTCGCGGACGCGACCCGCCTCGCGCGGCTCCTCAACAACTTTCACGTCGCCGGCAATCTGAGCCGCGTCCCTTACCCCTATGCCGAGGCCGACGCGCTGAGCTGGCTGCATGCGTGGCGGCCTGACCAGCCGGCGAGCGAGACCGGCTTTACCATCGAGCTTCCCGGCGAGGGGCTGATCGGCCATTGCGGTTTTCATCCTGACCTGCAGGGCATTGTGATCGGCTACTGGCTCGGCGAGCCGTTCTGGAACCGCGGCTTCATGACCGAGGCGGCCGAAGCCGTGCTCGATTGGTACTTCACGATCACCTGCGCGGAACACCTCTCATCTGGGGTTTTTGCGTTCAACAAGGCCTCACTTGCGGTCCAAAGGAAGCTCGGCTTTACCCAAACCGGAACCTCCTCTCGCCATTGCCTTGCGCGCAAGGAAGCGCTGCGCCATATCGACACCATGCTGACGCGCGCCGACTGGGCGCTGCGCACCGGCCGCGCCGCGGCCAAGGAAGCCTCATGAAGTTTCTCGACCAGGCCAAGGTCTATGTACGGGCGGGCGATGGCGGCGCCGGCGCGGTCAGCTTTCTGCGCGAAAAATTCATCGAGTTCGGCGGCCCCAATGGCGGCAATGGCGGGCGCGGGGGCGACGTGGTGGTCGAATGCGTCGACGGGCTCAATACCCTCATCGACTATCGCTACCAGCAGCACTTCAAGGCCGCGACCGGCACCCACGGCATGGGCAAGGACCGCCACGGCGCCAAGGGCAAGGATGCGCTGCTGCGCGTCCCCGTCGGCACGCAGATCTTCGAGGACGACAACGAGACCCTGATCGCCGACTTGACCGAGATCGGTCAGAAGCTGGTGCTGCTCTCGGGCGGTAATGGCGGATTCGGCAACGCCCATTTCAAAACGTCGGCCAATCAGGCGCCACGCCACGCCAATCCCGGCCAGGTCGGCACGGAAAAATGGATCTGGCTGAGACTCAAGCTCATCGCCGATGCGGGACTGGTCGGGCTGCCCAATGCCGGCAAATCGACCTTTCTCGCCGCGGTGTCGGCGGCAAAACCCAAGATCGCCGACTATCCGTTCACCACGCTCCACCCTAATCTCGGCGTCGTGCGCATTGGCGGGCGTGATTTCGTGCTGGCCGACATCCCCGGGCTGATCGAAGGTGCGCATGAGGGTGCTGGGATCGGCGATCGCTTCCTCGGTCACGTCGAGCGCTGCGCCGTGCTGATCCATCTGATCGACGGCACCGATCCCGATGTGAAGACCGCCTACAAGACCATCCGGCACGAGCTCGCGGCGTACGACGAAGCGCTCGCGGCCAAGCCCGAAATCGTCGTCCTCAACAAGATCGATGCGCTGAGCGAGGACGACATCAAGGAAAAGACTCGCGTTCTAAAGCGCGTCAGCAAGGCCGAGGTACTGACGGCCTCGGGCGCGACCGGTAAGGGCGTCGACGACGTGCTCTACCGCGTGCTTGCAACGCTCGATGCGCAGAAGGCCGAGCGCATCGAGGCGGCGAGGCGCGCCATCGAGCCCAACTGGGCGCCGTGATGACCGACGCGCTCGCCCCCTACAAACGGCTGACCATCAAGATCGGCTCGGCGACCATCGTCGATGGCGCGACCGGCAAGCTGCGCACCGAGTGGCTCGCGGCGCTCGCCGAGGACCTCGCCGCGCTGCATCGCGCCGGCGTCTGGGTGGTGGTGGTGTCGTCGGGTGCGATCGCGCTCGGCCGCGGGCTGCTCGGTCTCGACGCGGTAACCTTGCCCCTCGAGCAACAGCAGGCGGCGGCGAGCGCGGGGCAGATCGCCCTGAGCCAGGCCTGGGCCGAGGGCCTCGCGCGGCACGGCATCGTCGCCGGCCAGATTCTCCTGACGCCCAACATCACCGAAGAGCGTCGCTACTTCCTCAATGCGCGCACGACGATCACGACGCTGCTCGGGCTCGGCGCCATCCCGATCATCAACGAGAACGACACCGTCGCCACCGCCGAGATCCGCTACGGCGACAACGACCGGTTAAGCGCGCGGGTCGCCACCATGATCGAGGCGGACTGCCTGATCCTGCTGTCGGACGTCGACGGGCTCTACACCGCCCCCCCCGGTAAGGACCGGGCCGCGACCCACCTCGCCCACGTCGCGGCGATCACCCATGAGATCGAGGCGATGGCGGGCGGCGCCTCGAGCCATCTGAGCCGCGGCGGGATGGCGACCAAGATCGAGGCCGGCAAGATTGCGACCCAGGCCGGGACCGCCATGGTCATCGCCAACGGCCGCGACCTGCATCCGCTGCGGGCGCTGCGCGAGGGCGCGCGGCATACCCTGTTTGCCGCCTCAGAAAGCCGCGCCCAGGCGCGCAAGCGCTGGATCATGGGCACGCTGGCGCCGGCCGGTGAAGTCCATGTCGATGCCGGTGCAGCAGACGCACTGGCGCTCGGCAAGAGCCTGCTGCCGATCGGGGTCACCCGGCTCAAGGGCGAGTTCGTGCGCGGCGATGCGGTGGCCATTCTCAATCCCGCCGGCCACGAGATTGCCCGCGGCCTCGTCGCGCTCGATCGCGAGGAGGCCGACCGGGTCAAAGGCAAGAACTCGAAGACCGTGACAGAAATCCTCGGGCTTGGCGCACGAGCTGAACTGGTCCACCGTGACAATCTGGTAGTGCTGACCGGGCTCGAGGGGAGGACCGGATGAACGCGCACGAGCCGTCCGTACACGAGCTGATGGATGCGATGGGCCGCCGCGCCCGTGCGGCGGCGCAGGTGCTGGCGTTCGCCTCGACCGAGGCCAAGAACCTGGCATTGACGGCCGCCGCCGATGCGGTGTTGGCCGAAGCCCGAACCATCCTCGCGGCCAATGCCGAGGATGTCGCAGGCGCCAAGGAGCGCGGCATCTCGCCCGCCTTTCTCGACCGGCTGACCGTGACCGAAGCGAGGCTTGAGGGGATTGCACACGGCCTTCGTGAGATCGCGGCGCTGCCCGACCCGGTCGGCACGGTGATCGCCGAATGGACCCGTCCCAACGGCCTCGACATCTCGCGTGTCCGCACCCCGCTTGGCGTCATCGGAGTGATCTTCGAGAGCCGGCCCAACGTGACTGCCGATGCCGGTGCGCTGACCCTCAAATCTGGCAACGCCGTGATCCTTCGCGGCGGCTCTGAGGCGACGCGAACATCACATGCTATCCATTCCTGCCTGCTGCAGGGACTTGAAGCCGCCGGTCTGCCGCTCGACGCCATCCAGCTGGTGCCGACGACCGACCGGGCGGCGGTGGGCGAGATGCTCGGCGGGCTTGGCGGTACTCTCGACGTGATCGTGCCGCGTGGCGGCAAGACGCTGGTCGCCCGCGTCGAGGCCGAGGCGCGCGTGCCGGTGTTCGCCCATCTCGAAGGTCTCTGCCACACCTATATCGAACCAAGCGTCGACGTGCGGCTCGCAGTGGACGTGACGGTCAACGCCAAGATGCGCCGGCCGGGCGTCTGCGGCGCAACCGAAACGCTGCTGGTCCACAAAGACGCCGTCGCCACACACCTGCGGCCGGTAATCGAGGCGCTGGTGGCCAAGGGTTGCGAGATTCGCGGCGACGATGCCGTCCAGCGGCTGGTCCCGACCGCCAAGCCAGCAACTGAAGAGGACTGGCACACCGAGTACGAAGCCGCCATCCTGTCGGTCAAGGTCGTGGACGACATCGGCTCGGCCATCGCTCACATAACGCATTATGGCTCGCATCATACCGAGGCGATCCTGAGCGAGGACCCGGCCTCGGTCGAGCGGTTCTTCACCGAGATCGACAGCGCGATCCTCCTCCACAACGCCTCGACGCAGTTTGCGGATGGCGGCGAATTCGGCTTCGGCGGCGAGATTGGCATCGCGACAGGCAAGTTCCACGCCCGTGGGCCGGTGGGGCTCGAGCAGCTTTGCAGCTTCAAATACATCGTTCGCGGCAACGGCCAGACACGGCCCTGATGCGCGACCTTCCTCCGGCCGAGCCCGGAATGCGGATTGGTCTCTTCGGCGGCAGCTTCAACCCGCCGCATGAAGGCCACCGCCTCGTCGCGCTGCAGTGCCTCAAGCGCCTGCGGCTCGATCGAGTGTGGGTGTTGGTCTCCCCCGGAAATCCGCTGAAGGACAAAACCGTCCTCGCGCCGATCGACGAGCGCCTCGCGGCGACCGTCAAGCTTATGGACGACCCCCGCCTCGAGGTTACGGGGTTTGAGGCGGACCGCGGGTTCGCCTATAGCTTCGAGACGATCCGCTCACTGACAGAAACATACCCGGCGACCAGGTTTGTCTGGATCATGGGCGCCGACAGCCTCGCCAGCTTTCACCACTGGGAGCGCTGGGAAGAGATCGCCCGCATGCTGCCCCTCGCCGTCTATGCCCGTCCAGGCGCCGGGTTTCGCGCCACCCGCTCACCGGCCGCAATGGCGCTCGCCGCATCGCGACTGCCCGAAACGGCGGCCCCCATGCTCGCCGATACGGCGCCTCCGGCCTGGGTCTATCTCCACGGTATCACCTCGAGCGCGTCCTCGACCGCCATCCGCGCCCGCGCGTCATCTTCGTGAAACCTTCGTCTTGCACTATGGGGACCGAGGCACCATTATCGTTTTGCGGCGTTGGCCGCGCATCTGGGACAATCGCCATCGCACCTCACCTGCGACCTGTTCGATCCCCCTACCAAGGAATGCTGAAACCCGCATGACTCATGCCGCGACATGGGCCGAGGCCGTCGCTTGATGGCTGCATCGCCCCGCAAGCGGACCGCCGAGGCGGCCCAGACCGAACCCTCCCAGATCAAGACGATCGATATCGTGCTCAAGGCCCTCGATGACGCCAAGGCCGAGAACACGGTCGCGATCGATATCGCCGGCAAATCCTCGCTCGCCGACTACATGGTGGTCACCTCCGGCCGATCGAACCGGCACGTGGGCGCCGTCGCTGATCAGGTGATGAAGACCTTGCGCGACAGCGGCCTGGGCAAGCCCCACATCGAGGGTATGCCGCACGCCGACTGGGTGCTGGTCGATGCGGGCGACGTCATCGTCCATATTTTCCGGCCGGAAGTGCGCGAATTCTACAATCTCGAAAAGATGTGGCAGGCCGATTTTACTGGCGACGCCCAGTAGGCCTCCATGCGGGTGGGAATTCTCGCCATCGGCCGGATGAAGCAGGGGCCGGAACGCGAGCTTCTGGCGCGCTATCTCGAGCGCGCGGTCAATGGCGGAAAGTCGTTGGGATTCAGCGGCTTTGCGGTGACCGAGCTGTCCGAATCGAGGGCTGCTTCCCCGGCCGCGCGCAAGGCCGAAGAGGCCAAGGCGATTGTCGCCCAGATTGCCGACGGCACCATGAACATCTGTCTGGACGAGCACGGGACGGGGCTCCCCTCCGAGGACTTCGCGCGGCGCCTCCAGCGTTGGCGCGACGACGGCAAGCCGGCGGTGAACTTCGTCATCGGCGGACCCGATGGGCTGGATGCCGATCTGCTTCGGCGGGCGAGTCTCGCGCTGTCCTTTTCACCGCTGACCTGGCCGCACCAACTCGTCAGGGTGATGCTGGCCGAGCAACTCTACCGCGCGACGACCATCCTCAGCGGCCATCCCTATCACCGCGAATAACGGGCGTCCGGGCCATCTAAAAGCCAAAGAACTCGGCCTTATCCGGCCCGTGCTGCTAGGTTCTGGCGGTTGATTCGGCGAGTTGGGGCTCGATGACAGGACGCGTCCGTTGGACGATCGCGGCGGTTGCGGCGCTTATGGCGGTCGCGCCGGCGCTGGTCCACGCCCAACAGGCGGGGTCGGCGCCCTCTGACCCAAACGCGCCGTCGGTGGCTGCGCCGGTCGGCAATGGCGTGCCGACCTGGATCGAGCAGAAGACCACCGACAGCCAGGCCCAGCTCGATGAGCTGCAATCCTCGCTCTCCCTGAGCCAGGACAAGATCGCGAGCCTCAAGGCGGAAGTCGACGCCATGAAGGGCGATCGCGACAAACAGAACGCGGCGCTGATCGCCGCCATCGCGCGGGTCAAGGGCGCCGAGGCGGACGTCGCCGCCGTCCAGGACAAGATCGGCGATTTGATCGTTCAGGAGCTCGACACGCGCGGCCGGCTCGACGGCGCGGACGCCTCGATCTCCAACGTGCTCGCGGCGCTCGAGCGGATTTCCGAGAACCCGCCGCCAGCTCTCATTGTCGACCCCTCCGATGCCCTGGGCTCGGCCCGGAGCGCCATGCTCATTTCGGCTGTGCTGCCGCAGCTTCGCGCCAAGGCCGATGCGGTCATCGCCGATCTGAAGCACCTCATCGACATCCGTACCGCCGCAGAGGGACAGGAGACGGACCTCAAGGCCAATTTCGATGTGCTCGAGGAAGAGCAGCTGAGGATCGCGACGCTGATCGCCGCCCAGAAGCAGAACGAGGACTCTGCCAATGCGGCCCTCGCGACCGAGCAGCAGGAGGCAGCGGACATGGCCGACAAGGCCGCCGCCCTCAAGCAGACAGTCGCCGATCTCGGCAAGCAGGCCGCGGCGGTCGCGACGGCTGCCCAGGCCGTCGAGGCGGCCGGCAATGGTGGCAAGTCGCCGAAGCTGAGCGACGACACCGTGACCCTGGCCCTCGCCAATCCCGGCCGGCAGCAGCCCGCGGTGCCGTTCGCCGCGGCCAAGGGCTACCTCGATTTCCCCGTCGAGGGCGTCAATGTGCTCAATTTCGGCGACGCCGATGGCCTTGGCGGCGTTTCACGTGGAGTGTCGGTGGTGACGCGCGCCGGCGCGCCCGTCCTGGCTCCGGCGGACGGGTCCGTCCTCTACCAGGGTCCCTACCTCAATTACGGCCAAATCGTCATCCTTGATACCGGGCAGGACTACACGATCCTTCTGGCAGGGCTCGCCTCGGTGGCCGTCAAGACCGGGCAGTTCGTCCGGATGGGCGACGCTCTCGGAATCATGGGATCACGGACAATTGGCCCAACCGTGGCCACGAGTGCTGGCGCTGAAAGGCCGACCCTTTATATTGAGATGCGAAACAAGACGACCCCCATCGACCCCAGCGGCTGGTGGGCTTCTTCTCCTGCAAACCCGACACAGAGTGGATAGACCCGAATGCGTCTGACCCCATCGCGCGCCGTCATCATCGCGCTTCTGCTGGCCGTGCCGCTCGCGACCTACGCGATCGGCCAGGATCAGTCCGCGTCTTCGAGCAGCGCGATGGCCGCGCCCTCCTCGTCCGCCGAGGCTACGCCGTCGAGCGCTGAGCCGGCGAGCAGCAGCGAGGCCTCGAGCGCAGAGCCCGCGAGCAGCGACGCGTCGTCGAGCCCCGAGCCTTCGAGTGCGGCGCCATCCAACGACCAGCCCTCGAGCACAGAACCGGCGAGCAGCGAACCGTCGTCTGCTCCCGCGTCGGAGCAGCCGGTCGATACCTCGGCCAGCAAGCCCGAGGACAAGCATCCGCGCTCGACCGAGGAGATCTACAAGGACCTCAATTTCTTCGGCGAGGTCTTCGACCGCATCCGCGCCGAATACGTCGATCCGCCCGACGAGCAGTCGCTGATCCGCGCCGCCATCCAGGGCATGCTGACCTCGCTCGATCCGCATTCGGGCTATCTCGACCCCTCCGAATTCGACGACATGCAGCAGGATACGTCCGGCCAGTTTGGCGGCCTCGGCATCGAGGTCACGATGGAAGATGGCGTGGTGAAGGTCGTCTCCCCGATCGACGACAGCCCGGCGGCGAAGGCCGGCATTCTCGCCAACGATTACGTCGTCGAGCTCGACGGCAAGTCGGTGCAGGGTATGAGCCTCGATGAAGCAGTCGCTGCGATGAAGGGGCCGATCGGCACCAAGATCAAGCTGACCGTGGTCCGTGAAGGCCAGAAGGACCCGCTCTATTTCGAGCTCACCCGCGATACCATTTCGCAAAGCGTCGTGAAGTGGTCGATGGAGGGCGACGTGCCGGTGATCCGGCTGTCCCGTTTCACCGAGCAGGCCTTCCCCGGCATCCAGAAGGCGGTCCAGGAGATCTACGCCCAGACCAAGGGCGTCGACCCCAAGGGGATCGTCCTCGACCTGCGCAACAATCCGGGCGGGCTCGTCGATCAGGCCGTGTCGGTGTCCGACGCGTTCCTCAAGGAAGGCATCGTGGTCCTGACCCGCGGCCGCACCGACGATGAATCCTCGCGCTACGACGCCAAGCCCGACACCCTCGACGCCCAGCTGGCCAAGGTGCCGATGATCGTCCTCGTCAATGGCGGTACCGCCTCGGCGGCCGAGATCGTCTCGGGTGCGCTGCAGGACCACAAGCGGGCGACGATCCTCGGCACCCGCTCGTTCGGCAAGGGCACCGTGCAGTCGATCATCCGGCTCGGCGACAATGGCGGCATCCGGCTGACGACGGCGCGCTACTACACCCCGTCCAACCGCTCGATCCAGGCGTCGGGCATCCAGCCCGACATCGTCATCACCGAGAACGTCCCGGCCGATCTGAAGGGCCGCGACGAGATCCTCGGCGAGGCCGGGCTCAACGGCCAGATCGGCGGCGGCACGCAACAGACCGCGACCACCGGCTCGTCGGTTTACGTGCCGCCCGACAAGAAGGACGACACGCAGTTGCAGGACGCGATCAAGCTCATCGACGGGACCGAGACCAACGCCGCTTATCCGCCCAAGGCGGAAGGCTGATCTCCGATGTGCTATTGCTGGGCGTGCGGGGCGGCGGAGTGATTCGCCACCCCCTGTGACAGGGCAAGGTCATGGCCGACGACCTCAGCGCACCGCTCGGGCGAAAGCAGAAGGCAACGCCGAAGCGGGCACTGCCGCGCTTTTCTCTCGCGACCGGGACGTCGCTGCCGCTGGCGCGCATCTCTCTCGGCCTGCTGGCGCTGATCGGCGCCGCCGTGCTCGGCCGTATCCTTTTCGTCAACGACCCGATGGGCGGCCGTCCCGTCGCCGAAGTCAGCGTCAACTCGCCCCATAACGCCAACAGCCTCGCCGGGGCGATGGCCGCCGCCTCAATGGCCCCGGCCAGCGCCGTCATCACCGCCGAGCCGCAGATGGCCGCGAGCACCGGCCCGGCGATCACCATGGTTGGCGCCAACGTGCCCGACGGCAACCCGACCGCGACCAATCCCGCGGCCAACGCCCAGGGCCTCTTCCCCGATCTCCTCGAACAATCCGCGCATGGTGCGATCCCGCGCGTTTCCGCCAGTGGACAGACGCCATTCGATGCCTATGCGCGGCCATCGCTGACACCGACAACCGCCGGGGGCAAGCCGCTGATCGCGCTGATCGTCACCGGCCTTGGCCTCAACGCCACCAGCACCTCGGCGGCGATCGACCTGCCCGACGCCGTGACGCTCGCCTTTGCGCCCTACGGCAAGGGACTGAGCGCCGAAGTCGCCTCGGCGCGGGCCAGCGGCCACGAGATCTTGCTCGAGGTGCCGCTCGAGCCGTTCGATTATCCCGACAGCGACCCGGGCCCCGATACGCTCCTCACCGGCCAGGCGCCGCGCGACAATCTCGACAAGCTGTTCAACGTCATGGGCAAGTTCGGCGGCTATGTCGGGGTGATCAACCACATGGGCGCGCGTTTCACCGCCTCGACCACCGACTTCAATCCGATCATGGAGGAGCTCGGCTCGCGCGGTCTCGGCTATCTCGATGACGGCTCCTCGAACCGCTCGGTCGCCGCCGAGCTCGCGACCGCCAACAATGTCGAGTTCGGCCGCGCCGACATGGGGCTCGACGCCGACCCCTCGCGCGGCCCCATCCTCGATCAACTCAAGTCGCTCGAGCAGAAGGCGCTGGGCAGCGGCGCGGCGATCGGACTGATCTCGGCCCTGCCGGTCTCGGTGCAAACGCTCGCCGAGTGGTGCAAGACCGCCTCCGACCGCGGCTTCACCATCGTGCCGGTGAGCGCGCTGATGAAGAAGGGCACGTGATGGCGCCCGATCGCGAGACCATGCCCTACCGCGATTGCGCGGGTGTTGCCGTGTTCAACGCCGAGGGCAAGGTGTTCATCGGCCGCCGCACGATCGACGGCGATCCGGAGGCGGCCGACCGAAGCGGACGCGCCCTGGCAGATGCCGCAGGGTGGCATCGACAAGGGCGAGGAGCCGGTGGTCGCGGCGCGCCGCGAGCTCTTCGAGGAGACCTCGATCCGATCGGTCGAACTCCTCGCCGAGGCTCCACTGTGGATTTATTATGATCTGCCCGACGAAGCGCTCGGCATCGCGCTCAAGGGCAAGTATCGCGGCCAGCGCCAGCGCTGGTTCGCCTATCGCTTTGTCGGCGAGGACGAGCGAGATCAATGTCCGCGAGCCCGGCGACGGCGCGATGCCGGCCGAGTTCGACGCCTGGCGCTGGGAGGCGCTGGAGCGGCTTCCCGAGCTCATCGTGCCGTTCAAGCGCGCGGCCTATCTCGAGGTCGTCGCCGCCTTCCGCGACCTGCCGGCGCGGCTGCGCGGCCGGTGAAGACCATCGGCCTCATCGGCGGCATGAGCTGGGTCTCGACCGCCCACTATTACGAGATCCTCAATCGCGAGGCCGAGCGTCGGCAGGGGGGCCTGCACTCTGCATCCGTGATCATCCACTCGGTCGACTTCGCGCCGATCGAGGCGATGCAGCGCGCCGATGACTGGGCCGGTGCGGGACGCGTGCTGGCGCGGCATCGCGCGTTCACTCGAGGCACAGGGCGCCGGCGTGATCGGAATGACGACGAACACCATGCACATCTGCGCGCCGGACATCCGCGCCGCGATCAGCGTGCCGTTCCTTCATATCGCGACGCCCACCGCCGATGCGCTCATCGGCGATGGCATCGAGACGGTCGGGCTGCTCGGCACGCGCTTCACCATGGAAATGCCGTTCTATCGCGAAGAGCTCGAGCGCCGCGGCCTCAAGGTGCTGGTGCCCGATGTCGGGATCACCAATCTCAATGGCATCATCTATGCGGAGCTCGTGCACAATATCGTTCGCGAGCCGTCACGAGCGATCTATCTCGAAGCGATCGCCCGGCTGGCAGCGCGCGGCGCCGAGGCGGTGATCCTCGGCTGCACCGAGATCGGCCTGCTGGTTGACGACAGCACGAGCCCGATCCCGAGCTACGATACGACGGACCTCCACGCGCGGGCGCTCTACGCGGCGGCGCTGGGCGACTAAGCCAGCGCGCTTGGCCCGTCAGAACTCGGCCCAGTCCTTATCGATGGCGGCGTTGCCGTTGCTCAGGTAGGTGCGGGCGGCCTGCTTGACGCGGGCCTTGTGCCGCGGTTCGGCCCGGACCGGTGCGACCGGTGCGGCCTCGACTGTGAACACCTCGACGATCTTGTCGAGCTCGGCGGCCTGCGCCTCGGTCTGCTCGATCGACGCGTTGGTCTCCTCGACCAGGGCGGCATTGTGCTGCGTCATCTCATCGAGCGTGCGCACGGCGACGTTGACTTCTTCGATGGCGGCCGCCTGCTCGCGGCTTTCGCGCGCGATGCCCTGCAGGAGCTCATAGTTGCGGCGCGCGCCCTCGAGCATCATCTGCAGCTTGGCCGCGGCTTCCGCCACCAGCTTGCTGCCCCCTGCCACCTCGGTGCCTGACTGTTCGACCAGGACCTTGACCTCCGACGAGGCCTGCGCGGCGGACTGCGCCAGCCGCCGCACTTCCACCGCGACGACCGCAAAGCCCTTGCCCGCCTCACCCGCCCGCGCCGCCTCCACCGAGGCGTTGAGCGCCAACAGGTTGGTCTGGAAGGCGATGTCGTCGATGAGCCCGATAATGGACGGAGATCTTGCCCGAGGACGCGGTGATCCGCTCCATCGCGTCGGTCGCCCGGCCCATCACCTGGCCGCCGGCCGTTGCCGTATCGCTCACCTGCTGGGCCACCTGGCTCGCCGTCTCGGCGCGCTTGGCGTTCTCGACCACGGTGGTCGACAGCACCTCCATCGTCGCCGAGGTCTCCTCGATCGTCGCCGCCTGCTTGGAGGTGCGATCGCTAAGGTCGTTGGCCCCCGACAGCATCTCGCGCGTCGCATTGCGCAGCGAGTTGGAGGTCTGCCGCAAGCCCAAAACGAACTCGTTGAGCGAACCCGATACCGCGTTGATATCGTCCTTGAGCTTGGCGAAGGCGCCGCGATGCTCGCCGACCATGCGCTTGGTCAAATCCTGCGTCGCCAGCGCCCCCAGCACGCTGCCGGTTTCGGCGACGCCGTGATCGACCGCCTCGAGCAGATTGTTGACGCTGAGCGCCAGCTTGTTGAGCTCGGCATCGTCGAAATCGGCCGGCACGCGCTTGGCGAAATCGCCATCGACCGCCGCGTCCACCACCTGCCCGAACGCCCGCTGCAGGCTCTGCATCATGTTCGACCGCTCGACCCGCCGACGCTCCGACCCGGCACGCTCCTCCTCGGTCATGGTGTTGACCTGCTTGCCGTTGGCACGGAAGACTTCGACCGCGCGAGCCATGTCGCCAAGCTCGTCGCGATTCTGCTGGCCGACGATCTCGACGTCGAGGTCGCCGCCGGCGAGCGCCTTCATGCCGCGCGTCAGGCGCGCGATCGGGCGAGTAACGCTCATCGCAAACAGCCAGCCGCCGAGAGCCACGAGGACCAGCAGCCCGCCGCCAATGACCAGCATCAGCGTCGTCAGCGCGGTGACCGGCGCGAAGACCTCAGCGCGATCCATTTCGGCGACCACGGCCCAGTTCGTGGCTCCGGCAACCTGCGACGGGGCCGCCGCGGCGATGACGTCGTTGCCGCGGAAGTTTGGCGCCTGTGTCTCGCCCTGGGTGCCGGCGATCGCCTGCTTGACCACATCGTCGAAGAGCGTCGGCTTGAGGACGTCGCTGTCGGGGGTGGCGGCGGATTCCGACCGGGCCAGGCCATCCGCGCCGACGATGATCGCGTCACCGGTCCGACCCAGGCCCTGGCGATTGCCGACCACCGCACTGATCCGGCTCGCATCGAGGCCGATGGCGATCACGCCGACTTCGGTGCTGGTGCTGTCAAAGACCGGGGTCGCAAAGAACATCCGCGGCGCATTGTCGTTCGGCGCGTAGGGCGCAAAGTCTGCGAACGCGAAGTCGTCGGACGACTTCGATGCCAGCGCCGCCTTGTAGGCCTGGCCAAGTCCGGTCTGCGAATACTTGCTGTCGGTAGTGAAATTGGCGGCGAAGTCGTCATGCTTGGTGGTCGAATAGACGACATTGCCATTGAGATCGAAAATGTAGAGATCGGTGTAGCCTGCGCCCTGGATCTGCGCCCGGAAGATCGGATTGTAGTGCGAGTTGTTAAAGCCGTAAGCCGCTGGAACGCCGCTCTGGACACCCCCCGGCGTGCTGTCGACGGTGAGCCGGCTCGCCACGTCGCCGGTGAGGAACACTTTGCGCAGCGTCGCGCCGGCATCCATGTTCAACTGGGCATTGGTCATGCCCGCATAGGCTGTGGCGAAGTTGGCGACCGCCGCTCCGGCGAATTCGGCCTTGGCGGTGCGCACGACGTCCTGCTCGACGTCCTTCAGATAGACTGAGAGCTGGTTGGCCCGCTCGAACGCGATGGTGCTGAGGTTCTGCCGCGCCTGGCCTTCGAGCGACGCCGAAGCGAGCAGGAACGAGGCGATGCCGACACCGACGCCGACCACGATGGCCGAGCCGACGACGGCGAGCGGCAGTTTCTGAGATATTTTGAGCGACGGCACGCGCTGCATCGCGATTCCCCCGGGGCTCTCCGGCGGGGAGCGGAAGGCCACACGACTAAAGTCTAGGCAATTAGCCCTAATGATCGGTTACGACGCCGCCCGAAGCGGTGCGACATCGCCGGGACGGCCGGGGCAATATTGGGGGCTGCCCGACGGGTGAAGAGCCGCTAGTGGACGGTCGTGGTGGCGGCGTTGGCGGTGCCGGCCTCGAGCAGGAGGTTCCGCCACGCATCGAGCTCGTTGGTCAGCCGGTCCTGTTCGGCCGCGGTTTCTGCCGCCTGGAGCGCCGTCAGTCCCGAGGCGATGAGCGCCTCGATCTCGGTGCGGTTGAAATCCGCGATCGGCCGCGCCTCCTCGGCAAGAATGGTGAGGCCGGTCGGCGCGACGTCCGCGAAACCGCCGCGGACGTAATAGACGTGGGCGATATTCTGCAGGTCGGTGACCGTGATGAAGCCGGGCTTCAGCACGCTCATCAGCGGCGCGTGCTCGCCGAGGACGGTGAAATAGCCTTCGGCGCCCGGCACCGTGACCGAACGGACATCGCCCGACAGCGTGAGCTTTTCGGGCGAGACGATTTCGATGTGAACGCCGTCGGCCATGGTCCGCCCTTACGCCGCCTGCGCCAGCTTCTGCGCCTTCTTGACCGCGTCCTCGATGGTGCCGACCATGTAGAACGCCGCTTCCGGCAGATTGTCGTAGTCGCCCTTCACCAGCCCGGCGAAGCCCTTGATGGTATCTTCGAGCGCGACGAAAATGCCCGGCGTGCCGGTGAACGCCTCAGCCACGTGGAACGGCTGGCTCATGAACCGCTCGATCTTGCGCGCCCGCGCCACGGTGAGCTTGTCCTCTTCCGAGAGCTCGTCCATGCCGAGGATCGCGATGATGTCCTGCAGTGCCTTGTAGCGCTGCAGGATTTCCTGCACGCGGCGGGCGGTGTCGTAATGCTCCTGGCCGACGATGTCAGCGCTCAGCATGCGCGAGGTCGAGTCGAGCGGATCGACGGCCGGATAGATGCCCTTCTCCGAAATGGCGCGGTTGAGCGTCGTCGTCGAATCGAGGTGGGCGAAGGAGGTCGCGGGCGCCGGATCGGTCAGATCGTCGGCGGGCACGTAGATGGCCTGCACCGAGGTGATCGAGCCCTTTTGCGTCGTGGTGATGCGCTCCTGGAGCGCACCCATGTCGGTCGCGAGCGTCGGCTGGTAGCCCACGGCCGAGGGGATGCGGCCGAGCAGCGCCGACACTTCCGAGCCCGCCTGGGTGAACCGGAAGATGTTGTCGATGAAGAACAGCACGTCCTGGCCCTGGTCGCGGAAATGCTCGGCAACGGTGAGGCCGGAGAGCGCGACGCGCGCACGGGCGCCCGGCGGCTCGTTCATCTGGCCGAACACCAGGGCACACTTCGAACCGGCCGCCGAGCCGTTGTTCTCGTGCGGATCCTTGTTCACGCCGGACTCGATCATCTCGTGGTAGAGATCGTTGCCCTCGCGGGTACGCTCGCCGACGCCGGCGAACACCGAATAGCCACCGTGGGCCTTGGCGACGTTGTTGATGAGCTCCTGGATCAGCACCGTCTTGCCGACGCCGGCGCCGCCGAAGAGGCCGATCTTGCCGCCGCGCGCGTACGGGGCGATGAGGTCCACCACCTTGATGCCGGTGACGAGAATTTGCGCTTCCGAGGACTGCTCGACGAAGCTGGGCGCGTCCTGGTGGATGGCACGGCGGGTCGCGGTCTTGACCGGCCCGGCTTCGTCCACCGGCTCGCCGATGACGTTCATGATGCGCCCGAGCGTTTCGTCGCCGACGGGCACCGAGATCGGCGCGCCGGTATCGGTGACCGGGGCGCCGCGCACGAGGCCCTCGGTGGTGTCCATCGCGATGGTGCGCACCGCGTTCTCGCCCAGATGCTGGGCGACTTCGAGCACCAGCCGCTGGCCGTTATTGGTGGTCTCGAGCGCGTTGAGAATGGCCGGCAGGTGCTCATCGAACGTGACGTCGACGACGGCGCCGATGACCTGGCTCACATGCCCCGTGGGCTTGGCTGCTTCTGCCATTTTCTGACCTCGTGTCCCTGCTTAGAGCGCTTCCGCGCCCGAAATGATCTCGATGAGTTCTTTGGTAATCTGGGCCTGCCGCTGGCGGTTGTAGACCAGCGTCAGGCGCTTGATCATGTCGCCGGCATTGCGTGTCGCGTTGTCCATCGCGCTCATCTGCGCGCCGTAGAACGATGCGGCGTTTTCGAGCAGCGCCCGGAACACCTGCACCGAGATGTTGCGGGGCAACAGATCGTTGAGGATCGCTTCCTCGTCCGGCTCGTAGTCGTAGCTGATGCTCGCCGCGCCCTCTGCCGCAGTCGCGGCTTCGAACTTCGCGGGGATCAGCTGCAGCGCCGTTGGGATCTGCGCGATCACGGATTTGAAGGTCGCAAAGAACAGCGTCGCGACGTCGAACTCGCCGGCCGCGTACATATCGAGGATCTTCTGGCCGACCTGCTGCGCGTTGACGTAACCGAGCTGCCGCACGTCGCGGAACGACATCGTCTCGACGATGTTTTTGGCGAACTGGCGCTTGAGGATGTCGTTGCCCTTGCGGCCGACGGTCAGGATCTTGACCGTCTTGCCTTCGCTCAGGAGCCGGTTGGCCGTGTCGCGCGCGAGCCGCGCGATCGATGAGTTAAAGCCGCCGGCAAGGCCGCGCTCGCCGGTCGCAACGACCAGCAGGTGCACCCGGTCCTTGCCTGTGCCGTTGAGCAGCGCCGGGGCGTCGGTGCGCCCGGCATAGGCGGCGCCGAGCGAGGCAAGAACTTCAGTCATGCGCACCGCATAGGGCCGCGCCGCGACGGCCGCTTCCTGCGCACGACGCAGCTTCGCCGCCGCGACCATTTGCATGGCCTTGGTGATCTTCTGCGTCGACTTGACCGACGTGATCCGGTTCTTGAGGTCCTTGAGCGAGGGCATCGCCGGGCGGGTGTCCTGGTTTGGGCTTTAGGCCGTGAACGTCTTCTTGAAGCCTTCGATCGCCGATTTGAGCTGGGCGCGCAGATCATCGCTCAGCGATTTTTCGGTCGCGATCTTGGTGAGGATGTCCTGGTGCTCGCGAGCGGAGCGCGCCGAGGAGGCCCCGCTCGAACGGCCCGACCTGATTGACCGGCAGGTCGTCGAGATAGCCCTGCCCGCCGGCAAAGATCACCGCGACTTCCTCTTCGGGCTTGAGCGGGGAAAACTGCGGTTGCTTCAAGAGCTCGGTGAGGCGCGCACCGCGGTTGAGCAGACGCTGCGTCGCCGCGTCGAGATCCGAGCCGAACTGGGCGAAGGCCGCCATCTCGCGATACTGGCTGAGCTCGCCCTTGAGCGAGCCGGCGACCTGCTTCATCGCCTTGATCTGGGCGTTGCCGCCGACACGACTGACCGAGATACCGACGTTCACCGCCGGGCGGATGCCCTGGAAGAAGAGGTTGGTCTCGAGGAAGATCTGGCCGTCGGTGATCGAAATCACGTTGGTCGGAATGTAGGCCGACACGTCATTGGCCTGGGTCTCGATCACCGGCAGCGCCGTGAGCGAGCCGAGTCCGTGGTCTTCATTGAGCTTGGCGGCTCGTTCCAGCAAACGGGAATGCAGGTAGAACACGTCGCCCGGATAGGCCTCGCGGCCCGGCGGGCGGCGCAGCAGCAGCGACATCTGGCGGTAGGCCACGGCCTGCTTGGTGAGGTCGTCGAAGGCGATCACGGCGTGCATGCCGTTGTCGCGGAAATACTCGCCAATGGCGGCGCCGGTCATCGGCGCGAGGAACTGCATCGGCGCCGGATCGGAGGCGGTGGCCGCGATGATGATCGAATACTCGAGCGCGCCATTGTCCTCGAGGACCTTGACGAACTGCGCGACGGTCGAGCGCTTCTGCCCGATGGCGACGTAGATGCAGTAGAGCTTGTCGGTCTCGGACGCGTTGGCGACGTGCGCCGGCTTCTGGTTGAGGAAGGTGTCGAGGATCACCGCGGTCTTGCCGGTCTGGCGGTCGCCGATGATGAGCTCGCGCTGGCCGCGGCCGATCGGGATCAGCGCATCAATGGCCTTGAGGCCGGTCGACATCGGCTCGTGCACCGACTTGCGCGGCAGGATGCCCGGCGCCTTGACGTCGACGCGGCGGCGCTCGGTGAACTGGATCGGCCCCTTGCCGTCGATGGGGTTGCCGAGCGCGTCGACGACGCGGCCGAGGAGGCCCTTGCCGACCGGGGTATCGACGATCGAGCCGGTGCGCTTGACGGTGTCGCCTTCGGAAATACCGCGGTCGTTGCCGAAGATCACGACGCCGACATTGTCGGTTTCGAGGTTGAGCGCCATGCCCTTGATGCCGCCCGGGAACTCGACGAGCTCGCCGGCCTGCACATTGTCGAGACCGTAGACGCGCGCGATGCCGTCACCGACGCTCAGCACCTGGCCGACCTCGGAGACTTCGGCTTCCTGGCCGAAATTCTTGATCTGGTCCTTGAGGATCGCCGAGACTTCAGCGGCTTTGATGTCCATTATCCGACCTCTTTCATCGCGATCTTGATCGCCGTCAGCTTGGTTTTGAGAGACGAGTCGATCATCTTCGAGCCGACCTTGACGATAAGGCCGCCGATCAGCGAGGGATCGACATGTTCGGTAAGGGTTACGGTCTTGCCGATCTTCGCTTTCAGCGTCTCGGCGAGAGACTTCCGCTGCGCGTCGGCGAGCGGGGTGGCAGAGGTGACATCGGCAGAGGCCTCGCCGCGATCGGCGGCGGCCAGCTCGATGAACGCCCTGATGATCGCCGGCAGGGTGAACAGCCGGCCGTTGCGGGCCACTACATGGACGAAATTGGCGACCGTTGGGTGGAGCTTGGCGGCCGAAAGGATGGCATTTGCGGCGGTGGATTTCTCGGCGGTGCTGATCACCGGCGAGCGGAGGAACCGGCGGAAGTCCTCGCTCTCGGCCGAGAGCTTCTGCAGCTCCACGAGCCCGGTCTCGACGGCCGCGACCGAGCCTTCCGATTGCGCAAGATCAAACAGCGCCGCCGCGTAGGGCCGCGCGATCTGCGTCACAACCGAATTCCGCTCTGCCAATGCCGCTCCACCCTGTTGCTGGGCGCGTCCTAAACCCGCGGGAAACGGGCGCTGCCGACGCTTGAAGGCCAGGGCGGCGGCCCACCAGCCTGCCCGAAACCGCGCCCCCTCTAACATGGCGGATTAAGGCTGCGCAAGGCGCGCTTCAGCCTCTAATCGGCTGGCAATGTCGCAGCGATCGGGAGCTGGTCGGCGATCGGGCCGCCCGACCTCAGCCGGCGGCGCGCGCCGGCGCGTCAGGCGTCGAACCCGTGGGCACGACGCGATTGCGAAGCAGATACCCCGCAATGTCGGCGACTGGGGCAGGCCGGCCATAGAGATAGCCCTGGAAGGTATCGACAGCGAGCGAGGCGAGCACCCGCGCCTGGCGCTCGGTTTCGACCCCTTCGGCGGTCACCGTCATGTCGAGCTTGTGACCAAGGCTGATGACCGTATCGAGGATGTCGCGGGCCCGCGCTTCGTCGGCTTCGAGGGCGACGACGAACGAACGGTCGATCTTGAGCTTGTCGAAGCCGAACTGCCAGAGATAGCCGAGGCTCGAATAGCCGGTGCCGAAATCGTCCATCGCGATGGAGACGCCGAGCGCCTTGATCGCCCGGAGCTGGGCGCCGACCATTTCGGTATTGTCGATCAGCATCGATTCGGTGACTTCGAGCTCGAGCTGGGCCGGCCGGAGGCCGCTGCTGGAGAGCGCACCAGTCACCTCGTCGAGCAGCCGGCCGTCGGCGAACTGGCGAACCGAGAGATTGACCGCAACGAACAGGTCGGGCGGCCAGCTCGCGGCGACCCGCGTCGCTTCGCCCAGCACCCAGGCGCCGATCTCGTTGATGAGCCCCATCGACTCGGCGACCGGAATGAACGTCGCGGGCGGAATGTAGCCGCCGCTGCCGTCGGGCAGGCGGAGCAGCGCCTCGAACCCCTCGCACTGGCGGCTCGCCGCCTTGACCAGCGGCTGGAAGAACAGCTCGAAGCTTTTGGCGCTGGTCGCGTCGCGCAGGCGCTGCTCGAGTTCGCGGCGCGCCACCATGCTCGCTTCCATTTCCGGCGAGAATAGCCGCCAGCCATTGCCCCCGTCCGATTTGGCCTGGAACAGCGCGGCATCGGCGCGATGCAAGGCCTCCGATGTAGTGGCGCCCCGCTCGAGCGTATGGAACCCGGCGCTCAGCCGCCCTGCGATCACGTGGCCATCGATCGTGATCGGCTCGCGCGCCGCGCGCAGCACGGCCTCGACGAACCCGGTGAGCGCTGCGTCGCTGCGGCCGTTCAGCACCGCGACGAACTGGTCGCCGGCGAGCCGGCCGCAGAAATCGCGCGGGCCGAGGCGGAGCTTCGATGGCGTGGGCGACGTGCTTGAGAAACGCATCGCCCGCCGCGGTGCCGCGCATGTCGTTGATCGACTTGAACTCGTCGATATCGAAGACCGCGACGGCGAGCCGGCCGCGATCGACCTTGGCGAAGCGCAGCGCCTTTTGCAGTCGCTCGGTGACAGCGGCGCGATTGAGCAGGCCCGTCATCGCGTCATATTGGGCGAGGAAGTCGGCGCGACCCCTCGCCTCGCTGACCTGTCGGCTGCGCAGCAGGAAGGCCAGCGTCGGCAGGCCGAACGCCAGCGCCGCGATCACCCCGAGGCCAATCGCGAGAGTAGCGAAGGTGGTGCGGAGCAGCGCCGCGGTGCGCGTCTGGTCGATATAGACCTCGACCACGCCATGCGTCGTGCCGGCGGCGTCGACTATCGGAACATAGGCCTCGACGAAGAGCAGCGGCTGGCCGGGATCGGCGTCGTCGTGGAGCTCGATGCTGGGCTCGTGGCTGGCGAGGACGGCGGCGGCCGTATCGTTGTGATCGGGCGACTTCGGCGTCCTCGTCCTCGTCGGCTTCCGCCTGGTCGTCGGAGACGAGCACCTGCCGGGCGGTGGGATTGTAGAGCTTGAACCGATAGACATTGCCCACGGTCTGGGCCGTCTTGATGACCTCGGACTGCGCCGCCGTCAGCTCGCCGTCGGCGAGCAGCCGGTCGAGTTCCGGCATCGCGTTGAGGAAGTACTGGGTCCAGTGCTGGGCCCGATCGACGGCGTCGGCGACCACGGCGCGCTCGACGGCGTAGTTCACACCGAAATAGATGCCGCCCCCGAGCGCCATCATGCCGAGAACGGCAATGGCAATCAGGCTGCGGGCCGACAACGGCGGGTGCGGCTTCTGCGACATTGCCGTGAACCTAGGCCCGAGCGGTTAAACCCGCCTGAATCGGCCCTCACATGAACGTCATCGGGTCGATATCGACCTGAACCCGCAGGTTTCCCTTGGCCGGCGGGCCGGAACCGAGCCAGAACCGTACGTAGCCCGAGAGGTCGAAATCCCTCGGACTCTGGGCCAGGAGCCGAATGCGGTGGCGGCCGCGCACCATCGACACCGGGGCATCCGCGGGCCCGAATAAACGCAGGCCCTCGGCCTGCGGCGCGGCGCCGAGGAGCTTGCGCGCATGGTCCATCGCCTCCTGATGCTCGGTGGCCGAGACGACCAGCGCCGCGAGCCGCCCGAACGGCGGCAGGCCCGCTCCCGCGCGTGTCTCGAGCTCGTGGGCGTAGAAGGCCTCGCGATCCTGCTTCACCATCGCCTCGATCACCGGATGGGTCGGGTGCCAGGTCTGGAGGAAGGCGCGCCCGGCTTTCGCGGCGCGGCCGGCGCGGCCGGTGACTTGGGTCAGCAACTGGAACGTCTTTTCAGCCGCCCGCGGATCGCCATGCGCGAGACCGAGATCGGCATCGAGCACGCCGACCAGCGTCAGCTTCTCGAAATGGTGCCCTTTGGCGACGAGCTGCGTGCCGATGACGACGTCGTAGTCGCCCTTCTCGATCTCGGCGAAGCGGTCGCGCAGCTGCGCATTCGATCCCATGTCGGAGGAGAGGATGACGGTCCGTGCGCCTGGAAAGCGGGTCGCGACCTCTTCGGCGACGCGCTCGATGCCGGGGCCGATCGGGATCAGGGAGTCTTCCGTGCCGCATTCCGAACAGACCGTCGGCCGCTTCTGCTCATGCCCGCAATGGTGGCACATCAGGACGCCGCGGAAGCGGTGCTCGACCAGCCACGCGTCGCAATCGGGACATTGATATTGATGTCCGCAGGCGCGGCAGAGCGTGAGCGGGGCATAGCCGCGCCGATTGAGGAACAAGAGCGCCTGCTCGCCGCGATCGAGGGTCGCAAAAATCTCGCGGGCGAGGCGCGGCGCGATCCACTGGCCTTTGTCCGGCGGCTCCTCGCGCATATCGAGCGCGGTGATGTCGGGCATGCCGGCGTCGGCGAAGCGCGAGGTCAGCAGCACATGGCTGTAACGCCCGGAATTGGCGTTGTTGCGCGATTCGACCGAGGGCGTCGCAGAGCTGAGGATCACCCGCGCCTCGGCGAATTTGGCGCGCACCACCGCCATGTCGCGGGCATGGTAGTTGACCCCGTCGGATTGCTTGTAGGCGCCGTCGTGCTCCTCATCGAGGACGACGAGGCCGAGCTCGTGGAAGGGCAGGAACAGCGCCGAGCGCGCGCCAACCACCGCGCGGATCGTGCCGTCGTTGACGCCGCGCCAGGTTCGCGTGCGCTGCGCCGGGCGTCATGTCGGAATGCCATTCTGCTGGACGCGACCCGAAGCGGCGCGCGAAGCGATCGAGGAAGGAATGGGTGAGCGCGATCTCGGGCATCAGGATCAGCGCCTGCCGCCCGGCGCGAAGCGTATCGGCGACGGCCTCGAAGAACACCTCGGTCTTGCCCGACCCGGTGACGCCGTCGAGCAGCGCGACGCCGAAATGGTGGGGGTCGAGCACACGGATTCGCTCTAGCGCCGCGACCTGCTCGCCGTTGAGCTCGGGCGGCGGGGCACCCGGATTGGGCGCCAGGACGATCGGCGGCGCCGGCATCTCGATGCGGACGAGCGCTCCCACCCGCTCGAGCCCTTCGATCACCGCGGGCGAGACCCCGCTCGCCCCGACGATCGCCGCCTTGGCCCACGCCTCGCCATCGGCGATGGTCTCGAGGACGCGCGCGCGCGCCGGCGTCAGGCGCTCAATCTCGACGCCGGTGCGGCGATAGCCCACGACCGGCCGTGGCGCTTCGAGCGCCTCGGTCGAGCGCAGCACGGAACGGAGCACGAGGCCGGGCGGCGCCAGCGTATAGCGCGACACCCAGTCGATAGTGCGCAGCAGCTCCTCGCTGAGCGGCGGGGCGTCATAGGCGATCTCGATGTCCTTGAGGCGGTTGTGGGCAAAATTGTCCTTGGGCTCGCCCCAGACCACCCCGAGCGTCAGCCGGCCGACCAGCGGCACGCCAACGATCGAGCCACGCGTAACGTGCATGCCGCGCGGCACGCGATAGGAATACGGCCCCTCAACGGAGACGCTCACCATGACCGCCGCAATGTCGGTGATTTCGCTCATTCGTGCTTGCTTTGTTCACGGCTGAGATGGGGAGCGCAAGCGGAATTTGCCAGACGGCTATCGGACAAGCGTCGTCGCCCATTCTGGCAGTACGGCTGCGTCGTTCTAGTCGGCCTTAAACGCCACCTGCTGGAGGGCGGCGCCTCGAAAGCGCTTTTGCCACGCTTTCAGGGCGGCACCGTAGATATCGCGGCTAACACTTGTGCCGACCTGCCGGATGATCTTGGTCAGCGAGATCGGGGTCTGTTTTCCAGCGAGATCGGTGATCCCTACGCTTGTGCGGGAGAGGCGGTTCTCCTGGATCGCAGAGTCCTGGATTGAGCTGCCAGACATCGAAACGGCGCGAGACCGGCTGACAGGGGTCGAACAGCGCCACATCGGCGTACTGTCGCCGCAGCCACGGACCTTTGGCGAGAGCCATGGCGGCGGTTCGCGAAAGCAGATAGGCCGCCGAGCCGCCACACCAGGAGTAGTTCCTGAACATGGAGAGGTCCGAGCCGATCGTCCGACGCTCACCGAGCAGCAGGTGAGCGCGCTGCGTTTCGACCCGCACAATGTCGGCTGCAATAGCCCCGTTGTCACCGAGGCGGAGGAATTCCGGAAGACTCGCGGACAGGACCGCATCGTCCTCGAGAATAAGTGCGAGCGGCGCCTCCGACTTGACGAATAGTCTGAGCGCCCGAATGTGACTCAGGCCGCAGACAATTCCTTGATCGTCGAGCCATGGGTAGCCTTTGACCCTGTCGGTGTCGACGATCTCTTCCGGAGATATCGCCTCGACGCGCTCGGCGAGCAGCCCAAGTCGCTCGAATTGAGCTTCCATGAATGCTCGGCGGTCGGGTCTGCGCCGAAGATTTATGTAGTATATCTTCAAAAGCGCGCTCGTATCCGCAGTGGTCTCTTCGATCGCACGAATATTTCGTGTGATCGCCGGTGTCTAGCGGCGAGAGGCACTGAGCCAAAACGCCGTGCCACGCGGAGTGGCTTGCGAGGAGGTCCGGCGATGGCCGTCGGTGACGTGATTACCGTCGATGACAAGATGCAGCGCGGCTATCGCTATAGCCTCGAGGCCCCCGTCGGGCGTGCTTTCGACCCTTCGTTCAAACCCGCCCTTACGCCCGCCGAAATGCTGCGGCACGGCGTGTTCGAGGGGAAATACATGAATGATTGCCGCGCCGAGTTTCCGGCGAGCTGGTTCAGGGGAGCCAAGCTCAGCGACGTGCCCGATCCTTCGGTCAATGCCTTCGCCACCAAGAGCCGGCAGCCGCTGTCGGTCTGGCGCCAGAAGGGCTGGATCATCGAGCCCGATCCGCGCGGCTGGTTCCAGTGGTACTGCCGCTACTATCTCGGGCGCCGCATTCCCGACGTCGACAACAAGCAGATCGCCCGTTGGCGAAGTTTTGCCCGGCACGCCGCGCAGGTCCGGCACAATTGCGACCCCCACGATCTGAGCTGTCGGCCGCGCCAGCGCCAGGCGCTGCTGCAGTGGGCCTACGACCCATTCATCTAGATCATCTCGAGCTCGCCCTTCCGCTTCGGCGACGGGAAGGCGGCGTCGAGCCCGGAGCGCTCGGCCTCGGTGAGGACGATATCGGCCGCGGCGCGATTTTCGCGGACATGGGCCGGATTGGTGGCCTTGGGGATCGAGATCACATCGTCGCGGAGGAGGCTGAAGGCGAGCGCGATTTGCGCAGAGGTCACGCCGCGCGCCTTGGCGATCTTTTCGAGTGCGCGGTGGTCGGCGAGCCGGCCCTGCTCGACCGGTGAATAGGCCATGATCGGGACGCCGTGCGACTTCTGCCAGGGCAGCAGGTCGTATTCGATGCCGCGGCGCGTGAGATTGTAGAGCACCTGGTTGGCGGCGACTCCCTGCCCGCCCGCGGCCAGCAGCCCCTCCATGTCGGCCACATCGAAATTGGAGACGCCCCAGTGCCGAATCTTGCCGGCCGCCTTCAGCGCTTCGAACGCCGCGACGGTCTCGGCGATGGGATGCCGGCTCGGCCAATGGAGAAGATAGAGATCGATCCGGTCGGTGCCGAGCCGCTTGAGGCTCTTCTCGCAGGCCGCGACCGCACCCTGCCGGCTGGCATTGCCCGGCGAGACTTTGCTCACGAGGAACACCTCATCGCGCCGCCCGGCGATGGCGTCGCGCACCACCTCTTCCGAGCCGCCGTCGGCATACATCTCGGCGGTATCGATGAGGCTCATGCCGAGCTCGAGCCCGAGCTGCAGCGCTTTGATTTCGTCGGCTCGGCGCGGCGCGCGCTCGCCCATCTTCCAGGTGCCCTGGCCAAGCGCAGGCACGGTTTCGCCCGAGGGCAGAGTGACGCGCTTGATCGGCATGGCCAAATCCTCGTGTTGGGCTAGTCTAGCCCAATGACGACGCTCACCACCACCTGCTGCATCGCCGGCGGCGGGCCGGCCGGCATGATGGCCGGGTTCCTCCTCGCCCGCGCCGGGATCGACGTGACCGTGCTCGAAAAACACGGCGATTTCCTGCGCGATTTCCGCGGCGACACGGTGCATCCCTCGACGCTCGAACTGATGTACGAGCTCGGGCTGCTCGAGGAGTTCCTCAAGCGCCCGCACGACGAGGTGACGACGCTCTTCGCCGAGATCGGCGACGACCGCCTGCCGCTCGCCGATTTCAGCCGGCTCAAGACGCACTGCAAGTTCATCGCGCTGATGCCGCAATGGGACTTCCTCGATTTTCTCGCCGAGCACGCTAGACGCCTGCCGAGCTTTCATCTGCTGATGAACACCGAAGCCACCGGACTGATCGAGGAGAACGGCACGGTTGTCGGGGTGCGGACATCGGCGGGGCGATATCCGCGCCGCGCTCAGCGTTGCGGCGGACGGACGGCACTCGGTGCTGCGCGAGGCGGCAGGTCTGGTCGTCGAGGACCGCGGCGCGCCGATGGACGTGCTGTGGTTCCGCATCTCGCGCAAGACGAGCGATCCGGCCGACACCTTCGGCCGTGCGCAGGCCGGGCATTTGATGGTGATGCTCAACCGGACGAGCTACTGGCAGTGCGCCTTCGTGATCCGGAAGGGCGGCGCCGACGCGCTGCGGGCCGGCGACATCGCCGCTTTCCGCGAGACCGTGCGCAATCTCGCGCCGTTCCTCGCTGACCGGCTCGCCGAGATCGGTGGCTGGGACGACGTGAAGCTTTTGACCGTCACGGTCGACCGGCTCCGCCATTGGTGCAAGCCGGGCTTCCTCGCGATCGGGGACGCGGCGCACGCCATGTCGCCGATCGGCGGCGTCGGCATCAATCTCGCGGTGCAGGACGCGGTGGCCACCGCGAACATACTGGCACGGCCGCTGCGGGATGGGACGCTAAACCTCGCCGATCTCGAGGCGGTGCAGCGCCGCCGCGAGTTCCCGATGAAGGTGATCCAGGCCGGCCAGGTGTTCATCCAGAACCAGCTCATCGACCGGTTGCTGTCGAGCAGTGCGAAGCTCCACGCACCGTGGATCCTCAAGGCGCTGACCTCGATCCCGGCCTTTCGCGGCCTGCCGGCGCGCATCGTCGGCGTCGGGGTGCGGCCCGAGCATGTTGCGGTAATCGAATCGCGCTAGCCTTGGTGCGATGTCGACCGCCTTCATCGCCGATGCGGAAATCGAGCGGCTGGTCGCGCAATGGCAGCGCGACCTCGGCAGCGTGCGTCGCCTCGCGCCCAAGACGCTCGAAGCCTATACGCGCGACCTCGGCCAGTTTCTCAACTTCATCGGGCCGCACAGCGGCGGACCGGTGAGCATCGCGACGCTGACCGAGCTGCGGGCCGCCGACTTCCGCGCCTTCATGGCCCGGCGCCGCGAGGACGGCGTCGAGGCCCGCTCGCTGGCCCGCGGCCTCAGCGCCATCAAGAGCTTCCTGCGCTTTCTCGAACGCGAGGGGATCGTCTCGACCGAGGCGCTCAACACCGTTCGGGCGCCCAAGGCCAAGAAGTCCCTGCCCAAGGCGCTGACGGTGATCGAAGCCAAGGCAACGCTCACCACCACCGGCGAGATGGAGGATCGCCCGTGGGTCGCGGCGCGCGATATCGCGGTGCTGACCCTCTGCTACGGCGCGGGCCTCCGCATCTCCGAGGCGCTGGGGCTGAGCCGCGCCGATCTCGAGGGACCGACGCTGCGCGTCACCGGCAAGGGCGGCAAGACCCGGCTCGTGCCGCTGCTCGATGCGGTGCATCAGGCGGTCGAGGCCTATCTCGCGCTCGTGCCGTTCAAGCTGACGCCAAGCCAGCCGCTGTTCCGGGGGGTCAAAGGCGGCGTGCTGTCGCCACGGCTGATCCAGTCGCGCATGGCGCAATTGCGCGGCGCGCTCGGATTGCCGCCGGGTGCGACGCCGCACGCGCTGCGCCACAGCTTTGCAACGCACCTGCTCGGACGCGGCGGTGACCTGCGGGCGATCCAAGAGCTGCTCGGCCACGCCTCGCTGTCGACAACTCAGATCTACACCGCCGTCGACACCGAGCGGCTGCTCGAGGCCTATCGCGCCGCGCACCCGAGGAGTTGACAGGACTTGGTGGCCGCCCAACGCACAGTGTCGCCCCGACGAGGGCCGGGGTCCAGTAAGCGTCGAGGCTGCAATGGATACTGGATCCCGGCCTTCGCGGGGATGACGACTGTGGGCTTGGGCAGATCGCGCTCCAATTCTATGTCACCCCCAGCGGAAGCTGGGGGGCCACTCTCTCGTTTCGCGCCAGTGGAGACTTGGGGTCCCTGCTTTCGCAGGGATGACAGCCGGCGGACAGGATGCGGAGCCGCGCGTCTTTACAGCCTGCGATCTGCGGCGTATCGCGTGAGGGATGATCACGCACATCGCCAGCGTTAAACTTATTACCGGCCCCTTCGGGACCGGTGCGCGCGGCTAACTCACGCAACCGGCCCCGCCCTCAGGCGCGGGACATCCGGTGATCTGAGGCGGGGCGAAAGAGACCCCGATGACTTCATCCACCCCGACCATCGCCAAGCCCCGCACCGCCATGAGCGCGCAAGCCCTCGGCGTGTTCCTCGCACTGCTTGGCGCGGCGCTGTTCGCGACCAAGGGCATCGTCGTCAAGCTCGCCATCGCCGACGGCATCGATCCGTTGACGACGCTGGCGTGGCGCATGATCGTCTCGGTGCCGATCTTCGTCACGGTCGGAATCATCGGCTATCGCCGCCAGCAGCGCGCGCACGTGGCAACCGGAGCGGCCCATCCGCTCGACCGCAGAACGCTGTTCCAGGCACTGGGTGTCGGACTGCTCGGCTACTACATTGCGAGCTTCCTCGATTTCTCCGCGCTGACCTACATCTCGGCTCAACTCGACCGGCTGATCCTGCTGACCTATCCGTTCTTCGTCGTGCTGTTCGGCGTGCTGCTGTTCGGCCGCAAGGTGACGCCAGTGATGCTGGTGTCGCTTGCCGTCAGCTATGGCGGCATCCTGGTGATCTTTGCGCGCGACTTCTCGGTCGAAGGCGGCGATGTCGTGCTGGGCTCGGCGCTCGTCTTCGGCTCGTCGGTCGCCTATGCGGGCTATTGGTTCCTGAAGGACATCCAGGCGATCCACGACGGCGGGGGATTGGCTCGATCATCGGCCGGAACTCCTTCCAACGCCCGCGCGAGAGGCCTTGAAGCTGCTCGGCGCGGTGATGGACATCTACGCGGGCGCCTGATCGGCTCTGGCCCGCCGTCAGAACTTAACCGCGATCAGGTAGCTCGGCTAAGCGCTTGTTCTGTACGGAAGCCCTTGGCTTTGTCGCGCAACACGTCATTGTCTGCCCATGGCGTCCCGCTCGCCTGGCGAGGGCGGCCTATGTCAAAAAAACGGGAGCTGAGAGAAACCTATGGCGGAAACCCCGAAGAAGCCGAACGGCCTTCAAAAGGTGCTGACCCCTTCGAAGGACCTGGCCGGCGTGGTGGGCGACAAGCCGCTGTCGCGTAGCGACGCGGTGTCGAAGATGTGGACGTACATCAAGGCGAACAACCTGCAGGATCCCAAGAACAAGCGCGACATCGTCGCCGACGCCAAGCTGAAGCCGGTGTTCGGCGGCAAGGACAAGGTGAGCATGTTCGAGATGAACAAGCATCTCGCCAACCACCTGAAGTAGACGGGTCTCTCCCCGGCGGCCCTTCGGGGCCGCCGGCGCTTCTCGCTCTCAACGCCGGATGCGATGACCGGCGACGAATCCTAGCAGGCCGGTCAGGAAAATCCCGATCAACGCCTGGGCGCCCGCCAGCATGGCGACGCCCCGGTTCGCCGCCTGCAACATACCCGCGGCCGATCCCGAGGTGCTCATCGACATCAGGCTGAAGGCCGCCATGTCCAGCGGGATCGCGCGTGATCGCACAGCGTCGATTGCGCCCGAATCGGAGGTGCTGATTCGCTCCACCCCGCCGATCACGCCGTAGATCAAGGCGAATCCGAAGTAGACGACCGCCAGGGCGGCGAACACCCGGATCAGGCTCTCGCCATAGTCGCACATCCACTCGACCAGGGTGTCGCCCGAGGTAGACCAGGCCGTGGCGCACGGCCGAGGCTGGCCGCCGCGTCCGCACGCCTCCCGCGCCTTCTCCAGCGCGAACCGCTTCTGCATCCTGCGCCGCCGCAGATAGGCCTGGGTGGCGGCCGCCGGAGTCGCCGAGGTCGGAGAAATTGCGCTCCAGGACCAGGTAGGCGCGGGCGGCGGCGTCCGGCTCGCCGTTGCGGTCTTCTCCCGACGTGGCCGATCTGGTCCCAGCCGAACCGCGTGTGGTCGAGCAAGGCGCCCGCGAACCGCGCGCCCGTCAGGGTGGCGCGGGTGAGGTCGACGCCCTCCAGCCGGGCGCCCGAGAGGTCCGCGCCGTCGAGCCGGGTTCCGCGAAGGGTTGCGCCGCGAAGGTCCGCGCCGGCGAGCACCGCGCCGGTGAAGTCCGCGTCGGTGAGGTCGGCGTCGCGCAGATCGGCGCCTGCGAACTCCGCGCCCGTCGCGCGCGCCTCGCCGAACACCGCGCCCGCGAGCGACGACCCGCGAGAGGTCCGCGCCCTCCAGGTCGGCGCCCCAGAAGTCGGCGCCCTCCGCGTGCGAGCCTTCCAGCACCGCCTCGCGCAGATCGGCGAATCGCAGCGACGCCTGCTCGAGCCGGGCGTCTTCCAGCAGGGCTTCGCGCAGATCCGCCTCGCCGAGGCTGGCGCCGGAGAGGTCGGCCTCGGTGAGGTCGCCGCCCCGAAGGTCGGCGCCCTCCAGGGCGGCGTGCCGAAGATGCGCCTGGGCGAGGTGCGCGCCGCGCAGATTCGGCCCCGTGCAGGTCGGTGAAGGGCAGGTGGGCCGCGCGGTAGCGGGCGCCATCCAGGATCGCGCCGCGAAGATTGATCCGGGCCTCTTCCTCGCCGCCCAGGACCAGCCGGCCCTCGGGATGGGCGGCCACGAGGTCGTCCAGGATAGCTCCGCTGGCCCTCCGGTTCGACCAGGTGCAGGCGCGCGAGAAGGGACGCGTGGCTTGTCGGTCTTGCCGGTCACGGGGCCCGGTTCGCCGCCAGCAGCCGTTCGATCTGCTCCAGCAGCAGCGGCAGCTCGACCGGCTTGGTGTGATAGGCGTCGGCGCCCGGCCGCGATCGCCTTGTCCTCGTCCGTGGAGAGGGCGTGGGCGGAGAGGGCGATGATCGGCGTGCGGCGGCTCTCGGCGGCGCGGATGCGGCGGGTGGCTTCCAGGCCGTCCATCACCGGCAGGTTCACGTCCATCAGCACCAGGTCGAAGCCGGCGCCGCCTTGTCCACCGCCTCCTGGCCGTCGGCCGCGCGCTCGACCTCGTAGCCGCGTCGCGAAAGCCGGCGGGAGAGCATGTCCCAGTTGTCGTCGTTGTCTTCCACCAGCAGGATCTTGGGCATATCGGTCCTCAGGCGGGGGTCGAGCGGGAGGGGTTGGGGGCGGCTTCCACGCTCTTCACCCGCGCGGCGAGCGCGGCGGCTCACCTCCGATAGCAGGGTCTCCCGGTCGATGGCGCCCTTGCGGATCACCAGTTCGGCGTCCCGCGCCAGCTGGTCGCGTTCGTCGGCCGATGAGGTCCTTGGCGGTGACGACCAGGACGGGGATGTCCTTCCACCGCGCGTCGGCCCGCAGGGCGTGCAGGAACTCGAAGCCGTCCATGCGCGGCAGCATCAGGTCGAGCAGGATCAGGGCCGGCTGCGCGTCCTGCAGCATGTCGAGGGCCTCGCGGCCGTCGGCGGCGGTGCGCACCGCGTGGCCGCGCGCCTCGAGCAGGCGCGCCAGCAGCTCGCGGGTCGGCGGGATCGTCCTCGACCACCATCACCTCGCCGGGCTCCGGGAAGGCGTAGCGGCTCAGCGCCCGGTGCAGGTTCTTCCGGTCGATCGGTTTGGCCAGATAGTCGCTGGCGCCCAGGCTGAAGCCGAGGGAACGGTCGCTGACCATGGTGAGCATGATCACCGGGATCTCCGCCGTCGCGGGATCGTTCTTCAGCGCCCGCAGCACGCTCCAGCCGTCGATCCCCGGCATCATGACATCCAGGGTGATCGCGACCGGGTCGGGTTTCGCGGGCCGAGCTTCAGACCCGTCTCGCCATCGGCGGCGATCACCGCCTGCAGACCCTCGCGGGCGAGGAAGCGGCGCATCAGGTCGTGCACGGAAGGGTCGTCGTCGATGACCAGGACCTGCGGCGCGTCCGGATCCAGGCTCTCTCCGCGACGGTTCCGCCGCCGAAGATCTCGCCTTCGGCGTCGCGGACGGTGCGCGGCAGGCGCACCTGAACATCGAGCCCTCGCCAGCCTCGCTGGTGACCGTGATCGCCCCGCCCATCATCTCGCAGAGCCGGCGGGTGAGGGCGAGGCCCAGGCCGGTGCCGCCGTAGTTGCGGGTGGTCGAGGCGTCGGCCTGGGTGAAGGGCTGGAACAGCTTGTCGATCTGCTCGGCGGTCATGCCGATGCCGCTGTCGGTGACGGTGAACACCACCGATCCGCCGGTCTGCCGTGCGTCTACCGTCCGCGCCTGGAGGGTGATGACGCCCGTCCTTGGTGAACTTGGCGGCGTTGCTGAGCAGGTTGAGCAGGATCTGCCGGCACTTGGTCTGGTCGGCCGTCATCGCGCCCAGGGCGTCGGCCTCGATGTTCAGTCGGTTGCCGTTGCGGTCCATCAGCGGCTCGACGGTCGAGGCCACCTCCGTCGACGAGCTCGCCGACCTCGAAGGTCTCCAGGTAGAGGTCCATCTTGCCGGCCTCGATCTTGGAGAGGTCGAGCACGTCGTTGACCAGCGAGAGCAGGGCGCGGCCGGCCTTCTCGATCTTCTGCAGGTCCGGGACCAGCCGGCCATCGTCGACGTCCGCGGCTTCCTCGGCCAGCATCTCGCTGTAGCCGATCACGGCGTTGAGCGGCGTGCGCAGCTCGTGGCTCATGTTGGCGAGGAACTGGCTCTTGGCCTCGTTGGCGCTCTCGGCGGCGAGCTTGGCGGCGGCGAGCTCCTCCTCGGCGTGCTTGCGATCGGTGATGTCGATCGCCACGCCGATGTAGTGGGCCGGCTTGCCGTTGGGCCCGAGCATCGGCCGCGCGCGGCAGGCTACCCACAGCATCGCGCCGTCGCTGGCGCGAACGATCCGGCATTCGTCGTCGAAGGCCGCGCCCTCGGCGGCGGCGGTCTCGATGGCGTGGAGCATGCGCGCGCGATCGTCGATGTGGACCCGCGCCTCGAGCGCCTGGCGATCGATCCTCGTCTCGGGCGAAAGGCCTAGCAGGGCGTAGAACTCCGGCGAGCAGGCCGCCTCGCCGCGCGCGACGTCCCAGTCGAAGCCGCCGACGCCGCCGGCGGCCTGGATCAGCCTCAGGCGCCCTTCGCTGAGCTCGATCTGCGAGCCGGCCAGGGCCTCGATCTCCGAGAGGCGGTTTCGCGCCGAAAAAGTCCAGGCCCGCGCGGCCGCAAGCACCGTCGCGATCAGCACGGCCAGACCCAAGAGGGCGAAAGCGTAGAGCGGACCGAAGGGCCGCGCGATCGGCCCTCGCCGCGGCATCGGACCGCAGACGAAGGAGGCGGCTCTCCTCGTCCACCATGGATTGCAGCGTTCCTCGGATGGTCTGCAGCAGGCTCACCCGCCCGCCTGATCCGGCCGCGCCGACGACTGTCCGTCTGTAACGCGAGCTCACGGTTCAGTGCGGCGATGTGCGTCCGTTGCCGGGGGTTGTCGGATGTCTCCCGCGCAAGGCCTGGACCAGGCCGGGGACTTGCGCCTGGGTGCTGCGCCACAGGTTCAGATAGGCAGGGTCGTGCGTCAGCCGAAAGCCGGTTTGGCCCAGCTCGATATCCTGGATGCCGGCGCAGACACGCTGGATGTCGGCCAGCACGCGCAGGGAGTGCGCCTGCCACGCGGCCGCCTTGTCGCGCCGCCGCGCGGTGGAGGCGCCGTCCACCGCCAGCCCGCCGATGATCAGGGTGAGGCCCAGCGCCGCCAGGCTGATGAACCACCATCGATATCGCATCGAGTCCCTGCCGTTGTGGCCGTGAGGGTAAAGCTTGACCGTTTCACCTGTTCCGTCGGGTGGCGGTTCCGCCGACGCGCCGCTTGTGGCGCTGGCTCCGTATGGGGCATGTGCGGCTTCGGCCGCGCGGAGCGGTCTCGCTTGTAGGAGGGCGGATGCGCGTTGCGCTGGTCACCAGCTCCT